>JBJXEW010000050.1:0-239599 GCA_046156035.1 Phycisphaerales bacterium | reverse complement strand
CGCACGCTTGAGCGGGCGAGCGACGGGGGGAAGGGCTTGGACACGCCGGAACGGATCGTGGCGGCGGTGTTTGCGAAGGCGGGGTGATGAGTTGATGAGTTGACGAGTTGACGAGTTGACGGGGCTGAGAATCGCGCCGCTGGCGCGTACTATTGGCCGCCGCGGGCTTTGGCTCGCGGCGAGCGGCCCCATCGTCTAGCCTGGTCCAGGACACCACCCTTTCACGGTGGTGACGCGGGTTCGAATCCCGCTGGGGTCATTGGCTCTCCCGGCACACTTCCGCACAGTTCCAAGTCTGTCGGAACGTCTAGCGAAAAACCACTGTTTTCGTCTTCCGCCTTCCGGACCACTTCGGACCGTGCCGATGCATGCTGCGCCGGAATGCGCGTCGGTTTTTGCGTCGGTTTTTCGCCGCCGTCGGGAGCCGTCTCAGGCGCGGCCTTCGGCTCTGCCGCCGCAAGGGCGAAGTGAGCATCGCGGACCTGCAAGTAGTGGGCTTGCGCCACCGCGAGCGAGTTCCCCATCCACGCCGCCACGGTGGCCGCGGGGTAGATTTCCGAGAGTTCGGTCTGTCGGCTCGAACGCATCGCGTGGAACGGCTTGGGCCACACCTTGAGGCCCGCCCGGAGGATGATGCGGCGGAACGGAGTGGAGAGGTTCGCATGGCCGCGGAGCGTGCTCGCCACGTAGACGCTGCCGGGTGCCGCGGCCTCGAACGCCGCCATGAGCGCCGCCCGCAGTTCGGGGTAGAGGGGCACGGGCCGCATGCCGCGGCCTTCGATGCCCTCGGTCTTCGGCGAACGCACCATGAGCCGCCCGGTGTCCCACTGCACGTCCCCCCAACGGAGCGCGGCAACCTCGCTCGGGCAGCGCAGGCCGCCGAAGCGAGAGAGGGCGACAATCGCCCGCCACTCGGCATCCGGGCACGCATCGAGCACTTTGAGCGCATCCTCGATGGAGACAAAGTGCATCCGCGAGGTATTGGTCTGAGCGCCCGCACGCACTTCGGCGAAGGGGTTTTCGCCGCGGAGCATCCCCCAGCGTCCGGCCTTGCGGAATATCTGCCGCGCGGTCTTCACACGCTTGGAGACGGTGGCGGGGGCGAGGCCGGAATCGACCATCGAGGTGCGCCACCCCTCGCACTCCTGTTGGGTGATTTCGCGTATGGCCTTGGTGGTGCCGAAGTGGTCTTCGAGGCTCTTGCGCGTTTGGAGCAGTGTTCGCATCGTGCCGGGCTTCACATCCAGCGCCTTGATGAACGCATCGAGCAGGCTGCCCAGCGTGGCATAGGCGACGCTGCGCGGGGCAACGAGGCCCGCTCGTGCGAGGCGGGCGTGCAAGCGGTCATCGACGGTGCCGAGCCACTTCGCGGCCTCTTCGTCGAGAGCGCCGGAGTTCTTGCCCGCGAGTAGTTGCTCGATGCGCAGCCGGGCAAACTCCGCTTGCTTCATCGACACGCGCCCGAGCCGCACCGCCTTGCGCTGGCCGTTGGCGATGAAGAGAACGCGGCGGTTGCCTTGGCTGTCTGTGCTGATGCTGGCCATGAGGGTGCCCCTTGGGAGAGGGTGGTGGGTGTGGCGTGAGTGCTTATGCGGCCTTGCGCGGCTGCACGCGCTTCTCGATTTCGTCGCCCAGTTCATCCGCGGCCCGGTCCAGGTCGTAGGCCGTTTGCAGATTCATCCAAAGTTGAGCCGACGTGCCGAAGTAGCGGGCGAGGCGCAGGGCGGTGTCGCCCCCGATGCCGCGCGTGCCGAGCAGGATGCGGCCGATGTGCTGCTGGCTCATGCCGGTGTCTTTGGCGAGGCGGTACGCGGTGATGCCCAGTGGCTCCAGAAAATCGAGCCGGAGCACCTCGCCGGGGTGGATCGGTGCGAGTTTGCGCCGCGAGGGGCGGGAGGTGTGGGGGGTGTTGGTGGTGGCCATGCTTCGTCGCCTCAGTGGTAATCTTCAATCAGCACGTCGTGCGCCCGTCCATCGGCCCAGCGGAAGACGATCCGCCATTGATCGTTGACCCGGATGCTGTGCCGCCCGGCGCGGTCCCCTTTGAGGGCTTCGAGCCGGTTGCCCGGCGGGATGCGAAGATCGTCGAGCGTGGTGGCCGCGTCGAGGTAGCGGAGTTTGCGGAGGGCCGTTTGCTGGATGCGCGAGTCGATGCGCTTTACCCGCTCGCGGCGGAAGAGGGCTTCGGTGTCGCGGTCGCCAAACGAGACGATCATCGAGGGAATACTAACCTGTAAGATGTGCATTGTCAACCTCAATCCCATCGGAATCTGCGCCTTCCCGTAAACCCCACCCTTCCGCCCAGTGCCGCCCTGTGCCGACCGCTCGCCCATAGGTGCTCACTTCCTCCATACATGCTCACGCTCTGGGGTTGAGCATCTATGGCGCGGTTGAGCATCTATGGGGCCTCGCACCCCTTCCCGGTCGCCCCCTCGCCGGGCGGGGCGGTTGTCCAGTGGGAAGCGCCGCCCGCTCCGAAGCCTTGCCGAAATACCCGCACGCCCGCGGCACCCTTGGCTCGCCGGATGGTGGCCACAGTGAAGCCCGCCGCTCGGGCTTGCCGCTCAACCTCTTTCGCGGGAAGGCTCTGGGCCGCGAGCACGCTCCGAAGAAACTCCGCCGCGGCATCCACCTCGCCCGCGTCTTCGCCGCCGCCGCCCCGCACCGGATCGGCGAGGGCTTCGTCGGCCGAGAGGTCCACGCGCCCCGGCTCCCACTCCACACGCCCGGCTTCGCCGGGGTTGCCGACCGTGCGGAACGCCAGCCCGCCGGGGTCGGCCGCGAGGTTGGCCTTGCCGCTCACCATCACACGCCGGGCCGGGTCGCTCTGGTCCTTCGCCACGAGCCACACGGCGCGGCACGCCGCCGGAAGGGCGAGACTGCCGGTGATGCGATACGCCGCCTTCCCGCCCATCGTTTTGTTGAGGTGGCTCACCAACACCACGGCCACGCCCTTCGCGGCGGCAAGGTCCGCCAGAGGGGCGAGCACAGAGCGCACGTCGGAGGTTCGGTGCGTGTCTGTCTGGGCGGAGAAGAAGCACGTTACGGGATCAATCACCACGAGCCGCGCGTCGGGTGTCTGGTCGATCGCGTCCGCCAGCATGGGGAGGTCATCGAATGTAAAGAACACCTCGCGCCCGCCCTCGATGCGCCGCACGCCCCGGAGCAGGTTCACCCGCTCGGGGTTGCCGCCCGCGGCTTCGAGGCGCGGGCGGATCGTGTCGGCGGGATCATCCTCGCCGCTCAGCATCACCACGCCGCCGGGTGCGAAGCCGTCGCCGAGAGGATCGTCGGGCCAGGTGCGCCCGATGCTCACGCGGGCCGCGAGGTCGAGCGTGAGCAGGCTCTTGCCAAGGCCGGGGTCGCCCGCGAGCAGGGCGATTTTTCCGAGTGGCAAACGCGAAGGCCACAGCCACCGTATCGGAACGGCTTGAACGTCGGCGAGGTTGAGCAGCACCGGGCCGGGGAGCATGTCGGCATCGACGGGAGCGGGCCGGGCCGCGAATGCCGCGTCGATCGCGGCGCTGTCGAGCGGATTTAGTGGGTCGAGGTTCAAGCGCCACCTCCCCAGATGAACGCGCGCCAGTCGCAATCCCGGTCTTCGAGTGCGAAGGCGAATGAGTAGTCGCCGCGCCGTTGGGCCGCTTCGATTTCTGCCGCGAGGTCGTAGGCGGGGACGCTGCGCACGCGCCGCATGAACCGGCCGCGAGCGGTCGAGCCGAGTAGCATTTCGAGAGAAGTCGGTTCGTTGCGCCGGGCCGCGTTTGCACCGCGGCTCGCGCCATTTTGGGGTCCGTTCATTGGATGGGCCTTTCGTGATGAGTGGTTGGCGTGGGTGTGGTGGTGTCTGTCGCGGTGGTTGTGCCGGGTGCCGTTGGCGGTGCCTTGGCCCGCGCGATGAGCGCGAGCAGGTCGGCCCGGTCGAAGAGCACGCGAGAGCAACCCGGCAGCCGCACGCGCTGAAGTTCGCCACGCGCGGCGAGGTCGAAGACCGTTCGCTCGCACACGCACAGAGCCACGGCGGCTTCGCGTTGGCTCACGAGTAGAGGTGCGGCCGCGGTGCCGGGTGTGGCGGTCGAGAAGGTGCTCACGGGCGCACCTCCCGGCAGCGCCGCGCGTCGATGGTGTTGAGTTCGTGGCGGACCATCGCCACGGCCTCGCGGTCGTAGAGGCGGAGCGTCCCGCCACGGGCGGCCGCGCGTATGTGCTGGCGCGTGCGGAGCACGTGGAGCACACGGTGGAGTGGCACGGCCAGTTCCGCGGCGATTCGGCCGGGTGTTATCAGTTGCGGTTCGGGCATGGTGAAGGGCCTCCTAGGGCGAGCACAATGCCCGTCCCTCTGAGGCGCAGCGCTCGGGGCGAGCGCGGTTCCATGCCTTGTTTTCCGGCTCCGATTATGCGCTGCGCGCTCGCGAGCGCTCGGTCGAGCGCTCTCCCTCACCCGCTCTCAGACACGCTGTCGGTAAGGTCTTTGCTCGGCTTCACCCTTGTCGTCAGCGGTTTGCTCGGCAGTGAGTCGGCTGAGTTGGTTCGAGTGCGGCCCTTGTTCCTCATGCTCGGTCGGAGTGTGCTCCAGACTATCGACACTCCCGGCACGCCTTGCACTGGGGAGGCGGCTTCGTCCCGTCTTCCACGCTTTCAGGTTGCGCACCCGAGACACGGAGCAGCCAATAGCCTCGGCCCAAACCCGAGCCGGTTGTCGGGCAAGGTCGGGGTTGCGCCGTAGCGCGTCGTAGGCCCTCGCTTCGGCGGATGCGCCGGGCGGTGGCGGGGTGTCGCCGGAAGGTCCACCGGCGGGCTTGCTCGCCTCAACCCGCCCCCTCTCGGTCAGCCGCACCTCTGGCGCGATTTCAGGCTCACACGTTGCCGCGTCGCGCGCAATGGCATCCCAGCGGCCCGCCTGCTCTGGTTCCTTCGCCGGTGAAAACCATCCGCCCATCGCTTCGGGCCGCACGTCGCGGATGCCGGGTCGCTTGGCGTGGTTCACCATGTACCAGGGCCGCACCTCGATCAGCCCGTCAACGTCAAGGGCGCGGAGCGTGTCAACGTCAACGCCGGGCGGGAGTGCGTTCAAGCGCCACGCTTCGCGCTTGAGCAAGGCGCGCAGTCCCGCGGTGGGGCCTTCCCGCGAAGTGCTGGGAGGCGAGGCCGCGGTGCCACCCGCAGACAGAGCGCGGATGCGGTTCTCCAGGTCAGCCCGCCATGCGATGAGTTGCTTCTCACTGGGGCGCGCGAAGCGGTCATGCTGGCAGTCGTACAGGCCGTCGGAGACCGTCTTGATGAGCAGGCGCGCGGTGAACGCGAAGTCGCCGGAAGACGGCATGCGCCCGCGAAGAACAGCCTCGGCATCTTGCCATGCCGGGCAGCGCACCGCCTCATCGGTCGCCAGCATCACGGCTTGCCAGTCTGGAGCCTTCCCCGCCGGGCACACCACGTCCTCGATTGCCGCTTTCAACAGGATCAAGATGTGTCGGCACTGGTCGAACCCGGAACACGGCCCAATGTGTTCCATCATGGCACGAGCGATGCCGATGGAGGTGTCGGGGGTGTTGGGCTTCGGGTCCGCAGGCGCGGCGGTGCGCACGGTGCCTGACGGCGTGGGTTTCCGGGTTGGCATGGGCTCGACCTTTCACCGGGCCGGTGCCCGCGGCCGCGCGGTCGAGTGCGCGGCTGCGGAACCGTGAGCGGGGGCCTTGCAAAGCCACACCGCGACCCGTGCCCCTCGTGGGGGCGTGCAATCAGAATACGGCCCGGTTGATCCAAGTCCAATCGGCGTGTTGGCCGAATTCACGGTTCCTTGCGCAGTCTCTCCCAGCCGGTTATTTCGTCCTTGTCTTTGTCGCCGACCATCTTCCATGACGCGCCCGTAGTCGTGTCCAACAAGAACGTGTCCCTTCGCATGTGCGGCGAGAACACGATCTGAAAGCGTTGAACCGTGGGGGTGGGCACATCGGCGACCCTCCCGCGCAATAGCGCGGGCGCGTCGGATGCACGCACCTGAAGCGCGGTGGTGTCGCCTGCGTCGAGCCGATCCAGAATGTCATCTACCGGGTCGCGTGCTGGAACGGTGCCTGAGCCTGCCTTGGGTTGAACCACGCCACCAGGCTGGATGGGCAGGCTGCCCTGCCAGGCCGCGAGCATGAGCAACAGCGCGCCAGTGGCGACCGCACCACCCACCATCCATCCGAGGTTCTCGCGTTTCATGTCGCGCTCCGTTCTGTCTGGGTTCACGGCCGCCCGATGCCCCACGTCGCTCTGTCCGATGGCTGGGCCAAGCCTCGCTCGCGCAGTCTACCACCGCCGCGGCCTTGGCCTTGTCCGCGCGTGAGTGTGGGTCTTGAATGGGGAGGGGGGTTGGGGGGTGGGGAGGTTGCAAAGTGCCGCGCATTCGCGCGGCCCGCGGGGGCAGCCAGCGGTCCCGTTTGGGGGAGTGGGAGGGGGCATGTGAGAGCACACTTTGGGGGGTAGGGGGGCCCCACCCTGCGCTCACAGCACGGCGCAGTCTTCGAGCGCGGGCAGCCCCGGCGGGGTCGCCGATGCTAACTCGTGTGCGCGAGCACGTACATACAGCGGCATCCCCAGTGTCTCGGGAGTTTGGGCAGGTCCGCGAGTTCTCCCCACAGGTACACGGTCCTTGGGCCGTCGCATACAGGACACGCCTCGGCAGTGAGTACCTCGATGCCGTCCGACCACTTGTTGCTCATGTACGCTTCGAGTCTTGCGGCGTTGCTGCCCGTGAACATTTTGGTGTGGACGTAGATATGGGCAAGCCGCTTGGCGCGTCGCTCTTCCGTGTCGGTCGGCCGGGGCACACATTTGAGCGCAAACGAGCCGCACGGCTCTCCGGCAAGCCACCGCTCAAGCGCGGGGCAGGAGAACCGTCCGCCGGTGAGCGCAAGCACTCGCTTCGTGGCTTCGGGCAGAGTGCTCCCGAGCATCAAGCCGAGTGCGATAGCGGGACCAACGTAGCACGCGGCCTCCGGCGGAAGGGCAACATCCCGGTAGTCGAGGCCGAGCACACAAGTGGCACAGGCGACATAGGCCGACGCTGACAGCACGAAAGCCGGGCGCGGCTCACCGCTCTCCGCCGCCTTGTGTCGGTCTATTTCCGCAGCAACCTCCGCAACCTTCCCGGCGAGGAGCAGGTCGAGCAGCGTGCGCTCCCATTCGGCAGCGGCTTGCGCCTTCCGCGCGGCGTGTGCATCCACGAGTGCCCGGCCCGCTTCGGTGAGCACGTAGCAAAGGGCCTCGCGGCTCAACGCCCCACACTCATCGGGCGAGAGACTCGCGGCAAGCCGGGCGGCGAGGTCCGCCTTGCGCCCACCGACGGGAAGGGCACGGGATTTGAGTGCGGCCTTGAGTTCCGCCACGTCTCGCAGTGTCGAGAGCCGTTCGGCCGTGCTGCCGGTTTGCAGCAAGCCGAGCGCCTCGAAGCGGCGGAGTTGGGCGAGGTTCTCCGCGGTCTGTCCGTATCGGCGAGAGAGCCGCGTGAGCAGGTCGAGGTCGGATGGATCAAGCGCACCCGGCACGGTCTGGTCTGCCTCTCGATGATAAAGCCCCGGCACTACCGCGAACGCGGGCCAGCCGCGGCCAGTCTACACACCCACCATCCCCCGCCAATCTGCCAGCACCTCAAACACATAAACCGCCCCGGCGGGCTTGCCGCACCGCGGGCACGTTTCGGGCGGGGGCCGGTCATCGGGTGCCAGGGCCGCGAGTTCATCCGCCGTGGGCGGGGTGGTGAAGCGGTAGCCAATGGCCGGGCACGCCGGGCACTGGCCACCGGGCCGGGCCGTGGTGCGTTCTAGACGGTCGATACGGGCACGGGGCGTGGTCATTGGCGGGCTACTCCGGGGCGGGCGTGTGCGCGCTGGCAGGGTTGCCGATGCGGTCTTCGAGGGCTTCGAGCCGGGCGAGCAGGTCGAGGGCTTCGGCCTTGCCGAGCGTGCGGTCCAGCACCTCGCGGGCCGCGGCCACGTTGCCGCCCTTGGCCAGCGCCACGAGGGCCTTCACCACGTCCGCCACGTCGCCAGCCTCTACGGCTCCCAGCATGGCCGCGCGGAGCCGTGCCACGCTGGCCGCGTGCGGGTTGCCGGGTCCGCCGGTGTTGCCGGGTGCGAAGCGGCCCGAGCCGTCTCGCCCGTTTGGTGTCGGTGTGTTCATCGCGCCCCCTCCCCGCCGGTGGCCTTGACCATCGCCACGATGCCCGCCCGGAGTGCCGCGGGCAGGCGCGGCCATGCCGCCACGAGTGCCGCGAGGTCCGGGTCGGTGGGCGGAGTGGGGGCCGGGTGAGCAGGGGCCGGAACGGGCGAGCAGGGGCCGGAATCGCCGCCAAGTGCGCCGGATTTTGCGTCGCCTTGTCCAGAAACTCGCGTTTTCGCCTTAGCGTCCGTGAAGTGTTCGGACCCCGCTGGGGTCATTCGGAAAAAGGGCCAAATGACCAAATCGCAAGTGGTCAAATAGAGGCGAAGGCCTCGGCACAGGGCATCGAAGCACCGGCCCTCACATCGCCCCGATCAACTCCGCCAGCAGGCGCACGCCCCAGGCCGTGGGGCCTTTCACGAACGGGCCGGTGTCCTTCTCCACGGCGTGCACGCCGGCGATATCGAGGTGGCACCAGGGCACCTTGTCATCGACGAAGTAGGAGAGGAACGCCGCGCCCTGCACGGGGTGGGCCTTGCGGTTGGGGTTGGAGTTGAGGATGTCGGCCACGGGGCTCTTCATCTGCTCGCGGTATTCGGCGTTGAGCGGCAGCCGCCAGACGTGCTCGCCGGTGGCCTTGGCCGCGGCTTCCACCTTGGCACGCAGGTCGTCATCCTCGCAGAACATGCCGCAGAAGACATCGCCCAAGGCCACCACCACCCCGCCGGTGAGCGTGGCCAAGTCGATGATGCAGCGCGGCCGCTCCTTCTCGCAGGCCCAGCAGAGACCATCGGCCAGCACAAGCCGCCCCTCGGCATCGGTGTTGGTGATCTCGACGGTGACGCCGTTGCGGTAGGTCAGCACATCGTCCGGGCGGTACGCCTCTTCGGAGATGGAGTTTTCAGCACAGCAGAGGATGGCGACCACGGGCACCTTGGGCTTGATGACGGTGGCGATGGCCTTCATTGCGCCCAGCACGGCGCAGCCGCCGTCTTTATCACGCTTCATGCCGACCATGCCGTTGTTGATCTTGAGGGAGAGGCCGCCGGTGTCGTAGGTCACGGTCTTGCCCACAAGCACCACCGGCTTGGCCTTGTCTTTGGCCTTCTTGGGCGTGTATTCGAGGCGGATCATGCAGGGCTTGTTCTCGCTGGCCTTGCCGACGTTCACGTGGCCCACGAGGCGCTCGCGTTCCAACTCCTTGCCCGCGAACACCTGAAAGCCCAGGCCGCACTCTTTGGCCAGGGCGCGGGCCTGGTCGGCCATGAAGCCGGTCGTGGCGATGTTGGGGGGTGTCTCGCTGAGCGTGCGTGTGAGGTTGGCGGCATCGGCGATGCCCAAGCCGCGCTCGAACGCGGCGGCCATCTGCTTGCTCTTGACGCTCAGGGCGAGCGGGCGGCGTTCGAGTTTGTCCTTCTCGGTGCCCTTGCCCTTGAACTGGTTGGCATCCCAGCCGATCAGGCCGAAGCCCTCACCCAGGGCCTGCCCGCACGCATCAAGATCAGCCTTCACGCCTTCGAGCACGCCTGCAAGATGGAGCGCCGCGCCGGGTTCCTTGGCCGCGTGCAGGCGTTTGGCGAGCGCGGCGGCCGCGGTTCGCAACTCGCCGGGCTTGAACTTGTCCTTCTTCCCCAAGCCCACCACCAGCACACGCGTGGCTTTGGCGGGGTGCTTCTTGGCCTTCTTGTCCTTCTTACCACCCTCCGCCTCGGGGGCAGGGAGGAAGGCCTCCGCGATGGACCCACTCTTGCCGCCGAACTCAGCGCGTGCGACCGCGGCGGCGATCAGGCCGCCCACATCGTGCTTGGCCGCGCTCTCGTGCAGGGGTTGGTCGGCAAAGGCACCGAAAACCAGCACGCCCTGCGTGCCAGCATCCGCCATCGTGATCGATTGGAACATGGCAACTCCCTCGTAACCCGCGTTTGCCGCGGGAAGGGGAGTGTACGCAAAGATTGCGCAAGCCGAACGCGTCAGTTTCCGGCGGGCACCACGATGTCGTCGAAGTCGAGCATCGGGTCGTAGCCACCGGAGTAGCGTGCGGCCTTGGCCGGGGGGCGTGTCGCGTTATCTTCGAGGGCGGCCTTTCCGCCCCGCTCAAAGGTGCCCAGATACACACCGTTTGCGCCTGCGGAGTGGTAGACCACTTGGCCGCGGGCAGCGCCGGGGAGCGGGATTTGCGAACCGGCGAAACCTCCGCCGAGGGCATCTTGCATCGCGGGGGAGGGGAAGGCGGGGTGGCCCAGCAGGGCCATGAGCGAGGACTGAACCTGATCGGCATCGAACGTGGTACCGCCACCGCCGATGAGGCTGGAAGGGCGGTCGTAGTTGGTGTCGCCGGACTGATTGGCCACGGCTTTGCCCAATGCCGTGGAGTTCAGGTAGCAGCCGTTGGCGGCCCAGTAGTACTTCGCCACGGTTGAACTGTCGAGCGCAGCCCACGTGGCCACGCTCTGACCACGCTCGTCTTGGGCCCACGCGAGGATGGGCTGGCCGAAGGCATCAATGAGCGTGGGCAGAAGCCGATTGCGCCGGTTGCCGGAGTCTGAGGCGATCTGTGCGTTGCCTTGGGGTTCAAAGAACTGGCGGGCGGGGGTGAAATAGGCCTTGTTGGAAGCCGCGCTCCCGCTGCCTGCGCCAGAGCCGCCGATCTGGGCGAGGTCGATCACGACTGAGGCGGAGGCCGTGGGGCCGACCTCCAGCAACTGCACGCCGTCTTGCGGGGCGGCGGTGATGCCGCCGGCCAGGTCGATCATGATGTTCTGGATCGCACCGAAGCCCCGCTGCGACCCGGCTGAGTCGCTGGGTGCTGAGTTGGCCGCGGCACCCATCTCCACGGGCGTGAAGTAGCCGGGAGACTCGCGCCGATCGGTGATGAACTGGCTGGTGGCCGCGGCGAGGTTGTTCATGAGGGCCTGGCTCGAGACCTTCTTGGCGGCCTGGCGCGTGGTGGCCAGTGAAGGGAGCAGGATCGCCAGCACCGTGCCGATGATGATGAGGACCACGAGCACCTCCACGAGCGTGAAAGCCCGCGCGATCGCCGGCCACGCTCGCCCCCCGACCGCCGCCCTGCCGCACCGTGCCGTCGCCATACACCGCTCCTGAAAACAGAAAGCCCTGCCCTCGACCACACCCGCCGCGCCATTGGCTCGTCATGCCGCCGCAGCATGACGATAGGGCCACCCCGGCCACAAACGGCCCGCGGCTGGCACCTGCCTATTCGCACGCCGCGGGCTGGTTGATCCCTCCCACTGCCGGCAATCATCATCGAGTTGTGTGCCGAGAGCCTGCTCATCCTCGAGGCACAGCCTTGCAGGCTGTGCCTCCATACCTTGCGAAACGGGGCGCGCGCGCGTCGGGAGGTTGGGTAGGACACAGCCTGCAAGGCTGTGCCACGAGACTTGGGAGAAGATGCAGAAGGAGCAATCACCAAGCAAAGGCCAACCCGACAGGGGCCTCGTATCCTCTGCCCCCATGAAGATCCTCCTCTGCAATGACGACGGCATCGACGCGGCGGGCATTGAGGCCATGCACGATGCCCTGATCGACCACGGCGGCCACTTCGGCGCCCCCTTCGCCGATGTGGTGCTGCCGATCGCCCCGTACACGGTGCAGTCTGCCACGGGCCACGGCATCACGTTCCGCCAGCCGTTGATCACCAAGGAGGTGCCGGTGAACGACCGCATGGTGGGCATCGCCGTGGATGGCCGCCCGGCGGACTGCGTGAAACTGGGGCTGGCCACGCTCTGGCCCGCCAAGTTCGGGAAGCGGGCGAGGCCGGACCTGGTGATATCGGGGATGAATCAGGGGGCGAACATCGGGATCAACGTGCTGTATTCGGGGACGTGCGCAGCCGCGCTTGAGGCGGCGTTTCTGGGTGTGCCGGCGATCGCGGTGAGCGTGCACATCGGCAGGGGGAGGCCGCGGTATGACGTGGCGGCGCGGCACGCGCGCGCGGCGATCGAGGCGCTGATCGGGCGGCCGAGCGCGAAGGAACTACGCAAACTGCTGCCGCCGCACACGTGCCTGAGCATCAACGTGCCAGCCACGGAGCGCGAGGGGAAGACGCCGCCGATCAGAATCTGCCCCATGAACACCCACGGCTTGGTCGACGCGTACACCAAGAATAGAAATCCGCTGGGTGAGACGTACTACTGGTCTGGCGGTTCGCCCATGGACTTCCACGGCACCGCGCCCGGCAGCGATGTGCAGGAACTGTTCGCGGGGAACATCACCGTGACGCCGCTGAAGTATGACCTGTCGGACTTTCAGGCGATTGCCAACTGGCGGACGCGCTTGGGGCAGGGTGCATCGGGCACGGCGAGCGGGCGCTCGCGTGGCTCGCGTGCCTCTGCGACCGGCCCCGCAAGGTGATGGGCGGGGGCAGTGGACACGGGTTATCGGAGCCGTGGGCGTGCACGCAGCGGGGCGGGTGTGCGGGGTGATTCCTAAGATGAGGCGATGGGCGAGACTGCTGACACTCCGGCTGCGGTGATTACGGAGGCCAAGCCGGGCGTGGGCGCGGCGGTTCCTGAACGCGCGGGCGCGGCGTTCGTGAGCGTGATCGTGCCGGCGTTCAACGAGGCGGAGAACCTGGCCCTGCTGCACAGGCGCGTCGCGGCGGTGCTGGACGGATGCGTGAGCGCGGGGACGGTGGGCCAGTGGGAACTGATACTGATCAACGATGGCAGCCGCGACGGAACGCTGGAGGTGATGCGCGACCTGGCGCGGCAGGATGCGCGCGTGAAGTACGTGTCGCTCTCGCGCAACTTCGGGCACGAACTGGCGACAACGGCGGGGCTGGACCACGCCGAAGGCGATGCGGTGGTGCTGATCGATGCGGACCTGCAAGACCCACCCGAGGTGATGGCGGACATGCTGGCTTCGTGGCGGCGGGGTGTGGATGTGGTGTATGCGCAGCGCCGCCAGCGCCAGGGCGAGACGCTCTTCAAGAAGGCCTCGGCGTTCATTTTCTATCGCCTGCTGCACCGGGTGAGCGAGGTGAAGATTCCGCGTGACACGGGCGACTTTCGCCTTATGGACCGGCGCGTGGTGCTGGCGCTGCGCGAGATCCGTGAGAACCCGCGCTTCATCCGCGGGCTGGTGTCGTGGGTCGGCTTCCGGCAGGAGCCCGTGCTCTACGACCGCGATGCGCGGCACGCGGGCGAGACCAAGTACAACTTCAGCAAACTGCTGCGGCTCTCGTTCGAGGCCCTGTGCGCGTTCAGCCTTGCGCCCTTGCGCAGCATGATCTGGATCGGTCTGTTCGTCACCGCCCTCTCCCTGGCCGTGAGCGCGATGGTCGTGATCCAGAAGGTGTTCTTCAAGATGCCCTCCGAGGGGTACGCGATGCTGGCGTGCGGAATCTTCTTTCTTGGCGGCGTGCAACTCACGCTGCTGGGCACGCTGGCGTGGTACGTGGGGATCATCCACAAGACGGTGCAGAACCGGCCGCTGTACATCGTGGGGGAGGAGCGGGGGTTCGGGCCTGCTGGTGGCGCGACTGGCTCAACGCGCCCCGAGCGTCAGCGGGGGGGCTATGTGAACGAACGGCCTGGTGGGGCGGTCGCCGCGGCGACCGCCATGTCCCACCTTCCGGGGAACTCCGGCACCACGCAACACGGATAGTCCCCTGCAATGCGGCTGCCGCGCAGCAAAGTCTGGCGTGCGTTCCCGGAACTGGACCGCTTCAGCGATGAACAGTGTCGGCGGTTTGTGGGTGCCGCGGAATTCGGGCTCACGACTACTTCGGATACGGTGTACTTTGCTGGAAAGCGAGTGCTTTGCGCGACACAATCCTTTGCGCGAAGAACGCCGCGCCTGCAATGCAAAGGACGTAGAGCCACCAAGGCATGGGCGCAAACTCCCTCGCGCCGCGCGACCAACAGACGGGAAGCCAGATGAGGTTCGCAGTAAACAGAACGCCGCTTAGTACACCGCCCGCCGCGATAAGGCGAGCGGGACGCGCCAAAGGCCATGCAGCCAGATATGCCACCGTCGAGACATAGATCAGGCCGCGGAAGATCGACACGCTCTGCAGCGACTGGCCCTCATGTGCGCCAACCCACAGGTTTGGCTGCTGCGGATAGGCGCTTCTGGCGATCAAGTACCAGCATGCTGCGATCCCGCGAGCCGCCAACTCCGCGAATCCGACGGTCAAGGCCAACACCGCAGGACCGACCCACCAACGCCGCCAGTCCCAGCACATTGCGGGAACGGTGGGCAAACCGTTGCCATACACGGCACCACACTCGGGGCATATGCGTGGCAGCGGGAGGCCAGCCAAGGGGTAACCGCAAGCCAAACAAGTCGCTACCGTCCTCGCCACTTGCGCACGCATCGGACGGACGAGGACCAGCCAGGCAACCACGAGCAAAGACACGATGAACGGCAAGGACGCAAGCCAGGCAGGCGGGGCAGGACCGGTCAGCATGCACAGTTTTAGGATGCCCCCTCAGCCCGGGCTGTTCCATTCCCTGACAACCCGTTGCTCCTCGCCACCCAGGCGGCGTGAAAGCGGCGTGCCACCAGTCTAAACTCCCCTCCCTATGGGCAAGACCCGCGAGATCAAGAAGCGCATCAAGGCCGTCGGCAACATCCGCCGCATCACCAACACGATGCGGATGATCGCCACCAGCAAGTTTGCCCGCGCCCAAGCCGCGGCCACGGCCACCAAGCCCTATACCGAGGGCCTCTTCGGCCTGGTGACCGAACTGGCCGCGACCGCCGGCGACCTGAGCCACCCGCTGATCTCCGGGCCCGAGGGCGTGAAGCGCCAGCCGGTTGAACTCACACTCGTCATCACGTCTGACCGCGGCTTGTGCGGACCGTACAACTCTTCTGTGCTGCGGCGGGCGATGGTGCACTTTCGCGCGACGCCCGCGGCCAAGGACGGGCGGCTGGAACTCGTGGGCAAGAAGGGTGCCGCGTTCATGAAGTACAACGGCCTGAAGGTGGCGCAGCAGCACGCCTTCGGCGACAAGCCCACGTTCGAGAAGATCGAGACGCTGGCACAGTCCTACATCGACCGGTTCATCAGCGGCGAGGTGTCGGCGGTTCGCATCGTGTACATGAAGTTCCACAGCCCCGGCCGTCAGACCGCCGAGACGGTGCAACTGCTCCCCCTCAAGCCCCCCCAACCGCCCGCGGCGGACAAGAAGCCCGGTGGAACCGGCGGCGGCACGCCGGGAACCTACGCGACGCTCTACGAGTTCAGCCCGCCGGCTGAGGAGTTGCTGGGCGACCTGCTGCCCGCCACGGTGAAGGCGACGCTGTTTCAGTGCTTCAACGATGCGATTGTGAGCGAGCACGTGGCCCGGATGATCGCCATGAAGGCCGCGACCGACAACGCCGGCAAGATGCGCAAACTGCTGACGCGGGATTACAACCGTGCGCGGCAGGCCCAGATTACGACGGAACTGTCGGAGATCATCGCGGGTGCCGCGGCTCTGGGTTGAGTGGAAGGGCCGAGGGCCGAGGGCCGAGGGCCGAGGGGCGAGGGGCGAGGGCTGGAGGCCTGGAGGCCCATGAACGCAACCAGACAGGCAGACTGGACGGGCGGGGCTGCGAAGTTTTTCGCGGTGGGTGTGCTCGCGTCGCTGGCCGCGCTGGGGTTGTGGCTGGGCCTTGGGCGGCTGTCCACGGGTGGCCCCGCGGCAGAGGCCTCGCTCCCGCTGGATGCTGCGTCTGCCGGCGCGTCAGTCCGCGCTCCTGAGAGCGCGTCGCCATCATCGGTTGCACCGGTGGCCGGGGCATCGCTCACGTCACGGATCGACCTCAACGCCGCGAGCCGCGTTGAACTGGAGAGTTTGCCCGGGATCGGGCCCGCGCTGGCGGGGCGCATCATCGAGAGCCGCGAGCAGTTCGGCCCGTTCGCGACCGTGGAGAGCCTGACGCGCGTGAAGGGGATCGGTCCGAAGACTCTCGACCGACTGCGCCCGCTGGTGAGGGTCGGGGAACAGGCGGACCCAGCGCCAAAGCCTTGAGGCCCACGCCCCGACCGCGCGGCGTGTCGGGTTGTACAAAGTGGAGCGGAAGAGACTCGAACTCTCAACCCCTAGCTTGCAAAGCTAGTGCTCTACCAATTGAGCTACCGCCCCAACGCACGTCTCCCCCCTGCCTTCCTGCCCGCGCTCGGGCGTGCCCGGCTCCTGCCGGGCACGAAAAGACGCAGGCGGGAACAGTCTGGCGGGATGGTATCCGCTCACGACGCAATAGACCGGTTTGGCGGGGCGAGAACCGCCCTGGGGGGAAGCAAACGGGGGGAGCGCGGGCCGCGTGACCGCAACGAACGGGGAAGTTTCCGCGTGGCCCGTGCGCGGCTCAATCGCAACCATGCTTCGTGCCGGAGGCTCTTGCCGATGGCGAACGAACCGCCGGCGGTGCCGTGTGCAGGTTCATGGAAGCAAGTCATGTCGGCTCACGCAGGGGTGCATGCCCGTCATCTCCGGGTTCACCGCGATCTGGTCAGCGCGCTGCGGAGCCACGCCCGGGAGCGGGCGGACCAGGTCGCGTTTTCGTTCCTTTGTAGTGACGCTTGCGCCGACGTGCTGACGTACGCACAACTCGATCAGCGGGCCCGGGCGGTTGCCGCGCGCTTGCAGGGCATGAACCTTGCCGGGCAGCGCGTGGTGCTTGCGTACCCGCATGGACTGGACTTCATCATCGGGTTCTTCGCGTGTTTGTACGCCGGGTGCGTGGCGGTGCCCACGTGCCCGCCGCGGCGGCGAACACTGGAGGGGTTTCACGCGATCGTGGCGGATGCGGATGCGCGGGTGGTGCTGAGCACCGGTGCGGGCGTGGCCCAGCACCGCGGCACGGCCCGTTGTGGAACCGACCAGACCCGCACGGGCCCGTCCACCTTGTGGCTTGCAACCGACGAAGTTCCGCCGGCGTGGGCTGAGCGATGGACTGCACCGGACCGCGCGCCCGAAGCGCTGGCCATGCTCCAGTACACCTCGGGCTCCACCAGCCAGCCCAAGGGCGTGATGCTGAGCCACGCGAACCTGGTGGAGAACAGCCGCGCCATCCACGCGGCGTTTGAGGTTGGGCAGGACAGCGGCGTGTGCTGGCTGCCGCCGTACCACGACATGGGGCTGGTTGGGGGCATTCTGGAGCCGCTGCTGGCGGGCATTCCGTGTGCGCTCATGTCGCCAGCGGCCTTTCTGCGGTGCCCGATGGACTGGCTGACGGCGATCAGCACGGGCGGGGCAACGATCTCGGGCGGACCGAACTTTGCCTACGACCTGTGCGTGCGGCGCACCACGCCCACCGAGCGTGCCACGCTCGATCTTTCCTGCTGGAGTCTGGCCTTCGTGGGGGCCGAGCCCGTGCAGGCCGAGACGCTGGAGCGTTTCGCAGAGGCGTTCGCACCGTGCGGGTTCAAGGCCAGCGCGTTCTATCCGTGTTATGGCCTCGCGGAAGCGACGCTGCTGGTGACCGGCGGTGAGCGTGGCGGCGGCGCGGCCGCGAGGACGTTCGACGGCAACGCGCTGGCCCATAACCGCGTGGAGTTGGTGGAGGCAAACGCCGTGGGCGCGCGCAGGCTCGTGGCCTGTGGGTCGAGGGTCGGCGATGGGCGCATGACCATCGTGGACATGCAGACGCTCGCCGCGGCGGGCCCGGGGCGTGTGGGCGAGGTGTGGGTGTCGGGGCCGTCGGTCGGGCTGGGGTACTGGGGCAAAACGGACGCGAGCCGCGCGTGCTTCAACGCGCACCTGAGCGACACGGGCGAGGGTCCGTTCCTGCGCACCGGAGACCTGGGCTTTGTGGTTGAGACCCAACTCCACATCGTGGGCCGCGCCGACGACATGCTGATTATCCGCGGGCGAACCCTGCACCCACAGGATGTGGAGGCCACAGCCCGCCAGAGCCACGCGCGGCTGCAAGAGGGACTGAGCGCGTGCTTCGCACTGGACGATGCCGGGCAGCGCCTGGCGCTGGTTCATGAGGTTGCGCGTGACGCGGACGTGGACGCCGTGCCCGTCATCACGGCGGCTCGCCGGGCCGTGGTGGAGGAGCACGGGATTGGCCTGGAGGCAGTGGTGCTGGTGCGCCAGGGCACACTCCCCCGAACGTCCAGCGGCAAGGTGCAGCGCCGCGCCTGCCGCGCGGCGTTGCTGGCGGGCGAACTCAGCGTTCTGGCGCAACACCAGTCGGCCCCTGCGACGGGCGAGCGGGGCGAGGATGCGCGTGTCGCGGGTGCCCGCAGCGAATCAGACGTGCTCGCCACCGTCTGCCAGCACGCGCTCGCGGTGGGCGGCGCGGCCCTGGCAGACGTCACACCCCACACGCCCTTGGCGGCGCTGGGGCTGGATTCACTGCAGCGCGTGGAACTGGCGGCAACGCTCGAGAAGACGTTCGGGTGTCGCATTCCCGACACGGACTTCAACGCCGCGCAGACGCTGGGTGAGTTGGCCCACGCCGTGCAACAGCACCTGCATGATGTTCCAGCGCCTGACACGCTGCACGGGAGGGTGGAGAGCGTGGGAAGCGAACAGTGCGAGTTCGTGCGCTTCGCCGAGTACGCCGAGTTGAAGCGCTACGAGCACATGGTGAAGGCCGTGGCGGGCGAGAACCCGTACTTTCGCGTGGATGAGGGCGGCACATCGTCGGCGTGTTATGCGCGCATCGCGGGGCGCGACCTGGTCAACTTCTGCGTGTACGACTACATCGGCCTGGCCCACCATCCGCACGTCGCGGCCGCGGCGAAGGCGGCGATCGACCGTTACGGCACCAGCGCCGGGGCGAGCCGGCTGGTTTCGGGCGAGAAGCAGGTGCACCGCGATCTGGAGCGAGCCCTGGCGGCGTTCTTGGGGACGGCGTCGGCGCTGGTGTTTGTCTCGGGCCACGCCACGAACGTGACGACCATCGGCCACCTGCTGGGGCCGGAGGACCTGATCGTGTACGACGCGCTGGCGCACAACTCCATCCTTCAGGGCGCTCAACTCTCTGGCGCGACCCGGCGGGCCTTCGCGCACAATGACGCGAGCGCGCTGGACGCGCTGCTCTCGGGCATCCGCCACCGGTACCGGCGCGTGCTGATCGCGATTGAGGGTGTGTACAGCATGGACGGTGACTACCCGGACCTGCCGCGTTTCATCGCGATCAAGAAGAAGCATCGGGCGCTGATGCTGGTGGACGAGGCCCACTCGCTGGGCACCATGGGCTCCACCGGCCGGGGCATCGGCGAGCACTGGGGCGTGCTGCGCGCCGATGTGGACCTGTGGATGGGCACGCTCTCCAAGTCTCTGGCGAGTTGCGGCGGCTACATCGCCGGGTCGGCTGAACTGGTCGAGTATCTCGCGTACACCGCGCCGGGGTTTGTGTACAGCGTGGGGCTGTCGCCGCCCAACGCCGCGGCGGCCCTGGCGGCGCTGCACACGCTGGGGGCACAGCCGGAGCGCGTCGGGCGGCTGCGAGAGTTGGCCGCGCTCTTTCTGGCGCTGGCCAAGGCCGGCGGGCTGAACACCGGCACGGCGGCGGGCACGCCGGTGATCCCGATCATCATCGGCAACTCGGTGAAGAGCCTGCGGCTGGCGCGGGCGTTGTTCGACCGTGGCATCAACGCGCAGCCGATCCTGCCCCCGGCGGTGCAGGAGCACTCGGCCCGCCTGCGGTTTTTCATCACCCTCAATCACACCGAGGCGCAGGTCCGCGACGCCGTGAGCGCTGTGGCCGACGAACTGGCCAAACTGTGACGAGCACCCCTGGGCCCGATGCCATGCACAACGCCGATGAACACGCCGTGGTGGTGGAGGGGCTGACGAAGCGGTACGGCGACCTTGCCGCTGTGAACGGCGTGTCGTTCACGGTGCGGCGTGGAGAGGTGTTCGCGTTTCTCGGGCCCAACGGCGCGGGCAAGAGCACGACCGTGGAGATCATCGAGACGGTGCGCAGAGCGACGGCGGGCAGGGTGCTGGTGCTGGGGATGGACGTGGCCACACGCAAGCGCGACATTGTGCCGCGCATCGGCGTGTTGCCGCAGGGGTTCAGTTCGTTTGATCGCCTGACGGTTGCGGAGAGCCTGCGGTACTACGCGGCACTGTTCGGCAACGCCGCGGCGGCGGACATTGAGGGCCTGATGGCCGTCACCAGTCTGCACGAGAAGCGTGACGTGCTGTTCAAGAACCTGTCCGGGGGCTTGCAGCAACGGCTGGGGATCGCCATCGCGCTCGTGAACGACCCCGAGGTGGTGTTTCTGGACGAGCCGACGACGGGGCTGGACCCGCACGCACGCCGCGCGGTGTGGGACGTGCTGCTGGGCCTGAAGCGCCGCGGCAAGACGGTGTTCCTGACCACGCACTACATGGAAGAGGCGGAACTGCTTGCCGACACGGTGGCCATCATTCGCAAGGGGCAACTGGTGGCGGTTGGTTCGCCGGAGGCGCTGATCGAACGCCACGCGACGTGGTTGACCCTGACGCTGAAGGCGGTGGATCAACGCACCCTCGACGCGCTGCGGCCGTTCAAGGCGGACATCGCGCCGGACCAGAGCGGCAACGCCACGCTGCGCGTGCCGGACACGGGCGCGGTGCTGGAGATTCTCAGTGGCATCAAGGGTGCGGGCCTGCCGCTGCCGGGCGTGGATGTGCGCAAGGCCAATCTTGAGGAGGTGTATCTCAGCCTGACCGGCGTGGCCCTGCGCGAAGGCGAAGCCACGCTGACACTCGCGCACGGAGCCGCCGCATGACGCTGCGGATCGTGGCCGCCAATCTGGTGATGCGGCTCAGGAGTTTGAGCCGCGAGCGCTCGGCGATGTTCTTCACGCTGGCGTTCCCGGTCATTCTCGTGCTGGTCTTCGGCGCGATCTTCACCAAGCCGGAGCGGCTCAACTTTGACCTGCCCGTGCAGGACCTGGATCAGAGTGTGGTCTCCGCGGAACTCGTGAAGGCCCTCGCTGGCGACGGCCTGTTCAACACCATCCCGGTGCCGACCGATGCCGACGCTGTTCAATACGCGAAAGAGCACAAACTCACGCTCCTGCTCGTGATCCCGCGCGGCGTGGCGGACGCGTACGCCCGCCTCGCGACGGGCGATACCGCCGCGGCGGCCGACCTGACGTACGTGTACGACCCCAGTTCGACCTCCGCGCCGACGAAGGTGCACCACCTGGGCGCCGTGGTGGCGGCGATGAACCAGCGGCTGGCCGGTTCGCCGCCGCGGCTGACGCTGACGGCCCGGTCGATCCTGAGCACGCCGTACCGCTTCATCGAGTTCTTCGTGCCCGGCATCATCGCGATGGCGGTGATGACGTCGAGCCTCTCCGGGGCGCTCAACATGAACGCGGAACTGCGGCAGAAGGGCGTGCTGCGCAAACTGGCGACCACGCCGATCACCCGGGCCGACTGGCTGCTCTCCAACATCCTCTACCAACTCATCCTCGCCACAGCCTCCACGGGCTCCATCCTGCTTGTGGCCTATCTCGTATTCAACGTCCGCCTCAACATCAACGGTTGGCTGCCGGTGTACATCGTGCTCGCGGTCTTCGTGTTCGTCGGCATCGGCATGCTGCTCACGCCCATCGCCAAGGAGGCCGAGAGCGCCGCCGCGGCGGCCAACGCGTTCCTTTTTCCCATGATGTTCCTCTCGGGGACGTTCTTCCCCGTTGAGATGATGCCCGGCTTTCTGCAGAGGGTGGCCCGCGTGCTTCCGCTCTACTACGTGAACGAGGGGCTCCGCGCCGCCATGATCTTCCTCGATCACGCGGGCGCGGCACGGTGCGCCGCGATCAGCGCAGGCGTGGCGGCCGTGGTGTTTGTCGCGGGCGCGCTGGTGACGCGATGGGGCCGGGAGGCGTGAAGGCGGTCTGGGCGGCGTGCCGCGAACCCGCGGCGAGTGGTGAACGTTCATGCGCACACGCATCCTCTTCATCTGCGGTTCGATGAATCAGACCACGCAGATGCACCAGATCTCGCGACACTTGGCCGACTACGAGCAGGCCTTCACGCCGTACTACTGCGACGGGATCGACGAGGTCTATCGCAGGCTGGGTTGGATGGAGTTCACGATCATCGGCGATAAACTTGCGAGCCGCTGCCGCGCGTACCTGGAATCGCACGCGCTGAGCATTGACTACGGCGGCAAGAATGGTCCGTACGACCTGGTGCTCACGTGCTCGGACGTGTACATGCAGCGGAACATCCGCGGCCGCGCAATCGTGCTGGTGCAGGAGGGGATCACCGACCCCGAAACCGTTGCCTTCCGGCTGGTGACGCGCTTCTGCTTTCTTCCTCTGTGGCTCGCGGGCACCGCGGCCACGGGCCTGAGCGACGCGTATCGCACGTTCTGCGTGGCCAGCGAGGGCTACCGCGACTTCTTTATCCGTAAGGGAGCGCGTCCAGAGAAGGTCGTCGCCACGGGCATCCCGAACTTTGACGACTGCGAGCGGTATCGCACGAACACGTTCCCCCACAGGCACTTTGTGCTGATCTGCACGTCGCCGCTGCGCGAGGTGTTTCGCGGCGAGGACCGGGTCGCGTTCATCCATCGGGCCGTGGAGATTGCACGGGGCCGGCCGCTGATCTTCAAACTGCACCCCAACGAGAACGCCGCGCGGGCGGTTCGCGAGATCCACACGCACGCGCCCGGGGCGCTGGTGTTCACCACCGGCAGCGCGGAGGAGATGATCGCCAACTGCGATGTGCTGGTGACGCGGTTCTCCTCCACGGCCTTCGTGGGTCTGGCCCTTGGCAAGGAGACGTACTCGGACGTGGACATGGCCGAGATGCAGCGGCTGATGCCGGTGCAGAACGGTGGCGCATCGGCCGCGAACATCGCCCGTGTCTGCCGCGGCGTGCTGGAGGGGACACCGGCATGAGGGCGCCTGTGGTGGTGAGACCGGTGGATTCGTGGCTCGACCGTCGCCGCTTCCAGCGACTGCCGTGGGCCATCTACGACCCTCCGGGTTCGCGGCGCGACCCCAACTGGGTGCCACCGATCCTCGCGCAGGAGCGGGAACTGCTCGGCTGGCGGAACTGGAGGGGTGGCCGCCACCCGTTCTACGACAACGCGGAGGGTGTCACGCTCATCGCGGAGCGCGGCGGCCGAACGGTTGGCCGCGTTGGCGCGCTCGTGAACCACGTGCACAACGCCAAGTACGACGAACGCCTTGGCTTCTTCGGCTTCTTTGAGTGTGTGAACGACGCGGCCGTTGCCCGCGCACTGTTCGCGGCCGGCGAAGCATGGCTCCGCCAGCGCGGCATGACGGCCGTGCGCGGCCCGGTGAACCCGTCCCTCAACTACACCTGCGGCCTGCTGGTAGACGGCTTCGATCGCCCGCCGTGCTTCCTGATGACGTACAACCCGCCGTACTACGGGGCACTGCTAGAGGCGTGCGGCTTCGCCAAGTCTCAGGACCTGTACGCCTACGAGATGGACCTGCCCCTGCTGGCCAAACTGGTGGAGCGCTACAAACCCGCGGTGCTGTCGGCTCTGGAGCGGACGGACCTCGTGATCCGGCCGATGGATGCGCGCAGGTTCCGGCAGGAGATCGAGACGTATCTGGACATTTACAACCGCTCGCTGGACGGGACGTGGGGCTTCACGCCGCTCCAGCCGCGCGAGGCAGGGCAGATCGCTCGCGAGATGCGGCACGTGATCGTGCCCGAGTTCGCGATCTTCGCGGAGATCGACAGCAAGCCCATCGGGGCGCTCCTCGCGCTGCTCGATTACAACCAGATTTTCCGCACTCTCAACGGCAGGCTCTTCCCGCTTGGGTTCCTGCGCCTGCTGGGCGGGCGACGCCGCATCACCCGCGCACGCGCCATGGCGATGACGATGGTGCCGGGGTATCAGAGCGCGGGACTGAGCGTGGTGCTGCTCGACCACCTGGTGCGCGCGGCGGCGGGCACGCAGGGTGCCGCGGCGGCGCAGGAGGTACGCAAGCCCGCGTGGCCCATCGACCGTTATGAATTCTCGTGGGTGCTCGAGAGCAACGCCCGCTCGCGCGGAACCATCGAGCGCACCGGCGCGAAACGCACCAACACGTACCGGATCTATGACAAGGCCCTTTGAGCGTGGCGGCTACAGCCACCCGGCGGATCGATACCAGTCGGCGGTCTCGCGCACCCGTTCCAACAGCGGCATCGCGGGCGACCAGCCCAGTTGTGCACGGGCCTTCGCGGCCGAGCACGTCCACGCCCCTGCCGCGAGGGCTTCGCTGACCTTGTCGCTGTTGAGCCAAGGGGGAGTGCCGCGGTAGCCGCGGATCAACCCCACCACGTCTCCGCCGAAGCCAACCAGCCGCAGCGCCGGGCCGGGCACGCGCAGCACGAGCGGTGGCTCGCGGCCAAGGGCTGTGGCGATGGCGTGGCCGAGTTGTGTGTACGTCGGGTGTTCATCGCCCGCGACAAAGTAGATGCCCCGGCCGGCCGGGCGCTGCGGGTCCGTCTGCTCGCCCATGCGCTCACCCTTTTCTGCGGCGAGCAGCAGGCCCTCAACCAGGTCATCGACATGCACGAGCGCGTAGCCACACTCGCCCCTGTGCGAGCGCCACCCGGGAGCGAGGTGCACGCCCCAGCGGGCAATGGACCGGAACATTTCGAGCACGGCCCGATCACCCGGCCCGAACACAATCGGTGGACGCACGATGGTGATGGGCACAACACCCCCGAACCTTGCCGCGGCGTGCTCACCGGCGAGTTTGCTGCGGCCGTACTTGGAGGTCGGCTGAGGCCGGTCACCCTCAACACGCAACGCACCCGGCACACTCGGCCCCGCAGCAGCGAGCGACGACACGACCAGCAGCACAGGCGGCGTGGCACACGCCGCGCAGGCCGCGGCAACGCAGTCGACCCCCGCCGCGTTCACGCGCAGATAATCACCGGAACCGGCCCCCCACCGCCGCGCACGCAGGAGGCCGGCAAGGTGGAAGACCATTCCAGCACGCGACTCGGCCAGAGCCCGTTCCACGCTGGGCGGATCGATGACATCGCCCGCGACGACGGTTGCGCCGAGCGAACGCAATACGTCCACACGCGTGTCGCCGTGCTGGCGCGGCCGCGCGAGGCACCACACGGCCAAACCGCGGTCAAGCAACCTGCGCACGAGGTGCTGCCCGATGAACCCGGTGCCGCCGGTCACGAGCACGGGTTGAGGCGTCGGGGTGCTCATGGACCCTGCTGAGTCCGGGCCGAAACAGCGTCAGCGGCCGCGGCACAGTGCGGCGCTGGCCTGGCGCCATGGGTGCGTGCCGCCTCGCGCAAGGGTCTAGAAAAACAGCCCCTGCGTGAGCAAAGGCTGAGTAAAGCGGAGAGGGGGGGATTCGAACCCCCGATACAGCTTGAGGGCTGTATAACGGTTTAGCAAACCGTCGCCTTCAGCCGCTCGGCCACCTCTCCGGCGACGAAGCGAAGGATAGACCGGGAAAGGCACGAAGGCACGAAGGCACGAAGGCACGAAGGCACGAAGGCACGAAGGCACGAAGGCACGAAGGCACGAAGGACCGAGGGAAGGCGATCTGATGCGTCCCACGGCCCACGTCCCACGCCTCACGCCTCTGTCACACCTCCACCACCATCGCCACCGCGTTGCCGCCCCCCAGGCACAGGGCCGCCACGCCGCGCTTGCCGCCGGTGCGGTGCAACTGGTGGATCAGCGTCGTCAGCACGCGCGCGCCGCTCGCGCCGATCGGGTGCCCCAGAGCCACACCGCCGCCGCAGATGTTCAGTTTGCTCTCGGGAATCTCCACGCCCAGGCCCTTCAACCCCTTGAGGTTCGCCAGCACCTGCGCGGCAAAGGCCTCGTTGATCTCCCACAGATCAATGTCCTTGCCCGTGAAGCCTGCCTTCTTCAGCACGCCCGCGATGCCCTCGATGGGTGCCGCGAAGATGTCTTTGGGCGCCACGCCGCTGGTGTGATACGCCACGATCTTCGCGATCGGCTTGATGCCCATTTGCTCGGCCTTCGCCAGACTCGCCACGCACAGAGCCGCGCCGCCGTCGGAAATCTGGCTGGCGTTCGCGGCCGTCACGGTCCCTTCCTTATCAAACACGGCTCGCAGTTTGCCGATGCCGTCGATGGTCGTGTCGGCGCGAATCCCCTCGTCCGCGCTCACGCCGGGGCTCTTCTTGTCCATGCAGTGCTCGGCCGAGAGCGCCACGATCTCGCTCTTGAAATGGCCGGCCTTGGTCGCCTCCGCCGCGCGTTGGTGGCTCTGCACGCTGAAGCGGTCCTGCTCGGCGCGGCTCACCTCGAACTTGCGGGCGATGTGGTCCGCCGCGTTGCCCATGGCCCAGCACTCGAAGGCGCAGCGCAGGCCGTCAAACGCCATGTGGTCTTCCATGGTGGCGGGGCCGTACTTCACGCCCTCGCGCACGCGGGCGAAGTGCGGCGCGGCGGTCATGTTCTCAAAGCCCCCGGCGATCACCAGTTGGTTGTCGCCCGCCTTGATGCTCTGCGCGGCAGACATGACGGCCTGCAACCCCGACCCGCAGACCTTGTTGACGGTCTGGGCGGAGATCGTCTCGGGCAGGCCGACCTTGATCGCGGCCTGCCGCGCCGGGTTTTGACCCACGCCCGCCTGCAGCACGCACCCCATGATGACCTCATCCACCGCCGTCTTTATGCCAGAGTGCTCGGCGAAGATCGCGCTGATGGCGTACGAGCCAAGCGTGGGGGAGGGCACCTTGCTCAGGCCGCCGAAGAACCTGCCGATGGGCGTTCTCTTTGCGGCGAGAATGACGGGCGTGGTCGATGCGGACATGGCGTGGGGCTCCTCAGGACAAGCAATTGACGCGGTGCGGGAATCATAGAGGGGGTGCCACGATTATCCGTCGCGACGGAAGTGCGGCCTGAACAGAACGGTGTCTGGCGAGTGTCGCCCACAGCCGCTCACACAGTCGTCGGATCGCGGCCCAGCGGCTCCGACGGGCCCATGATGCCCCCGACGATCTTGGCAACGCGAAGGCGTTCACCCGCCGTGGTGCGGTCGAGCGCCACGCTGTAACCAACGCACCCAGGAAAGCGTTTCGTGTACGCCATCAGCCACTTCTGGTCGTGGTCAGCGTGCGAGAACGGCTTGCGGGGACTGAGCGGCGTGCGGTACCCGCCCCGCTTCCACTCGAGAATCGCGAGCGGTACCTGCTCGGGCTCGCCTGCCCCGTTCCAGCACGTCATGAAGGCCCCGGGCCAGATCACGAGGTCCTTGCAGACGTACTCCTTGCGTCTTGCCTGCGTGGGGTCGGCCAGAAGCGTTTGTTTCACGCCAACCTCGATAGCGATCTGAGCCGCCGAACGCAGCACCGAGCGGGGGCTGACGAGCGGCACAAGGTGCCCAAACGCAAACAAACTCACGAGTTCGCGCTCACGGCCGATCCACGTATTTGAATCGAGCCACGCGCGAAGGTCTCGCAGGGCGCGGTCGACGATGGGGACTATCGGATGATCGGGCATGGAGTGAATCCCCCTGCATCGTTATGGAATGGCAGGCCAAGGAGCCTACGGGCTTCTGGCGCAAACCTTTTCCCAATCACCTTTGAGGGACAACCATCTACGCATGCGCTCCGCAGGGAGAACTTTCACATGTTCCTGTACCTGCTGCCAAACGGCTTCGCGGTACTCGGCCTGCACCGAGATCGGGTGAAAGAGTACCCAAACGCCATCTCGCGCAATCACACTCAGTGCTTCGGGAAGTGTGTTGACCGGTCCCTTGGTCCAATTCCGCCAAACTTCGTCGTCATTCTCGTCGAGGTCAAAACTGTTTCCACTCACGTAGAACTGCCACCCACCAGGAGCACACGGAGTGCGGGTGATCGAGGCACCACCACCCTCAAGGCCAAGTTCCAAGACTGGTGCTCGTTCGCCCTTGGGCTGCGTCGGTTCGTTCATGAACGGCTCGGCCTCACTCCTCTCAGATCGCACCACGCTTCTGCACGCTTCTGCGCCTGTGCCCATCTTTGGCGTGCCCGTGTGCTGCCTCTCGATGTCCTCCGCGTCTCCGTGGTGATTCCGCTCTTCACCCCGCCAACCCCAAAAACGCCTTGCGGAAAACCAGGTAGTTGAGCAGCACCATCAGCGGCAGCAGCACCACGCCCACACCCGGCACGATCTGCAGGGCAAGCAGCACAAACAGCACCACCCGCAGGCCCCAGCGGATCAGCAGGCTGCGGGCCCGCGGCACATACGCCCGGTACGGAGCAATGAGGTGCACGCGATAGAAGAGCACGCCCGCGATGAGGCCCGCCACCGGCACAAGGCCCAGGAGCGCACAGATGGCGAGCGTGGGTAGAAGGCGCGCACGAAGACGCTCGTCGTAGGCGGCAATCCCTTGAAGGCTGGCACCACTTCCGCCCCCGGCACCCGTACCGGCGCCCGGCCCTGCCACACCCGCCGCGGCATCGCTGAACACGACGCACGCGCACGTAGTGCACGCCTGCCTGGGCGTGCGCTCCGAGAGGCGAGTTGCACAGGCCGGGCAGCGGCGCTTGGTGAGCAGCCTGAAGGCGTGAGCCGCGGGGTCGGCCACATCAACGGGAACCGTCGTCGCCACGCCCAGCCAGTTCACGCAGCAGGGTCCCGCGCTCGCGGCCTTGCACGCGGGGCAGCGCATCGCGCTGCGGTAGATGAGGGCCTTGCACGAGGCGCACGGCACACGCGTTGCCTCCTCGCGGGCGTGCGCCCGCCGCTGCAACAGAAGCACCACGCCGATGCCCAGGCCGATGACCACCGCCATGAACAACGGGAAGAGCACGAACAGCAGCATCCCCAGCGCGGCGTACGCATCTTCCGCCCACGCCACCACGCTGTGCACGCCCGTCGCGTTCTCGCTGTCGGCATCGTGCAACACCGCCAGCACCGCGTTGCGGGCCGACGCGACCGCGAACGTCGCCCCGCAGGCGACCAGCGCCATGACGGGCGCGATCACGCCCGCCTGCTGCGGCGCGATCTGGTTCACAAAGTCGGCATCCGATGCGGACATGAGCCCGAAGGCTGTCACCGCGCCCATCACCGGTTTGGCGTAGTGATCGATCTCTGCGAGCAGCGCCCGCGCATCGTGGCTGCGCTGGGCCGCGAACTCCAGCGCGGCAAGGGCCCCCAGCACGATCAGGCACCAGTCGGACGTGAACCACGTCGCCACGCTGCCCGTGCCGATGAGGTTGGCCGAGGCCTCGCGCACCACTTCATACTCCGCCCCGAAGCGGAGCATGCACGCGGCCGCGAAGGCGGGCAGAAAGGCCCGTGCCGAGCACAAACCCGTGGACGCAATGAGTGCGGAAATGGGGTTCATAGGGGTACGGGCGGGCACGCCGGGGGCGGGGGGTGCAGGGCTGCGAGCATACACGAATGCACCCACTCCCTCCTATGATTCGCCATGACCATCGAGCAACTGCGCAGAACTCACGCGGCTCGCCCGTTCCGGCCATTTACCATACATGTGGCCGACGGGCGCAGTTTCAAGATATCGCACCCAGAGTTCCTCGCGATCACCGGCGCGGGCCGTACGGTCATCGTCGGCAGCGAGCGAGACGACTCGTTCGAGGTGGTCGATCTGCTCCTCGTTACAACCCTTCAAGTCCATGAGAACGGGCGCGGCTCCGGCCGGCGCGCCGCCTGAGCCACCCCTCCCACCCGCGACAGATTCCCAGCGACCAATCCATCCGCCCGCAGCCCTACGAGCATCTCCATGACCACCGCCGCACCCGCCAACCCGCCCGCAACACCCTCAACACCGGCCTCCAAACCCGGCTCCACCACCGCCGCGGACAAGGCCGCCGCGCTCGCGCGGGGCCTGGAAGGTGTCATCGGCGGGCAGACGGCCGTCTGCTCCATTGAGCAATCCAAACTCATCTACCGGGGCTACGAGATCCACGATCTCGCCGCGAACTCCACGTTCGAGGACGTGGCCTTTCTCCTCCTCGAAGGCCACAAGGCTGCGCCCGCGGAACTCGACCGCTTCAACCAGGAGATCATCGCGGAGCGTTCGCTCCCCGCGAGTGTCGAACAGTTCTTGAAGGACGCGGCGGCCACGCTGAAGGCCGGCACCGCTGTGCCGATGGACGTGCTTCGCACGGCCGTTTCGCTGCTCGGCCATGTGGATGCGGACTGCCAGGACAGCAGCCCCGCGGCCAACCTGCGCAAGAGCAAGCGGCTGCTCGCCAAGATCCCCACCATCATCGGCCACATGCAGAACGCCATCGACGGGCGCGCACCGGTTGCGCCAGATGCGAGCCTGGGCCACGCCGCGAACCTGCTGTATGTGATGACAGGGCGCAAGCCCAGCGCCGAAGAGACGCGCGTGATCGATGTGTCGCTCATTCTCTACGCCGAGCACGAGTTCAACGCCAGCACGTTCACCACGCGCGTGGTCGCGGGCACGCTCAGCGACATGCACGGGGCGGTGACGGGCGGCATCGCCGCGCTCAAGGGCCCGCTGCACGGCGGTGCGAACGAGGCCGCGATGGACATGCTCAAGGAGATTCTCAAGGACGTGGGCCCGGCGGGCATCGGCACGCCCAAGGTTGATTCGTGGATGCAGAACGCCTTCGACACCAAGCGCAAACTCATGGGCTTCGGCCATCGCGTGTACAAGAACGGCGACCACCGCGCCGGCATCCTTCACAACCTGGGCAAGAAGATGGCGGCAGGCGTGGCGGGCACGCCCGGCGGCATTGCCGCGCCCAAGTGGTTTGAACTCGGCGAGCAGGTGCAGGCGATCATGCTCGCCAAGAAGAACATCCACCCCAACGTGGATTTCCCCTGCGGCATGACGTATTTCGTCATGGGCATTCCCGTTCCGCAGTACACACCCATCTTCGTCGCGGCACGCATCACCGGCTGGTGCGCCCACATTTCCGAGCAGCACGCCGACAACCGGCTGATCCGGCCCCTCTCCATCTACACCGGGCCGCCGGAGAAGAAGTGGAACGGCTGATGGGAAGGGCGCAGCGATCAGGGCCGCGGGCCGAGGCGTTGACGAGTGGCGGGTTGATCAGTTGACGAGGCACCGGGCGGCCTGCGGACCGTCCTTCGTGTATCCTCCCAGGCACATGCTCGCCCGCGTCCAGTCTTACGTGCTCCAAGGCATCGACGCCCTCCACTGCGAGGTCGAGGTCGACCTTGATATCACCGTCAGCCAAGGCTCCTCCGTCGTCGTCGGCCTCCCTGACTCTGCGGTCAAGGAGTCCGTCGAACGGATGAAATCGGCCCTCGTGAACGCGGGCTACGCCTTCCCCACCGCCCGCCTGGTCGTCAACCTCGCCCCCGCAGAGGTTCGCAAAGAAGGCCCGCTCTACGACCTGCCCATCGCCGTGGGCCTGCTCGTCTGCACCGGCGTCATCCGCCCGGCTGGCAGCGCTGCACGCACGCCAGCCGCGCGTGGTCGCGGCGCGGCCACGACCGCCGCGCACGCGTCGCGTTCCTCCCCCTGTGGGGGAGGTGGTCCGCCCCAAGGCGGACCGGAGGGGGTGCGCCGCACACAACCATCAGCCGACGCTCCATTCGATCCCTTCGCCGACGAGCCCGAACCACCAGCCCCCATCGAACCTCTGGACCTGCGGCACTATCTCCTCGCCGGCGAACTCGCACTCGACGGCCGCCTCCGCCCCGTGCGCGGCGTGATCGCCATGGCCGATCTCGCCCGCCAACTCCGCCTCAAGGGCGTCATCGTGCCGCGAGAGAACGCCGCGGAGGCCGCGGTCGTCCCCGGCATCGAGGCCATCGGCGTCTCCACGCTCGCAGAAGTCGTGGGCCTCTTCAACGGCCAGATCGAGGCGACCCCGCACGCGCCGCTCGATATCGCCGCGCTCCTCAGCACCGCCACCGCCGAGGTGGACTTCGCCGACGTGAAAGGGCAGGAGGCCGTGAAGCGGGCCATTGTCGTGGCCGCGGCGGGGGGCCACAACCTGCTCATGCTCGGCCCCGCGGGCACCGGCAAAACCATGATGGCCAAGGCCCTGCCCGGCATCCTGCCCCCGCTCTCGCCCGAAGAGGCCATCGAGATCACACGCGTTTACTCTGCCGCGGGTGAACTGCCCGCAAACGCTGGCCTCATCAGCACACGGCCCGTGCGCTCCCCCCACCACACCGCCAGCAGCGCGGCCATCGTCGGCGGCGGCGCCGTGCCCCGCCCCGGGGAGGTCTCTCTCGCCCACCGCGGCGTGCTTTTTCTTGATGAACTCCCCGAGTTCCCGCGCGCGGTCCTTGAAACCCTGCGCCAGCCGCTGGAAGATCACGTCGTGACTATCGCCCGCTCGCACTCGGCGGTGCGCTTTCCCGCCAACATCATGCTGGTGGCCGCGATGAACCCGACGCCCAAGGGGGACATGCCCGGCGATGCCTTCAGCCGCGGCGCGATGGAGAAGTACCTCTCCAAGATCTCCGGCCCGCTTATTGATCGCATCGACCTGCACGTGGAAGCGCCCGCCGTGCCGTGGAAGCACCTCTCCGCCTCCACCGGCCCGCGCGGCACAAGCAGCGCGGCGATGCGCGAGCAAGTGCTTGCAGCGCGCACGCGGCAAGCCGCGCGCCAGGGTGCCTCCACGCCCAACGCACGGCTCTCGGGCCGCAGACTCGACACACTCGCGCCCATGCAGCCCTCGGCGCACGCGCTGATCGGGCAGGCGATGACAAGCCTGGGCTTGTCAGCGCGGGCCTACGACAAGATCCGGCGCGTGGCGCGCACCATCGCCGATCTCGCCGGGCGCGAGCGGATCGAAGACCCGGACGTGCTGGAAGCGATCGGGTACCGGTTGCTGGATCGAAAGCCGGTGTAGACACCTGCGTGCGCACATGCAGCCCGAGCGTCAGCGAGGGCTCCGCACTCGGTCGCCCGCCGCCAACGAAGCCGGGGGCTCGAAGAGCCCTCCCTCACGGTCGGGCTGCATGTCGGCCGGGCTGCATGTCGAGCAACGCCGCACGCTCCCCGCATCCCGCCCCGTATCCTCGTGCCATGCTGCGCACCTGCCTGGCCGTGCTCGTGTCTCTCACCGCTCTCTCTTGCGTGCCGCGCCCGGACCCCGACGACATCGCCCAGCACGGCTTCCGCACGGGCCGGCCGCTCGCCGAAGAGACCATCTTTTCCGCGCTCGACCTGCCCACGCCCAACCGCCTCCGCACCGGCGCGGGCACGCCGGGCCCGGACTACTGGCAGCAGCAGGCCGACTACACGATCAACGCCACACTCGACGAGCCAACCCGCACCATCACCGCTGCCTGCACGCTCGCCTACACCAACAACTCGCCCGAGCAACTCGAGTATCTCTGGCTGCACCTCGAGCAGAACCTCTACCGCCACGGCTCCGTCGGCGAGCGCATGACCGAGCCCGACACACGCTTCGCTAACCGCGCCGGCTTCCGCGGCGGCTTCAACATCACCGCCGTCACCCTCGCCGGCGATGTGCCCGACAAGGGCACCGCTCTCCCCTTCCGCATCCACGATGCCCTCATGCGCATCGACCTTCCCAAACCCTGCGGCTCGCGCGGCGGCAAAGTGGCCGTTCAAGTCTCGTACACGTTCCTGGTGCCCGACTACGGCTCGGACCGCATGGGCATCGAGAAGGCCAAGGCCGGCGACGTGTTTGAGATCGCCCAGTGGTTCCCCGCCATCTGCAAGTACGACGATGTGCGCGGCTGGAACACGCTGCCGTATCTGGGTCAGGGGGAGTTCTACACCGACTTCGGGTCGTTTGACGTGAACCTCACCGTGCCGCGTGAGCACATCGTGGCCGCCACGGGCGTGCTGCAGAACCCTCTGAGTGTGCTCACTGACACGCAGATCGAGCGCCTCAACAAGGCTCGCGCCAGCAAAGAGACCGTGCTCATCGTCGCTCCCGACGAGGTCGGCAAGACCGAGACACGCCCCGCGCCCGCTGCATCCAAGGAGGGTGAGGCCGCCTCGCCCTCCACACTCACCTGGCACTTCAAGGCCGAGCGTGTGCGCACGTTCGCGTGGGCCAGTTCGCGCGCGTTCATCTGGGACGCGGCCTTCGCACCCAACGCGGGCAAGGAGACCAACGGCAAGCGCGAGGGCACGCTCTGCATGAGCGTCTACCCGGCGGAGGGCCTGCCGCTCTGGGCCAACTCCACGCAGATGCTCCGCCACTCCATCGAGCACTACGGCCTCATGTGGTTCGTGTACCCGTACCCATCCGCCACCAACGTCAACGGCATCGTGGGCGGCATGGAGTACCCCATGATCATCTTCTGCGAGGAACGCATCGAGGAGCGCGGCCTCTTCGGCGTCACCACGCACGAGATCGGCCACAACTGGTTCCCCATGACGGTGAACACCGACGAGCGGCGGCACGCGTGGATGGACGAGGGTTTCAACACGTTCATCAACCAGTACGCGGTCCAATCGTGGTTCGGCGGGACGCTCGACATCCTCGACCGTCGCCCCGAGATGACGATGCGGATGCGCAAGCCGGACCAGCAACCCATCGACACACCCGCCGATCAGGTGCTTCCCAAGCGCCTGGGCTTCCTGCAATACCGCAAGGTGGCGACGGCGATGGTCCTCCTGCGCGAGGTTGTCCTCGGCCCGAGCCGCTTCGACCCCGCCTTCCGCCGCTACATCAACACCTGGGCTTTTAAGAGCCCGCAACCGGCGGACTTCTTCCGCTGCATGGAGGATGCCGCGGGGAGCGACCTCGCGTGGTTCTGGCGCGGCTGGTTCTTCTCCACGGGCACGCTGGACCAGTCTGTTGACAGCGTCACACAGACCGGCACCACCGCCACACTCCGCTTCTCCAGCCGCGGCCGCCTCGTCATGCCCGTCCCCTACCGCCTCCACTTCTCCGACGGCACCATCGAAGACCGCGCCGTCCCCGTGGAGGCGTGGTTCACGAGCGACCGCGTCACGCAGCACATAGACCTGGGCACGCCGGACGAGGCCGAGAAGGGCGAGAAAGAGAAGGGTGCGGGGGAGACAAGCAAAGGGGCAGCCGCACGTCGCCGCATCACCCGCGTCGAGATCGACCCCGAGGGCTATCTGCCCGACACGGATTTGTCCAACAACCGCTGGCCGAGGTAACGCGGTACGCAGAGGTGGACAGAGGATGCGGAGGAACGCTGAGAAGGCCAGCCGCAGATGGACGCGGATCGGGCGTTGCCACCGAAGTCGGCTTGGCGACTTCGGTGCTCTTTGGGCCTTCGGTGTTCCCTGATGCAAAGGGAACCGCTTCCGCTCCCCTTACTGCATCTCTCTCCCGCTCGTACACGTCTGCAACTCTCTTCCTTCACCCGCTTTGCTGACCCGTGTGATGTTCGCAGATGCAGAGGGAACCGCTTCGGTTCCCTCTGCAACTCCCTCCCGCTCCGGACACAGGCGTTGCGCGAGGCTGCGGGCCTTGAGCGGGGGGTGCCGGGGGGCGGCAGCCCTCCCGGCCTTCGCATCATCCGAGGCCTTTCCGTTCTTCGGCCGCCCTGTCCCGGCCGGGCATCCGCCGTTTCATCCAACGCCCCGCCACAAGCCGCCGCGCAAGGCCGCGACGATCGGGGCTTCTGGCGACAATGTTCGACTTTGGGCCTTGCACCGCGGCAAGGGTGTTGTACCCTTTCCTCACGCAATCGGGGGCGGAACGGAGAGTCCCTATGAACACATCGCGTGGGTTGGCGTGTGTGCTGGCGTGTGCCGCGGCGGTGGCGGTCCGCGCTGCCGAGAGCAACGCACAGGACTGCCGCACGTGGAAGCAGTTGCCAATTGGTGGACCCTCGCCTCGACACGGGCACAAGATGGTCTATGACACCCAGAGGAACGTCATTGTGCTTGACGGGGGTGCGCAGCGCACGGACGGAGCTGGGCAACTCGGCGACCACGAAACCTGGGAGCTTGTGGGCGGATCGTGGCAACTGCGTGCGACCGTCTTCGTCCCACGACCAACTGGGTACAACTTCGGGCTTGCATACGACGCAGCAAGGGGAGTGACCGTGCGGCACGGTGGGTCGTCGCTGCCCGCGCTGTCCGATGCGAGCGGAATCGGCAACCAGCTATGGGAGTGGAACGGCAGTAATTGGGTACAGCGAACAACGTTCGGGTCGCTCAGCCGCGCGGGCCATGTGATGACTTACGACCCCGTTAGGGGCCGCGTGGTTTCGTATGGAGGGGTATTCAGCGGCGGGTTCGCGTCTGGCCAAGAGCTCTTTGAGTACGATGGGGCATTTTGGACGCGGCGCGCACCGAGTAATACTGCCAACGTCGATGCGATCGGCCGCGTGTTCAGCGCTGTGCCACAGGACGTGCACTCTGCTTCATTCGCGACCGTTGGAGGCTTCAATGAATATGGCGACGAACTAGTCTTCACGTTCGTCGGGCAGACGTCTCCGAGCGGCAGTGTCTACGCAGTCGAGGTCGGTCCTATCGACCCGGCGCGCGCACGCTACGCGGCGGCGGTCGCTGGCAAGCCCATCGCACCTGCACCCCTCGCGAGCGAGACGGTCATGATTGGCGGTATTCGCGCCAATCAGATACTGGACGAGTTTCTAATGTTCCAGTCTCCATTCGGTCCGACGCCGGTGTCACTTCAAGTGCCCCGGCCGCCAGCGCGAGCGTTCTCAGCGGTGGCCTATGACCGACTCAACGACCGCTACATCCTCTTCGGCGGTCTTGGTCCCAACGGCGTGCTCGGCGACACGTGGGAATACTCCGCCGCGTCGCCGCTCTTCATCGTGAGCCAGCCGCTGCCCGTGGTCGTCCTCAACGGGCGGCAGATTTCGCTGAGCGTGTCGGCGCAGTCTGCCGCGGCGGTGAGTTACCAGTGGTACCGGTCCGGCACGCCCATCGACGGCGCAACTCAGGCCACGCTCGTGATCCCCGTTTCCACTTTCGCGGACACGGGCGAATACACCTGCACCGTGTCCAACGGCTGCCAGACCCTCACCAGCAACGCGGCCAGCGTGCAGGTCGGCGAGTTCTGCCTCATGGACTTCAACCGCGATTCGGTGGTGAACCCCGATGATCTGGGGGACTTCATCACGCTGTACTTTCAGACGTCGGAGGGCGAGTGCATCGCGGGGCCGTGAACTGCGGCGACTGACACTCATCTCCTACCCATGCCACCGCACTGCCGGCCCGCCCGCGTACACGCGGGCTTCACTTCTGCGACCGCGAGTCTGGTCCGCGGAACCGAGAACTTTATCCGTGCAGCCGCCGGTTTGATGGGTTGAGCCGGGAGGTTCATCCGTGAAACCGTGTGTTTCATCGGTGCACCCACCTGTTTGACCAGTGCAGCCGGCAGTTTCACCGGTGGAACCGGCAGGTTGCCGGACGCAAACCCGGCCCACAGCGGTCTTTTCGCGCAAGAACGGGACGAAACCGGCCTCAGCACACCGAACGCCGTGCGGACATCGGCGCGATCCGTGGAAATTCAGTGCCCGCGCGCGTGCCGCGCTCAAGCCGCTCTGCGCTCAGGCCGAGAACCAGACGGCCGCACCGTGCGGCGTGCCTCCGGCTGTCACCGGTCCGCTGTCACCTGCCACCTTGCCTCTCGGAGTCCTCCCGTGACCACGTATCCCACATCGCCGCGCTCAGACTTTCTCACCTGGGCCCACGCGCACGTGGCCGTTTTTGACACCCAGGAGGGTGCCATCGGCATCTCCAGCCAGCAGGCAGCGGCGTTCCAGGCCGCGACCGCCGCGGCGGCCAGCGCCCACGCCGCACAGGCGGCCGCGTTCAATGCGTACAAGGCCAGCATCGCCGCGGCCGACGCCGCGTTCGCCGACCTGCGCCGCTCGGCCAGCCTTACCACCAAGGTCATCCGCACGTTCGCCCAGACGTCCGGCAACCCGGGCGTGTATTCGCTGGCGCGGATCCCGCCTCCCGCAACCGCCAGCGTCGCGCCCCCTCCGGCCAAGCCCGCGCGCCTGAGCATCACACTGGCCAACGCCAGCGGCGCGCTCACCCTGCGCTGGAAGGCGGCCAATCCGCGCGGCACCAACGGCACGAGTTACATCATCCGCCGCAAACTCCCCGGCGAGGCCGCGTTCACGTTCGTGGGCGTCTCGGGCGTGAAGCGCTTCACCGACAACACTTTCCCCGCGGGGCTTGCGTCGGTGCAGTACGTTGTGCAAGGCCAGCGGGCCGACCGCGCGGGCGAGGAGAGCGACCCGTTGGTGGTCAACTTCGGCACGAGCGCGGCGGGAGAGACGGGCGCGAACGTCTCCAGCGCCAGCCAGCCCATGCGCATGGCGGCGTGAACTGACCGGCACATCACCAGTGCCCAATGCCCAGTCCCCAGTGCCTTCTTTCTACTTCCGCCTCTTCATCGCCTTGCGCCCCACGATGCCCACATCGCACAGCGCGGCCACGACGAGAATGATGAGGTACAGCCCCTGCACGCCGCCGCCCTGATTGATCGCCAGCGCGTACGCCAGCGTGGTGAGGGGCGCGAAGAGGAAGCCCAAGAGGGGCCACAGCGTGGTTTCGTACGCCCGCCCGATGTAGTCCGTGGCGATCACCAGGCCCACGATCACGAGGCGCGGAAAGAAGAACGCGATGGCACCGACAAGCAAGGGCATGGATGGTTCTTGGGAAAGTGCGCCCACTCGGTTTCAACGCCAGCCGCTGTTCCCCATCCCCTGTCCCCTACCCCCTGTCCGCTAGTCCTTGTACACCACCAGGTTCCACGACATCGCCGTGCCCGACCCCACCGTGAACACCTTGCCCGAACTGGGCAGCCGCACCTCCAGGCCCACCACGCCCGTGATCTCCGCGGGGATATCGAACACGGCGTGGCCAGAGACGGTCTTGGTGTCGAGCACATACTCGAAGAACAGCGCCTGCGACGGCGACGCCTGCCCCGCCAGCACCACGCGCACCAGCACGTTCACGCTGTTGATGTTCACAAAGCCCGAGAGAGACCAGTTCAGGGTCGCCCGCCCTGCTGGCAGCGTCAGCGTGCGCTGGCTCTGCACAATCGGCACCCATCCGCCGTTGGGAAACGGGAAATCGTGGTTCGTGAACGTGGGCGTCTCGACGGTCAGGTTCTCGATCAGCACGCCGCCGCGCCCGCCGTTGTCGGCCCGCGTGGCCGTGCCCGCGACGGCCGCATACCCGGCCGAACTCGCGTACCCCGCGCTGTCGGCGTATGTCGCCGTCCCCGCCTTCACCGCAAACAGCGCGTAGGGCGTGGCCGTCAACTCCTGCCGCGGCAGCAGCGTGCTCCCGTTCACATCAATCTCCAGCCACCGGTCCCGCCCGTCGCACACGCCGGGGCCAAAGTCCAGGAGCGTGGTGAAGTAGCCGTCGGCCACGCTCACGCCCGCCTTCGTGAGCGTGGGCCCCACCTGAATCCCGCCGGAATAGAAGTCGTACAGGCGGAACGTGAGGTCTGCGAGGCCGTTCACCGGCGTGCCTGAATCTGAGACCCGCCCCTGATACGTGAAGGCCGTGGGCAACGCCCGACCGGGCGATGAGGTTGTAATCAGCAGTTCGCCCGCGCAGTTGGGCTGCGTGTACCCCAGACGGATGAGCACTGTTGCGCCCACCGTGCCCTCGAAGGTGATCTGCCCCGCGCCCGCTCCGGCCACGCACGCGGTGGCCGCGCCGGGGTCGCCGCACGTTCCCGCGTAGACCTCCGCGAAGCCCACACCCTCCAGCGTGCCGCAGTACAGCGTGGCGGTGCCGTCCACCGTAAAGGTGTACGAGAGCCAGAAGTCGCTCAGCACGCTCTCCGCCGAGCACGCCGGAGTCGCCGCGCCGTCCACGGTCGCGTCGCACGACGTGAACTCCAGCGGCACGCCGTCGCTGACCGCCGCGGCATCGGCGCAGGCGTCGTTGGCGGGTTGGGCGTGCGCGGCCGACGACAGCGCGGCGAACACAGCGACGACAAGCAAGGCGCGGCTGAACATGGCTGGGCTCCTGCCGACCGTGGCGTGCGCGGGCACACCTCGCCCGGCAGACGGAGTCTACCGGAGAACGAGGGCCCGGCCATGTAAATCGTGTGACAACCGACGCGAACCGAGTGCGAACGTGGGTCATACGCTGCGAACCGTGCCCGCACGCCGCCGCATCGCCTTCGAGCCCACACCCAACCCGCACGCCATGCGGGCCAGCATCGCCCCGCCGCTGCCGCCCGCGCCGGGTGATGTCGCGGCTCGCTCCTTCCGCGATGCCGCCGCGGCGGCACACCACGCCCTGGCCGCGGCGCTCTTCGCCATCCCCGGCATCTGCGGCGTGCTGCTCTCGCCCGACGGCTCGTGGCTGAGCGTGAACAAGGCGCCCGATGCGCACTGGAAGTCGATCACCGTGGGTGTTCGCCGCGTGCTGGAGCAGCAGCCGTGACACGCGTCGGTCACGCACGATTGACGAGCCCGAAACGCAAGCGGGGGGGTTCAACAAGCACCGCACCGTCCGACGACACACGCACCGCGTCCCGCCTCGCCGCGTGGTTCCGCGAGAACCAGCGGCCGATGCCGTGGCGCACGCCGCTGGGCGTGCCCCGCAACCCCTACCACGCGCTCGTGAGCGAGGCCATGCTCCAGCAGACGCAGGTTTCGCGCGTCATCGACCACTTCACGCGCTTTATCGCTCGCTTCCCCACGCTCGCCGCGCTCGCCAGCGCGCCCGAGCGCGAGGTGCTCGCGCTCTGGAGCGGCCTGGGCTACTACCGGCGTGCCAAGAGCCTGCACGCCGCGGCACGGACGATCGTGGCCGATTTCAACGGCTCGGTGCCGGATCGCGCGAGCGAACTGCAGAAACTCCCCGGCATCGGCCGCTACACAGCCGGCTCCATCGCCTCGATCGTCTTCGGCGAACCGGCCCCGATCGTGGATGGCAACGTGATGCGCGTGCTGCTGCGCCTGAACGGGCGCGACGTCAACCCCGCGGCCAAGCCCACCGTGGCCTGGGCTTGGAACCGAGCCGAGTCCCTCGTGCGAGCAGCCGCGCCCGCCGATGTGCCCTCGTTCAACGAGGGCCTCATGGAACTGGGCGCCACGGTCTGTCTGCCCCCGCCCTCTGCGCCGCGCTGCGATGTGTGCCCCTTGCGCGGCGACTGCCGTGCCTTCGCCAAGGGCAAGCAGGATCGCATCCCTCGGGCCAAAGCGGTCCGCACGCCGAGTACCGTCCACTGCGCCGCGATCGTCATCACCGACACGCGCGGCCGCATCCTCATCGAACAACGCCCGCCCACCGGCATGTGGGCCAGCATGTGGCAGTGCCCCACGCTCGAAGCCGTGCCCCGGCGTGGTGGGGCGGACGTCCCGTCCGCCTCAGAGATCGCCGCCTTCGCCCGAATGCGCGGCTGCACCGGGCCCGTCAGCCGCGCGGGCGCGTTCACGCACCAGACCACCCACCGCACGCTGCACTTCACGATTTACACCGCTTCCGCGGCAACATGCTTGCGCAAGGCCGCGGGCCGCGTGTGGCGCACGCCCACCGCGCTCGCCGACCTGGGGCTGAGCAACGCCGCCAAACGCGTGCTCGCACTGGTCCGGGCCTTGGGTACCCCCACTCTCCGAGTGGGGCGTTGAACTTCCCGCATCCGAGGCCGCTTACCTCCGCCGCCGCGCCGAGCCGAGCAGCACTCCCGCGGCCACCATCGCCGCCGCGCCGGGTGAGGGGATGTTGCTCACGATGACGGCGTCGAACTGGGCAATGCCGTCCGTCGCTGCGTCGGCGAAGGCGAACACGCCGACGGCATCAAAGGGCGACTGCCAGCGCACCAGGAAGTTGTCGGCGTTGGTGTTGGCCGTCCACCCCAGATCGAAGATCAGGATCGGCGTGCCCTCGGCGGTGTTGCCCATCGCGTCGCGGAAGAACATGCGGTAGTCGAGCGCACCGGCCGACAGCAACTGGCTCGCCGGATCGCCGATGGGGTCAAAGTCCGCGTACCGCAGCGTGAGCGAGAAGACATCCGCAAAGCGGAACGTGCCGGCGAAGTCGGGCGTGGGCATGAACTCACCCAACCCGGTGTGGTCGTGGGCGGGTCCCGCGTGGCTGCTGGCCACCGTCGGGGTGTTCGTCTCCCAGTAGAGCGAATCCACACCCGCGTGGTCGTCCGCCCCGTTCGCGCGTGTCTCCAGACGCGCGTGGTCGGTCACAAAGTCCCAGTCAACCCGGTCGCCCCACGCGGGCCGCTCGCCGTTGTTCTGCACGAAGCCCGGGTTGTTCGCCCCGCCGTTGGAGAAGATGCGGTCGATCTGTGCATCGGTCACCTTCGCCCGGGTCTTGCCGATCGCGCTGAACGCGAACGTCTGGCCCGTCTTGAACATCAGGTTGTCGTTGTTCTCGGATTCCAGGCCGTTGCCCGTGTCGTTGCCCGAGAGGGCCGGGCCGTTGAGCAGCATGTGCCCAAGTTCGTGCGCAAACGTGCTGCTGACCGCCGCGTTCGCCACGCCGAACCCGTCCTTGCGCGGCACCGCTCCGCCGAAGTTGTGCGACTGGCTCGCCAGGCCGTTGGGCGCATCACCGCCGTACTGCTGCACGTAGTACGAGTTCACCGTCTTCGCCTGGGCGCTGCGCGACCGTTCCTTCATGCCGTCATCGCCCGCGTCCTGATCAAGCGGCCACGCGGTATTGGGGGCACCGCCCGCGCCGTTCAGCGCCAGCGTGCCCGTCTCGCTGCGGATCACCGAGATGCCCATCTGGGCATACGCCTTGTTCGTGTTGTCGAAGTCGCGGTCCACGTTGGGCGTCGCGGCCACGCCCGCGTTGTCCGCCACCGTGGTCGTTCGCACGTCCACCTGCCGCGTGCTCCGGTCGAACGGGTCGAACGTCTGCGTCACGCCGTTCATCGCCGGGTGCCGCACATCCACCCACCCGGTCCACTCGTGGCCGAACTGAGCGGTGGCCGGGTTGCTGCGGTAGCCGATGTACCCCTCGCCCGGCATCGGCACACGCAGACCCGCGAACCGCTCCGCCACGATTGCCCCGCTGGCCGTGCTGCCGGTCGCCAGCACCACCATCAACGCGGAAACGCTCACGCACACACGGTTCGTGCTCATCACTCGTCCCTTCACTTTGCTTTCCTTCCACGACTCCACGCGCGGCCGAGCCCGCGCTGCCACGACACATCCGAGAATGTACCCCCAAATTGCGCGCGTGCAAGCCCAGACAGATCGGCCTACGCGATCTTCTCCCGCCTCCGCACATTTCACGGGTGCCTGGCTTACGAACAGACCACGACCTTGCGGCTCTCTGGCAGGCCACATGCGGCGGTGGTGCATGTTCACGGCCGGCAGAGAAATGCCATCGCCTCGGTCAGCGCCGAACCCGGGACAAAAATCGCCTGCATCCATGCCGTCAACAACGTTGAACAGGTGTGGGCCGCGAGCCGGGCATCGCGGGCCGCAGCTACATCTTCCGGGCACTCTGAGAGTGCAACCAAGTGGTGAAAATGCGCGGCGGGTGTGCGCAGGCCATGGGCTTGGAATACTCGCTGAGGTGCGAGGGCTGCGAGCGCTTCCAGTCGTGCGGTCGTAGCGGCCACCTCGCCCGGCGGAAGCCTCACGTCCCGACGTGTGTGCACACCCAGAATCAGCTCCGGCTCACCCTCCCGCAGCATGGGGACGCCCAAGTCGGTTGGCTCGACTCGAAATCCCGCATAAACACAGTCACAGTTCTTCCCGTTGAACGGCCCTGGCCGTAGGCCGAAGTAGACAACCACCCGGTCCCAGTGCCGGGGCTCAACGCGAACGGCGCTGCGGAGCGGCTGGGGTACGCCCAGTGCCAGGCCGCCCTCAGCCATGCAACGGCACACCGAGTGCATCCACTGGTCGCGTTGCCTGGTGTCGGCAATGGCGCGGCGACCAACTGAATGAGTCATCTCGACCCACGCTTGAACGCAGCTATTGCCCGTGCCGAGAGGGCGCAGGAGGTCGGCGACCTCGTACCAGCACGCCGCGCGGTCACATCGCGGGCTCAACTCGGATATGTCGCGCGGATTCGCTGTGAGGTACGCCATGACGAGTCGCTCGGATGCAACGTCTGGCAGGTCGCGGTACGTATCCACCTGATTCGGGTCGCCCCTGGCACCCTTCTTGTGCTCGCTGCGGATCACCATCGTGCGACCATCACTCAACCGCACGCGTAACTGCAAATCCGGGATTGCGCGGCCGTGCCGGCTACGAACCGAAACCTGGGAGTCCACCGACTGCATCGCCACAATGCCGGCAGCGGCAAACCGCCCGTTCGCAGCCCAAGCAGCAAACGCCCGTGCGGCAGGCTCATGCGCTCTAAGCACAAACGCGAGCGTCTCTGTCAATGCGTTCTCGCTGATGCCTCTCGCCCCCGCCCCTGCGGCTGCCACCGTCTCAGCGAACTCCCGCGCGTCCATGCCTACTCCTCATCCCCCCTCAACTTCGCCACCACACTGAAGTCCTCAAGCGTCGTCGTGTCCTGCGTGATCTTCTCCACACCCGCGGCCACATCCCGCAGCAGCCTCCGCATGATCTTGCCGCTGCGTGTCTTGGGCAGCCCTTCCGCAAACCGCACCTGGTCCGGCCGCGCCAGCGCCCCCACTTCCTTGCTCACGTGCGCGGCCAGTTCCTTCTTGAGGGCCTCGTCCGGCTCCCGCCTGTTGTTCTTCAGCCACACGGGCTTGAGGGTCACGAACGCGCAGATCGCGCTGCCCTTGATCTCGTGCGGCACACCCACCACCGCCGCCTCCGCCACGCCCGGGTGGCTCACCAGCGCGCTCTCCACCTCCATGGTGCCCAGCAGGTGCCCGCTCACGTTGATCACATCATCAATGCGGCCCTGGATCCAGAAGTAACCGTCGGTGTCCCGCCGCGCACCATCGGCAGAGAAGTAGTAGGGCGTGCCGGCGGACGGGACGTCCGCCCCACCTGGGCTCTTCACCCTTCCCCAATAGTTACTGACGAAGCGCTCGCGGTTGCCGTAGATGCCGCGCAGCATCCCCGGCCACGGCTTGCGGATCACGAAGAGCCCGCCCTTGTTGGGAGGCAGTTCCTCGCCTTGCTCGTTCACCACCGCCGCGTCAATGCCCAGCATGGGCAGCGTGCAACTCCCCGGCTTGGTCGAGATCGCCCCCGGCAGGGGCGTGCAGATGTGCCCGCCGGTCTCCGTCTGCCAGTAGGTGTCCACGATCGGGCAGCGCCCCCCGCCGATGTGCTTGTGGTACCACATCCACGCCTCGGGGTTGATCGGTTCACCCACCGTGCCCAGCACGCGCAGGGTGCGCATGTTGTGCTTCGCGGGCAGGTCGTCCCCCCACTTCATGAACGTACGGATGGCCGTCGGCGCCGTGTAGAACTGCGTCACCTTGTGGCGAGAGATGATGTCCCAGAAGCGGTCGCCGCCGGTGCCGACCGCGGGGAAGTTCGGCGCACCCTCGTACATTAAACTCGGCACGCGATTGAGCAGCAGCCCGTACAGCACGTACGAGTGCCCCGTGATCCACCCGATGTCCGCCGTGCACCAGAACAACTGCCCGCTGTCGGGGATCAGGTTGAACGTCAGCCGCGCCGTCATCTGCACGAACGCCAGGTACCCGGCCGTGGTGTGCAGGATTCCCTTGGGCTTGCCCGTGCTCCCGCTGGTGTAGAGGAGGAAGAGCATGTCCTCGCTCTCCATCGCCGCGCACGGACACGCGTCGCTCGCCCGGGCCATCTCGTCGTGCCACCAATGAAACCGCGTGCTGCCGTTGCGCATCGCGCCCGTGGCAAACCGCTGGCTCGGCGGCACGTGGGCCGTGCGCTTCAGCACCAGCACGTGGTTGATCGTGTGCCCCTGATTGTGCAGGGCATCGCACGCGTCCTCCACGTTCTTCTGCAGGGGCACCACCTCGCCGCGCCGCCAGCCGCCGTCGGCCGTCAGGATCACCTTGCTCTTGGCATCCACAGCACGCTCACTGATCGCGTGCGGGGCAAAGCCCCCGAAGATCACGCTGTGGGCCGCGCCGATCCGCGCGCACGCCAGCATGGCCACCGCCAGTTCCGGCACCATCGGCATGTAGATCGTCACCACCTCGCCCTTCTTCACGCCCAAGCGCAGCAGCACGTTCGCCAGTTTGCTCGTCTGCACCTGCAAGTCGCGATACGTGAGCCGCCGCACCTCCGGCTCCGCCGCGTACGCACTCCCCGGCGCGGCGTGGCTCGTGGTCGGCCCCACGGGCTCGCCCTCCCACACGAATGCCGTCTCCTCCCCGTGCCCGCTCTGCACGTGCCGGTCCACGCAGTTGTAGCAGGCGTTGATCTTGCCACCGCCAAACCACTTCGCATCCGGCGCGTCCCACTCCAGCACGCTCTTGTACGGCGCGAACCACGCCAGCCGCGCCGCTTCCTCGGCCCAGAAACTCTCCGGCTCCTCCACCGAGCGCCGGTGCAACCGGCGATACTCCTCCACGCTGCCCACATGCCAGGCCGTGAAGCCCAGGCCCGCCGCGGCCACGGGCTCGAACACCCTTGTCTCGTTCAGCGTGGAATCAATGTCGCGCGACTCGGCCGCCTGTGGCGATACTGACATGCCCTGCTCCAAACCCCCTCGCCCATCCATCCCCCTCCGGTCCCACCGGAGGGGGTGGCCGAGTCTGCGAGGCCGGGGGAGGCGGTTTACACCCGCACGCTGGCGGAGTGTACCTCGCTTTCGCAGCCCGCCGCTACGGCGCCTCCGCGCTGGTCAGCACCGAGATCGGGGCCTTCTCTCGCTTCTCCGGGGCCTTGCCCGCCACCACCTTCGCCCGCGCATTCTGGCGGATCGCGGCCGCGACCGCTGGCGGCACCTTGGATTGGCTCGGCAGCCGCGCCATCTCCACCTGCTTGCCCGGCAGCAAGGGCCCCGTGGCCCTCACGCGCACATCAGTGCTCAGCCGCGACAGGTCGGTCGCTCGCAAGGTCTCGGGCACGGTCCGCAGCCACGAGCGTGAATCCGCCGGGTTGGCCGGCTGCACCACCACCCCGTACGTCAGCGGCACAAAGCCCAGCCCGCGCAGCCGCTGAATCTCCTGCTCCTTCTGCGCCTGTGTCGGCACCTTCCCGACCGCCACGTTCGGGCCCCACGTGGTCATCGCCGCCCAAGTCTCGTGCCCGGGGTTCAGAAAGTCCGCCATCACGTGCGGGTTGTGCACGTGCGCGGCTTCATGAAACGTCGGGGCCAGGTTGTGGATCAGGTCGCTCGCGGCGTTCTCGGTGATGAACCGGACCTTCGGGTGCCGCGCCTGCATCATCTGCATCCACTGATACAACGCCCGCGGCTTGGCCATCTGGAACGCATCCAAGCCCACCATCGTGGCCCCGGCCGCCACCGCCGTGTCCAGTTCCGCGAACCCGCGCGCCACGTCGTCGGCGCTCGTCGGGTCCAGCGGGTGGCTGGCGCTGGGGTTCCACTCCTTCATCACGCTCACCGAGTGGCCCCACCAGTATCCCAGATCAATCTTCCCGTCCGCGCTCACCGCCGCCAACTCGCCGACGGTCGCCGCGGCCTTGGGCAGATTCATGATCCCGGTCATGAACTGGAATGGGAAGTTCCCCTTCGACTTGTCGAACACGCCCGACGGCGTCCACAGCATCGCTCGCTGATATCCGCCCCGCGCCGCATCGGCCTTCAACTTCGCCGCCCACGGCCCCCACCCGTTCACGTCGGGCCGATACGCCTGGTCCACCCAGCCGCGCGGATTTCCGGGCCCGGCCTTCTCCATGAAGGCCGCCGCCATGCCCACCACCGGCCGGTCATCGCGCTGGTACTTCACGGCCCCGTACGTGCGCTGGAAGTAATCCCGGTACGGCACAACCGTCTCCAACCAGGATTGGCTCGCCGCCGCGGCACGCACCGCCAGCGTGTACGTGCGCGTTGCGCCCGGGGGCAACTCGCCGTCAAGGCGATACCCCACGGCCCACGTCCGCTCGCTCTCGCTCATGCCCGGCCGCTTCTCGCTGCCCACCATGAACCGCTGCACCGTGTGCCCGTACTCCACCACCGGGTAGAGCAAACTGATGCCCACCGTGTGCTGCCCGTCGCTGAGCACCTGCACCGGGCTGTACGTGCCGCCGGGGTAGGTAAGCGTGATGCTCGTGCCGAAGCCCTTGGCCTCCATCACCTTCGTGTCCTGACCGAACTGCCAGTGCTTCACGTTGGGGCCGAAGCGCACACCCGTCAGCCCGATCGTCCCCAACTTCTGCGGTGCGCTCGTGGAGTTCTTGAACGTCACGACCATGTCGGCCCCCCCGGCGGCGTTCACCAGCGCGATCGTCGGCTTGATGCCGCCCGCCGCGCCGTAAGCCACCGGCTGGTTCCCGCCCGCCACCAGGTCGCGATTGCTCACCGCTTCCCTCAGCAGCAGCGAGTTCTTCTTGTCCAGCGTTGCCACATACCGCGGCGGGTTGGCCTTGCCCGGCTTCGGGGGTGCGGCCGCAAGTGCATGGCCGCCGCCCGCCGCGCACACACCGCCCAGCGCGGCACAGCAGACCAGCACACCAGACCTACGCCGCAAAGACGAGCGTCCCATAGTCGCGTTCCTCGCCCTGCCGGGTGAGAACAAACCAGAATGTCCAAGGCCTCTCTCTCCGCGCGGCACGCCCCGCGGGCACCGCCTCCACTCCCCCCACTATCGAATCTCCCACGCCCGCCCTCCACGCCCATGCCCACGCACTTCCACAGACGATGCACTCTGTGCCGTCTCCGCAACTCCCCGCCGCGCCACACGCCGCCCCGGCCACCCTTCTCGGCCCCACGCTCATTTGGCCATTTGCTCGCCCGCCACCCACGGCTCCGAAAACGCCTCGCTCACGCGCTCAAAGTCGCTTTGGGCCAGGTCCACCGTTCCCCAGCGCTCGCTGCGCTGCCGCATCAGCCGCGCATAGTCGCCCACGACGACGGCCCGCAGGGCGTACCACCGGCCGTCGAACGCGAAGACCTCCTGGAACAACCCGTCGGGAGGCTGCTCCTCGCACCAGTACACAAACACGAACGCGCCGCAGAACCCTTCGCCGAAGAGCGTCTCCCACGCCCGAAGGCTTTCCACGTCGCCGCGCGTCACCCAGGTCTCGAGCCGTCCTGTCCCGCGCCCCCGTGCCATCGAAGTCCGCTCGGGGACTTCGATGCTGCCTTTGGCCTTTGGTGGGGCGGACGTCCCGTCCGCCATCCGCGGCTTCCTTCTCGCCACCTTCCGCCCCTTCACCTCGATGAGCAGGTTCCGCCCGTCGGCATAGATCACAAAGTCGAAACTCTTGATTGAACGGGCCGGCGCACGCCCACCCGCGCCTGCCGCGCACGCCGCCACACCACCGCCCCCTCGCACTTCAAACCCGACGCCCTCGGGCAAGAGCGCCTTCTTGGCCTCATCCACCGCCACATAGGGCAGCCGCTTCTGCCGCAGATACCCCTCAAACGCCCGCTCGTAATGGTGCCTTCTCTGGGCCACGCTTTGGCAGCCTACCACATCGTCCCTGCCATGGGTCCTCCGGTCGTCGCGGCCGTGTGCCACCGTCCTCTCTTTGGCCATGGGAAGTATGTACTTGGCGAAAACGCGGGTACACTGAGGCATGGAGACTACCAGAAGGCAAATCGCCCGGTACTTCGATGTGCGGTGGCATCGCGTTGCCGCCGGAACCGTTGCGGTATTCGTGGTCTTCTGGGGCATCACGGGGATTGTCGGCGAATGGCTATCCGTGCCGGAGGCGTGCATGAGCCTTCGTGATGTTTGTGTGTGGCTGTTTTCTACGGACGCTGGGCGTACAACCGCTGCGGCTACGCAGTTCGTTTGCGTGATGTGGTTCTGGGTTGTGTGGCCGTGGCTGTACCTGAAGTCCAGACGTTCACGGATTGGCGAACTCTGCGATCGGCTGGACGCGCTTGCGCGTGCGCCATATCCGTTTGAGAAGTTCATAGAGACAGCCGAAAAGGCTGGCGCGATTGTCCTCAGGATGCACGATCTTGGTGCATTTGCTGAAAATGTGCAAGTATCCGAGTCGATTGAACAAGCCAAGCGGGGCCGGTTGTTCGTGCAGATTTCTTGCGAAAACAAGGCCCACTCCGCCGCACAACCGGAGTTCCAAACATTTTGGATACTTCAACTGGCGGCGTATCAGCCCACAGGCAAGGAGTCGGGACAGCGAGACTCCGTGATACCGGGCTGCTACGCCATAGCGAACTACACGCGCAGCCTGTGGCGTATCAGTCAGAAACCAGTGCCGCCTTGCGCCGCTTCGCCTTCTTCTTCGCCGCCTTCGGTTTCCCCGCCTTCATCGCCCGAGCAATCGCCTCCAGCCACCCCCCCTCAATCTTGAGGCGTTGTGGTTGTGGGCCGCGTTTCTTGCCCGCCTTTTTCTTGGTCGCCATGATGCACTCTATCCCTTCATGCCGCTTTCAGGGTCGCTTCGGCGTACGTCAGCCGCTTCCCGTCTGCGGATCGGATCAGGTGTGTGAGTCGCTCGCCATCGTTCATTGCCCGGCCGTTGTACAGGTACGCCGCGTGGGTGACGTAGCGGTGGAGGTGGGTCTTGCTGACGGCGTGGTAGGTGCCGCCAATCTGCCGCTTGATGCGGGAGAAGAACCCCTCAATGGTGTTCGTGTGAATCGTCGGGTCGGTTGCGTTCACATACTCCCCGGTGGAGTGGCGCACCCGCTGGTGCCTGCCGATAGCACGGGCGACGCTGGGGTAGATGGAGAAGTCATCGGTAACGATTGTGGAACCGTCAGACACGTTCGCGCGAAGGATCGGCCCAATGGTCTTGGCGGTGACGTTGGCAACGACGGCTGCCCGCACATGCCCGCCACGTTGCACAAGAGCAAGCACCGGGGTCTTGTGAGAAGCGGGACCGGGGCGGCCGCGCTTGTTACCGCGCCGCCGACCGCCGACGTAGGTTTCGTCTACCTCCACCGTGCCGTCCAGTTTGGACTGCGGGTCGGTCGGCCGCATCGCCCAACGAATCCGGTTCATCATGTAGAGGGCACTCTTGTACGTCACCTGCACCTTGCGGGACATTTCCAGCGCGCTCACGCCGTTCTTCGCCGATGCGGCGCACCAGAAGGCGTACGCCCACTTGCGGAGCGGGATCGGCGAATCCTCCATGATCTGCCCGACCCGCACGGTGTATTGCTTGCCGCATCCACGGCAACGCCAACGGCCGTCCGTACGCCGCTTGCCCGTGGTCCGATCCATGATCGTGTAAACGTCGGTGTCGCCACAGTGAACGCAGCACGGGGTATCGCCCCACCGCTGGGCCTCAAACAGGGCCAGTGCGGCGGATTCATCGGCACAGGCGAGCGGGATTTGTTCGACGATTTCGGACTGAGCGAGATGGGTGGCAGACTTGGACATAGAAACATTGTACTACACGAAAACAGCCCCGTCAAGGGAAACCGGTGGTATTTTCGTCAAGTACATACTTCCCTTGGCCATTTGCCTCCCCCCGTTTGACTCAACCGCCGCTGGGAGCGAGACTTACCGCTTGCTACGCTTGGGGCGAGGTCCGGGCCCTGCTACGCCCCCGGGCTGTCCGGCTGTGCCCTCCCACCTGTCCCCTCTCCACCGAGGTATCCATGGCTGCTCGTACCAGTGTCGGCGTCGGGATCGGCGCCACCATCGCCCTGCTGGGTGTCTCCACGCTCGCCCTCTTCGTGCTCACGCTCATGTTCTGGAGCGACCTTCAGAACACCAAGCGCGACCGCCAGCAGTTTGCGGATGATGTCAAGGCCTTCGTGGCCCAGGGTGAGATGAACTCCGACGGCGTGCGCTCCCTCAAGGCCGAGGCCGAGGCCCAGCGCAAGACCGTCGTCTCCTACCTCCAGGAGAGTTCACAGACCCTGGCCCAGAAACTCAGCGGATCGGCCAAGGGCGGCATGAAGGAACTCATCGAGACCGTGGACAAGCGCCTCGACGGCCAGCCCACCAACCTCCTCGCCCTCATGGCCGACAAGGACACGAAGATCGCCCAACTCACCAAGGCCGCGGCAGACGCCGACGCCGCCCGGCAGGCCGCGCTCAAAGACCTTGAGAACCAGTCCGCCGTCACCAAGGCCCAGAAAGACTCCTTCGACGGGGCCGTGGCCTCCATGGGCCAGGACGTGGGCAAGGTGAAGGACGATGCCGAAACCTATCGCTCGGACCTGGAGAAGGCCCGCGGCGACATGACCGCGTCCGTCGAGGCTCAGAAGCGCGAGGGTGAAGACAAGGAAGCCGGCCTCAACAACAAGATCAGCAAACTCAACGAGGAACTGCTGGTGGCCCAGGGCAAGATCAGGGCGCTCACCGAGAAGAACAAGGCCGCGGCGCTGCGCCCGACCGACGAGGCCGCGCTGGTCGACGGCGGGGTCATCAATGTTGACGCGGCCAGCGGCATGGTGTTCGTGGACCGCGGCCGCAAGCACCGCGTGGTGCTGGGCATGCGCTTCGAGGTCTTCGCCGATGCCAGCGTCATCCGGCCCGATGCCGAGACCGGCGACTACCCGCGCGGCAAGGCCACCATCGAGATCACCAAGGTCGATGATTCCACCAGCATCGCCCGCGTCCTCAGCGGCCAGCGCGGCAACCCCGTCATCCGCGGCGATGTGCTTGCCAACGCCCTTTACGACCCCGCGAAAACGTACAGTTTCCTGGTCTACGGCAACTTCGATATCAACCGCGACGGCCTCTCGTCCGTGGAAGAGCAGACCGACATCCGCGCCCAGGTCCGCGAGTGGGGCGGCACCATCAGCGAGACGCTCTCGGGCGATGTGGACTTCCTTGTGCTGGGGGCCCGCCCCACGCTGCCCCCCACGCCGCCCGCCGATGCACCCGTGCCGGTCGTGCAGGAGTTCATCCGCCTCAAGCGCGTCGTGCAGGAGTACGACCGGCTTGTGGAACAGGCCACGGCCACGTCCATCCCCGTGCTGAACCAGAACCGCCTCTTCACACTCACCGGGCGCGGCTCGGGCAACTGAGCGCACGCGGGAAACGCCGGGGGGCCGACAGGCATGGCCCGCACACGCAGGCAACTTCCGACGTTTCTCCACGCGCCCGTTTACGCGGGGCTGCGTTCGTGCTTGGCCGCCTTGGGCGCGTTGCCGCCCGAGGGTGTGAGCGCGGCGTTGTGCGCCGCCGCGCGGGCCTTTGCGGGCGCACCCTTCAACCGCGCACGGCTGGCCCGCGCCGTCGAGAACCTGGGCATCGCCTTCCCGACGTGGAACGACGCGGTCCGGCACGAGCACGCGCTGCGCGCGTACGAACATCTCTTCCTGCTGGCAGCGGAAACCGCCACGCTGCCGCGCAAACTCACCACCGACGGCTGGCCGCGCGCCGTGGAACTGGGCCCGGTGGGCAGCACGCTTGAGCGGCTGATGCGCGACCAGCCGGTGATCCTCATCACCGGGCACTGCGGCAACTGGGAACTGCTGGGCTACACGCTGAGCGTGCTGGATTTTCCCGTCCACGCCCTCTACCGCCCGCTCGACCTCAAGCCGCTCAACGACTGGGTGAAGCGCTCGCGCGGCCGCAGCGGCCTCATCCTGATCGACAAGTTCGGCGCGGGCGACAACCTCCCCGAGATCATCGGCACCGGCGGCGTGCCCGCATTCGTGGCCGACCAGAACGCCGGCGACCGCGGCCTCTTCGTCCCCTTCTTCGGCCGCCTCGCCAGCACGTACAAGTCCATCGGCCTGCTGGCGCTCCACGCCAACGCTGCGGTGGTGTGCGGCATGGCCCGCCGCCTGCCGGGCCCGCACGCAGACGGCGTCCGCTACCGCATGGAGACAGCGGACGTGATCGAACCCGCCCAGTGGCGGGGCCAGCCCGACCCGCTGTTCTACATCACCGCCCGCTACCGGCGTGCGATCGAGGCGCTGGTGCGCCTGGCCCCCGAGCAGTATCTGTGGATGCACCGCTACTGGAAGAGCCGCCCGCGCCACGAGCGGCTGGGCAAGCCCTTTCCCGGTGCGCTGCGCGAGAAACTGGCGCAACTCCCCTGGATGACACCGGACGAACTCGAGAGGATCGTCGACCAAATCGACCGCGACTCTGGCCTGATCGCGCGCCCCGCCGCACCGGCCTCGACATAACCTTGGGCATGTCGCGGGCGAGCACCGGAAACTCGTTCTTCTACACGGGCGTGAAGGCCGGGGGCGGCCGTACGTTCGGCCTGCGCTCCGCCCGCAGCCGCGGGGCACTCACGGAGGTTCTCCGCAAGGACCGCATCCTGCTCCTCTCGGCCCGTCAGTTGCCGGCGTGGGCGGGCACGCTGGGCGCATCTTCCAGCGGTGAACGCACGCTGCGCCTGGCCGACCACGCGGTGCTCAACGACCAACTCGCCTCCCTCCTCTCGCGCGGCGTGCCGCTCACGGAGGCCCTCGACGTGGCGGCCCAGACCGTGAGCCCGGGTGTGCGCACGCGCGTGGAACGCATCCGCGATCTGGTGGCATCCGGCTCCACGTTCGCGGATGCCTGCCGCACGGCCGGCGGCTTTGACGCGGTGACCGTCTCCGTCTATCGGGCCGCGGAGCGCACCGGCGACCTGGCGGGCGCGGCCAAACAACTGGCGAGCACAGCGCGCCGCACCTTGCAGGTGGCGGGGCGGGCGACAACCCTGATGATCTACCCGGCGATCGTGATCAGCGTGAGCCTGCTGATCGCCGGCGTGATGATCGTCGGGATCGTGCCGCAGATGGGCAGAACGCTGCTGGAGCAGGGGATGGACCTGCCGATCATGACCAAGGTGCTCGTCTCCGTCGGCACGTTCCTGCGCGAGCACCTGCTGTGGGTCGTCGGGCTGATCGCCGCGGGGGCGGTGGCCGTGGTGCTCTTTCGCGGCGTGCTGATGGCGGCCGGGGCCAAGGCCTCGCGCACGCTGCCCCTCATCCGCGAGGTGGTGCTGGCGCAGGAATCGGCCCGCTTCTTTTCGGTGATGGCCGCGATGTCGCGCTCGGGCGTGCCCATCGCCGATGCGCTCACGACCGCCAATCAGGCGATCACGCACCCCGCGCTGCGCACGCAGATGGAGCGCCTGCGGCAGAAACTGGTGGAGGGCGGCGTGCTGCGGATGCTCATCGACGAGGTGCTGAGCCTGCCGCTGGCGACGCGCCGGCTGCTGATCGCGGCGGAGCGCGCGGGCGACCTGGAATCTGCGTTCACGACGCTGGCGGGGGACATGACCGAGGAGGTCGAGCGTCGCTCCGGCCGTCTGATCGCGGTGATGCAACCGGCCGTCATCATCATCATGTTCCTGATTATCGGGTCGCTTCTCGCGGCGATCATGATCCCCATGCTGACCCTGTCGAGCCGCGTGGGGGCCTGAGGGGGCATTCGGGGTGGTTTGTTGGGGGCAAGTGCGGGTTTGGCCGATCCGTGTTTGCTGCCGCCGCGTATCGTTTGGTTGGTAGAACCTCGTGCCGGGGAGCGTGACCGCGTTTGGACGCGTCCCGGCGGTCAAGGAGACTGCACATGCTTCGCACTCACGCCCTTCGCCCGGGTTTTACGCTGCTGGAAATGATGCTGGTCGTGGTCATCATGGGCATCCTGGCGACCGTGGCGGTGGTCTCGATGAGCGGGCAGACCAACAAGGCGCGGCGCGACGCGACGATCGCCCGGATGCGGCAGGTCAAGGTCGCGCTGGAGGAGTACAACGGCCGCTACGCCGTCTACCCGCCATCACTGACGGTGCTGACCGTCGGGTCCGGCAAGGCGCTCGAAACCGCCGCGCTGAATGATTCGTGGAACAGGCCGTTCAACTACGCCTTCCCCGGCTCCAGCGGCGACCCCGAGCAGCCCTATGACCTGTACAGCGCGGGCGGGGCAGCGGGCGCGGCCCGGCCGGAGGACCTGATCAACGTCTGGACGATTGACAAGAAGTGACGATTGACAAGAAGGTAGGAGGTTCGCTTCGCAGCCCGTGCGGCGCAACACAACCGCCCGACGACCATGCATCCAAAGAGTCCATCCCGCCTCCGGCGCGGCTCCACACTGATCGAAGTGGTGCTCGCGGGGGTGCTGCTCTCCATGATCGCGGCATCCGTGTTCGCGGCCGTCTCGCAGACCATTGGCGCCGATGCACGCCGCCGCCAACGGATCGCCGCGCACGAACTCGCCAGCCGCCTGCTCCTGCAATACCTTGACAGCCCCAAGGGCCTCCCTGCGGAGGGCCAGCCCTACGCCGACGGGGTCTACTCCTTCCGCTGGCAACTCACCAGCGAGCCCGCAACCGTGCGCAACGACAAGGAGAAGATCAGCGCCGTCTTCGACACGGCCTGCCTGCTGCGCGTGCGTGTGTTTGATGGAGCGGCCGGAGCGGGAGGAGCCGGGTTGGAGGGCCAGCAACTGGCCGAGATCGTGCGGTTCTACAGCCCCTTCCTCATGCTCTCGCACGGCGTGGATGCCAAGAACCGCGCCCTGACCGACGAGGACTTTCTCAAGAGCATGCTCGGCACGGCACGGGGTGGTGGTGGCGCGGGAGGCGGATCACGCCCGTGAAGCACACCGCTCGCACATCTCGTCGCGGTTTCACGCTGCTTGAACTCATGCTCGCGGCCACGCTTGGCGCGCTGCTCATTGCCACCGCCGGGGGCGTGTTCGGCGTGATCTCTCGCAGCCAGCGGCGGGCCAGCGAGGTTGCGACCATGGCGGCGGAGACGGCACGCCTGCGGGAGGTGATCCAGGCCAGTTTGCGCCAGATCGTCGCGACGACCAAGACCAAGGCCGCCGCGCGACCGGGGAGCAGCACGGCCGTGGCCCAGCCCGTGAACCCCGCGGGCACGGCGAATCCGGCCTCGCTCTCGCCCGAGGACATTCTCACCGCCGCGGCGGGCGGCACGACCGCTGCAACGGCGACGACACCGCCCCCCGGGGCCAAGGGCACGCTCCCCGTTGGCAAGGAGGCCGCGGCCAAGGTGATCGCAGACGCGAAGAAGGCCAGCGGCAAGCCCGGCGGTGGCCGCGGCGCGGCGGAGGAAGACGACACCATGCCGCCGCGCGTGCTGCTGGAGCGCGACAGCGCGGGCGGGGGCCAGCGGCTGGAACTGGTGGTGGCAGGGTCGCCGTGGTCGGTTCGTGTGCGCGATGGCACCAGCATTCTGCCAATGCCCGAGGCGGGCGGTGGCGTTCGCGGTGCGTTTGAACTCCGGCCAGACACGCAGGGGCCGGGCCTGGCCATGTACTGGCGTGTGTTTGCGCTGGGCGACGGCCCCGCGGCTGAGCGTGAGGCCCTGGGCGAGGCCCGCATCTGCGGCGGCATCAGCACGTTCGCCTGGGAACTGTTCAAGACGAACGAGTCCACAGGGCAACTCGAGGGCCGCGCGGACCTGGTCGCGCGCACACCCGCCAAGTTGCCCGCCTACGCCGAGGTGAAGGCCCGCTTTGTTGATGGCAGCGTGGTGAACTGGATGTTCGAGGTGGCGTACGTGGTGGGGCGAGAGCAGGACACCCTCCCGATCGTGCCCGCCACGCTCGCGGCGCGCCTCGCCGATGCCCGCGCCGCCGGCACCGACACGACCAACCCCACGGGCATTCCCGTCGTGAACCCCGGACCGGGCACCGGCGGGCCCTCAGCAACCGGCCGCACGCTGCGCGAGCGCGTGGGCAACAACGTGATCGACATGAAGCGGCCGCGCCAGCCCGGGGGGCAGCCATGAACACCCGTCGTGCCTATGCACTGGCCATGGTGATGCTGCTGGGCACCGTCTGCATCTTCGGGGTGGCCGCGGTTCTGGAACGGGCGACCGAGAGTGGCCGCGCGGGCAAGCGCGCCGTGGACAGTTACCTGCGGCATCACGAGCAGGCGGGCCTGCGCGACATCATCGGCCTGGCCCTGTCGTTCCGGGGCCTGAACGTGGGCGACCTCAAGCCCGAGGCCAGCACGAAGATGAACATCACGGTGGAAGGCTCCGGCGAGGTCGAGGTGCGCGTGGCCGACGGGCAGGGCACGCTCCTGCTCGCGTCCGGGGAGGGCGTGGCCGACGTGCTGCGTGCCGCGGCCGATCAGTTGAGCACGCTCGATCCGCAGGGCACCGCCACGGGCAAGAACACGCGCGAACGCGGCCCGGCGAAGGTCAGCATCAACAGCGCACCCCGCGCCGTCCTGACCGCCCTGTTCAAGGCCGTGGATGCCCAGGGTCCTGCCGAGGCGTTTGCCAGCGCGGCGCTCGAGAAGCGTGCGGACCAGCGGCTCACGTCGGCCGACGTGGGAGCCATGCTGCAAACAGCGGGGGCCGACGAAGAAGTGCGCAAACTGGTCGAGGGCTTGCTCACCACCGAGCCGGGGCTCTTCAAGGTGCGGGTGGAGTCGCGTGGGCCGGGAGGACGCGTCGGGGCACGCTTCGAGGGGCTTATCCAGGGCGACCCGCGCGGGGGCGCGGCGGGCTCTCAGTGGGCCTTCCTCACCTGGACGCGACTCGAGGATGATCAACAGTGGACGCCCGATGATGCGTTGGACGCGGGCGAACGCTAGAATCGCACCACGTTCCCCGCTCGTGCGGAGTGCATGGAGGCCGCGATGCACCGGGCTCAAGTCAAAGTGATCACCCGCCGCGCTCAGATCGCGGGCGGTGTGCTTTTGGTTGCGTGCGTGGGCGTGGCGCTGATGCCCGGCTCGTGGGCGGTCGGCCGCAGCGCGCTGGAGCCCGTGCCGGCGCCCACGCTTCCCCCGCCAGCGCCGGTGCCTGTGGCGGTGGACCTGCCCGACGCCGCGCTGCTCGCGTCGGCTCTGAACTCCGCCACGCCCGACATGCCGCGCGACCCCGCACCACCCGAGGCGGGAACGCCCGAGGGCGAAGACGCCCCGCCACCTCCGCCACCCCCTCCACCGACGCCTGCGTGGAAGTATGTGGGCGCGATCATCGGCCCGGGCGTGCGCAAGGCGATCGTGAGCGTGGACGAGAAGCAGCACTTCGCGGACGTCGGCGAAAAAGTGCAGGGCGACGAGATCGTGGATGTGCAGGCCGACAGGCTCGTGGTGCGCGCGGGCGGGGTGGAGCGCGAGGTGATGCAGGCCGCCAAGACCGACCGGCCCGTGAGCGCGAGTTTCGGCGGGCCCGGCCCCACGGCAGGAGGTGCGCCGCAGAACGGCGCGGCCGGGGTCGCTCCCGGCGTAACACCGGGCGTGACCGGCCCGCCCCAGCCGACGGCCATCAATCCGCGCGGGATCAACCCCCTCACGGGGCGGCCCAACGTCGCCCCCGGCCCGGCCCAACCCGCGGGGTCCAACCCCAAGCCCGGGCGCATTACGCCGCCGAATCGCCTCGGCCGCCCCGCATCAGGCGCGGCGGCACCGGCCACCCCGCCGCGCGTCACCGGCGGCGCGAGCGCGCCGCACACCATGACGAAGGCCGAGGTCGAGGAAGCCCGCAAGAAGAGCCTCCAAGACCGGCAGGCGCCGCCATCCGAAGAGGACAAACGTTGAGCCGCGTGTTCTGCCTGCTCGAGCGCGCCGACGGCGGCAACACGCTGACGACGCTCCGGCTGGTTGACGGGCGCGAGGAGCGCACGCTCACACTGGCGGCCGATGCGGGGCCCGGCCAGGCCGCCGCATGGATCGCCCAGCAACTCGGCGCGACGGCCCGGTTGGGCACCGCCGGTTCCGGCAATGGCACGCGCCAGGCAAACGGCAACGGCGGGGCCGAAGGCCGCATGGTCACCCTGTGTCTGGATGCCGACGGGGCTCGCTGTGCGTGGCTGACGACACCATCGGCCGACCCGGGCGTGCTCCAGGCGGTGGTGCGAGAGCACGCCTTCGCGGGCGGCGAGGACGCGGGCGAGCGATTCGGGGTCTGGGCCCCGGTGCATGGGGAGGCCGGGCTGGACCTGGCCGTACAGGCCCTCACCGAGACGTTGCCGGCACCGACGGCGGCACCCCGCCTCCAGGGCCGCAGGCCTGACGCGACGGCCGAGCGTTGCCGTCTGGCCGTGCTCGCCGTGCCCGATCTGCCCGTGCGCCTGCTGGTGGATGAACTCGACAGTGTGGGGATCGTGGTTGAAGAATGCGTGAGCGTGTGGCACGCCATCGCGTCGGCGTGGGACCCGGCCCGGGCACCCGCCCTTGCGGCTGGAGTGCTGGCACCCGCCCACACCGACGCATCGGTCCTCGACGGCAGCGAGCCCGTGTCGGCGACGGTGGTTGTTGACCCGCGCGGCCGGCTGCTCTGGGCGTGGTCTCGAGACGGTCGCCTGCTCGCGGCGGGCACGATGCGCCTGCGGCGTGCCGCGGATGGCGACGTGAGCGTGATCGAGGTGTCGCGCTCCGAGGTGGGACGCGTGGTGAGCGATTGGCTGGCCTGGTCGGTGCAACTTGGCGTGGCACCGGCCCGCATCGGCGTGGTGGGGCCCGACAATGTCACGTGCGCGGGGCTGGCCAACGACCTGCCCGATGTGCCCGGAGTGGGCGCCGTGGCACGGGCACTGGGCACGCACTGGCCGGGCACGCCGGTGACGGCGCACGTGGAGGCCGACCCGCTCGGCATCACGCTGGCACGCCTGGCCAGCGAGGTTCGCTCGGGGCCCGCGGCTGGCGCCGACGATTCCCGGGCTGACCAATCTCTCACCGTGCTGTCGCGCCGGCCCGTGCGGGCCACGCGCCGGATGTACGCGTGGAGCGCCGCGGCGTTGTTCGCGCTGGCCGGGGTCATCGGCATCGGGGCGTGGAAGATCGACGCGGGCATCGCCCGCATCGAGACACTCCGCGCCGAGCAGGTCGCGGCCCGCGCCGAGGCGCTGACCAGGATCCGCGCCCTCGTGCCCAATGCCGACACGCTCCGCGAGCCCGTTAAGGCCATCCGCGCCAAGGCCGGCGAGATCGAGAAGATGCGTGGTGCCATGACGCCCGAGCGGCCCGTGCTGGCGGCGTTCGCCCAGATCGCGGCGGCGGTCGACGCGACCCCCGGCGTGCGCTTCCGCGAGAAGGAGCGGCTGAGCATCACGGGCATCGCGGGTATCACCGCCCGCTTCAGCGTTCCGGATGCGCAGACGGGCCCGAACCTGCTGATCGCCCTGCGCGAGAACCTTGATCCGCCGCGCATCGACTGGCAGGGCAACCCCGGTGGCACGGCGGAGAGCCGCACGTACAACATCTCGGGCACGTGGGCGGAGCCCAAGCCGGGCACGGCAGAAGCGAGGCCGCGATGACCGAACACGCAAGAGACCGTGCGGTGTCGGCCGAGGCGCACGCCGCCCAGATCGGTGCCGCGGCTTTCACGGCCGACCGCAACCAGCCCCGCTGGATGCTCCTGTTGGGCGCGGGGGCGCTGACCCTGGCGGTGCTGTGGCTGGGGACCGCGGTGTGGCAGCGCTCCAGCGCGGTGCGGGAACTGGGCGTGCAGAAGGAGATCACCGCCGACCTGCTCGCGGCGATCGCTTCGCTGCAAGCCGCCTCCGACGAGGAGGCCTCGGCCATGGGGGGAGACGCGCTCAAGCCCAACCCGCTCCTGGCGAGCGAGATCGAGCGGCTGGCCAAGGACGCGGGGGTTGCCAACGCGACGATCCTCGACAGCGACGATCAGCGCGCCGGCCCGGTCGGCGTCAAACGGCGCCGATACGCCCTCACAAACATGTCGCCGCAGCACATCGAGGACCTGCTCAAATGGATCAACCGCGTGGGCGACGAACTGCCGGGCGTGGAACTGGCGAGCCTGGACCTGCTGCCCGCCGCGGCCACGCACGACGGCAAACCCCGCTGGTCGGGCAGTGTGACCTTTTCCCGCTGGGAGCGCCGCCAGTGAACAAAGGTCGCCCCCGCCAACATCAACCCCGCCAAGGATGGTGCATGATCCGAAGCCTCGTCATGTCCGTCACCGCGGCCTGCCTGGCGTGCAGCGCTGGTTGTCAACTGCAGCCCGGCACCAGCGATCTGTCGCAGCAGCAGGTGCAACTGCGCGATGCCGTGGCGCTGGCACAGCAAGCACAGGCCGCCGAGAGCGCGGGCCGCATCGACGAGGCCATCGATCTCTACAGCCGCTCCGCCGTGGCGTACCGCGGTTTTCCGGCCAGTTGGAACAACCTGGGCGCCCTGCTCATGGAGAAGGGCCTGCACATGGAGGCCATCGAGGCGTTCCGCACGGCCGCCGAGATTTCCCCAACAGACCCCAGACCGCACACCAATATCGGACTTCTCTGGCAGAAACTCGGCTACCTCAACGACGCGGCTGATGCATATTCCGAGGCCCTGCGGCGCGACGCGAATTACCTGCCCGCCCTGCGCGAGTCGGTGCTGATTGACACACGCCGCGACCAGGTGTCAGCCGAATCGGCTGAGCGGGTTCGGCGGGCCCTCCTGCTGGAGACGGATCCGGCCTGGAAGGCTGATCTGGCGAGACGCAAGACCCTTATTGAGCAGCGCTTGGCTTCCCAGAAAGATTCACCGGCACGCTGAGCGGGCGCGGGTACACTTGAACCGGGGATTTTCCCTGCTCGGACCGCAAACCGGGTGCCTGCCGTGGCCGAAAGCCATGGGCGCGGCATGCTTGGGCCGGTCGCCGAGCCGGGTGGTCGCTTCGCCATGATGTGTTGGTCGTGGCACACGCGGACGCGGTGCCAGCGAGATGGAGTCTGCCATGTGTAACCGTTGTCTGGCCGCGTGTGTTGCTGTTGCGGCCGGGTCGCTGACTGCCCTGCCGGCACTGGCACAGGACTCTGTGTCGACCGGCAACGGGCTTCCGGGGGATGCGGTCTCCGCGTACGCGGCCGGGGCCACCGCAACCGGCGAGCAGCGCAACGACTTTGTCGTCGACCTGGTGGTCAAGAACAGTTCGTGGGGCACCGGCTACCGCTTCGGCGCGCTCATGAAGGGTTCGTCGGGCGGGGCATCGTTCTTCACCACGCTCGTGGCCGCCAACGCGCTCAGCAATCGTTACACCTTCGGGCCGATGGCTCGCTCCACCTACCAGGCGTGGGCGACGGCCGGGCAGGGCGTGAGCAACGCCAACAACTCTGCCCCCGCCGACAACGGCTCGGGCCTCTACGGCCCCATCGACACCAGTTCGCTCCAGGGCACGCAGTTCGGCGCGGCGTTCATGGAGTTCGGCGGCGGGCCCAACGGCACTTTCGGCGACGGCGACGATGAGAATAACATCATCGCGGGCATCATCGGCTTCAACAACCTCGCCCCCGACCGGTTGTTCGTGTCGAGGACCAACGCCGCCGTGAACAAGCCTTCCGCTTCGGCCGGGCTCACCAGCACCGCGTCGCTGGGCCTGGGCGGGGTCGACGAGGCCGGCAACGTGCACCTGCTGGCCGACAACTTCGGACTCGTGAGCGGCTCGGCCATTGCCGACAAGCGTTTCATCCGCATCAACGCGGCGACGCGCACGACCGCCCTCAACCAACTCCAGAACTTGTCGTACGGCGATGCGGCGAACACGCGCACGCTCCTGGGCACATCGACCACCACCCTGACGGTCCCGACCATCATCTCGTCGCTCCTGGCCTCGCGCCCGATCATGATCGGTGGCGACTTCTCCAACAACTACCAGTTCGAGGGCGTCGTCAACACGATGAGCACCAGCACGGCGTACCTGCCCGCGGGCGGCTCGCCACGCGGGCCGATCAGTTTCACAGCCCAGCCCTTTGCACAGATCAACACCGGCGTGGGCGACCTTGGCGCGGCGGCGGTGCTCTCTCGCGATTCGGTCGCCACGCGTACGCGCGGCATCTCGGCGTGGGGCGTGAACTCGAACGGGAGCGTCGACGGTGCCCAGCGGTACCAACTGCCCACGGCCAGCGGCCAGATCGTTGACGCGGTGGACGGCTTCGACCCCATCGCCATCTGGGGTTCCGGCAGCAGTCACGAGTTCTGCAACTTCGCCAGCCAGGTGAGTTTCCGCGGCGGCAGCGGCCCCGTCGCCATGACCGTGCTCTCCGGCGGCGACCTGCTCCTTGCCGCCACCGTTTCACCCAACAACACGGCCCCCAGCCAGGTGCCGCAGAGCATGGACAATTACATCGCCGTGGCGCGCGTGAACGCGGGCACGGGCATTGCCACGTGGCACGTGGCGGCCCACACCGGCAACGTGAGCGGTGCCGCGGGCGGGCTGAGCAAGGCCATCCTGGGCGCCGACATGGACACCGTCGGACGCCTCGCCCGTTACAACGAGGTGGTGCCCGGCGCCACCAGCGGCCCCTCGCTTTCCAGCCCCGCGATGGACCGCTTGGGCAACCTGTACTTCCTCGCCACGGTGGTGCTCACGCCCGAGGGCGGGCCCAACGTGCTCACGACGGGCCTGATCCGTGCCAACTTTGACGAGGCCACCAACGGCTACCAACTGGAACTGCTCACCCAGGCCGGTGACACGTTCGCCGGCCGCAACAGCCAGCGCAACTACCAGATTCAATTCATGGGCACGGCCGACGGAGACTCGGTGGACTCGGGCGCGATCTTCTCCGGCTCGATCGTGCAGGACATCAACCGCCATGTGCCGCAGGGCCTGATCGGCTACGGCAACGCCAACAGTCTGGGCGCGCTGGTGGTGCGGGCCAAGATTGTCTACGACCGCAACAACGACGGCCTCTTCCTCGACCCCACCGTGGCGGGCAACGCCGGTCAGCCCGATCAGGCGTACAACGTGGCGATGATCGTGATGCCCGAGTACAACCCGATCGACTACAACATCGACCGCGTCATCAACCCCGACGACCTGGGCGACTACATCACCGCGTACTACAGCGAGGAACTCACAACCGACTACAACGACGACGGTGTGATCAACCCCGACGACCTGGGCGACTACATCACCGCATACTTCTCGGTGTAAGCCTGCGGGGGCGGCACGTCACGCCAGCAGGGCGCGGTACAACTCCACCATCCTGGCACCCACCGCCTGACGCGAGAAACTCTCCACCACCCATCGGCGGCCGCGCACGCCCGCCGCGCGGCGCTCGTGCGGTGGCATGGCGAGTACCGCCGCCAGCGCGGCACCCAGGGCCGCGGGCTCCCCCGGAGCCGACCGACCCGCTCCGGCCCGCACCATCTCTGCGGCAAGCGAGAGATTTTCAGAGCACACCACCGGCGTGCCCAGCCCGAGCGACTCGACGATCGCATAGCCGAAGTTCTCGAACTCGGAGTTGAGGATCATCACATCCGCCGCGGCCAGAATGGCCCGCTTCTCCCGGCCGTTCTTCCATCCGGCAAACACCACCGCCCCCTCCACGCCCAGGCGTGCAGCCAGGGCACGCAGGGTGGCCACATACACATCGTCGCCCGACCCGATGAGCACCAGGCGCGCGTCCGGCGCACACGCACGCGCGGCCGCGAATGCCGCGATCGAGAGTTCCACCCGCTTCACGGGGTGGAGGCGACCGATGAAACTGACCAGCGGCACGCTCTCGTGCAGGCCCAGCGCGGCTCGCCCTTCCGCCCTCAGCGCGGCGAGGTCGTCCTCGGCCGTGTCGATGTTCACAGGCAGTGGCAGCACCACGCGACGCGTGCCCTCGCCCAGCATGGCAAGGTCCGATGTCTCTCGCTCGTTTTCGCTGGTGAAGACCACCGCCGCGGCGTGCCGGAGCGCGCGGGCGAGCCACAGCGTCTTGAACACCGCCTTCTTCAGGGGCGAGTGGCGCAGCGCAGCCCGCACCAGCATGCCGTGGGGGTGCCAGACCACCGGCACACCCTTCGCCTGAGCGTGCAGGGCCGCGGCCACCGTGTCGGTGCACCACAGACCGTGCACGCACACCACGGAGGGGTTCCAGGAGTTGACAAGAGCGCGTACCGACGCGGCCATTCCCGCGGCCAGCAGGCCGCCGCGCGGACCGGTGACGTGCCACGTGCCGGGCGGATGATGGGCGATCCACGAGCGGGCCTCGTCGCCCTCGGGCACCGGCTGGATGGCGGCGTGCACTTGGCACGCAGCGCCCTGCGTGAGCAGCGCCTCGACCATCTCCACGAACGCGGTGGAGGTGCCGCCCGCGCTGGCGGGGATCGACTCGGTGATGTGCAGGACGCGGAGCATGCGTGGTGAGACGGAGGAATCGGCGGCGGATCGTCGCGTGTTTACGGACAAAGGGCGAACCCGCGAGGGTTTCTGGCCGACAGATTGTTGGGGAGCGGTGCGCGGCGCGTGCGGCGCGCGGTCGGTTATCATTCGGCCGCCCGGGCCAGCGCACGCCCGATGTTCCGCCCGGAGCCCCGCATGCCCGACATCAACCAGTACTACGAGCAATACTGGCAGAACCCCGAGGATTATCACGACCCGACCACGCCCCAGCGGCAGGCCCTGCTGGAGCGGCACGTGGGCCACCTGCTGCGGCCGGGCACAAAGGTGCTGGACGTGGGGTGCGGGCGCGGCGAGTTCTGCGCGTTCTTCGCGGGCAAGGGGGCGAGCGCCGAGGGGACCGACATCAGCACCAACTGCATCGAGTACGCGCGCACGCGGCACCCCGGCTGCACGTTCCACGCGACCGCGGTCGAGGCGCTCCTGCCGGGACGCGCCGGAACGTTTGACCTGGTCTTCTCCAGCGAGGTGATCGAGCACCTGTTTGATGTCGCCACGTACCTGCACGCCATCAACAACCTGCTCAAGCCCGGCGGCACGCTGGTGCTCACCACCCCGTATCACGGGCTGGTGAAGAACGTGCTGATCGACCTGCGCCACTACGCCCGGCACTACGACCCGCTCGGCCAGCACATCCGGTTCTTTGATCGCAAGAGCCTGGGCGCGTGCCTCGACCTGTTCAGCCTGAGGCCCCGCGTATGGACCGGGTACGGCCGGCCGTGGCCCCTGTGGAAGTCGTTCTTTGTGGTGGCCCAGAAGGTGGGCGAGGCCCGCATGCCGCGCTTCGAGACGCAGGGGCGCCAGCAATGAGCCCCGCGGCGGATGTGCAACTTGACGGGGGCAGGTATCAGGGGCCGCGCCCGCCCGTTTCCATCGTCATCCTCACGTACAACGAAGAGGGCAACATCGCCGACTGCATCCGCTCCTGCGCGTGGTGCGACGATGTGCACGTGCTCGACTCGGGCTCGAGCGACCGGACGGCCGAGATCGCTCGCTCGATGGGTGTGACCGTCCACACCAACCGCTTCAGGAGTTTCGGCGACCAGCGCAACTGGGCCATCGACCACATCCCGTGCAGGCACCCCTGGCACTTCCACCTCGACGCCGACGAGCGCTTCACGCCCGAGGTGGTGCGTGAGATGGTTGACCTGCTCGGGCCTGACGGCTCCGCCTCCGACAAGGCCTGCTACCTCTGCCCGAGCAAGATGATCTTCATGGGCGAGTGGATCAAGCATTCGGCGGGCTACCCGAGTTACCAGGTGCGGCTCTTCCGCTTCGGCCAGTGCCGCTTCGTGGATTTCGGCCACGGCCAGCGCGAGGACTCGCGCGGGCCCGTGGGCACAATGGTGCAGCCGTACATGCACTACTCCTTCAGCAAGGGGCTGAACGAGTGGCTGAACAAGCACAATGAGTACTCCGAGCGTGAGGCCGCCGAGGGGATCGCGATCCAGGCCGAGCACCCGCCCAGCCTCCGGGCCATGTTCACCGGCGACATGATCGCCCGCCGCCGCGCCTTCAAGAACCTCTCCTACTTCCTCAAGGTCCGCGCCTTCTGGAGATTCCTCTACAACTACTTCTTCCGCGGCGGCGTGCTCGACGGGATCCCCGGCTTCCACTACTGCGCCATGATCTCCATGTACGAGTACTGGATCGAACTCAAGATCAAGGAGCGCCGGCAGCGCTGGGGTGCGATCACCAACGAACTCGTCGTGAGGATGACGGCCGAGAGCGAGGCCCGCACCGTGCGCACGCTCGCCGATACTCCGCACGCACCCCTGAGCGAGGCCGTGCCGCCCGGCCCGCGCCGGGGCGCGGCCACCAAGGGCGAGGTGGCGGCATGAGCGACCGCGCCGGGAAACTTCACGCCGTCGGCCGTGGAGTCGACATCGTCATCCCCACGCTCAACGAGGCGGGGCACATCGTCGAGTGCGTCGAGAACGCCCGCACGGTGGGCAACGTCTTCGTGCTCGACTCGCTCTCGACAGACGGCACGCAGGCGCTGGCCCGCCAGGCCGGGGCCACCCTGGTTGAGCACGCGTTTGTCGATTACGCCAAGCAGAAGAACTGGGGGCTGGACAACCTGCCCATGACCGGCCGCTGGGTCTTCATCCTCGATGCCGACGAGCGCATCACCCCCGAACTGCGCGAAGAGGTCTTCCGCATCGCCAGCGACGACGGCCCCACCAACGGCTACTACGTCAACCGCGTCGTGCTCTACATGGGCCACGCCGTGCGCCACGGCGGCCTCTACCCCTCGTGGAACCTCCGCTTCTTCCGGCGCGGCTCCTGCCGCTACGAGGACCGGGCCGTGCACGAGCACATGGTGTGCGAGGGTGCCACCGCCTACCTCCAGCACGAGATGCTCCACATCCGCCGAGAGAGTCTGCGCGAGTGGATCAAGAAGCACATCCGCTACGCCGACCTGGAGAGCACCGAGTGGATGAAGCAGCGGATGGGCACCGCCGGCGGCGCGGCACCCGAGCGGCTCTTCCGCGACACCCTCCGCTATCGCTGGTGGCTGCGCCGCGAGGTCTGGCCGCGCACCCCCCTCCGGCCGCTCCTGCGGTTTGTCTACATGTACTTCGTTCGCCTCGGGTTTCTGGATGGACGCGCGGGTCTGCGCCTGGCGGGCCTGACGGCCTGCTACGAGTACATGATCGGCCTGATGCACCGCGAGAAGCGCAGCCGCCCGCATCACCCTGGGGCGTGAGGCGGGCCGCATCTGCGGCGGGCCCACTATGCTGGCCCATGCGTGAATCAGACCTGCTCAGGCACATTGCCGCGCACGGTGTGGCCCCGGGAGCGGGCGGGGGGACCGTGCTCGTCGGCCCGGGCGACGACTGCGCCGTGGTGCGAACGGCCGGTGGCGACAGCCTCCTGCTCACGGTCGATCACCTGATCGAAGGCCGACACTTCGTCGCCGTGGGGCGGCCGGGGGGGGCAAGCGTCGCCGAGGTGGCGTGCAAGGCCCTGGCTCGCAGCCTCAGCGATATCGCCGCCATGGGCGGCACGCCGGCGTGGAGCCTGGCGACCGCGGCGTTCCCCGCGGGCTTTGACAACGACCTTGCTCGCGCGCTCTTTGACGAACTGCACGCCTTGGCGCTGCACTGGGCCTGCCCGCTCGTCGGTGGAGACACGGCCACGCTCCCGGCGGGAGCGCCGCTCACACTCACCACCACCCTGATCGGCACGCCTCACGAACGCCGCGGGCCCGTGCTGCGGTCAGGGGCGCGGCCGGGCGACAGCGTGTGGCTCACGGGTCACGTTGGCGGCTCGCTTGCCAGCGGGCGCCACCTCAGGTTTGAGCCGCGCGTGCCCGAGGGGACGTGGCTGTGCGACGTGCTGGGCGATGCGCTCCACGCAATGATCGATGTCTCCGACGGCCTCGGGCGTGACGCGGGCCGCATCGCCGCGGCGAGCGGCGTGCGGATCGAGATCGACGCGGCACTCGTGCCGCTCCACGCAGACGCGGGAAGCGTGCGAGAAGCCTGCGCGGCGGGCGAAGACTACGAACTCCTCTTCACCGCCGCGCCGAGTGCGGAACGCCAGGGGCCGCTGGCCGAAGGCGTGTGCCCCGCCACCCGCACACCGGTGGCGCGCATCGGCACGGTCCGGGCGGGTGCTGGGTGCGTCATGATTGAGGGCACGAGCGCGACCGATGCGAGGGACTTGGGCTGGGACCACTGACGTACGGGCCTCACCGCCCGCGGCGGCGGCGAGCGATCAAGAGGCCACCCAGGGCGGCCATGGCCGCCGACCCCGCCGAGGGGATCAGCGTGCCGGGCACATAGACGAGTTGGTCCTGATAGTTGCCCGAACGCAGCGCCACAAGGCCGGCCGCGACGGGCCCGTTTCCGACGGCGGAGATGATGTTGTTGAACTGCGTGAGGATGCCGCCGGAGAGCGCGGACCCGTCGGTCTTCTTGAAACTCGCCACGCCCGCGGCGAGGTTGATGCTCGATGCCACGCCGGTAAAGTCGTACGCCAGTTCCCACACGGCGAGTTGGAACGCGGCGGCAAAGTCGTTGCTGGTGGCGTTCGTGCTGCCGATGGCGGCGCTTCCGAAGGTGTTGTAGATGCCCGAGATCGCCGCGCCGCGAACACCCGCGAAGGCGGGCGAGATGCCGCTCACCTCGGCCACAATGTCCACGATCTCGTAGGTGTTGGTGTTCTTGTTCACGTGCTGGGAGAGGTCGATGCAGAACGTGCGGCGGTCGCCGTTGATCACGCTGTTCAATCCGGTCGCGCCGGAGATGGTGTGCTTGAGTTGGCCGGAGAAGGCGTTGAAACTGTTGCCGTTGAAGACGATCTTCACGTTGGAGCCCTTGCCCGCGCCCGTGAAGGCCATCTCGGCCGTCGGTGCCGCGAACGCGGCCCCGGCGAGAGCGAACGACGAACCAAAGACCGAGGCGAGGATCGTGCTGCGATTCATGTCTCGAACTCCCCGTTGGTTCTCGGCCGCGGCGTGCGTCCGAGGTGCCCGGCGGGTGCACACGCAAAGGCAGCGTGTTCCGTCCGGGCATGAGCACACCATGCGGTGCGGCGTGCCGCCACGCCACCCGGCGGGCCGGATCTGGCTTCGGGCCTGCGGGCGGTGGCGTTTGGTGGGCCGCCTGTCGGTTATGGGCGTGCCGGTAACATGGTCGGGCTGAGCCTCTACACTGCAAGCCAGAGGAGGCGGAGCCCTGCGCCTGTCGCGGCGGGCCGCACTGAGCCATGGCACGGACGACCAAACCCACGACCACGCCCGAGAAGCCCGACACCGCGGGCCGTGAACCCGTGCGCCCCGCGGTTGGCGGGTTCGCCCACCTCCACCTGCACACCGAATACTCGCTGCTCGACGGCGGCAACCGCATCGACAAACTCATGAACCGGGTGAAAGAACTCGGCATGACGGCGGTGGCGTGCACCGACCACGGCAACCTCTTCGGGGCGGTCGCGTTCTATCAGGCCGCGCTGGACCGCAAACTCAAGCCGATCCTGGGCGTGGAGGCGTATGTGGCGCCCGGCGACCGGGCCGACCGCACGTACACGGGCGTGTCGGACGGCGGGTATCACCTGGTGCTGCTCGCGGAGAACAACGAGGGGTGGCAGAACCTGCTGTACCTGTGCTCGGAGGCGTTCCTGACGGGCTTTTACTACAAGCCGCGTGTGGACAGGGCGCTGCTGGAGAAGCATGGCGCTGGTCTCATCGCCATCAACGGGCACTTGGGCAGCGAGATCGGCGAGCACCTGCTGGACTACGAGCGCAGCGGCGAGGCGGCCCACTGGGGGAAGGCCCTGGAGAGCGCCCGCTGGCACGCCCGCACCTTCGCGGGCACGGGCGACGCGCCCACAAGCCGCTTCTTCCTCGAACTCCAGCACCACGTGCCCGAGCAGAACGCCATCAACAGGCACATCCTGCGGATGGCCGAAGAACTGAACCTGCCGGTGGTCGGCGATAACGATGCGCACTTCCTCCGCAAGGAAGACCACGACGCACACGACACGCTCGTGTGCATCAGCCTCGCCAAGAACAAGAACGAGCCCGGGCGCAAGATGCACTACCCGGAGGACATCTACGTCAAGAGCCCCGCCGAGATGGCTGAGGCGTTCGCCCCCTATGGCGATATCGGTGCCGCGGCATTGGAGAACGCCGGCATCATCGCTGAGCGATGCAACGTGACGCTGCCCCTGGGCCAGAGCAACGCGCCGATGGTGCGCGTGAGAAGAAGGCACGAAGGCACAGAGGCACAAAGGCACAAGGCAGGGCCAGGGTGGGCGGGCCTGCCCGAGCCGACGGATGCCGCGTTCGCGGGCGATCTCTCCGCGTGGTATCGCGCCTTCTGCGCGTGCTTTGAGGTGGTGCCCTTCGCACCACCGGCAGGCGCGACCGATGACGAGAAGAAAACCCTCGCGGCCGAAGCGAAGGCCGAATGCGATCAGGCTCTTCGCCTGCTCGCCGAGGCGGGGTATGTGTGGCGGTACGGGGTGGAGGCTTTGGGTGGGCCCCACTCGGAGAGTGGGGGTACCCAGAGCGAACGCCGCGCCAGGCTCACCCGCGAACTCGGCATTCTTGCCGACAAGGGCATCTCGCCGTACTTCCTGATTGTGTGGGACTTTGTGAACTGGGGGCGCGACAACGGCGTGCCCTCGCTCGCCCGTGGTTCGGGCGTGGGCACCATGGTCGGGTACGTGCTGGGCCTCTCCAACGCCTGCCCGGTGCGCTACGGCCTGCTCTTTGAGCGATTCACCGACCCCGACCGGGCCGAGTACCCCGATATCGATATCGACCTCTGCCAGGACGGCCGCGCCCGCGTGATTGATTACGTGCGCCGCAAGTACGGACACGTCGCCCAGATCATCACCTTCGGCACGCTCAAGGCCAAGGCCGCCATCCGCGACGTGGCCCGTGTCCTGCAAATCCCCCTCGCCGAGGCCGACAAGATCGCCAAACTCGTGCCCGAGCAACTGGGCATCACGCTCGAACGGGCCCTGCAGCAGGAGCCCGACCTCAAGGCCCTGTACGACCGCGAGGAGACGGTTCGTCGGTGCATCGACAACGCCATGGCGCTGGAGGGCCAGGCCCGCCACGCCAGCGTGCACGCCGCGGGCGTGATCGTGGCCACGCGGCCCCTGCATGAGATCGTGCCGCTCTACAGACCCACCGGCGGCAACGGCACGGAAGTCGTCACGCAGTGGGACGGCCCCACCTGCGAGAAGATGGGCCTCTTGAAGATGGACTTTCTGGGTCTGCGCACCATCAGCGTGATCGAGCGGGCGAAGGGCCTGATCCGCGAGAGCCTCGCTGAAAAGCAGATTTGGACCGCTGTCGGACGCGAGGCAGACCTAGAGGCACGCGGCCACGAGGCGGCCGATTCACCTTCGTCCCTTCGTGCCTCCCTGCCTCTGTGCCTTCCGCACCCGCTGGACCTCGACCGCCTCTCCTTCGCCGACCCGCGCGTCTTCGACGCCTTCCGCCGCGGCGACACCACCGGCATCTTCCAGTTCGAGTCCGACGGCATGCGCCGCCTGCTCACCGAGATGAAGCCCGATCGGCTGGAAGACCTCATCGCCGCCAACGCCCTTTTCCGCCCGGGGCCGATGGACCTGATCCCCGACTACAACCGCCGCAAGCACGGCGAGGCCCCCGTGCCCAGCGTCCACCCCATCGTGGACGAGTTCACACGCGAGACCTACGGCATCATGGTCTACCAGGAGCAGGTGATGCAGATCGTGCATGGCCTGGGCGGCGTGAAACTGCGGGACGCCTACACGCTCATTAAGAACATCAGCAAGAAGAAGCACGACAAGATCGAGAAGGAGCGCCCCAAGTTCATCGAGGGTGCCGTGGCCAAGGGCCTGCGCAAGGACCAGGCCAGCGACCTCTTCGAGTTGATCCTCAAGTTCGCTGGCTACGGCTTCAACAAGAGTCACAGCACCGGCTACGCGATCGTGGCGTATCAGACCGCGTACCTGAAGACCTTCTTCCCCAACCACTACATGGCCGCGTTCCTCACCTACGAGAGCGCGGCCATGCAAACCGCCGAGTGGGTCCCCTACCTCGAAGACTGCAAGCACACCCGCTTCATCAACCCGCAGAGCGGCACCACGCTCAAGACGGGCGTGGAGGTGCGCCCGCCCGATGTGAACCTCTCCGATGCCGACTTCACCGTGGTGTACGCCCCCGATGAGCCGCGCACGTCATTGAGCGGCCATGTGCGCTTCGGCCTCAAGGCGATCAAGGGCGTTGGCGAGAAGGCGATCGAGGCGATTCTGAGAGAGAGGCACGGAGGCACGGGGGCACAAAGGCACGAAGCCGAGGCCGCGTCTTCCTCCGTGCCTTCGTCCCTCCGTGCCTCCGTGCCTTTTTCTTCCCTGCACGACTTCTGCGAGCGTGTGCCCATCGGCGGCTCGGGGGCGGGCGGCAGCGGCGGGGCCGTGAACAAGGCCACCATCGAGGCCCTCATCAAGAGCGGCGCGATGGACTGTCTGCACGGCCGCGCCATGCGGGCCGCCATGGTCGCTGGCATCGAGCCCGCCGTGGGCACGGGCCTCAAACTCCAGCGCGACAAGGCCAGCGGTCAGGGTGGCCTGTTTGGCCTCGGCGGAGCGGACACGCCCGCCGTCGCGAGCGCGGCACCCGCCAGCAGCCTCCCGCGCGTGGAGCCGTGGAACGAGGGCGACACGCTCGTGGCCGAGAAGGAGGCCCTGGGCTTCTACGTCTCCAGCCATCCGCTCGATCAGCACGCGGCCCTCGTGCGTGGCCTGGCCAACGCCACCACGAAAATGGTGCGTGAGAAGGACCCGCGCGTGCCCCACGATGCCCGTGTCACCATGGGCCTGTGCGTGCAGGCCGTGCGGACCATCGTGATGAAGACGGGCCGCAACGCGGGGGGCAAGATGGGCGTGGTGGCGTTCGAGGACAAGGACGGCGGCATCGAGGCCGTGGCCTTCGCCGACGTGTTCGCGAAGTTCCAATCGGTGCTCACGCCCGATGCCATCGTCTTTGTCGTCGGACGTGTGGACCACAACCGCGGTGCGCCGCAGGTGGTCATCGAGAAAGTCATCCCCATCGAGCGGGCCCGGGCCGAACTCACACGCCGCGTGCGCATCACCATCGACGAGCAGAAACTCAACGGTTCCGCCGAGCACGCAATGCACCAGGCCCGCGAGGCCCTGCGCGGTGCGGCCCGCGCGGCAGCCGCCACGCCCGCCCCCCCGGCCCCCGCCGCCAACGGCACAGGCAACGGGCACCCCCCGCCCGCCCCCCCCACCCGCGCCGCCAACGTCGCCGTCGAGGTTGTCGTGAAGCCGCTCGCCGGCGGCTGGGCACGCCTGGAAACCGGGCGCGTCAACATGGCCATCAGCGACGCGCTGCTCGCCTCGCTCGCCCGCGTGCTGGGTGAAGGCAACGCCGAACTTGCGGGACCGACCATCGAGATGGTCAAGCCCGAGCCCAAGCCCTGGGAACGACGCGGGCCACCCGGGAAGTGAGGGCGGCCAATGATGCCCCGGCGCGAGCCGGGGCTCTTTCGCGGGAACGCACCGGTGCCTGCGGGGCGAGCCACTCGCGACAGGGCCACAACACGCGGCCCGCCACGCAAAAACAGGACTGCCGACGGGCCCCGCTGGGGGGTCAAGGCCCGCCGGCATCCTTCACATTCATCACGCGTACCGCTTGGGGTCACGCGCCATCTGCTCACATCACCGGCTGCCGCGGACCGTCGACCGCGACATCGGCCTCGTCGGCCTCATCCTCGTCGTTGGCAACGTTCTCCATCGCCGCGTCCTCGTCTGCCGGGGGCTTTGCGTTGCCGCCACCACCCTTGCCCTCCAGCCGCTCGTTCAGGCGCTCCAGCAACTCCTCAAGCCTGTCCAGCCGCTCTTCCAGCCCCTCCAAGCGGTTCTGCAACCCCTCGCGCGGCATGACCAGCAACTGGCCAGGGGGGGCCGGGGGTGCGGGTGCGGGCGGGGCCAGCGGTGCCACAGCCCAGCCGTGCCCCTGGCCGTGTTCGCTTCGCTCGCGATACCGCTGGGCCAACTCCCTGCCGCGCTCCGCGGCCTCGCGCCCGCGGGCGCTGAGTTCGCGGGCCATGTCGGCCTCCATCTCGGCCGCGTTCGCGCCCTCACGCATATTGCGCTCGAAGTCCTCCGGCGCCATGCGCCGAAAGAACGCGCCCGCAAACGGGCTGTCGCCCTCGCCAGCCAGACTCAGTTTCTTGCGGTCATACGCCTCCAGCGTTACGGTGATGTCCTTCTTCTGACCCTTCTGGATCGCCGAGAAGACCACCGTCTCGCCGGGGTTCTTCTTCTGCAGGGCCCTGCGCACCGCGCGCTCGCCCGCGGGCGTCTTGCCGTCGATGGCGACGATCAAGTCGCCGCGCCTCAGGCCGGCCTTTTCGGCGGGCAGGTCCTTGGTCACAAAGCCGATCATCGTCGCGTCCTCAGCCTCCACACCGAAGTGCTCGGCCAGCACATCGTCGGGCTCGGTCATGGTCACCCCGATCATCACCTTGGGCGGTTCACCGGCGCCGGTGCTTCCTAGGCGCGCCAGGCCGCTGAGGCCCTCGCCGCCCGGCCCCGCGGCCCGCAAACGCACCTTGTGCTTGCTGTCGGGCGCCTCGATCCATGCGTGCTCACCCTCGCCAGCCGCGTGCACGTTCCGGCGCACCCGCGCCAGTTCTTTGCCCGAGTCGTCGTTCAGATAGAAGAACTCATCGTCCTTCTTGATGTTCTTGGGGTCAATCGTCTTCCCGTCCACGCTCGCCTCGATGATCTCTCCGCCCTTGAGCGTGGCCTTGGTGGTCTTGCCATCCTCCGAGATCACCATCGTGATCGTGCCCTTGTCATCATCTCCGTGGCTCGACGACGAGATGGCCGTCACGCTCTGCGCCAAAGCCGGCGCGGCAAGCAGGCCGCCGCAGGCCAGCAGAAGAAAACTTGTGCGATTCGTGTTCATGGTGTCGTCCTTGTCTTCGTTCGCCGCGCCTGCTCGGGCGCAGCAAAGGTGATCCCCAGAGTCGGTTCTTTGTCCGTTCACATCGCCGGGCCACCGGGCTTGCCCGCCGCGGCTGGCGTTCCCGCCGGAATCAGCATCGTGCGTCCGTCTTCCTTTACGCCGAGTTTGTACAGGTCCTCCGGGCCCACCACCGCCCGCTCCAACACTTGGCGCAGGTAGAGCACCTCGTACCCCTTCCCATCCTCCGACGGGCGTGACTCCAGCACCACACGCTCGGGCATCTCCGCCACCACGCGGCCCGCCTTCTTGCCCAGGTCCAGATACTCGTTCAACGCCGCATCCGCCGTGCGTCCCAGGGGCCCGAGGATTGCCACGTTGCCACCACCACCGCCGCCCATCGGCGAGAACCACTGCGCGCCCCAGCCCAGCGCCACCAGCGCGGCCACCAGCCACCCAAGGCCGGTGCGCGCCCCACCAAAGCCGATGCGCCCGACCACCACGGGCGCGCCAGCCACATCCACCGAGAGCGTCGGCAGGTTCACACCGTCTGCCGCGGCGGCCACGGGTGCCATCGCCCGCTCCAGCGCCCGCGCCTCACACGTCGCCTGCTCAAGGTCGGTCCACACGCCCGCGTCCTTCGCGGCCGCATCGCGCAGGGCCTTCCAATCGGCCGCGCCCGCCCGAGCATCGATGATCCGCGTAATCAGCACATCGCGGTCGATCTCTTCCAGTGGGCCCGTGCCCGCCGACAACCGAGCGACCTGTCCGTTCCATGGGGCCATACATCACGCTCCCGGCCGCGCCCACACGGGCGAGGCCCATCCATCTGCCGTTCTACGAGATGCGCGCCGCAAGGCTTTCCGTCGCCTCTGTCCGATCCCTGCCGGGTTCCCGGCCCGCCGCGGCCGCCCCGGTGGCCTTCTCCCGCAGCATCCGCCTCCCACGCGCGATTCGGGTTTCGATCGTGGTCTCCGGCAGGCCCAGAATCTCCCCGATCTGCCGGTAACTCAGCCCCTTGAGGGCCTTGAGCAACAGAGGTTCGCGGTAATCGTCGGGCAGCGTCATGGCCAACGCCATGACCCGCTGGGCCTCGTGATCCTGCCCGAGCGCCGCCGGCGCATCGGCCACTCCCGAATCCATGCCCCCCACGCCGCGCTGCGGGTCGTCCGCATCGTCTCGCACCATGCGCGGCCCCGCGGCCACCTTCCGCCCCGCCAGGCGGGCCGTGTTCATCGCCACCATCCGCAGCCACCCGGGAAACGCCGCGGCGTCCTGTACCGTGTGGACCTTGCCCAGAACCGCCAGCACGACTTCCTGCAGCAGGTCGTCGGTGTCGGCGCATGCGGGCTTGTGGGCGATGATCACCGCCGCGACCCAGCGGCGGTGCTGCTCCCAGAGTGAACGCAACGCGACCCGATCGCCGGCCATGGCGGCCTCCACAAGGGCCCGACCGTCATGGCTCACTGGCGTATCGATCATGCGTGCTTTCGGTGGTCGCTCACAAAGATGCGCTGGGGCGGGATCTCCGTCGGCTCGCGGCGATGTTCTTCTTTCTATCCTGTATGCCCGCGTCAGGCACCGGTTCCCCCATGTCACGCCCGTTTGGATGGTGTTTGTGCTCGAACAGATCATCGATCGCCGCAATAAAGACGCTGTGATGGGCCTGGGTGAGCACCTCGACGAGTTGCGCACACGCCTCATCGTCGCCCTGCTTGGCCTTGTGCCCATTCTGCTCGTGGCCCTTTACTTTGGCGACTGGCTGCTGGCCGCGATTCTCAAACCGGCCACGCACGCGCTCCACGCCGGCGGCCAGGACGCACGCATGCAGGCGACCGGTGCGCTCGAAACCTTCGGTGCCTATTTCTACGTTTCGTTCCTCGCCACGCTCATCGTCGGTGGGCCCTGGATCATCTTCAACCTGTGGAAGTTCGTTGCCCCGGGCCTCTACGCCAACGAACGCCGCTTCGCGTATGTGCTCGCGCCCCTGAGCGCCATTCTCTCGGCCGCGGGCGTGGCGATGATGTACTTTCTCGTGCTGCCGATCATCCTCGAGTTCCTCATCGGCTTTGGCGCGGGTCTGGGCACAGCCCCCGTCATCACGGCGCCCCTCCCCGCGGGCATCACGCTCCCCGCCGTGCCCGTGCTCGCCGCTGACCCGCCGGACCCGCAGCCCGGCCAGGCGTGGATCAACCGTGAACTGAACGAACTGCGCGTCTGCGTCGCCGCGGCGACAGACGGCCCTGGCGGCGCAACACGCGCGCCAGTGCCCGCCGACATCCGTGGCACACCGCTCTCCAAACACACGCTCATCGTGAATCAACTCAAGGTCTCCGAGTTTCTCGACCTGTTCCTCCAACTCACGCTTGCGTTTGTCGTCACCTTCCAGTTGCCGGTGGTGGTGTTGCTGCTGGGCTGGGCGGGGCTCGTCACGCCCGCGATGCTCTCCAAGTATCGCAAGTACGCGCTGCTGGGCGCCGTGGTCGTTGGCGCGGGCATCTCGCCCACCAGCGACCCCGTCTCGCTCATCCTTCTCGCTTCACCCCTCTACCTGCTCTACGAACTGAGCATCGTTCTGCTGCGCGTTCTGCCGGCAAAGATCCTCGCGCCCGCGGGTGGACCCGCCGACGGGCCGTGATGCTGGCCGACTTCATCCCCCTCCGGTCCCACCGGAGGGGGTGGCCGCCGCAGGCGGACGGGGGAGGTTTGTCTACCCATGCCCGACGACACCCAACCAACTCCGGCCTCATCCCTCGACGTCACCATGATGGCCCGCGCCCTCGACCTTGCCCGCGCCGCCGCGGCTGCCGGTGAAGTGCCCGTCGGCGCTGTCGTCTACAAAACCGCCTCTGGCCGCGTCCTCGGCGAAGGCGCCAATCGCCGCGAGACCGACCACGACCCGCTGGCCCACGCCGAACTCATCGCCATCCGCGCGGCCGCGGCAGCACTTGGTGATTGGCGCCTCTCCGCCTGCACGCTCGTTGTCACACTCGAGCCGTGCCCCATGTGCGCTGGCGCAATCGTGAACGCCCGTCTCGGTCGCCTCGTCTTCGGTGCGAGCGACCCCAAGGCCGGCGCGTGCGGCTCGCTGATGCGACTCACCGAAGATGTTCGCCTCAACCACCGCCTTGTGCCCGTTTCCGGAGTGCTGGCCGACGAATCGGGCGCGCTGCTCAGGGCCTTTTTCGCCCGCCTGCGATAAGGACCGGTAACTCCAGCACCTTCCGGCTCCGAGACGGCGTTTCTACCATTGCCCATGACTACTTCGCCCGCGCGCGTTGCATCCACCGCCGGCCCCGCCGCACCCACCACCGCCACCATGCGCTCACTCATCAAGCATCACGCCGGCACCGAACTGCAACTCGCCACTCGCCCGATCCCCGAGCCCGGCCCGCGCGATGTGCTCATCAAGGTCAAGAAGGTCGGCATCTGCGGCACCGACCGCCACATCTGGGAGTGGGATGCATGGGCCGCATCGCGCATCCCCGTGGGCATCATCACCGGCCACGAGTTTGTCGGCGAGATCGTCAAGGTCGGCTCCGCCGTCACGCGCTATCAGCCCGGACCGCGCGTTTCCGCCGAAGGCCACATCTCCCCCGGCATCGGCTACAACGCCCGGACCGGCAACGCCCACATCGCGGCGGACATGGTCATCCTCGGTGTTGACCGCGACGGCTGCTTCGCCGAGTACGTCTGCATCCCCGAAGAGAACGTCTGGCCCGTCCACGAGAGCATCCCCGACAAGGTCGCCGCGATCCTCGACCCGCTCGGCAACGCGGTGCACACCGTCATGAGCGCGGATGTGAGCGCCAAGACCGTGCTCATCACCGGCGTGGGCATCATCGGCCTCATGGCCGTCACCGTCGCCAAGGCCGCGGGCGCAAGCCGCATCTTCGTCACCGACGTTGACGCGAAGCGCCTCGCCATCGCCAAGAAACTCGGCGCCGTCGAAGCGTACAACTCCTACGTGCCCCCGCCGCCCCGCGAGCCGCGCGGCGTGGGGGGCACCGGCGGCTCCGCCCACCACCCCGCTGGCCACGGCACGCCCGATTGGATCAAGGACATCCGCAAGGCCACGCGCGGCGACGGGCCCGACGTGCTCCTCGAAATGTCCGGCCACCCCTCCGCCATAAACGACGGCTTCACCGCCCTGCGCATGGGCGGCACCGCCGCGCTGTTGGGCATCCCCAGCACGCCCTTCACCTTCGACCTCACCAACCACGTCGTCTTCAAGGCCGCCACGGTGCTGGGCATCAACGGCCGCAAGATGTTCCAGACGTGGTACCAGATGGAGAGCCTGCTTCTCTCTGGCCGTCTGCAACTTGATGACATCATCACCCACGAACTCCCCCTGGCCGATTTCGCCACGGGCTTCCGCCTCATGCAGACCGGCGAGGGCATCAAGATCGTGATGAGCGTGGGGTGAACGGATGCCTGAACTCAGCCGCTTCTACGGCATCGTCATCGCGATGTACGAGAGCGTGCTTGCCCTCGCTCCGCGCGGCCCACATGCCGCGATCTCGCCTTGCTCCGTGCATCTCAGTGGTCTCCGTGTTGCAATGCCCGGCGACACCCCCGGAGCGGATTGAAACACGGAGAGCGCGGAGATACACGGAGAGTACCCTCGCCCCGACACGGATGATCCGCTCCCGCCTCTGCGACTCTTCACTCCGCAGGCTTGTCCTGCCGACAAGTGGCTCCCGCCGCGTGCACAGCACACTCTACAATGACCACCATGCCCGCACCCGATGTCATCAAGGTCGAGCCCCTTGGCGAGATGCGCCTGCTGCTCACGTTCGCAGACGGCCAGCGTCGGACCGTGGATGTCGCGCAGTTCGGGCCGTTCGTCGGTGTGTTTCAGCCGCTGCTTGATCCCGAGTTCTTCAGGCGGGTTTTCGTGAACCCGGACATCGGCACCATCTGCTGGCCCAACGGCGCAGACATCTGCCCTGACGTGCTCTTGCGGTCCAGTGAGGCCATAGCGGAGCGGCGCGCCGGGTGAGCCATGCTGGCCACCCGGGTCCGAACCCCCGCCCCGCGGCATCCGTACTACCAGCCGACCGACAGCAAAGAGGGAGATCGCCATCATGCGCACGCTCGTCGCCATCCCCGTCTACAACGAAGAAAAGTACATCGCCCGCGTCCTCGCCCACGTCCTCGAGTACGCCGACCACGTCCTCGTGGTTGACGACGGCTCCACCGACAGGACGCCCGTCCTTCTCCCCCGCTTCCCCGTCGAGGTCATCCGCCACTCTGCCAACCGCGGCTACGGGCGCTCGCTGCGAGATGCGTACACCTACGCCACCTGCCATGGCTACGACTGGGTCATCACCATGGACTGCGACGAGCAGCACGAGCCGGCCAGCATCCCCGAGTTTGTCGAGGCCGCGGCCCAGAACCGCTGGGACCTTGTCAGCGGCTCGCGCTACAAGTGCACGATGGACGCCGACACCGCCCCGCCGCCAGAGCGCCGCGCCATCAACGAAGAGATCACCCGCGAACTCAACGACCGGCTTGACCTCACGCTCACCGACGCCTTCTGCGGCTTCAAGGCCCACCGCGTGAGCGCCCTCCGCCGCGTCTGCCTGAGCGAAGACGGCTATGCCTTCCCCATGCAACTCTGGGTGCAGGCTGTGGCCCAGGGCTTTCGCATCACGGAGATTCCAGTCAAACTCATCTACAAAGACCTCACACGCAACTTCGGCGGCCTGCTCGATGATGCCGCGCACCGCCTCGCCCACTACCGCCAGGTCCTGCACTGCGAACTCCGCCGCCAGCAGTCGCTGCTCCCGCAAGAGGCCATCGCGGGCGTAAACGCCAACGCCTGCGGCGAACGCTGAGCGTGTCCTGTGCCACCGACACTGCTGGCTCGGCAGCAGCGTCGGTGCATGAACACCAACTTCTGCCATCGGCCCTCCACCCCGCTAGGGTTCTTCATGCTGTGCCGCCACACATGAAGCCCATCGCGCCCGAGCCCGAAGTTCACATCCGCCCCGAGCCGCACGCCTGGGCCGCGCTGCTCGCCGCAAACCGCGCCTCCACCAACCCCGCCGCGGCCCTTTTCCGCCGGCAACTCGGCCTGCCCACAAACGTGCCCATCGTCATGTCCGGCCATCAGGCCCAGTTCTGGCACGCGGGCATCCTCGCCAAGCACTTCGCCACGCTCCACACCGCCGCGGCACACCACGCCCATCCCGCGTGGATCGTCGTAGATCAAGACGAACCCGAGTTCCTCGATCTGCGTTTCCCAACGCGCGATCCCGCGGGTGCCCTGGCCGACGACCGCTACCGCATAGTGCCCGCCACCGCCGGCATCAGCGCCAGCACCAACGCCGCCGCGCTTCCCGCGTTCGATCCAGAGCCTCTCCCCCCAGCGCTCTCCGCCGCGGCGTGCGAGGCAGTGGTCCCCGCGCTCCAGCGCACGCGCGAAGCGCTCCTGCACCACAGGTCCTGCGCCACCGCCGCCGAGCAAGTCGCCCGTGCCGCGGCAAGCCTCGCCGCGCCCTTCGCCGACAACCACGTCCCCACGCTCCTCTTCGCCTCGCGCCTCGCACGCACCACGCTCTTCACCAAACTGGTCCAGCGCATGGCGGCCAACCCCGCCGCGTGCCACACCGCCTACAACGCAGCGCTCACCGCCGCGCCGCGCACCGGCATCGCCCCGCTCGCTGCCGATGCCGCCCGCGATCGCCTCGAACTCCCGCTCTGGCACATCGATGCCTCCGGCCACCGCCGCCGGGTGTGGTCCACTGACTTGGGCACGCTCGCGACCGAAACGCTCGCTCCCCGCGCGCTCCTTCTCACCGGCCTCCTGCGCCTGGCCGCGTGCGATCTCTTCATCCACGGCCTCGGCGGAGGCGGTGCCACCGGAACCGCTGGTTACGACCGCGCCACCGATCACTGGTTCGCGGCGTGGCTGGGCCAAGAACTCGCCCCGACCGCACTCGCCACCGCCACGCTCCTCCTGCCCCTGCTCGACCACGCGCCCGCCGCACCGGCGGACATCGCCCATGCCCGCTGGGTTGCTCACCACGCCCGCCACTCACCCGCGGCCTTGGCCCAGTGGGGCGCCGAGCAGGAAAAGCGTGCCCTCGCGCTGCGCATCACCCGCACGCCCATGCGTCGCGTGCGTGCCGCGCTCTTCGCGCGCATGCACGCCCTGCTGGCCGATGTGCGCTCCGCCCACACGACGCGGCTGGCCGACCTCGCCGCGCGGGCCGACACGCTCGCCTCGCGGGCCGCCACCGAGCGCCTCGCCGCCGACCGCACCTGGCCCTTCATGCTCCACGACGAGCGCGCGCTCGCGCGGCTCAGCGAGATGATCGCCGCGCGCGTGGGCGCAAGGGAGCACGCATGACGCTCCGCGCGCTCCCTCGTGCCTTCGTGCCTCCGTGCCTCCGTGCCTTCTTCTCTGTGTGCCTTCCTGCCTTCCTGGCGTTCGTCGTGCTCTCCTGTGAACGGCCTACCCCGGCGCCCCCCCAGCCACACGCCGCCACGCGCCCCACCCTCCGCATCGCCGCGCTCTCGCCCGCCATCGCCGTCATCCTGCGAGACCTCGGCCACGCCGACGCCATCGTCGCCCGCCACGGCTTTGATGCCTGGAGCAACCAGGCCCTGCCCGTGGCCGGAGACCAGCAGGGCTTCGACTACGAAACGCTTCTCCGCGTGAACCCCACGCATGTGCTCGTCCAGTGGGGTGGCGGGGGCGGGGGCGGGGGCGGGGGCGGCCGCGATCTTCCTGCACGCCTCTCCCAACTCGCGCGCGAGCGCGGCTGGCTCGTGCAGGACCTCCCCCTCCTCACACTCGCCGACATCGAACGCGCGGCGGCCTCCCTCCACACACTCACCACGCCCAACGCACTCGCGTGGACCGACACACCCCTCGCCGCGCGCATGAAAGCCGCGTGGGCGCCGCGCACGCCTTCGCTTGCGCCCGCCGGCCGCGTCCTGCTCCTCTACGGCACCAACCCCCCCACCGCCATCGGGCCCGGCTCCTTCCACCACCAACTCCTCGAGCGCCTCGGCGGCACACCGGCCATCACCTCCGGCTCCCCCTTCATGCAACTGGACGTCGAGGATGTCCTCCGCATCGCCCCAGACTGCATCGTGCTCGTGCGCCCGGCGGATGCAACGCCCGCGTCTTCCACACCCGGCCCGCAGTGGCGCATCGTTCCGCCGGAGGAATTTCCCGCCACACTCGGCCCCCTTGCTAAGCACCCCATCCCCGCCATCACGCAGCGGCGCGTCGGCATCCTCACCGACCCGCTCGCCGCGATCCCCGGCACCAACCTCATCACACTCGCCGATGACCTTGGTGCGCTGCTGGAGGCGATCTCGGGCCCTGGCTGAGGTCTGATGCCTGACGCCTCACGCCCCCGTCCACCCCATCCACCGCATCACCACGCGCATCGGCCCCACGATCTCGCCCGCCGCGTGCGCGTCAAACGCCCGTGCATCGCGGCGCGCCAGCCACGCCGCGTCGATGTACTCCCACTCCTCCTCCGCCGCGCGGCAGACAGTCGCCCGGGGCTCAACCACTCCCGGCCACTCCAGCCGCACAATCACATCCACGCTGCGTGCCACCGCATCCTCCACCACCGCCACCGGCCTCGCCCCGCTCGCATCCAGCGTGACACCCAGTTCCTCCGCGGCCTCCTCCGCCAGCGTCTGCCGCAGCGCATCCGTGCCCAGTGCTTCCACACCGCGCGGCGGCACTTGCACACCGCCGGCGGGCGCGATCTCCCACATGCCGCCGTACACGCGCGTCTCCATTCCCCGCCGCGCGATCAGCACGTGCTCATCCCCCGCGGCATCGCGTCCCACGATCAAGCCCTTCACACCCAGCATCCGCACGCCCAGGTCGAGCGTTTCGTCCTGCGCCACCAGACGCTTGTAACTTGATCGCGCGGCGGAGATGATGCCCGCGGCCGCATCAATCGCCATCACGCTCAGCACGTCCCCATCGCGCAGTCGCGGGTTGGCCGCGCGTGCCGCGCTCCACCGCCGTTCAATCTCATCGCCCTGGCCGCGTGCCACTGGTGGGGCGGACGTCCCGTCCGCCTTCTGTGCCACCGATCGAAGATCCGCCAAGGCGGACTCCGGCTTGGCGGAGTCGGTGCTCTTCGCACCTCCCGCCGCAATCTCGACGCGCACCTCACCCGTCGCCCACGGCCACAACCGCTGCCCGAAAATATCGCCATAAACCAGCCCGGCGCTCATACCCTGCCCCACGCGCACCGCGGGCCTTCGTGCTCTGGCTCTCCTCTGTGCCCTGTCACCTGCCCCCTCACGTCGGCAGATTCACCGGCATGACCACGTACAAAAACTCCGCCCCGCTGCGGATCACGCCCGGCTTGTTGGGGGCCTTCAGTTCAATCACCACCTGCGCTTCGTCCATCGTCTTGAGCGCATCGCCGATGAACTCGGGGTTGAAACTGATCTCCACGTCCTCCCCGTCGTACCCCGCCAGTTCCACGTCAATCTCGCTCTCGCCCATCTCGGGCGCACGGCTCGTGATCTTCACCTGCTTCTTCTTGGCGCTGAACGCCAGCCGCACGCCGCGGCTCTCCTCGTTGGTCAGAATCTTCGCCTCGCGCACGCCCGCGCTCAGCAGGTCGCGGTCCACCGTCACCTTCTTGTCGTGGTCCTTTGGAATCACATCCTCATACGGAGGGAACGCACCCTCCACCAGCGCGCTGGAGAGCACCGCACGCGGCCCCTGCCCGGCCTTCGCTGCGTCCTTGCCCTTCGCGGCCTCGGCCGTTGCCTCCTCAAACGCGAAGAAGACCCTGTTGTCCGAGATCGCCACCCGCACGATCTCCTCCGGCCCGTGCGTGAGGCGCGTCACCAGGTTCAGCGCCTTGGTCGGAATAATGCAACTCGTCGCCCCGCCGCTGTCGCCCGCCCCGGGCTTCAGCGTGGCGCGGCACAGGGCCAACCGCCGGCCGTCCGTCGCCACCATCTCCAGTTTCTTCCCGTCGCGCTTCAGCAGCACGCCGTTGATCGCGTAGCGGCTTGTCTCCTTGGCCGTCGCGAACACCGTCCGGTTGATGAGCGACAGCAGGCTCCCCGCCGCGTGCGAGAACACGGCCTTCGCCCCGCCACCCTGCGCCACCAGCGCGGCAAAGTCCGGAATCTGCGGGAACTGCTCCAGCGGATACGTGAAAATCTTGAACCGCGACGAGCCCGACTTGATCGTGCACGTGTCCCCGTCCGTCTCCAGCGTCAGCGTCGGCTCCATCTCCAGAGCCTGAACGATCTGGCGGAGTTTGTCCGCGGGGATGGCCGCGGAACCCGGCTGGGCCACATCCACCGCGGAGAGCGACAGTTCCAGGCTCGTCTCCGCGTCCGTGCCCCACAGGCGCAGTTCCCCCACGCCCCCCACCTTGCTCGCCACCAGTTTCAGGCACGAGAGCGCGGGGCTGGGCGTCCGCTGCGGGGTCACCGCCGCCACGTTGTTCACCGCGGCCAGAAGAGCCGCCCGATCGCAGATCACCTTCATAGTTGCAACGCTCCGTTAGACGCTGAGTCTAGCGGGGCACGCTCCCCCTTGCACCGGTCCGCTCGGCCCGCATCCCTCGGCCCTCGGCCCTCGGCCCTCATCCGGTCCCGCACTCAGCACCCCTCCGAGGCGTAGTAATCCGTGATGAAGTCGCCCAGATTGTCAGGGAACGGCTCGTTGCACTGCCCCGACCCGTCGGGTGTGTACCCGGTCTTGTAGCCCGCGTCATACGGCGGGTCGTTCTCAGGACACGCAATCGCGTAGCCCCCGGGCCCGGGAATCGCGGGGTCGGTGTAGTAGTCCGTGATGAAGTCGCCCAGGTCGTCAGGGTTGATCACCGTGTCCAGGTTGTAGTCCAGCACACACGAGGGTGCCGCCGTCAGCAGGAACGCCACCACCACGCGATCAAACCCCGCCAGCCGCAGCGCCCCCCCGAACCCGCCCGGGCTCTGGTTGTCGCGCGTCGAGTAATACACCGACACCTGATACAGCGTGCTCGGTGCCAGCACCCCCGCATCAATCGTGAACTCCTGTGCCGTCGGGTCCAGCACGCCCGCCGAGAACACAAACTCGCCCGTGTTCGCGTCGTGTACATTCACAAACGTGAACCACTCGTCCGCCTGCCCGCCCACACCGGGAACCCACCCGTTGATCGTCCCCGTGAACGCCTGGCCCGCGTTTGCCGCCCCCGCCGTCATCCGCTCCCATGTATCCCCCGTGAACGCGGGCACTGCCGCCGCCAACTGCGTCGCGGGCAGTTGCAGCGTCGCCGACTGCTGCCACGGGAAGGAACCGAAAATCCGGTACGTGTACGTCCCCACCGGGAAATCCGCGTCCAGGGCCGCAATCGTGGCACGGGGCGTGGAAAAGAACAGATACTGCGTCTCGTCGAAACTCAGCAGCCCCGCGCCGTCATACACCCCGTTGTACTGCAGATTCACCGGCGTGACGTCCTCCGCCACGTTCAGAATGATCCGCGCAACGCCAATGAAATAATCTGGCGCTGGCGGCGCATCGTTGCTCGTCTGCGAGTACACCGCCGACTTGAACAGGTCGTACGAAAACACCGACTGCGCCGCAACCCCGCACGAGGCCACGCCCACCACCGCGCCCGCGACGGCGGCAACGAACAACTTGGTGTCAAAAAACATGGGCCGGCTCCGGCGGCACTCGCCGCTGTGTCTACAGACACCGCCCCCTCACGCACAAGAAACATATCACACGCGCCAGCCGACGCAATCAGAAATCCCCCCAGTTTCACCGTATCGCGTCCGCATAAGCCATTCTTGTCACTTTGCCGGCACGCCAAACGGCTCCCCGATCGCCGCGGCACGCTGCCCCCTCATTCGCTCCAGCCGCTCCACCACCCGGGCAATCAGCGCCCGCTCAGCGGCCGACTTGGGCGGCTCGTCAAACCGGCACTCCAGCGTGATTTCGTCCGCAGCCTTCGCACCGTCGCGGCTCGCCTCCAGCCAACCGGCATCCCCGTATACACTGACAAACTCCCAACGAATCTTCTGCTCAAGGCCGGCCTCAAACCAGCGCAGCCCCGCGGGCTCAACCGTCATCACGACCACGGCCACCTCAGATTCCGATGCGGCTAAGTCCACCGCGCCGACCACGTCGTCCCAATCCGCCTCCACCACCCGCCGGACAGGTTCGCTTGCTTCGTCCCCACGAGCATCCGCCTCGTCCACATGCGCGAACTCCGCGGCCGTCGGCCCGGTGGGCCCGCCACAGCCACTTCCTACCAAAGCACAAACAACGCACGCCGCGCGCTTCGCCCAAGCCCATCCGCCGGAGGCCCATAGCATCATCCCGACAGCGTACCGCCGCGCCGCTGGCCCCGCTTTCGGAGTGCCCCCGCCTTGGACCTGGTCATCAAACTCCCATCCGGCGACCAGCGGCACACCATGCTCGGCTCCTCCGAGCGCAACTTGAAGATGATCCGCGAGGCCGTGGGCGTGCGCATCGCCGCCCGCGACGGGACCATCCGCCTCTCCGGCGAGCAGCCCGCCGTGGCCGCCGCGCGAGATGTCCTCCACCGCCTCCGCACCGCCGCGAAAACCCAGGAATCCGGCGACCTCTCCCGCCAGCAGATCCTCGACATGATCAACTGGGCCGCCTCGCGGCAGGCCGAGGGCACAACCGCCCCCGCCGATGACGATGGCTCCTCACACGGCCCCGCTTGGGGTGCCGAACTCGATGTCTACGCCGCGGGCCGCCCCGTCAAGCCCCAAACGGTCAACCAGCAGGCCTATCTCGATGCCATCCGCGACCACGACCTGGTCTTCGGTATCGGCCCCGCGGGCACCGGCAAAACCTACCTCGCCGTCGCCGCGGCGGTCCACCTCCTCAAAACCGACACCGTGCGCAAGGTCATCCTGGTGCGCCCGGCCGTGGAGGCCGGCGAACGCCTCGGCTTCCTCCCCGGCGATCTCCAGTCCAAGGTCAACCCCTACCTCCGGCCGCTCCTGGATGCCCTGCATGACATGGTGGACTACACCACCCTCAACCGCTTCATGGCCAGCGACGTGATCGAGATCGTCCCGCTCGCCTACATGCGTGGTCGCACGCTCAACCGCGCCGCCATCATCCTCGACGAGGCCCAGAACACCACCCGCGGCCAGATGAAAATGTTCCTCACCCGCATGGGCCACGGCTCCAAGATGATCGTCACCGGCGACCCCACCCAGATCGACCTGCCCGACCCCACTGCCAGCGGCCTGATCGATGCCGCCCGCGTCCTCCGCAACGTGCGGGGCTTGGCCTTCTGTCACCTCACGGAAGCCGATATCGTCCGCCACGATCTCGTGCAGCGCGTCGTCGAGGCTTATCGGACTCTCGACGGCACGCCCCTCCCCTTCACCACGTCCGAGAGCGTGTCGATACCCATTGCTCCCGCCGCCTCCCCCGTCCCATGAGCCTCCCCCCCCACACCCCGCTCGACACCGGCCCGCCGGGTACCCCCACTCTCCGAGTGGGGTCTGGCGGCTCCGATGCCGAACCCGGCCGTCGCTTCGACCCCCAGTGGCTCGTTCGTTCGCCCGCCGCGGCGTGGAACGTGCTGGTGCTGCTCACGCTCGCGCTGGTGCTCGGGCTGGTCATACACACCGCCGGCCGCATCCCCAAACTCGCCCCCGACATGGTCCTTGACCAGGCCCGCGTGGTGCGCGCTCCCTTCACGCTCGAAGACAAAGCCGGCACCGAGAGCCGTCGCCAAGCCGCGCGGCTGCGCTCGCCGCGTGTCTACGTGGCCGACCCCGCCGAGTTCGAGAGCCTGCTCTCCGGCCTGGACAACCTCCCCCGCGCCCTCATCGACGCGGCCAACCTCGCCGAGGTGGACCCGCAGATCCGTGCCCGCTTCGACCTCACCGCCGACTCCCTCGCCACGCTCAAGATGATCGCCAAGGACCCCGGCGAGGCGGCCGCGTGGTCACGGCGCATCGCCCGCCTGATCACCTCGCTCCGCACGCAGCCCCTCGTCGAGGGCCAGAGTTACCAGCGCGAGGCCCTCTCCGCCAACGACCGCGTCCAACTCATCATCGGTGAGGCGGCACCCGTCTTCGTTCCCTCCGACACCGTCCTCGACATCGCCGCCGCGCAAACGCCCCAGCGTCTGCGAGACCTCGCGGCCGCGGCCGGCCTGGACGGCCCACCCCTTGATGCCGCGGCCGGCGCGCTCATCGCCTCCATCCGCCCCACCTTCCGCTTCGATCAACCCCTCACCGAGGCCCGCGCCGCCGAGGCCGCCAAGGCCGTGCGCCCGCTCACCAACACCTTCGTGGTCGGTCAGCCCCTCGCCCTTCCCGGCGAAGTCCTCACCGCCGAAAAGGTCGAACTCCTCCGCGCCGAGCACGCCGCCTTCCGCGCCGGCTCCTCGCTCTGGACCGTCCTCGCGCGAGACCTGGGCCTCTGGGGCGCGGCGTTCCTTGCCGCCCTCGGCCTGGGCGCTTACGCCGCGACCTACGCGCCGCGCCTCTGGGGCTCACCCGCTCGCGTCGCGGCGGTCGCTTCGCTCGTGGCCGTCACACTCGGTGCTTCCTGCCTGCTGGGCACCGTCGAGCCCCGTGCCGTGGCCGCCTCCGTCTCGCTTCCCCCTCTGCTTCTCACCATCGTCCTCGCCATCGCCTACGACCGCCGCACCGCTCTCGCGCTCGGCTCGCTCATCGGCATCCTCGCGTGTGTCGCGCTCGAGCAGCCCGTCGCCACCATCGGCATCGCCCTCTCCGGTGTCTGGATGGCTGCGTGGCGACTGCGCGAGTTCCGCAACCGCCAGACTCTTGTCCGCGCCGGCCTGGTCTCCGGTGTCGGCATCGCTATCGCCACGCTCCTGCTCTCCGGTCTGCAGCGACCCATGGTCGGCCCTGCGTGGTGGCAAACGCTTATCCAGGCCGCGCAGGGCGGCGCGGGCGCGGTCCTCGTCTCGCTCATCGTGCTCGGCTCGCTCCCGCTCCTGGAGCGCATCTTTGACACCGTCACCGGCATGTCGCTCATCGAACTGCGCGACCCGCAGCACCCGCTCCAGCGCCTGCTTCAGCAGCAGGCACCGGGCACCTACAGCCACTCGCTCAACGTTGCCGGCCTGGCCGAGGCCGCCGCGCAGGCCATCGGCGCCGACGGCCTCACGACCTACGTCGGCGCGCTCTACCACGACGTGGGCAAGGCCACCAAACCCGAGTACTTCGTCGAGAACCAGTCCACCTCGTTCAACCGGCACGACCGCCTCGCACCTGCCATGAGCCTGCTCGTGATTGTGGGCCATGTGAAGGAAGGCCTGGAACTCGCGCGCCGCGCCAAACTCCCCAAAATCCTCCACCACTTCATCGAGTCGCATCACGGCACCACGCTCGTGGAGTACTTCTACCACCGCGCCCGCAAGCAGGCCGAGAGCGGCGCGCGCCTCAGCGACGGAACCCACGCGCCCGTGCCGCAGGAGATTGAGTACCGCTACCCCGGCCCCAAGCCCCGCACACGCGAGGCCGCCATCGTCATGGTCTGCGACGCAGCAGAATCCGCCACGCGCTCCCTCCCCGACCCCTCACCCGCGCGCATCGAGGGCCTCGTGCGGGCCATCGCCCACAAACGCCTCACCGATGGCCAGTTCGACGACTGCGACCTGTCCCTCCGCGACCTCGCCGTCATCATCGACACCGTCTCACGCACGCTCGCGGCGATCTTCCACCCGAGAATCGCCTACCCCGATGCACCGCCGCGTGCTCTGCCCGCCACCGGCGCGGCAGCATCCACGCTCCCGCCCGGACCCATCACCGGCATCGTGGATGCACCGCCCGCGCCACGCCGCGAGACCGCACGCACGGCGTGAGCACTGGTGCCCGCAACGACGCGACCATCGATTCCAGAAAAGCCGTAGGACCCGCAGCGGGGCGTGCCGCGTTGCGAGGGGTGTTCCCACCTGCCTCAGCGCCCAACGGGCCGCGTCGTCGCCACCAGCCGGTTGGGCTGAGCCGTCTGCGGCGCGGGCTTGCTTGCCTGCACCGGCGCGGCACGGGGCACACCCTTCGATGGCGGCATCGCCAGCGCACTGGACACCTGCCGCGCGGGGGCAGCGGGTTGAACAGATGCCGCGGGTTGCGCGCTGCGTGCCAGTGAACGCATGACCGCGCTGGAGCCGCCGGCGTTGCCTCTTGATGCCAACGTATTCGAGGTGCTCTGTGCCGCGCTCGCCCGACCCGCCCCGCCCGTGTTGCCGGGGTTGTTGGCGGCGGTGCGTGAGAACGTGGGCAGGCCCGCCATGCTCGGCAGCCGCGCGGGTTCGCGGTTGGCCCACTGAGTGGTCGTGGTCGCGGGGGCGTTCATCCGCTCAATCCGTTGGGCATCCTGGCGCGCCAGGGGCGTAGTGCCGTTGCCCTGGAACGCGCTGCCGAAGCGCAGGTCGCTCCGGTCGTCGGCACGGCCTGCGCGCCGGCCATCACGATCCGAGTACCCGATGGAGACCCCAGAGTTGTACTGCGAATAGCCGTCGGACGGATACGCGGGCGTGGCGCAATACTGCACCGGCGGGGGACACACGTACACGGGCGGCGGGCAGTACACACGCGGCGCGGGGTAGTAGTACCGCGGCCGCGCGTAGTACACCGGCCCGCACGGGCCGCCGTAGCCGTACCCGCCCCGGTAGCCCCCGTAGCCATAGCCGCCGTATCCGGAGTAGTTGCTGTAACCGAAGGCGAACGACGATGACGGGCCGCACCCGCCTCCGTAGCCGGTGCCGAACGAGAACGAGAACGCCGAGCCCGCTTGCGCGGCAGCAGCCGCGATGCCCAGCACGCCCAGCCCCGCCAACGTCACGATCCTGCTCACGCGAGTCATTGTTCGTCTCCCAAGAGTGACCCCCAGGCCCAACAACTCCATACGCGGCAGCCAAACCCCCGGATTCACCGGCCCGCTTCTCGACGCACCTTACGCCTGATTCTTCGCTCCTCGCGGCCCGGGCCTCTGGCCTGTCAGCACAAACCCCTTTTCCTTGTACAACTTCTCCAACCGCTTCCCGAACGACTGCTCCTCTGGGCGAGGCAGGCGCTCGCCCAGCGCCACGAGAAGGTCCACCAGGCCCAGAAAGTCTTTGGTGTGGATCGTCTCCGGCCCGCACCGGGCCGGGCCCATCTTCGCCGCGTCGTAGGTCCCGGCCTGGTGCATCTCGAGGTTCGTCATGTTGTGGTAGTTGCCCAGGGGCAGGCAGATGCACGTGGCGTCGTATCCCGCGTGGCAGAAGACGCTCGCCTCGCACGCCCCCCCGGCCATGAGTTTGCGCTGCCACGGTCGCTTCGCCGCCGCGGCGGCTGTCTGGGCCGCGGTGGGTGTGCTGGCTCCGCCAAACACCTCTTCCGCGCGGGCCGCGCACGCGGCGGTGACCCAGGGCGTGAAGATGCTCAGCCGGTCGCCCACACGCACGATCGGCCCGCCGCCGATGGGGCTCTCCGCGAACGCGCGGCTGTTCTCCAGCGCGATCACCACCGCCGTCTTCGGAATCGTCTTCAATCGCACTGCCGCGATCGCCCCGATGAAACCAATCTCCTCCGCGCGTGTGAACAGCAGCCGCACGTGCTCAAACGCCGCCGCCGCGCCTTTCCCGCCGCTCGCCCGCACTGCCCGCATCCGGTCCATCGCGCACAACGCCGCCGCGAGCGCGGCAAGGTCATCGCACGCCGGCGTGTGCAGCAGGCCCGCCTCGTCAACGTGCGCGGCGGGCAACCGCCACGTGCCGATATCGCCGGGACGCACGGCCTCGGCCGCCGCCGCATTGCCGCCCCCCTCATCCACCTCCACCGTGTAGTGCTTGCCCAGGGCCGACGAACCACACTCGCCCGTGAGCGTGGCCGCGAGCGTGCCCGCGCTGGTGTGCAGCGTGATCGGGGCATCGGTGAAGAACACGTCGCTCACGCCGCCGCGGAAGGAGACCTCCACCGTTTCCGGCGCCAGCACGCGCTCCACGACAAACGCCGGATGGTCCATGTGCGCGGTGATGTAGAGCGGCCGAACCGGCGGCGCTTTGCCCGCCTTCGAGCGGCCCTTTGCCGAGCGCTTCTGCTCACCGGGCACAAACCCGAGCGTGATATTGCCCGCCCTGTCGCGGCTCAGTCGCACCTCCGGCCGCGCCGCCGCCCAGCCTGAAATGAACGCGATCACGCCCTGCTCGCGTCCCGCGGCCGTGGGCACCTGCGTCAGTTCCAGAAGCAAAGACAACTCTGCCTCGTCCATGCTCATGGTTCCTTCTTCGCCCGCGCGTGCTCCAGCGCGTAGGCGTGCTTCATGGTGGCCAGCACCGCGGTCGATGACGCCGCCACCACGCCGCGCCACCCGTCGAGGAATGCCCGCTTCACCACCAGTTGCTTCAGCAGCGCGCCGCCGGGAGAGGTGAGCAGCCGCCAGACACTGGCGCGGCCGGATTCGGCGATCTGCGCCCCGCTGAGTTTCGCGTAGCCCACCCCCTTGGCGAAATGGTCCGCCACAGACCCGAACGAGTCGTGCCGCAGGTCGCCCGCCAGCCGCCCCGGCGTGCTCCCGCCAGTCAGCACCAGCGTGTCGTGCGGATCGTGCCCCGTCCACGCTGCGCTTCCCGCCCGCACCAGCCGCAGTCGCCACTCGGGCTGAAAGGCGTGCTCCAGCAGGCGGCCCGCGTAGAACACCTTGCGGTTGAGTTCGTAGCCCGCGTGGCGTGTGGCGCCCGCTGGCACGTCGAGCGCGCGCCGGATGGACGCGGCCAGAACCGGCAGCACCACCTCGTCAGAATCCAGACACAGCACCCAGTCTCCCATCGCACCGGCCCGCTCCAGCGCGAGTTGCTTGGTGCGCACGTGCCCGAGCCACGGCGAATGAACCACTGTGGCCCCCGCGCCTTCCAGCATCGCGAGCGTCGCGTCTGTCGATCCTGAATCCACCGCGAGAATCGGCGGGTGAGTTCCCGCGGCGCCTGCTCGGGTCAGCCCTCGCAGCGCGTCCAGCACCGGCCCGATGGTCCGGACGTTGTCCTTGCACACGATGGCGATGGCGAGCGACGCGGGCACAGGCCGCATCGTACCGTGCCTTGGTGCCTTGGTGCCCTTTTCTCACACGCAGTCGGAGTAATACTCGGTGATGTAGTCGCCCAGGTCGTCGGGGTTGGTGACGCCGTCGCCGTTCCACTCCGTGCGCGGGTCTGCTGGGTCGGTGAAGTAGGCGGTGATGTAATCACCCAGATCGTCGGGGTTCTTGTTGCCGTCGCGGTTGTAGTCTGTGGCGCACAGCCCCAGCAAGAACAACTCCCGCGCGGTGGTCTCGGTCTCAGCACTGAACACCACGCGTGAGGAAGAAAGGGCCGTGGCCAGCATGGGCCGCGTGCCCAGGGGGCCCGGCTCCACATCCGCCACCATGAACGTGCCCTCGACCGTGCCGTTGGTGCGCCACAGTTCCGCCCCGCTTGCTCCATCATCCAGCGAGAAGAACACGATGCGGCTCGCGCACCGCACGCTCCCCGCCGTCGCCCCCGCGGGCAGGCCGCCGTTGAGGCCCGCCGTCAGGTTCACCAGGGTGCTGCCGTCGCTGCACATGTACAGGTCGGTGCGGCTCGTGCCGGGCGTGGTGGCCGTGAAATACGCGCTTCCGTCGCAGGCGATCAGGTTCGCGATCGACGAGCCACCCGAGCCGGGCGTGAGGTCTGCCACGAGGTTGCCCGAACCGATGGAGCCGTTGCTGGTCCAGAGTTCCGAGCCTGAGGGGGTTGCGGCGGTGCCCGCCACAAAGAACAGGCGCGAGCCGGTGGAGACCAGCGGCGTGGTGGCGGGGAAATCGGCGGGCACGATCTGCACGGCCACGGTGTTGGCGGGCGTGCCGTCGGTGCGCCAGAGTCTGGTGGTGAGCGCCTCGATCGCGAGGAAATACGCCAGCCCGTTGTCGTGCCGCACGATCGGCTGGTTTGCACCCGCTGTGGTGGATGCCAGCGGCCCGGGCCCGATGTTCTTCAGCATCGTGGGCGGCCCCGGCAGGGCGGGCGGCGCTGATGCATTCACCACGAAGGGCTCGTAGCCCACGTCGCCGTTGGCACCGAAGAACAGCACCTTGTCGCCGAAGGCCGTGACCGACTGCGCCCCAGTCAACGCGGGGCCCGTGGGCGCGTTCGCCACGCGGGCGGTGCCGCCCGCCGTGCCGTTGGTGAACCAGAGGCCGTTGGACGTGTGAAAATACACACGCCCGTTCACGGCCGCGGTGGTGGGCAGGGCCGGAATCGTGCCCGTCGTCGCGATCGAGAACGTGCCCGGCCCCGTCGCGTTCGTGCTCACCAGCGTCTGCGCGCCACCCACCTTTGCAAACAGGGCCGACAGCGGGCTGCCCGGCGTGATTGGGGTGATGGCCACCGGGTTTGAGGCGGGGCTGCCCGGGGCGATATCGGTCACCAGCGCGGTGCCTGCATCCGTTCCGTCGGTCTGCCAGAGTTCTTCGCCGCTAGTCCCGTTGTCCGCCGCGAAGAGGGCCCGGCCGTCTCCCAGCGCGGCAAAGCCGCTGGGGTTGGATGCCGACGAATCGGACGCCGTGTTGCCCAGAAGGGTGGTCCCGCCCGCGGTGCCGTCGGTGATCCAGAGTTCGGTGCCGTGCACGCCGTCGTTGGCGATGAACAGCACGCTGGACCCAAGCGCGATGTAACTCTGCGGGAAGGAGCCCGCCGCCCCCACGTTGATGTCCTTGAGCATGCTGGTCGTCGGGCCCGTGCCGCCGGAGATGTTGAGTTCGAAATTCCCCGCCGTGGCATCGCGCGCACAGAACAGCAGGTTGCCGCCCAAGGCCAACCCGGGGAAGGGTGCCGAGCCGCCGGAACCGGGCACGATGTCCTTCACGAGCGCCGTGGTCGCGCCCGTGCCCTGCGTCGCGTACAACTCGTAGTTGGTCGTGCCGTCATCCGTCGCGCAGAAATACAGCGTGCTCCCCACCGCGTCGATGGGCAGGGGGTTGGAGGCCGTGATCCCCGCCCCCACCTCCTTGGTGATAAACGTGTTGGGCGTGGTGCCATCCGTCCGCCACAGTTCGTAGTTGTTGTTGCCGTCCGCGGCGGAGAAGTACAGCAACTGCGTGGGGCTCGTTCCGACAACCTTCAACGAGTTGGGGTACGAGGGGTTCTGCGCCCCCGGCGCGATGTTCTTCACCAGCACCGTGCCCGCGGTGGTGCCGTTGCTCACCCACAGTTCCTCGCCGTTGATGCCGTCGTCGGCGGTGAAGGCCAGCACGCCGTTCACGCTCACCTGCTCTTCCACGAGCGCGTCCATGCCGCCGAAGCCCGCGGCCGTGTTGATGTTCTTCACCAGCACCGTGTTCACGGCGGTGCCGTCGGTCTTCCACAACTCCGCGCCCGTCGTCCCGCTGTCGGCCGCGAAGAACAGGGTGGAGCCCACGACGCGGAAACGCCCCCCTCCCCCGCCCGATACGTCGGTCCTGATGCCCGAGGCCCCCGCCGTCGTGTTGATGTCCTTCAGCAGCATCGTCCCCGCGCCGGTGCCGTTGCTCACCCACAACTCCCGCCCGTTCACGCCGTTGTCGGCCGAGAACAGCAGCAGCGTGGGCGACAGCACCGCGAGGTCGCGCGGCACGGAGGCCCCTGACCCGGGGTTGATGTCTTTGACGAGCGTGGTGCCCGCGACGGTGCCGTCGCTGGCCCAGAGTTCGATGCCGCTGAAGCCGTCGTTGGCCGTGAAATACACCTTGCCGTTGAACGCCACCAGAAACTCGGGGATTGAGCAGATGTTGCCCACGCGGATATCACGCACCAGCCGCGTGCCCGCCGGCGTGCCGTCGGTCGCCCAGAGTTCACGCCCCGTGTGCGGGTTGAGCGCCGAGAAGAACACCTGCGCGTTCACGCGGCACAACGATGCCGGGTCGCCCCCCAGCGCGCCGCCCGGCCCGGTGTTGATGTCCTTGAGCAGCATCGCTGGCGGCGGAGCGTCGATCGGCTCAAAGGGCGCACCCGCCGCCCCACCCGGGCACGCGTGTACATCGATCGTCGGCAGTGCCGGCGCCTGCCCCACCGCCACCGGCGCGGCAAGCGCGAGGCCCAGAGCAGCAAACCAGAACACGGATGCGTGGCGGCGGCTTTGCAGGGAGAGCGTCATGGCGGTTCATCTCAGGATGGGTTCGGGACTGTGCTCGCCGGTTCGGGCCAGCCGCGCACCAGCAGATCCAATATACACGCGCCCCCGCAAAAGGCGACCGATAACACCCTGTTCGAGCAATACGGTCGCTGGATCCGCCGTCGACGTGGCTATTTTTCACGGGCGTGCCTCCCTCGCCCGTGCCACCGGCCGATAGAGCGGCCATGGCAGAGATCGACGCCCTTTCAGATTCGTCCGCCCGTGTCGCCAGCCAGGCCGCACTCGCCGCGCTGGTCATCCAGCGCCGGCAAGACCGCCAGCAGGGCAACGCGGCCGTCGCGCTCATCCAGGCCGCCGCGGAAGTCGCCGCCAAGGCCGCCGCGCCAACGCGCGAGGGCGGAGTCGATCTGGTCGGCTGACCTCAGGCCGGCTTCCAGCGCGTCTTCAGGTCGTGCTCCACGCCCAGCAGGTCCAGCACCTTGCCCACGGTGAAATCCACGAGGTCTTCCACGCGCTGGGGGTGCAAATAAAACCCCGGGTTGGCCGGCGCGATGATCCCGCCCGCGAGCGTCACGGTCTCCATGTTGCGGATGTCGATCAGCGACAGCGGCGATTCGCGATGCACGAGAACCAGCGTGCGCCGTTCCTTGAGCGTCACCATCGCCGCGCGGCCCAGCAGGTTCGACCCCGAGCCGCTGGCGATGTAGCCCAGCGCGGTCGATGAGCACGGCACCACCACCATGCCGTCGTGCAGGAACGAGCCGGAGGCGATCACCGCGCCCACATCCTTGTGAGGGTGGATGATGAGACGTTTGCGGGCCGCCGCGGCACCCGCCGACCGCCCCAGCGAAGGAAGCAGAGAATCCAAGGAAATTTCCTTGATCCCCAGTTCCTCGGCCAGCAGGCGGCGGCCGAACTCCGTCACGACAAGGTGCACCTCGTGGCGACGTGAGAGCAGTTGCTCCAGCAGGCCGGCAGCGTAGACGGCGCCCGAAGCGCCCGAGACACCCACCACAAATCGCTTGCTTCCCCGTGCACGCAGCGGCATGACCGGATCGTAGGGTGCGCCGCTGCGAAGCCAAGCCTGGCCCTATCAGCCGCGGCTCATCCACCACTTCAGATACACCTCGACCAAGGCGTAACTTGCCACCGCCAGGGCGATCATGCCGCCGATGATCTGCACCGTCATCGCGGCGACGTTGCGCCAGTAGCCCCGCAGGTCGCGCTGGCGCACGGCCTTGTACGCAACGGCGATGAGCAGCGAGATGGGCAGCAAGAACACGTACCAGTGCGTGAAGGCGCTCAGGGGCAAGGGGTCCACAAACGGTCGCCACGGGGGGAGGGAGCCGTTCATGCGGCCGCTCCGGCCGCGCGGCCCGCGCCCGCCTCGCTCCGCCGGCACGAATACGCCGCGTCGATGATCACCAGCAGGTTCATCATGCCCGCCAGAGCGGCCATGAGCGTGCCGAGTTCGCTGGCCCGCCCCAGGCTCTTGGTGATGGGCGGTGTGCCGCTGGCCGTGATCACGCGCCGCGTGCGACCGGGAGCCATTTCTTCGAGCGCGATGCCCTCGCCCGGGCGCGGGGCGCGGAGGACGCTGCGGTTGGTCCGCGGGTCCAGCGCCCAGCCTTTGAAGAAGGTCTGGTTGACGTGGTTCACGCCGAAGGCCGTCGGACCCACCAGCGCCTGCCCGATGAACCAGATGCGGTCCTCGTTGGCATCGATGGAATCAATGCCGCCCACCAGCACCCCGCCGAAGAACAGGCCCAGCACGCCCACGCCGATCAGCACCGCCCGATGCACATAGCCCAAGTACGCATGGCCCGCCCCGGGAAACACGACCGACAAGAGCGCGGCGACGGGCTGGAACCGGTCCGGTGACGAAGGATCGGCTGGGGGTTCAGACATCGCGTGAAGCCTTCGTCACAAACCGCCGACAAGGGTCGCTCGTCTCCGCGGCGAGGGTGCGCGGCCAGCCCCGGTTGACACCGGCCAACTGCTGGGTAGTGTACGCGCATGTGAGGGGCGTTTATCGGGTCGGCCCGCCCGCACATGACTTGCGCGCAACCCGTGGCCCCGACGATTCCGCTGGCCTAGTTTTGTCCCCCACCGATTCGACGCGAGACGCTCTCATGGCCACACTCACCCTGACATCCACCAGCGAAGCCGATCTTCTCACGCTCCTCTCGACCCACGCCGCGCGCCCGCGCGCGGCCAAGGGGACCGACGGCGGCACCCCCGGCACCCCGGCCGAAGAGCCCGACGACCTTGATGGCGATGAGTTTGAGGAAGACGATGCCGATGCCGACGATGATGCCGCTGATGACGGCGATGACGACCTTGACGACGAGGACGACGAGTTCCTCGACGACGACGAAGAAGACGACGACCTGGCCGAGACTTTCGACGATGATGAAGAGGACGAGGAGTTGTAGTTCCGCACGGGTGCTGCTCCCCTGCGGCTCCTCGCCATCACGGGGAGTCGCCCATGCCCTCATCCGAATCTCCGCACATTCTCCAGCACCCGGCCCTCGCTCCGGCCGGCCCGCCCGCGGGGCACACCGGGGTGATTGATCGCCGCTGCGGGCTTGATCGCCGGCTGGTTGCAGAGTTTCTTGCCGCGGCCGAGGGCGCGTCCGGTAAGCCGGCGCCAGCGGCAACCACCGGTCTTGAGCGGCGGCGCGGGGCTGGACGGCGCCTGAGCGATTCACTCAGGTCCGCCGAAGACGGCAGCCTGACCCGCGAGCAGTTCCTCTTCGTCAAGGCCATCGACGCGTTCAAGCAGGCCAACGGCTGCACCTTCCCGGCGTGGACGGACGTGCTGGAGGTGATCCGCCTTCTTGGCTACCGCAAAACCGCCGCGAGCACGCTGAACCTGCCCGCGTGCGAGGATTGGCACGAGCCGGCGGATGCCCCCAGCAACGTGCGGCCGCGCGGCTTCGAGCGGCGTCTGAAAAAGGCGGCGTGAGGGGAGGCTTCGGGCGCGAGCCGCGCAGCGGAGCCGCTCAGGGGAGCGGCGACGTGACGGTGTAGTCCACGCGCACGCTGAGCAGTTTGATGCGGTTGGCCGTGGGCAGCGGCCCCGCCCATGTGGCCCGCACCGTGTAGGTGCGCAGCGTGCTGTCGACCGGCAGCGAGAGCGCCCCCGATGAGAACGTGCGCAGCACGGCCGAGCCGGCCGAGGTGGTGACGGCGGTGACCGAATCGGTGCCGCTCGACAGCGTCACCTGGTGCAACTCCACCGTCATGTCCACGCTCGGATCATCGTCCAGGCATCGGAACGTGAAACCGGTGATTGTCGCGTCGTCGGGAATCGTGACGGGGGCGTAGAAGCTGATCTGCACGCCCGCGCCCGACGCGTTCTGAAGGCCGGCCGGATCAACCAGGTACGAACTGGAGTTGGAACTGGGAATGAAACTCGCCGGTCCCAGTGAAAGGCTGCGTGTGGTGGTGGGGATGGAGAACGATGCCGCGCTCACGTTGCCCGTAGCCACCACCGCCCCGGCGTTCACGTTGCCCGCAGCCACCACCGCACCGGCGCTCAGCAAGCCGGGCACGGCCACATCGTCGGCGAAGGACGCGTCGGGGGAGCCGCGGTTGACGGTGATGGCCGCGATCAGCGAGCCACCCGCGGCGTTGACGGTGCCGAGTGTGAACGTGTTGCCGGAGCCGTCGTAGTGCAGGCGGCCGCCCACACCGGCCCCGCCGACAGTCTCAGTGAGGTCGATCTGGGCATCGCCCCCGTTGGTGCTTGATTGCACGGCGAGCACGGGTGTGGCGGTCTGGAGGTGCAGCGTGGAGAGGGGCGTGATCGAGCCGATGCCGATGTTGCCTCCTTCAGACCGCATGATCGTGCCGGAGACCCTGCTCAGGCTCGCGGCATCGGAGGCCAAGTGCGAGTTGTTCACCTGCGACGCGCCGATGTCCTGCGCCGAGACGGCGCCGTCGAGGAGCATGGCGCTCGTGACACCATTGATCGGGATGCTGAAAGTCGTGCTGGCAAGCGTGAGCCCTACGCCCGCGTTGTAGGTGGTGTTGGTGTCAAGATCGTCCTGCGGCGTGAAGATCGAGCCGTTCCACTTGAGGACCTGGCCGTTGACGGCCGAGGCGACGGACGAACCCGTGCCGCCGCGGGCCGGAGAGAGCGTGCCCGTGCTCACGTTGCCCGCGTTCAGGGCCGAGAGGCCCGCGCCCGAGCCGGCGAACGCGTTTCCGGGATTGGTGAAACCGAGGGCGAGCGAGTAGGTGCCGCTGAGTTGGGCGGACGGCAGTGTGCCGGCGTTGAGGTTGGAGGCGTTGCGGTAGAACGACGAACTCAGACCGGCCAGAGCGTTGGCATTGTTCGCGCTGCTGGCGTTGGTCGCGTTGCTTGCGGTGTTGGCGCTGAAGGCGAAGTCGGCCGTGCGCGCCAACTCCGCCAACTGCGCCTGCGGCGTGGGTGTCAAAGGCTGGCGCGGCGAGAGAAGCGTGTACGGAAGCGAATCGGTCGGATCGTGCGGTGTGCGAACCTCGATCTGCAGGTGTGCCCCCGCCACGAGCAGGTAGAAACCGAAGTCCAGGTCCGTGGTGAAGCGCCCGTCGATGCAGGCCACGTTGCTCCGCACGATAAACCCGCTGAGGAAGGCGGGGCTTGTCGCGTCTTGGAAAAGCCTGAGGCGCAGGTCGGCGCTGCCGGTGTACGACACGCCCCCGTCCTGCAACTCACCCTGGTAGGTGAAGTTCGTGCCGACCTGGGCGTGGGCCCGGGGCGCGACCAAGCCGCCCGCGGCGACAGCCACCAGGCACGACAGACACACGGCACGGAGACGGCTACGCATGGGAACCTCCACCGTTTGCACGGACGGACGCATCGAGGGGCTGATGGCGCCACACACTCAGCCTACTGCATCGGTGCGCCGCGGCCAGCGCGCCTGCCCTGCTATGCGCCAGCATGGCAGATTGTCGCTCGCAAACCCTTACGCATACCTATAAACAATCGGCGCATCCACCTCGGGGTGCAGGCTGGCATGGACGGGGCAGGCGTGCCCGGCCCTTTCGACTCTCTCTCGCATGTCGGCGGGGATGCTGGCGGGCAGGTTCACGACGACTGGCAGGCGGGCAATGCGCCGCGGGGCGGGCGGCACGCTCATGTGCTTCTCGACGGTGGCACTCGCGCCGGTGATGTCCAGCCCGTGCCGTTCGCCGAACATGGCGATGGTGGTGAGGATGCAACTGGCCAGGCCCGCCGCGACAAGGTCGGTGGGTGAGAACGCGGAGGCCTCGCCGCCGATGTCCTTGGGTGCATCGGTGCGGAGGGCTGCGCCCTCGGGGTGAACCAGGTCGCACTTCTTGTGGCCGGCGTAGCGAACGGCGATGGTGAGCATGGCCCAAGGCTACTCACGCTGCCGCGCACCCACCCGGCTACGGGACCGGGCGCGGCATGGTGTACTTGAATCGCACGCCGGTGATGCCGAACGTCTCGATCAGCGACCAGGACCCGCCCACCGGGAACGCGCGGAGGCTGTAGGCGTTGGCGGCGTTGTCAACCAAGATGTTCGCAGCGAACGTCAGGGTGCGCACACCGCCAACGGCTCCGGAGGAGGTGGCCGTCAGGAGCGTGGACGAGGAACCGGTGGTGAGCGGCCGCCTGACCAACGAGATGGAAAGGTCGGTGCCGACAACGGGGCCGCCCTCACTATCGAGGTAGTACACGATCATCTCGGTGACGGTGGCGCCGTGGGGGAGGCGCACGGGCGCGACGATGGGAACCGATCCGCCCGACGTGACGTAGACGGTGCCGAAACTGTTGCCGATGTTGAGGTTGTCGGCCAGGATCGAGAGGAAACTAATGGGCGAGACCACCGCGTACGACGTGACCGGGGCGGTGTATTCGAAGTTGTCCGCGACGACCTCGCCGGTGGCTACAACGTCGGCGCCGGAGACGGAGAGGCGGCCCCCGCTGACCTTGAAGAGCCCGCTGGAATCGCTGGCAAGCCCGGCACCGTCGACGCTGTCGGGCGCCACCGCTGCGGCCACGGGTGCCGCCGTGATCGGCTGGCGCGGCGTGAGGATGGTGAAGGTGTTCCCTCCAACCGGCGTGGCCACACCGATCTCAAGCCACGTGTCGCTGGCGGTAATGCCAACGGGCAGGTTGATGTAGGCCGTGACCAGACCCTCCACCGCATCGATGCCGCGCACCACGCTGGAGGCCAGCGCCGCGCCGCCGCTGGATGAGTCGAAGAGCTCGAAGCGCAGGTCAACCCGACCGTTCACGGGCACGCCGCCGTCGTGGATGTGCCCCTGATAGGTGAAGGTGCCCGCGCCAAGTGTGACGAAGGTGGCCGCGATCCGGCCGGTGGCGCTCCCCGCCGTGTCGCCGAAAGACCCCACGCGGATGAGATAGGTCTTGCCCGCAAGCACTGCCGCGGACGTGTTCGAGAGCACGCCGCACGAGTCGTCGTTGCACGCAATCGGCGATACCAGCGCGCCGCAGGCACCGTCATAGACGGCGATCACCGAGTCGAACCCGCCGCCCGACGAGCAGGTGGACAGGCTCAGCGTGCCGGGCTCGATGGCGGTGAACGTGTACCACACGTCGCGCGAGACGCCGACGCACGCCGGCGCGGCATCCGCGGCGGTCGCGGTGGTGCTGTCAAAGTTCGCCGGCACGCCAGACATCAACGGGATAGGGGCGGAGCAGGAGTCGTTGGGTGGCGCTCCTAGCGAGGAGGTGGCGGCAAACGCAAGGACAGACGACCAGCAGGCGATTCCACGCTTCAAGGGCCACCTCCGTATACGAGCCGCGATGCCCCCGCCCCGGCATAAGACTACCGCTGCGCGGCGGTGGGACCAGAAAAGTTCACCGATCAATGAAGCGTACCGCGACGGGATGGGCATGCGCAGGCCCGTACAAAGCCCAGGATCGGCCGCATGCGCTCGGGCCATAGAGGTGGGCCGCGTGGCTGTGAGCGGGGGTGTGAACCGGGCCGCCTGCAACCGTTCGTCGCCCTAACAGGCAGGCGCGTTTCGCGCCTGACGTGGCAGAAAGTCTGGCGCGTGAGCCTGAACCAGCGGGTATTGCATGGCGAGGCGCGCAACGGCACATCACACTGTGGAGAACGGTGGCTGTGGATGATCGCGGTCTGGGCAAGGGGCGAGCGATGAACAGGCGCGGCACGATGCTGGCGGGTGGACTGGGTCTGATGATGGCGGCGCTGTCCGCGAGCGCTGCACCCCCACCGGCGCTCGAGATTGCCTGGTCGGCCCAGCAGGTGCCCGCTCCGTATGCGCTGGTTTCACTGCGTGCCAGTGATTCGGGCCGTCTCGTGGGGAGCGCATTCTCCAGCGGCGTTCTCGGTGGTTCCGGGCCCGTGCTGATGGAGAGTGGGACCAACAGCCTGAGCGTGGACACATTCTCTAAGGCGGGCGAGTACGCCGATGTGAACGAGCACGGCATGGTGGTCGGTTCTACACGGTCGGCGGGCAATCAGGTCTCGTCGGCAAGTCTGGGCCTGCCCGTGCAGCCGCCCTTCCGGGCCGAGTTGTACGCGGTGAACACCGCGGGCTGGGTCGCGGGCCGCTACGCCAATTCGGAGCCCGACCCCGCCAAGCGGAACAAGTACTTCCGCATGTCGCCCACGGGCGAGATCGAGTTGCTGCCGCTGATCACCAACATGATCGTGCAGGGCATCGACGCGGCCAACCAGATCATCGGCACGGGCTTTGACGCCAACAACGACCTCGTGCCCACGATCTATGCGATCGACGGCAGGATCATCAGCGGGACGCGCGCCGGGCACACGGGTGTGTCCATCGAGAACACCAGCCCGAGCGGCAACTGGTGCGGGTACTTCTACGACGGCGATGGCGGGATCGCGCAGCCTTGCATCAGCATCGCGGGCGGGTTCAGGCCCATCCCGCTGCTGCCGGGCATGAACCAGGGCGTGGCGAGTGGCGTGAACAACGCGGGCTACGCCGTGGGCATGATGTCCAACATCGTGAACTTGCAGACCACCGCCAGCAAGCCGTTCGTGTACTTCGACGGCCAGACGTTCGACCTCACCACCATCGTCGCGCCCCTGCTGCTTGAAGGGGAGTCGTTGCTGATCGTCTACGACATCTCGACCAACGGCGTTGTGGCCGCGGCGGGCACTCGAGCGGGCGAGACGCGGGCGCGGGTGATCCGCCTGCGGCTGGAGATCGACGGCGATGAGGACGGTGACGGCCTGCGCGATTCGTGGGAGACGCAGGGCAAGGGGATCGACGTTGACGGCGACGGGGACTTCGAGGTTGATCTGTTTGCACGCGGCGCCCGCAAGGACCACAAGGATGCCTTTGTGGAGATCGACGGTGGACGGAACAAGATGCTCTCCGCCAGTGCTGCCGCGAAGATGGTCGCGGCCTTCGCGGGCGCTTCGGTTGTGAACCCGGACGGCACGACCGGCATCAGGTTGCACCTGCAGCGCGACGAGCGGAACCTGCCCATGGAGCAGGTGGAAGCCTTGATCGAGCAGGAAGACGACCCGCGCTTCAGTTTCCCGTTCGTGTTCGATGACCTGCGTGAGGCGCACTTCGGCTCCGACGGCCCGGGGGCTGCCGCGTCGGAGGAGCGGGCGCTCTATGTGCAGGCCAAGCGCAAGGCGTATCGCTACGCGCTGGTCTTTGATCGTGTGAGTCTGGACGGACTGCTGGGCACGGGCGAGTTGCCCGGCGACGAGTTCTGGGTGGCCTTCGGCGGTGACAAACTCAACAACGGGGTGCGCGATGCCGACGAGCAGGCGGCGGTCTTCATGCACGAACTCGGGCACACACTGGGCCTGCACCACGGCGGGGCCGACGACATCCACGGCAAGGCCAACTACCTGTCGATCATGTCGTATCTGCACGCCCTGCCCTATGACGATGTGTCCCTGGGCACGTGGCGACTCGACTATTCGCGAGAGAAGTTCGCCACGCTGGTCGAGAACAGGCTGGATGAGAACCCCGGCGTGTCTGACGACCCCACCGACCCCGACGGCGACCCCTTCTTTGACGACGCCCCCTGCTTCCACGGTTACGCAAAGGATGTGAACGGCACCTTGACTCAGACACTGGCCGTGGCCCGCGTGAGCGGTGTGCACGGGGTGTTCCCGGTGGATTGGGACGGCGACGGCGTGAGCCCGCCTGAGCCAACGCTGCCCGCAAACCTTGACATCAACTTTCTGGGCGTTGGCGCCCCCCTGGGCATCGGGCAGAACCCTTCGCCCAACCAGACGCTGGTGGGGCATGACGACTGGGCGAATCTCGAACTGGGCCTGGGCTTTGACGGCACATTCGGCGCGATCGCCGTGAAGAACCCGGGATGCAGCAACCCGCTCAACGAGTCAGTCATCGGCTGGACCGAGCGGACCATCATCGAGCGGCTGGCCACGCCGGAGCGGCTGGTGTGCCTGGGCGACTTCAACGGGGACGAAGAGATCGACGAGTTTGATCTGGAAGACGCGATCACGGTGTACTTCGCCGACCCACCTGTGCCGCGCGGGCCGCGGCCCTGCCCCGCCGCCGCGGATGCTCCGCCGCCGTTTACGACCGATGCGTATCGCAGGCTCGGTTACGCCGCGGCGTTCAGTTTCGACGGCAGCAACCTGTGCCCGCGCGATGAGACGCAGGGCTTCCCCAACCCGGACAACCTGGGCGACATGATCACTTCGTACTTCGATGAACGGTGCCGGTAGGACCGGCGCGGCTACTTCTTGACGTTGAAGTAGTCCAGGTTCACCTGCACATAGGCGTTCCAGTCTTTGGGCAGGTCTTCCTCGGGGAAGATGGCCTTGACGGGGCACTCGTCCACGCACAGGCCGCAGTCGATGCAGGTGCTGGCGTCGATGAAGAGTTGGTTGGTCTTGCCGAAGTCGGCCTCGCTCTTGGTGGGGTGGATGCAATCGACAGGGCAGACCTCGACACAGGAGGTGTCCTTGGTTCCGACACAGGGCTCGGCGATGACGTGAGGCATAGGGGGAAGGATAGGAACGCGCGGCACGGCGGTGTAGCGCGGAGGGTGTGGTTTTGTGATGTTGGAGCCTGCCGCGGGCGGAGCGGGCGGCGGGGTGTTGTCAGTGCGGCTGGTGTGCCGCGGCGGCCGCTCGCTGGCGGACCACACCCGTGTGCAAGGGACCCGCGCCGTAGCCAAATACGCGGGCGAGGGCCAGGGCGGGCAGGGCGAGCAGGAACTTGTAGCGGCGTTGGCGGGCGTTCATGGCGGCGGACGCGGCGTAGATGCGTGCCGCGGCGGCAAGGCGGCCGGCCCGCACGGCCACCATGGTGCGCGAGCGGCAATGCGAACTGATGATGCGCTCGCGCTCCCAGCGGCGTGCCGGGCCGCCGGGGTAGAGGCCATCGCGCTCGCGCTGGAGGAGCGCGTGGGCGCCGGCCTCGTCGAGGGCGCCGTCAAGGCTGGTTGCGCCGGGGTGGATGCGATACGCGAGTGTGTACGGGCGGCGGATGACGACGAAGCCGGGCTCGATGCCCAGGCGGAGGTAAAGGTCCGCATCTTCGGCGGTCATGCGCTGGAGAGGGAAGCCGCCGACGCGGCGGAGCGCCTCGGCACTGGCGCACAGCACGCCCGCGCCGGGGAACAGGTCGATGGGGTCGGTACCGAGGTAGTCAGCGTGAGGCTCGAAGAGGTCGGCTTCGCGCGTGATGGAGGCGATCTCGCTGTCGTCCTCGAACGCGCGGGGCGAGCCGCAGACCACGGCCGCGCCTGCGGGCGTGCTGGCGATGGCGCGTTGGAAGGTGTCGTGCGTCCAGGGGAGCCAGCGGTCATCGGAATCGAGGAAGGCAACGTAGTCGCCGGTCGCCGCGGCGAGGCCGGCGTTGCGGGCCGGGCCGGGGCCGGCGTTGGGCTGGGCGATGATGCGGATGGCGGGGCCCAGGCCGGCGAGGCGAGCGAGTGTGTCGTCGGTGGAGCCGTCATCAACGATGATGATTTCGTGAACGGGTGTGGGTTGGGCGCGCACGGAGTCGATCGCGGCCAGGACCATCGCCGCGCGGTTGAACGTCGGGATGACCACGCTAATGCGGTGCACGGGGGATAGGGCCTTCATGCTGCTGCGGGCCTGCGGAGGCGGTGGAGGCCGCTGGTAAAGATGCGGGAGAAGTGGCCGCGCTCGTCGTGGGCCATGCCGAGGAACCAGATGAGCGGCAGGGCCACGAGCGCGTAGGTGATCGCAACGGCAAGGAGGCGGGGCCAGCCCTCGGGGAGGAGGGAACGGGTGAGCCCCGCCGCGGCGAGGGATGGGAGAGCGACGGTGAGAACGGGGACCCAGGTGCCGGTGAACCAGTGAGCGAGGGAGAGATGAAGGACGCGGCTGATGTGCGCGACGTAGATCAGCGTGAACAGCGAGACGGTGCCCGCGGAGATGGCGCAGACGGCCCAGGCCGGTGCGCCCAGCCAGCGGACGGCGATGAGCGAGCCGGCCAGGGCGATGATCTCGCTGATGACGGCGATGGTCATGTAGCGGGAGATGCGGCCGGTGGCGGAGATGGCCAAGTGGTAGCCCATGTAGACCCAGGGGATGCCCAGCGTGGCCATGACGAGACGGACGAAGAGCGGGTCGGCGGCGTCAGCGCGGTCTCCGAGCCAAAGGCGCAGGACGGTGGGTGTTTCGAGCATGATGGGGACGAGGTAGAAAAGCGCGATGAAGACGGAGTATTTGTTGACCAGCGAGATGAGTTGGAGGATTCGAGGGCGGTCTTCGCGGCCGGTGGCGGTGACGACGGCGGGCTGGGTGGCGCGGGAGACCGCGCTGGCGACGGTGATCTGGTAGCCGGCGATCTGGCTGGCGTACGCGTACGCGGCGTTGACGAGGGGGCCGAAGTTGGCGCCCAGGATGAGCGGCGGGCCAGCGAGACGGACGCGGTATGAGAGGTTGCCGACGATGGCCCAGAAGGAGTACCCGGCGATCTCACGGACGAGCGCGCGGGAGCAGTCGCGGATGCGGGGGATCGCGTCCGGGCTTGCGCGAAGGCTGAGGACGAGGACCGCGAGGGTCGTGATGAGCGTGCCGATGAGCGTGAGCCCGCACAGCCAAACGAGGCGGTCGGCCGTGTCGGTCTGCAACGACGCGGCGATGACGATCGCGGCCAGACGCAGGACCGAATCGAGCGTGTCGGCCACGGTGAGGACGAAGATGCGCTGGCGTGCGGTGAAGAGGGCGCGATAGGGCATGGAGGCGATGGAGAGGGCCACGGCGCCGATGATGAAGCACCAGGACCAGAGCGCAGGGGCGAAGCGGGCATCGGGTAGGCCCTTGATGGCGCTGACGGCGAGGTAGCCCAGCGGCAGGCCCACGAGCAGGGCGAGCAGGCCCATGCCAGCGAAGAGCGCGGCGGTAGTAGAGAAGACCGCCCGCAGGCGGCCGTGGTCGGGCTTGCCGAGTTCGAAGGCGAGCGAGCGAACGGCGGACTCGGTGAGGCCGTCCGAGAGCACGTAGAGAATGGCGGCGACGGCGGAGAGGTTGGCCCAGATGCCGAAGTCTTGTGCGCCCAGAGCGTGCGAGGCGAGGCGCGTGGCGTAGAGGCCCAGGCCCACCGTGACGAACATGCGGATGTAGGTGGCGAGCGTGTTCAGGATGAGGCGTGTGGATTGGCGCATGGGTTGCGTTCGAGCGGCCGGCCCGCGCCCTTCGCGTCCTACTGATCGTGCCCACGCCCCTGCAAGGCGTGGCCTGCATCGCGCAGGGTCTTCTCGCGCCGCGCCAGTTCCAGGTCGCCCTCCACCATCATGCGGGCGAGTTCCTCCACGCTGGTGCGCGGCTTCCAGCCGAGTTTCTTGCGGGCCTTGCTCGCGTCGCCGTGGAGCAGATCGACCTCGGCCGGACGGAGGTACCGCGCGTCGTAGGCCACGTGCTTCTTCCAACTGAGTTTGGCGTGGTCGAAGCACATCTGCGCAAACTCGCGCACGCTGATGGTGCGGCCGGTGGCCACCACGTAGTCGTCGGGCTTGTCCTGCTGCAGCATGAGCCACATGGCCTGCACATAGTCGCCGGCGAAGCCCCAGTCGCGCTTGGAGTCGAGGTTGCCCAGGAAGACCTTGCTCTGCAGGCCCACCTTGATGCGGCCGACGGCGCGGGAGATTTTGCGCGTGACGAAGGTCTCGCCGCGACGGGGCGATTCGTGATTGAAGAGGATGCCGCAACTGGCGTGCAGGCCGTAACTCTCGCGGTAGTTGACGGTGCTGTAGTGGGCCATGACCTTGGCGCAGGCGTAGGGGCTGCGCGGGTAGAAGGGCGTGGTCTCGCGCTGCGGCACGTCCACCACCTTGCCGTACTGCTCGCTGGAACTGGCCTGGTAGTAGCGCACATCGCGCCCAGACTCCATCTTGTACTCGCGCACGGCCTCGAGCAGTTTGAGGGCGCCCATTGCGACCGTGTCAGCGGTGAACACGGGCATATCGAAACTCACGCGCACGTGGCTCTGGGCACCGAGGTTGTAGACCTCGTCAGGGTGCACCACGCGCATGAGCGCGGCGAGCGAGTTGGAGTCGGTCAGGTCGCCGTAGTGCAGGCGCAGGTTGGCTTTGGTGCTCGTGTAGTGCGGGTCGGTGTAGATGTGGTCGATGCGGGCGGTGTTGAAACTGGAGGAGCGGCGGATGATGCCGTGCACCTCGTAGCCCTTGTCGAGCAGCAACTCGGCGAGGTAGGAGCCGTCTTGCCCGGTGATGCCGGTGATGAGGGCGCGGCGCGGGGGAGTGCCGCCCTTGCCGGCGGCCCTCGTGCCGCGCTTCGCCTTGCCGTTGTTGCTGTTTGCCATAGGGGAGGATTGTTGCGGCCCGGAGGCGGCGCGCAGCGCGCCCGCCACGCTTTTATCGGCTGTTGAGGGGGGCGACTATGGCACAACTACGCCCAGGGCGGGGGCGGGGTTCTTGTCTGCCATCATGGCCGCGGCGGTGATGGCGGCGTTGGCAAGCGCAAGAACGAGAGGGCCGAGGCAGGCCCAGCGGGGTGGGCTGTCGGCCGACGGGACGTTCGCCCCACCAGATGCCCGGCCGGTGATGCCAGCCGCGGTGAGGCTCATCAGCATGAGCAGGAGCGGCTCGGAGTAGCGCTGCCACACCAGGGCCTGTGCGCTGTGGGCCGTGGTGAACGCGAGCAGGCCTGCGCCAAGCACGATGCGTTCGCGCGGGGCGCAGGCCTTCCACCACAGCACAAGACTGGCCGCGCCCAGGCCCGCGGCGAGGATAATGACCGGCGAGCGGTCCGCGAACGTGGGCAGGCGCTTGACGAGGTTCCAGAGACCGGAGTACCGGCCGGCTTCGAGGCTCCACGTGCTGAGCGGGAGCGCGGCGACGATGCAGCCGAGGGCCGCGGCGATGAGGGCGTGTGTGAGCCAGTTGCCGCGGCGGAGCGTGGGCCAGAGGAAGCCCGAGTAGAACACGCTCAGGCCGCCGATGAGCGCGAGCACAAAGCCCGGCGTGAGGGGGCTGAGGCCGGAGACGCGGGTGTACTCGTGCGTGGTGAGCGGCGACCCTGCGGCGGAGAAGGCCGGGGGCACCGGGCCACCCCAGAGGTTGAAGAACCATGCGAGTGCGAGGGCTGCGGGGAGGGCAAAAAGGCCCGCGAGGGCGGAGTGCGTGAGGCGTGCTCGATTGGCGGACGGGACGTCCGCCCCACCAGTGTTCGCCCACGCCGCGGCGACCATGAGGGCCGCGGCCCAGAGGTGAATCTGTCGCACCAGCACCAAGCCGAGCAGGACGCCACCCATGGCCGCGAGCGTGGAGATGCTGATGCGGGGGCGGAGTGCGAGGATGAGCATGGCCGCGACGAGGCACCACGCGGCACCGTCCGGCAGGAGGCCGGTGGAAGCGGAGACGATGTAGAGGGAGCAGGCCAGGGGGAGCGTGAGGGCGAGGCCCGTGAGCGTGCTGCCGCCGCGGCGGGCGAGGGCACCGGCCATGAGGCCGACCAGCGCGATGCCCCAGAGCGCCCCGGTCAGGCGCAGGGTGGTGAGGTTGCCGCCGCTGAAGCGGTGGACCCACGCGAGGAGATAGTGATACCCGGGCGTGGTGGCGGATTCGTAATCGGCGAAACTCGGCAGGGGCAGCCCCCCCACCGCGGCGAAGCGGGCGATTGTGCGGTAGTGGAACGTGTTCTGGTCAAACGCCTGCCGTTCGCCCTGCGGCACAAGGAGGATGAGCGCGGACACAACGAGCGCGAACACGAACGCGGCGGCAAGGCCGGTGATGAGTGGTTTTGGGCGGGTCGTGCTCATTGGCGGTTAGTGGCGCGTGGAAATGCTGGGCACGGATGATGCTGGGGAGGAGTTGGGCCGAAGTCCTCCCTGACGGTCGGGCTGCATGTCGGGCTGCATGTTGGATGCCGCGCTCACGGTGAGGCCCACGCCCGGCTCGCGGAGTGATCGCCTGTCGCACACGCACAGGGGCACGCCCGCGTGCGTGAGCAGGAGCAGTGAGTTGGCGACCACCAGCAGCGTGCCGCCCTCATGCCCGAGCACGCCCAGCCAGAGGGGCATGGTGTAGCCCAGCGCGTGACCGGCGAGCACCCCCACCGCCATGACGCCGATCGCGCCCAGGCTGAAGGTGAAGTTGAGCCTGATGGTGAGACGTGCGCGGCGGGACAGTGCCACGGCCCAAGGCACGGCCGAGAGGTCGTCTGACAGGAGAACGATGTCGGCGGATTCGAGGGCCGCGTCGGACCCGATGCTGCCGATGGCGATGGAGGCGTCTGCCGCGGCCAGCGCCGGAGCATCATTCACACCGTCGCCGATGACGCCGACAACGCGGGGCGTGCGGCTGTTGCTGGCGGCCTTGAGCCGCCGCACGTGCTCCACCTTGTTCTCCGGCAGCAGGTCGGCGTGGAACTCGTCGAGGCCCAACTGAGTGGCCACGCTGCGGGCGGTGCGCTCGTTGTCGCCGGTGAGCATGACGACGGGCCGGACGTTCAGTTCGTGCAGGCGTTGCACGAGGCAGTCGGCGCCGGGGCGGACGGCATCGGCGAGGACGACGACGGCCGCGCCGCCGTCGTAGGCGCAGACCACGCCGATCTGGCCACGGTGCTGCACGTTGGCGAGGGTGTCCTGAACCTGCCTGGCGATGTCGGCGGAGAGGTGCGTGCCCACGTGGGCGAGTGACCCGAGGTGGGCAGGCTTGCCCAGCACGGTGGCGCTGAGGCCGCGCCCGGGGATGTACTTCACGTCGGTGGCGGTGGCGGGCTCGATGCCGCGCTCGCTGGCTGCGCTCACCACGGCGACGGCGATGGGGTGCGTGCTGTGGCCTTCAAGACCCGCGAGCACGGCGAGGGCATCGGGGCCGCCCCCCCCACCAGCCGCGGGCCCGTGCCAGTTGATGGGGTGGACCTGCATCACGCGCGGGCGGCCGATGGTGAGTGTGCCGGTTTTGTCGAAGGCGACAGCGCCGAGGCGGGCGAGGCGTTCGATGGCTTGCCCGCCCTTGAAGAGCACCCCGCCGCGTGCGGCGCGGCTGATGGCCGCGAGCGTGGCCGTGGGCGTGGCGATCACGAGGGCGCAGGGGGAAGCGACGATGAGCAGCGTCATCGCGGTGTACGCGGCTTCTCTCACCGGCACGCGCAGCAGCAGGGACCAGACGGCGAAGACGGTGAGGCTGACGATCAGCACGCCAATGGAGTACGGCTGCGAGAGGCGGTCGATCAGGCGCTGCACCGGCTGGCGTTGTTTCTGGGCCGTGGTGACGAGTTCGACGATGCGTTGGAGAGAGGATTGTGCCGCGGGACGGAGGACGGCCGCCTCCACCGGGTTGGCCGTGTTGATGGTGCCCGCGTAGACCTCATCGCCGCTGTGGACATCGCGCGGCTGACTTTCGCCGGTGAGGTTGGCCTGATCGAAGGCGGTTTCGCCCAGCGTGATGCGGCTGTCTGCGGGGACGATCTCGCCGGGCAGGATTCGGATGCGGTCTTGCGCGGCGAGCGACTCGGGGGCGACAGATTCCCACGAGGCGGCGGCGGCGTTCCATCGCTGGGCGCTGGTGGGCATGAGTCTGGAGAGAGCCTCCACGCTGCGGGTGGTGCGCTCCATGGCGAGGTCTTCGAGCGCGCCGGAGAGCGTGAAGAGAAAGAGGAGGAGAGCGCCTTCGGCGGGCGCGCCCAGTGCCGCGGCGAGGACGGCGCCGAGCACCATCAGCACGTCGATATCGAACTTCTTTTCGGCCAGCGAGCCCCACGCGGCGCGCCCGCCGAAGACCAAGCCGATGGCGAGGCTGAGCCAGAGCATGGCGCGACCGGCGGCGCCCGCGGCAGACTCTCCTCCCAGCCACCCGAGGGCCCAGCCGCCGGCCAGCAGCACACCGCACGCGATGGCACCGATGAGTTCAGCGCGCGGGCCGGAGAACCACGCGGTGGCCGGTGCCGGGTTGGTGGGTCGTGCGGTGTGGGCGGCGGAGCCGGTCATGGGTGAAGGCTATCGACAGTTGTGCAACGGCATCGAAGTCCCACCGGAGCGGTCGGACTTCGATGGCACGGAGACCTCGACGGCACGGGCAAAAACGAAAACCGCCCGCGAGAACCACGAGCGGCAGTTGGGAACAGGATTGGCAAGCCGGTTCAGAGCGAGGTCGGCCAGATCGCGGCCGGGTTGCGCATCAGGCCGTTGGCCTGAACGGCCAACGCCACCTGACCAGTCGGCATGCGACGGGCGGGCACCTGCGTGGCCACGTTGAGTTTGTCCCAAACGCGGCGGAGCGACGAGCGCAGGCCCGAAGTGGACGCGAGCGCCGAAGAGGTACGAACTGTGGAAACGCTTGGCATAAAGAACTCCCTCAAACCACTCTCGACCCAAGTTTACCCCACGTTCGGCGAGGCCGCAAGTCGTTCATCGGCGAAATGGCGAACCTTCGCGCGGCTTGTATGGAAAATGTACGGATTATCAGGACGCACCACGCGGGGAGGCCTCCCCCCAATGCCCGATGCCCAGTCCCCAGTGCCTTCCCCGCTCACCTCATCGCCGCGTCGAGTTGAGCCTTGTCCGCGGCGTTCAGGCCGTCGACGGGGATGTCCTTCACGAGCGAGTCGATGATGATGTCTGGCGTGACCTGATCCGCCTCCGCGTTGAAGTTGGTGAGGATGCGGTGGCGGAGGATCGGGCGCACGACGCTGCGGATGTGCTCGGCCGTGACATGCGTGGAGTTGGTGAGAATGGCCCGGGCCTTGGCGGCCAGCACCAGATACTCGCTGGCGCGGGGCCCCGCGCCCCAGCCCACGTACTGCTGCACGATCTTGGGGCGCGAGATGCCGCCGTCCATCGGCTCTTTCACGCGCGTGGCCCGCACCAGGCGCAGGGCGTAGCGGATGAGGTGGTTGGCCACGGGCATGGAGCGCACGAGTTCCTGCACGCGCTGAATCTCCGCGCCGGTCATTACGCTGGTCGGGGCTTGGTGGCCCGTGCCGGTGGTGCGCTGGACGATCTCGAGTTCCTCATCCGCCGAGGGGTAGCCGATGTTGATCTCGAACATGAAGCGGTCGAGTTGGGCCTCGGGCAGGGGGTAGGTGCCCTCCTGCTCGATGGGGTTCTGCGTGGCCAGCACAAAGAACGGCGCGGGCAGTTTGTGCTGCTGGCCGCCGATGGTGACCTGCCGCTCCTGCATGGCCTCCAGCAGCGCGGCCTGCGTCTTGGGCGGCGTGCGGTTGATCTCGTCCGCCAGAATCACGTTGGCGAAGATGGGGCCCTTCACAAACCGCAGGTTGCGTGTGCCGCTGGTCTTGTCTTCCTCAATCACCTCGGTGCCGGTGATGTCGCTGGGCATGAGGTCGGGCGTGAACTGGATGCGCGAGAAGCCGAGGCTGAGCGTGCGGGCGATCGTGGAGATCAGCAGCGTCTTGGCCAGGCCCGGCACGCCAACGACCAGCGCGTGGCCGCGGCAGAAGATGGCCATGAGAATCTCTTCCACGACCTGATCCTGCCCGACGATGGTCTTGGCGATCTGCTCGCGGAGTTTGGCGTGCGCGATGCGGACCTCGTCGAGCGCGGCTTGCGGATCGACGGCGGGAGGCGGGGGGGTGGGAGATGACTCGGGAGCGGTGCTCATGGGTGATGGTATCGGCTGGATTGGCGCGGCCATTCCGCGGGTCTGTCATACGCTACCGCCCAATGGCCGCGCCTGATGCACCAAAGCCGCATTCCCCCCCCACTTCCGCCCCCGTTTCGCACGGTTCGGGTGGCGCGGCCGGAGACGATCCGCCCGCGTTCCGCTATGGCGCGGGCCTGGCGGGCCAGATCGAGGCCAAGTGGCAGGATGTTTGGGAAAAGCACGCCACGTTTCACGCGCCCAACCCCGGCGAAGCGGGGTTTGAAGCGAGCCGGCCCAAGAAGTTCATTCTGGACATGTTCCCCTACCCCAGCGGCGTGGGCCTGCACGTCGGGCACCCGCTCGGGTACATCGCGACGGATATCTACGCCCGCTACCTGCGGATGACGGGCCACAACGTGCTGCACGCCATGGGCTTCGATTCGTTCGGCCTGCCGGCGGAGCAGTACGCCGTGGCGACGAACACCCACCCGCGCGTGACGACCGAGCGCAACATCGCGACCATGCGGGCCCAACTCCGCCGGCTGGGCTTGGGGCATGATGCGGCACGCAGCGTGAGCACCACCGACCCGGCATTCTACAAGTGGACGCAGTGGATCTTCCTGCAGATCTACAACTCGTGGTACGACGGGGAGGAAGAAGGCACGGAGGCGGACAAAGAAGGCACGAAGGCACCCGCCGCGGCGGGTAAACTGCGGCACGGAGGCACGCAGGGCAAAGCCAAGGGCAGGGCACGTCCGATCGGAGAACTCGTCGCGGAGTTTGAGAGCGGCAAGCGGCCGATCAAAGATGCCCACGGCAAGGCCGACCCGCGCGCGTGGCGGGATATTCCCGAAGATCGCCGGCGCGAGATCGTGGATTCGTACCGCCTGGCGTATCTGGCCGAGGTGCCCGTGAACTGGTGCCCCATGCTCGGCACCGTGCTGGCCAACGAAGAGGTGATCGACGGCAAGAGCGAGCGCGGCGGGTTTCCCGTGTACAAGCGCCCGCTCAAACAGTGGATGATGCGCATCACCGCCTACGCCGAGCGCCTGCTGGCCGACCTTGACACGGTGGACTGGCCCGAGGCCCTCAAGACGATGCAGCGCAACTGGATCGGCCGCAGCGAAGGCGCGTACATCGACTTCGATTGCTCCACGCGGCGGATTCGTGTCTTCACGACGCGCCCCGACACGCTCTTTGGCGCAACCTACATGGTGCTCAGCCCCGAGCACGAGATGATCGACCACGTCATGCCCGAGAAGTTCGGCGGCGGCGCGGCCGACAAGTTCACGCGCGCGATATTCCCGGGTGCCGAGGCGCTGGTGGCCGCGAACGCATCGCCCAAGGAGTTGATCGCGGCGTACCGGGCGTACGCCAAGAGTAAGAGCGACGACGATCGCGCGGCGGGCAAAGACAAGACCGGGTGCTTCACGGGCGCTTACGCCGTGAACCCCGTGAACGGGGCGCGGCTGCCCGTGTTCATCGCCGATTACGTGCTCGCCGGCTACGGCACGGGCGCGATCATGGCTGTGCCGGGGCAGGACCAGCGCGACTGGGACTTTGCCAAGGCGTTCGGCCTGCCGATCATCCGCACGGTGCAGCCGCCGGAGGGCTTCGCGGGCGAGGCGTTCACCGAAGACGGACCGACGATCAACAGCGGGCCGCTCGACGGCCTGCGCATGGACGCGGCGAAGGCGAAGATGGCGGCCCGCCTCGAGGAGATCGGGCGCGGCAAGGGGACAATCAACTACAAACTCCGCGACTGGCTCTTTTCGCGGCAGCGGTACTGGGGCGAGCCGTTCCCGATCGTGTTTGATGAGCGGGGCGTGGCTCATGACCTGCCCGAGTCGATGTTGCCGGTGCTCTTGCCGGAGGTGGCGAACTTTCAGCCCGAATCGAGCGATGACCCGGACGCCCCGCCGCGGCCGCCTTTGGCGAGGGCCAAGGAATGGGTGAACGCGACGCTGGACCTGGGCGACGGGCGGGGCGCGCGGGCCTTCACGCGCGAGACCAACACCATGCCCAACTGGGCGGGGAGTTGCTGGTATTACCTGCGGTATCTGGATCCGGCGAACGGCGCGGCGCTGGTGGGGCGCGAGGCGGAACGCTACTGGATGGGCGGTGCCTTGGGTACCCCGGCTCTCCGAGCCGGGGTTTCGGAAGCCCCGGCGGAGCGCATTGAGGCCACGGCCCACCTCAACGGCAACATCGATGTTCCGATCACCGCTGACGGGTTTGTCGGCCGCGACCCGTATCCGCCGGGCATCTACGGGAGTGCGAGCGATCTGCTGGTGAAGAGGCGCTTCCTCCCGCACCTGGAACTGCCGGGGGCAACATACTTCGTGAGTTGGAAGACGCTCGATGATCGCGTGCTCAATCCGGAAGAGCAGGCGATCGCGCTCGACGCGCTACGCCACTTCGATGGCCAGCACGGTCGCGTGTATGCCGCGGTGGTCATGTCCAACCACGTGCACTGGCTGGTGCGACCATATGACGGCCATCGCCTAGGCGACCTGATCTCCGGCGCGAAGCGCTTCAGCGCGCGGGCCATGAACATGCGCACGGGCGCGGCGGGAAGCGTGTGGGTGCCCGAGTGCTTCGATCACATCGTCAGGGACGACGCGTTCTTTGGGGAGTTCTTCCGGTACATCGTGCGCAACCCGGTCGAGGCGGGAGCTGCGGCGAGTCCGGCGGAGTATCCCTGGCTGTTCGTGCATCCGGACGTGCGCACCCGTGATGGGCTTCGGTTTGCGGCCATCCGCGGCAAGGGAGAGTCGGCACGGCCCGATGGTGCGCCTGCGCAAAGCCCGGCTCGGAGAGCCGGGGTACCCAAGGCCAGCGTCGACCTCTACGTCGGCGGCGTGGAGCACGCGGTGCTGCACCTGCTCTATGCGCGCTTCTGGCACAAGGTGCTGTTTGATCTGGGGCATGTGAGCACGCCCGAGCCCTTCGGGCGGCTGTTCAATCAGGGCTACATCCAGGACTACGCCTTCAAGAACGAGGCGGGGTTCTACGTTGATGCGTTCAAGGTAACGTGCGCGGATGGCTCGCTCTTCTTTGATGACAAGTCGAAGCCCGGCCCGTACTTCTTTGAGGGCAAGCCCGTCTCGCGCGAGTACGGGAAGATGGGCAAGAGCCTCAAGAACGCTGTTGCGCCCGACGAGGTGTTCGCCGACTTCGGCTGCGACACGCTGCGTGTGTATGAGATGAGCATGGGTCCGCTGGAGGCGAGCAAGCCTTGGAACACGCGCGACATCGCCGGTGCCCACCGTTTTCTGCAGCGCGTGTGGCGGAACCTCGTGGATGAGAAGACCGGCGGTGTGCGCGTCAGCGACGGCCCGCCTTCCGATGCCGCGCTCGTGAAACTCCTGCACAAGACCATCGCCGGTGTGCGCAAGGACATGGAGACGCTGGGCTTCAACACGGCGGTGGCGAAACTCATCGAATTCAACAACGAGTTGACGAAGCGCTGCGGACCGGATGCCGGCGCAAGCAAGGATGGCGGACAGGATGTCCGCCCCACCAAGGCAAGCCCAGCCGTGTCACGCGGCATCGCCGAGCCGCTCGTGCTCATGCTCGCGCCCCTCGCCCCGCACATGGCCGAGGAACTCTGGCAGAAACTCGGGCACGGCACCTCGCTGGCCTTCGAGCCCTTCCCGGTTGCAGACAGCGCACTGGCGGCCGATGACGAGATCGAGATCCCCGTGCAGGTGCTGGGGAAACTCCGCGGCAAGGTGGTGGTGCCCGCAGGGAGCGACGCGGCCACGATCGAAGCCGCGGCGAAGGCCGACCCGAAGATCGCCGAGCAACTCGCGGGCAAGACGATCAAGAAGGTGATCGTGGTCCCGGGCAAACTCGTGAACTTTGTGGTGGGCTGAAAGCCTACTTCTCGCGGACGACGATGGGCACGGCCACGGGGGCGGGCGGTTCGGGGCGCGTCTGCTCCTTGGCCGCGCGACTGGGGGGGGCGGGCGCGCCAGTGGTCGGGAGGGCGCCAGCCTGCTGCTGCACGCGCGTCTGCTGAATCTGGGCTGCCACTGGCGCGTCGATCTCAATCAGTTGCGCCACCTGCATGGAGCCGGGCGTGAGCACCCGCAGCAGCGAGCGGATCGAGCGTTCATCGGGCATCACCATCGCTTCATAACCCTGTTCCAACACGCGCGGCGGCGGGACCGGTTGGAGCGCGATCTGCGGCACCGATCCGGGCACCTGCGGCAGGGGGGCGGCCGGCACGCCGCCGCTTTCGCCCGCTCGTGCCCGTGCCATATCGCCCGGCACGGGGTCGCCGAAGCCCTGTTGTGCGGATTGCCGCTGCGCGTGCGCCAGCCCCACTTGCTGCCGCACATACGAGGCGGTCTGTGACGCGATGCTCGCGTCCGGCTGCTGGGCCACGCGCACAGCGCCGGTGGGGCGACGGGCGAGACCATCAAGCCGCAACTGCGTGCGGTCGGTTTCGGTGGAGCGGACCTCGATGATCAGACGGCCCTCGCGGGCGAGTTCAGCCGCGCGGGCGAGCGACATGCCCCAGGGCTGCGATTGCGCGGACGCGTCGGCGTTCTGGTCTGGCGGCACGGGCCCGACGAACTGTGCGGTGGATTCGGCCAGGGCCACGCTGTCGGCAGCGGCGCCGGCTGCGTCATCGGGTCCGCTGGAAGAGACTTCGAGCGCGTGGGCATTGAGGCTCGAGCCTCTCGCGGCCGTTGGCGAGTCCGAGCGTGCGAGTTGCGGCGCCTCGGTCGCTACGCGCACGCCTTCGTTGTGCGGTTGCGTAGCAGCGAGATCGCGAGCGGTTCGTGAATCGAGGGCGATCAGGCGGCTCGCGCTGTTGGACGCGGGCCCCAGGGTCAGCCACGCCGCGCCCGCGACGAAGGCGCACGCCGCCGCCGCCGCGAGCGTGCGTGCAGGCCCGATACGGGCGAGCACGCCGGGGGTCTGCGAACGCAGCACCACAACGGGCACCGGCCCGGATGCCGCGTGCTCCACGCCGACCACGCTGGCAAGGTCCTCGTTCTCCAAGAGCGCCTCGACGGATTCCAGCAGGCCTACCGGGGCCTTCGCCGCGGCCAGCGCCATCAGTGGCGCGCGGTCCGAACGCATCCCCTGCACGAGCGCTTCGAAGGCCGGGTCAGCCACCAGCGCGGCTTCGATGCGTGCCAGCACCTGTGGTGAGATGTCCCCGCCCTCGACGAAGTCGAGCACGTCGGCCTCGGTCAGGTTGGACGGAAGGGAAGTCACGTGGTGCTGGGCATGGGGCCGGAGGGGTGACTGGTCAGGTGCATCATCGCGGTTCGCAGGGCTGCTCTGGCCCGAAAGAGGCGGCTCTTCACGGTGCCCACGGGCACGTCAAGAACGAAGGCGATCTGGTCATAGTCAAGGCCGCGCACATCACGGAGGATGAGGATCGACCGTTGCTCCATGTCAAGGCTGGCCAGGGCGCGCGACACCGCCGCGTGCTCGGCAGGGAGTTCGACGCCCAAGGGGCCGGAATGTTCCCGATCATCGCCGGCCGGGCCTGCATCGCTCGCGAGCGTGCCGCGCAGGGTTGCGTCCGGCGAAGCGGCGTCTGTTTGGGTGTCCGAGAACGCTGGGCCGCCGTCAAGGCTCACCGTTCGCCGGAGTTTGGCGGCGCGGCGGTGTGAGAGGCAGACGTTCATGGCCACGCGGATAGCCCATGTCGAGAACAGACTCTTGCCGTCAAACTGATGCAGGTTGCGGATGAGTTTGACGAGCGTGTCCTGCGCAAGTTCGGCCGCGTCGTCGCGATTGCCCGCCATGCCGAGGCAGACACCAAAGAGGCGGTCCTGGTAGCGAGCCAGGAGCGTGCTCATCGCGGCGCGGTCGCCGGCGCGTGCGACCGCCACCAGTTGCAGGTCGCGGGCGTTGGCCGCGTCGTCAGGCTGTCGATCACCGGTCGGCATGCACGCCGATGGTACCGGGCGGGGCATGGGTCGTGCCCGCCGCGGCTACGCTGCTGCCCCATGCCCGGCACGCGCGTTGCACACTCTCCCGCCCCCGCGCCAGACCACCGGGGAGCCGGTGCGCCCGCCCGCGGCATGCTGCTGGTGATCAGCGGCCCCTCCGGCGTGGGCAAGACCACGATCACCCGCAGCGTTGAACGGGCGTTTCCCGCCGCGGTCTTCAGCGTCTCCGCAACCACGCGGCCCAAGACCGCGGCCGACACCGAGGGCGTGGACTACTTCTTTGTGAGCGACGAGACATTTGACCGCATGATCGCGGCGGGTGAGTTTCTGGAGCACGCGGGTGTGTTCGGCAAGCGCTACGGCACGCCGCGTGCGTGGGTGCGGGAGCGCCTCGCCCAGGGCCGCCTGGTGATTCTGGAGATTGACGTGCAGGGGGCGCTCAATGTGAAGCGGGCCTGCCCGGATGCGTTCAGTATCTTCGTGATGCCGCCGACGGAGGACGTGCTGCTGGACCGCCTCCGTGCCCGCAAGCGTGAGGACGAGGCCGTGATCCAGCGCCGCTTCGCCGAGGCCCGCCGCGAGATCGAGACCGCCAAAACCTGCGGCGTGTACGACCTGTTCCTGGTGAACCGGGTGCTCGATGAGGCCGTGAGCCGGGCCGTCCGGGCAATCCAGGGCGAGTTGGCCCGGCGCGTTGCCCCGCCCCCCCCGTCCCCCCCGTCCCCCCAACCCTGAACCCTGCGCAGCCCGCGCAACAACCAGTAATACACTTTGGGCGGGCGGTAGTCGCCGCCGCGCTGGCCGTTGGCTGATTCGCATGAACCCCGTTGCCGTTGAAGCCCTGGTGGGCCAGATCGAAGCCAAGGACCGCCTGACGGCGGCCCACACCTGGCGCGTGGTGCTGTATGCACGGGCCATGGCGGAGACGGCGGGCCTGGATGAGCACGAGGTGGAACGGATCACGCACGCCGCGGCCCTGCACGACCTGGGCAAACTGGATATCCCCGACGCGATCCTGCAGAAGCCCGGCCCCCTGGACGCGGCGGAGTTCGCGATCATCAAGACCCACGCGGCCCGCGGGCACGAGCGGCTGACGGACATGGGCGAACGCGATGCACTGGTGCTGGCCCTGGTGCGGCACCACCACGAACGCATGGACGGCACCGGCTACCCCGACGGCCTGCGTGGCGAGGCCATCCCGCTGGCGGCGCGGCACTTCGCCGTGATTGATGCGTTCGATGCCATGACCAGCATCCGGCCTTACCGCAGCAGCGTGGGCCCGGAGGCCGCCCAGCGCGCCTTGACCGAACTTGCGGAGCGCCGCGGCCCGTGGTACTGCGAAGCGAGTGTGGACATGTTCACGACGCTCTACCGCTCGGGCACGCTGGGGTGGATATTGGAGTATTGCAACGACCGCTGCCCGCTCCCGGCGTACCAGAAGGGGTCGAAGGCGGTGCGCCGCGCGAGCCCGATGGTGATGAGGCAGGACGGGGTGGCGGGTGTGTAGGGGGTGTCGGATGGGCCACGCAGCAACCGACCGGGCCGACCGACGCGCCACGCCACCGGCGGATGGTTCGACAACTGGGCCGGCGCGCGGCTGGGAGTTGTTCGTGCCGCCCGTGCGTTGCATGGCCCGTGGTGTGGCCGCGACCTCGGAGCCACAGTGGTACGCCTCATGCCTTTCCGCACGCACTACGGACGCGGACCGCCTCGCGGCGGCGACGGATGGACACGGCGTGGAACCGCAACTTCTCGCTCATCACCGCTCGCGGCAATCTGGATGGCACACGTTCATGAGCGGAGCGCACGGGTACAGCGTGGTGCGAGCGACCAGCGCCAGCCTGCGGAACGGCGGGGCGGAGTGGAACACGGCGCTGTTGCTGAGCAAGCCACTCGTGTACTGCGCGGCCGCCGTGCTGCACGGGTTCGGGCTGTCCATCGAAGCGCGGCTTACCGCGGCGCTGGCAGCGGCCCGCTGCCCGCATTGCGCGTACGCCATGCACCACGCATTGGTGCCAGCCGGACACGGCGACTTCAGCAAGCGACTGAAGGAGTGCCCGGAGTGCGGATACCCGTGGCCGCTCTTGCCACCGCCGTTGTGATGGTGCGGAGTAGACGCGGCCATCCCGAAGGGATGCCACCTGCCGCTCGGCCCCCGCATACGCGCGGGCCGCGTCGGCTGCAAGTTACACGTCATACATCGCGCCGCACCGTGCGCCAGCCGCGCCCCTTGCCGACCCGTAACTCGCGCTCGGCGCGCTTGATGCGATGCGCCCACGGCGGGCGCGTGAGGTACGCCACGTAGTCCGCTAGCGAGGGGAGGCGCGCCGCCGGCACGCCGTCGATGGATCGCTTGAGCTGCGTGCGCAGGTTCATCGTGGTCATGGCCGCGCATGGTACGTGGGCTTCTCCGCACCGGTGCCGGCTACGCTGCCCACCTTGCCCTCCGCCGCGCCCGATCTTGATGCACCGCTCGAAACCACACACCCGTTCTGGGACATGGTGAAACTCGCCGCGCCCACCGTGGCCACCATGCTCTCGTACACCGCCATGCAGTTCACCGATGCGTTCATGGTGTCGCGCATCGATCCGCCCGACCCCGTCCACCTCGCGGCTCAGGGCAACGGCGGCATCTGGGCGTTTGTGCCCGCCTCGATGGCCCTGGGCTTTGTGGGCGTCGTGAACACCTATGTCTCGCAGAACCTCGGCGCCGGGCACCCCGAGCGCGGCCCGGCCTACGCCTGGAACGCCCTGTGGCTGGGCTTGCTGGCGTGGGTGGGCCTGATGCTGCCCATGGCCGTGCTGCTGCCCCACGTGTTCGCGCACATGGGCCACGAGCCGCGCTTGCTGGAACTCGAAACGGCCTACGGCCGCATCCTGCTCTGCGGGCTCATCCTCACCGTCTGCACGCGGGCCATGTCGCAGTTCTTCTACGGCCTGCACAAGCCGGGCATCGTGTTCACCGCCGCGGTGGTGGGCAACCTCGCCAACCTCTTCCTCAACTACCTCCTCATCTATGGCCACTGGGGCCTCCCCAAGATGGGCGTGAACGGCGCGGCGACGGCCACCGTCATCGCCACCGGCATCGAACTCTGCCTGCCGCTGGGCCTCTTCCTTTCGCGCGGCTACCACGAGCGCTACGGCACCCGCACCGCATGGCGCCCCAGCCTGCCGCACGTCAAAGACCTCTTCCGTCTGGGCTGGGCACCGGCCCTCATGTTCGGCAACGAGATCATCTGCTGGGCCATCTTCATGTCGTCGTACGCGGGCCGCTTCGGCGCGGCTCAGAACAGCGCCAGTTGGATCGCCCTGCGCTACATGCACCTCTCCTTCATGCCCGCCGTCGGCATCTCCTACGCCTGCACCGCCATGGTCGGCCGCGCCCTGGGTGCCAACCGGCCAGACCTCGCCGCGGCCCGCGCCAGGCAGGGCGTGCTGCTGGCCATGGCCTACATGGGCGTGTGCGCTCTCGCCTTCGTGCTCTTCCGGCACCCCATGATCGACCTCTTCATGCCCGAGGGCACACCGCCCGACCAACGCGCGGCGATTCTTCACGTGGGCACGCGCATCATGATCGTGGCCGCGGTCTTCCAACTCTTTGACGGCCTGGGCATCACGCTCGTGGGCGTGCTGCGCGGCGCGGGAGACACGGTCTGGCCCGGCCTGCTCACGATCGTGCTGGCCTGGACCTGCATCGTGGGCGGCGGATGGGTGGTGGCGGAAGCGTGGCCCGCGGGCGGGGCCCTGGGGCCGTGGATCGCCGCGGGAGCGTACATCATCCTGCTGGGTCTGGGCCTGTTCTACCGCTTCGCCTCGGGCAAGTGGCGCGAGGTGCACCTCCTCAAGCACAGCGCGGCGGGGTGACCGGCCATGTGAAAGAGGCCCCGGCGCGAGCCGGGGCTTTGGTGGGCGGGCTCCCCGCGACTCGGTCCATGGTTAGCCAGAAAGACCCGGCTTGCGCCGGGTCCTCTTTGAGGGTGCGGAGGGCTGGATTCCCGCCCGGTTCCGGCCGATTGAGAAGGTTCGATAACCCGGCCTCGCGGCAGGCCTGCCGCAGGCTGCGGGGGTGGCATGCCACCTAAACTCCCCCTTCCCCCGGCCCGGCCGGGCCTCGCAACGCCCGTTCCCTTCGCCCCGCCGCCCGCCGCGGGGGGCGGCAGACAGAAGAGTGCTATGGAACCTCTCGTGCTCGGCCTGAACTCGTCGCACCCCGATTCGTCGGCCGTGCTCATGAACAAGAGCGGCATGATCGCGGGCATCTGCGAGGAGCGGATCAACCGGCAGAAGCACTGCGCCGTCTTCCCCCGTGAGGCCATCCGTGAGGTGCTGCGCATGGCGGGCGCGACGATCGCCGACGTGACGGACGTGGCGTTCGCACGCGACCCCTACGCCAACAAGGGGGCCAAACTCGCGTTCATCGCCAAGAACCCGCGCGTGGGCTTCAACCTCGCCAAGATCCGCCTGGGTGTGAACAAGGAAAACCAGAAGGCGGAGGCCCTGCACGAGCAGATGGGTTTCGCGGCCGACCAGTGCCGGTTCAACGTGCACAACGTTGAGCACCACCTCGCCCACGTCGCCAGTTCGTTCTACTGGTCGGGCTTCGACAAGGCCACGGCCGTGTCGGTGGATGGTTCGGGCGACTGGTGCTCCGTCATGCTCGCCCGCTGCGAGGGCAACACCATCGAGGTGCTGCACCGCACGCACCCCCCCCACTCGCTGGGCATTTTCTACACCACCCTGTGCGGCTTCATCGGCTTCAACAAGTTCGGCGAGGAGTACAAGGTGATGGGCCTGGCCGCCTACGGCAAGCCCGCGTACCTCGACCAACTCCGCTCGTTCGTGCAGTGGGACCCGGCCCGCGGCCTGCGGCTGAACGAGGAGTATTTCACCACCTACTCGCGCATCTCCGACCACGCCGAGCGCACCTTCGGCACCGTGGTTGACGGCGAGATCATGATGCCGCGCATGTACGGCGACGCGGTGGAGAAACTCTTCGGCCCCGCGCGGCAGCGCAAAGACCCGCTGACGACACGCGACCACGACATGGCGGCCTCCATCCAGAAGCGCTTCGAGGAGGTCTACATCGACATGGTGAAGGACGCGATCGGCCGCACCGGCATCCGCGATGTGGTGCTGGCCGGCGGCTGCGCGCTCAACGGCGTGGGCAACGGCCGCCTCGTGATGGAAGGCCACCTCGACCGCGTCTACATCCACCCGGCCGCGGGCGATGACGGCACCGGGGCCGGTGCCGCAGCGTACGTGCTCTATAACAAACTGGGCGTGGCACGCACGCCCGAAGTCAGCCACGCCTACTGGGGCACCGAGTGGACGAGCGAGCAGTGCGAGGAGGCGGCCAAGGCCAGCGGCATGCCCTTCCGCAAGTTGGATGAGGCCGCGCTCCTGCAGACCACGGTGGATGCGCTCTGCCAAGGCAAGATTGTGGGCTGGTTCCAGGGGCGCGAGGAATGGGGCCCGCGCGCACTCGGCAACCGCTCCATCCTCGCCAATCCGGCGTGGCCGAACATGAAGGCCATCCTCAACGCCCGCATCAAGAACCGCGAGCCGTTCCGGCCGTTTGCGCCGGCGGTGCTGGAGGAGCGTTTGAGCGAGTTGTACGAGGGCTCGCACAGCGTGCCCTTCATGAACATCGTCTACAAGACGCGCCCGCAGTGGCGGCAGAAACTCGGCGCTGTGAACCACGACGACGACACCGGACGGGTGCAGACCGTTCGCCGCGACCAGAACCGCCTCTACTACGACCTCATCAAGGCCTTCGATGCGCGTGCGGGCGTGCCGGTGCTGCTCAACACGAGTTTCAACGAGAACGAGCCGATCGTGCACACACCCGCACAAGCGATTGCGTGCTTTGCCCGCACGAAGATGGACTGCCTGGCTGTGGGGCCGTTCTGGTGCGAGAAGCCCGAGAGCATCGCGGCGAAGGCCCAGGTGATTGCCGCGGAGGCGTGAAGCCTGTGCCACGGGCTGCGTCCGCCTCTGGCGGACCTGCCCGTGCGGGGTCCCTCAGATATCAAACATCGCCTGCGCTTCGCCCTTCTCGCGCAGGGCCGGGTTGCTGCGCAGCGTGAGTTCCGCCTGCTTCTGCCGCACGATGTGCCCTGGCGGGATGCCCTGCGTGAGAAACACACCGCCGTTGATGACGCAGTCATCGCCGATGATCGTGTCACCACCGAGGATGACGGCGCCCGCGTAGATCGTGACGCGGTTGCCCAGTGTGGGGTGCCGCTTGGTGCCGCGCACCAGCCTGCCGGCCTGGTCGCGGGCGAAACTCTTGGCCCCGAGCGTCACACCCTGATACAACTTCACGTCGTCACCGATCTCGGCCGTCTCGCCGATCACCGTCCCCGCGCCGTGGTCGAGAAAGAACCGCGCCCCGATGCGCGCGCCAGGGTGAATATCAATCCCCGTCAGGCGGTGGGCCGTCTCCGCGATAATCCGCGGCAGGAGCGGCACCCCCAGGTTGTAAAGCAGGTGCGCAAGGCGGTGGTGCAGCAGCGCCCGCACGCCCGGGTAGCACAGAATGATCTCGTCGGTGTGCTCCGCCGCAGGGTCGCCGTCGAACGCCGCCTGCACATCCGCCGACATGAGCCCCCGCACCGCGGCCAGGCCGAGCAAGAACGCGTCGGCCGTCCGGCGGGCCGCCTCGGCGCAGTCCAATTCCGTCACCTCACCCTCACCCCGCTCGCGGCACGCGCGCCGGAAGCGCACCGGCCACGGGGCCCAGAAACTCCCGTCGTCTTCCCCCGCTGCGCTGCGCACCGGCTGGCCGCACATGTAGTGCACGGCCAGGCCGATCTGCCGCTGGGCGTGCGCGTGCAGCCGCGCGGCGTGCCCCGCCACGAACCACTCCAGCGTCGCCGGCGACGGCGGTGTCCGATCAAAGAAGCCCGGGAAAATCAGCGTCCTGGCCAGGTCCAACAGTTCCTCCACGGCGTGCACATCCGGCACGGTCGCCGCACGTGGCACGACTCCTCCATCAGGCACGCCAACCGCGGACCCTGACAGATGCCGTGTGCGCGGGTCGCCTTCGATCGACGATCGAATGGCCACCGCGGCTGTGGTGAGGGCGTGGTTCGCGTCGGTCTGAGTGCTCATCGGGAGTATCGTTGGCCTTCTCCGGCCAGCATGTCGCAGCGCGTTGCTGTGGGCGCGCCCTTCCGCAGCGCGAGATCATCGGTTCTCCCCAGTCTCTCCCGATCGTCGTCGCGGAGCATGCAACCCCCAGCCCGCTTGACGCGAATCGGTTGGACCCGTATAACCCCTTCCCTGACAAGGAGTTCCCGCATGAAGTTGCCCGCCAGATCGCTCGCCGCCCGCCTCTTCCTGCCCGCCGCGGCGGCCGCCTCGGCCTTGCTGGGCGGGTGCGCGAGCAACGAGTCGCGTGACCAACTCGCCGAAATTCGCTCGAACCCGACGCCCGAACTCCAAACGCTCACGAAGCGGCCAGACGACATTGACAACCAACTGACGATCAACTTCAACACGGACATTCGCTCGCTCAGCCGCGATGTGGGCGTGTTGCTGGGCTTCCAGGGCCCGTCGCGTCTGAGCCCGTACCCGATCCGCTGAGCGTGGGCCGCCGCCGAGGGGCGCGAAGTGTACGGACGAAAAAAGGGCCGCGCCGTGTGCGCGGCCCTCTTCATTGGTGCGTGTCGCTGCGTGCAACGGGTTCAGGCCGCTGTGTACTGGCCGCGCCCCACGCGCTTGAAGCGCTTCTTCTCTTTGAGCAGCGCCGCGTTCACAATCGTGCGGAAGTTGGGCGAGTACGTGCTGTACCCGGCCTTCTGCACAACCTCGCTCACTTCGGTCACGCTCATGGTCTTGCCCTTGAGCGCGCGGGCGAGTGATTCCACAAGGTTCATCGCGTTGTTGGCGCGGGTGGCGGCGCCCATGCCCAGACCGCTGCCGGGGCGGCGACCGGCCCGCGCAGGCCCGCCGTTGGCCGCGATCTGCGCGTCAATCGCATCGACGCGCTTCATCAACTTCGCCCGCTTCCGCTGGAGCACGCCGACCGACCGCTGACGCTTGGAAATCTCGCGCTGCAACTCACCAACCGAGAGAGACGAGAGAGCGGATGAACGTGCCATTGAATATTCCTCAGGGGGGACGTGTAACTCATCGCGCAGACGCGTGCGCCAACGCAACACCACTCATAACTCCGAGCGGGGGAGGATGAAAGCACAGATCTGTGGCTTCGTCAAGCGACGCTCCGCGGCATCGGCGGCAGAACAAAGACCGATCGTTTCGCGCCCCACGCCCCTCCATCCGCGGCGTTGATTCCGTCGGTGGCCATGCGCACGCTTCCACGCACGTGCGCACGCCCGCCGATCACTCCACGGTCTCTTCGCTCGTCCGCCTCGTGCGCTGGCGGCGGCGCTTCGTCGCGGCCGTGCTCGTCATCGCCGCGCTCACCGCCCTGGCCGTGGGCGCCTCCTTCGCACTCGCGGCCAGCCCGCCCCCGTGGTGGCGGCCAATCAACCCCGCCGATCCCGCCATCCTCGCCCGCGCCCGCGCCGTCGAGAACGGACTCGTCACCGTGATCACCGAGCAGCGCGGCCCCGACCCCTGGGTCGCCCGCATCGCCGAGGCCGATGCCTCCGCATGGCTGGCCTCCCGCCTCAGCGAGTGGACCGTGACCCGCGGCTCGCTCTCGCGCTGGCCGGCGGAGGTCCGGCAGGTGCAGGCGCACTTCGAATCGGGCGCACTCGTGCTCGGGGCGCATCTGCGGACCGGGGCAGACGACGGACGGGTCGTCTCGGTCCGACTCGTGCCGCGCATGGAAACCGACGGTTCGCTCTTCGCGCCGGCCACCTCGGTGCGATTCGGCAGGCTGCGCGTCCCCGCAGGCCTGATGGTGGCCGAGGGGGCCACCGGCGCACCGGCACGCTGGCTGCACGCCCGGCGCTACCTGCCCACCGATTTTCACGGCCGGCCGGAGATGGACTCGCTGGGGCGTGTGCTCATGGGCGAGGTGGCGCTGGCGCGCACGCCCGCGTTGCGGCTCTCCGACGGGCGCGTGGTGCGCGTCCTCGCGGTCCGCGCTGCAGAGGGCTTCCTGGAGATCACCTGTCGCACCGAACCCGCGACGCGATGAACCCGCCGCGGGCCCTCAGTCGCCCAACTGCGAGAAGACCGCCAGCGTCAGCGTCATCACGAACGCGTTGTGGATCGCGTGGGCCGTCATGCTCGCGATCAAACTACCACGCCACTGACGGATGATGGCAAAGCCGATGCCCAGAGCCATCACCGGGAAGAGCAGCAGCGCGTCATACGCGTGCCCCAGCGCAAACACCAGCGCCGAGACGAGACCCGCAGCGACCCACGGCATGTATCCCGTGAGGTGCCGGAACAGACCGCCTCGGAAGACCGTCTCTTCCACAAGCGGCGCCCACACCACCGCCAGCGCGATCAGGAGAACCAGTTGCACGCCGTTGGTTCCGGCGAGCAACTCAAGAATCGGGTTGGTGGGCGGGCCCGCGTCCGGAAGGTTCATGGCCTTGCGGACGGCCTCGCGAACGAGCAGGGCCACGAGGGTCGTGATCGCTCCGAGGAGCAGAATGGGGATGCACGCGAGATAGCCCACCAGCCCCGCGGCCATCTCTCGCACAATGCCGCGCCCCGAGTGCAACCCCAGCGATGCCCGCGCCTCGCCCCACGGCATGCCCCGTGCAAATGGCCACGCGAAGATCGCCAGAAGGCCCCACTGCGCGCACAACGAAAACCACACAACCGTGTCCCGCCCCGCGAACGACGCCACCCACATCGACGAGGCCTTGAGCACCAGGAACCCAAGGAAGAACACCGCCACCATCTCAATGCCCAAACTCCCCCCCGCCGCGGCGGGTACGTGCCGCAGCCGCAACGAGCGCGTGGCCATCATCACCAAGGCCGTGATAAAGAGCCCGAACCCGGTCAGCAGGCCCACCAGCACCACCAACCCCAGCGCCACGAACACAACGATGAGCGTGGAGCCCTGCTCGCGGGCTTTCACCCTGAACGGGTCGGCCGGACCCGTGCCGAACGTCTCCGCCACGCGCCCGAAATATCCGTGCCGATCCACCAGGCCCTTCATCGCTCCCGCATCCGGCGGCGCACTCCCCTCATACACCGCGCGAAACGCGGCCGCGTCCGCACGCAACGGCGAATCGGCGGGCAGGTCCTTCTCCAACTCGTCCAACTGCCCAAGGGCCGACTCGGCGCCGCGTGTTTCGCCCAGGATGGGCGCCAGGCGCAATCTGCTCGCGTGCGTGCGTGCGCCCTGACGCAGTTGATCGACGAAGGGCTCCATCGGGTCCGGCCCGGGGCCGGACGCCGCGCCGCTCTCCTTCAAAGCCGCGTTGATGCGAACGAAGATCTTCGCGATGATGAGGTTCGGGTCGTCGTCCGCGGCATCGACAACCGCCGTGGCCCCCGAACCTGCCGCCGGGGCCTGACCCGCCGCGCTGCCGCTGCCGATGCTCTGCTGCAACACGACCACGGCAAAGAGCAGCACGGCCGCGCACAGCCACGCCAGTTTCGCCGCGCCGCGGGAACCCGGCTCGGGCCGGCGCTGTGTGTCCGCCAGAACCGCGCCAGCGGTCGGCGCGGCGGCGGCCGCGAGTTCTTGCGGAAGATGCGTGGGAGGCCAGGGGTTCGCCATGGTGTGATTATCGGCTCACCACCCCTCGCGCGCCATCAAGGCCCGGCAAACTTCTGCGCACCGGCTCGCGTAGAAACCGCCGCTACCCTGTGCATCGGCCTGGCCCACGGGCCGAACCTCCCCCACTCACGCCCGCGCGCCGGGAACCTGTTTCCGTATGAGCACACCCGACACGTCCCCCACTCCCTCACTTGCCGCCGGCGCGCCCAAGGAGAGCGTCAAGGACACGCTCATCTCCGTCATCATCGCCTTCGTGCTGGCGTTTGTCTTCCGCGGCTTCGTGGTCGAGGCGTTTGTCATCCCCACCGGCTCCATGGCCCCCACCCTGCTGGGCCAGCACATTCGTTTCAACGCCGAGGCCTCGGGCATGCCGTGGACCGTCGGCCCGTGGAACACCTTCCCCGGAACCATGGACCCCAAGCCCGTGCAGGGGCAGGCGAGCGTCGGCGATCCTGCCGTCCTCGTCCACGACCCGCGCTCCGGGCAGGCCTACGAACGACGCGACGTGCCCCGCCTGGCCGGCGACCGCATCCTGGTGCTCAAATATCTCTACGCCCTCAACGAGCCCAGACGCTTCGACGTGGTGGTCTTCAAGAATCCCGGCGATCCGACCGTCAACTACATCAAGCGCCTCATCGGCCTCCCCGGCGAGCAACTGGCGCTGGTCGATGGCGACGTGTTCGTGCGCAAGGCCGGCGCAAACGACGCCGATCCTGCCAACACGCCCATCACCTGGCAGGAGCCCGGGTGGACCATCGCCCGCAAGCCCGACGATGCCGCCCGCGCCATGTGGCAGCCCGTCTTCGACTCCGCCTTCGCCCCGTCCAACCCCAAGGGCCCCGACGGCCAGACCTGGTTCAACCCGCCCTGGCGCGCCGGTGGGGCCGGCGGCAGCGGCTGGAAGATTGAGAACCGACGCAGTTACGAGTACTCGGGTGCCGACGCAGCCACCCTGGAGTGGGACTCGTCGCGCACCTTCTACACCAAGCCCGGCGCGCCGGAGCGGTGGGAGATCAACGACCGCTACGCCTACAACGAGAACCCCTTCATGGCGGGCTCGTTCCACTACCCGGTCTCCGACATCCGCCTGAAGGCCGGCGTCGAGCCTTCGAGCGGCGGCGCGGGCGCGATCACCGTGATGCCCACCATCGAGACGCGCGGCCACCAGTTTCGCGGCATCATCGAAGCGGGCACCGCCCGTGTGCAGATGCGACCCTTCTCGGCTCAAACCGGGCCCGACTCCGACTGGGCCACGCTTGCCGAGGGCCGCTGCACCGTGTTCAAGCCGGGCGTGGTCACCAACGTTGAGTTCTGGCACCTCGACCAGCGGCTGGAACTCTGGGTCGACGGCTCGCTCGCCGCGAGCGGCAACTACAACTGGACGCCCGCGCAGCGCATCGCCTTCGCCACCGGCCAATCCCTCGAGCAGATCGCCTCCAGCAACCCCAACGCCTCCATGCAACTGGTCGATGCGCGCCTGTACAGCAAGCCGCGTGTGCGCTGGGAGTTCTCCGGGGGGGCCTTCGCGCTGCACCGTGTCGGGCTCGACCGCGACCTCCACTACCGCCCCGCGCGCCGCAACGTCTCCGGCCAGCCCGCCTGGGGCACGCACCCCACGACCACGATGCGGCTCAACGGCGACCAGTTCTTCGTCTGCGGAGACAACAGCCCCGCCAGCGAGGACGGCCGCCTCTGGGAGCGACCCGACGAGTGGGTCGCCGCCGAGATCGATCCGACCGTGGGCGTTGTGCCCCGCAACCTCATGCTCGGCAAGGCTTTCTTTGTCTACTTTCCCGCCCTGGCCGGCAGCAGCCCCATCCCCATGCCCGACTTCGGCCGCCTCCGCTGGATCCGCTGAGGGCGTGGCAAACCGGCCCGCTCATACCGGCACGCCGCGGCAACGCGGACCTTCACCATCTCGGACCTGCGCGCCCGCCCACCCCGAGAACCTGCTTCTCGCCCGGTAAGCGGCCGCATAAGCACGCGCGCCACCCCAGGGCGCACGCCCGCACGCACGCTCGCGCGCTCCCGCCCAGTTGCGCCCCCGCCTCGCCGATCTTGACGCGGGCGGCACCAAGGGGCGAGAGGCATGATCGACTACGCGCACGCACGAGACCTGACACCGACACCGGCAACGTGTGGCCGGCTCTCCGACCTTCTCCACATCGTCCGCGCACGCGCCGGGCTCGACGGCACGCAGGTGTCTGCGCCCGCGGGGACCGGTCCCCTGCCGCTGGTCGATGCCGAAGAAGCCGCCGTCATCGCCTGGCTCGAAGACTGCCTGAGCGAAGTGGGCGAGCCGCGCCGCGTGGCCGTGAGCGCCGTCAACAACGACCACGTCTGCGTCGCCATCAGCGGCGTGCGTGGGGCGTCGTCCCGCGTCTTCCCGCTCGCGGGCGCTGGTCAGCCCTTTGGCGAGGGCGCCACGCCGGGCACCGCACGCGACGCCGCCTGAGGCGGCTCGTCGCCCTCGCGGCCCTCGCCCTCCTCCCACCCCCCGCCCAGGGCCTTGTAGAGCGCGATCAGGTTCGCCGCCACGCTGCGCTCGCTCTGCACCAACTGGTCCTGCAGTTGAAACAACTCGCGCTGCGAATCCAGCACCGTCAGAAAATCCGTCAGGCCCTTGGTGTACAGGTCCGTCGACAGGTCCACCGCGCGCTGGTCCGCCGCCACCGCCGCGGCCAGGGATGCCCGCCGATCACGCTCGCGCGCGTAGTTGGTCAGGGCGTTCTCCACCTCCTCAAACGCCGTCAGCACAGCCCGCTCAAACCGGATCAGACTCTGCTCGTGCCGGGCATCCTGAACCTTGATGTTCTGGCGGATGCGGCCCCACTCCAGGATCGGCCAGCGCACCGCCGGACCGAAACTCCAGAACCGGTTCTCCGAATCGGTCAGGTTCCCGATCTCGCGGCTGGAAAACCCGAAATCGCCCGTGAGCGAGAAGCGCGGGTAGAGGTCCGCCGTCGCCTCACCGATCCGCGCGCTCGCCGCCGCCACCTCGCGCTCCGCACCGCGCACGTCCGGCCGCCTTTGCAGCAGTTCGCTCGGCAGGCCCAGGGGCACCTCGGGTGCCACCGCCGGGATCGGCGCGGCCCCCGTGAGTTCCGCAAGCACCACTCCCGGCTCGCGCCCTAGCAGCACGCTGAGCCGATACGCCGCGCTCCGCACACCCGCCTCCAGCGTGGGGATCGCCGCGCGCGTGGTCTCCAGGTTCGCCTCCGCACGCGCCGCGTCAAGGTCGTTGCTCAGCCCGGCGTCGCGCCGAGCCCGCACCAGTTTCAGCGTGTCGGCCTGCACCGCCACGTTGCCGCGTGCAATCTCCACACGCCGCTGGAACGCCCGCAGTTCCACGTAGTTGCGCCCCACCTCCGCCAGCAGCGACACGCGCACACCGCGCACGTTCTCCGCCGCCGCCGCGATATCGGCATCGGCCGCCTCCACCCCGCGCCGCACCCGCCCGAACACGTCAATCTCCCAGGTGGCATCGAAGCCGACTTGGTACAGGTCGCGCTCGGCGCCCGGCGCATTGAAACTCTGCCCGGTGGTGCCGGTGCTCTCGCTGGCACGGTTGCGCTGATACGTGCCCGTGGCATCAACCTGCGGGCCACCCTGCGAGGCCACCACCCCGCGCTGGGCCCGTGCCTCCGCAAGGCGGGCCACCGCCTCGCGCAGGTCGTGGTTGCCCGCCAGCGCTCGCACCACAAGCGCATCCAGCACCGGGTCGCCCAGCACCGTCCACCACCGGCTCAGGTCGCCCGGCGCGCTCACGGCTCCCGCCTCCAACGGTGAGGCCCACGCGCCGGGCGTCTCCACCGCGGGCGCTGCGTGGTCGGGGCCCACCGCGCAGCCCGGCATGCCAGCGGCCGCCGCCAGCACCATCGCGAGCGCACGGGGTCGCGCGGCCGCGAGGGTCTGTCCTTGGATCATCCGTGCTGTCCGCATCAGTTCTTCCCCCCGGCCATCGGCGCCTCGATGAACACATCCATCTGCTGCCCCACGTACACCGGCAGCGCGGCTCGCGGAAAGGCGTACAGCACCTGCAGCACGCGCGTGTCCACGCGCTCGGCGCCGTCGCCCGTGAGCGAGCGCTTCGGCACCACGTACGGCTCGATGCGCACAAACGCCAGGTCGGTCTTCAGGTCCTTGTTGCCCCGCAGCGACCCGTGCGCCTTCGCCTCCGGCCGGATGCGCCACGCATCGTTCTCGTCAATGTCCACGCGCACGTGCAGCGTCTGCGTGGCCCCCAGCAGCATCAGCGGCACGGCCATCGCGCCCGCCTGCGCAAACTCCCCCGGCCGCACGTTCACCTGCAGAATCTGCCCGTCCACCGGGGCCTTCACCGTCAACCGCTCCACCTCGGTCTTCGCCGCCTCCACCTGCGCCGTCGCGGCATCCACCTGCGCCCGCGCCACCTCCACGTCCGGCTTCCACGCACCGGCCTTGAGCAGCCCCAGGTCGGCCGTCATCTGGTCCAGTTTCGCGCGGCTGTCGTCCAGCGCATACTTGCGGCGGCTCACCTCCTCGGGGCTCACCGCCCGCGGGTCCGCCAAACTCTCCACACGCTTCAACTGGCTCGTCATCTCGCTCACCATCGCCTCCATCTCACGCACACGCGCCTCAGCCGGCGGCACCTCCTCCGGCCGCGGCTGAGACTCCAGTTTCAGCAGCGATTGTTTCGCAGACAGCAGCGCTGCCTCGCGCACACGCACCTCCGCCCGTGCCGTCCGATCGTCTACCACAAACAACGCGTCCCCCGCCTTCACCTCATCCCCCACCTTCGCCAGCACGCGCATCACCACGCCGGGCAGGTGCGCCCCCACCGCGATGTTCTGCGTGCTCGCCTCCACGATCCCCGCGCCCGCCACGGCCTGCGCATACGCGCTCGTCGCCGGCGCGGCCACGGGCGGCGCCGGCACCACCGGCTTGTTCTCGGAGAGGACCGTTTTGACGGCAAACACCACACCGGCAACCGCGAGGATGGGGATCACATACTTGCGAACAATCATGGAAAGCCTCCGAAAACGTGACCACCCTCGCGTCTGGTGTCTGGCGTCTACTCCAACTCCTTGGCATCTCGCACCACCTGCACCACCGTGCCGTCGTCCATCTTGGCGATCCGGTCTGCAAACCCGAAAATGCGGGCGTCGTGCGTCACGATCACCAGGGCCCGGTCCTCGCGCAGCGCCACCTGCCTGAGCATGCACATGATCACCTGGCCGGTCTCGTGGTCCAATGCGCTCGTCGGCTCATCGCACACGATCAGCCGCGGCTCGTGGATCAGGGCCCGCGAGATCGCCACGCGCTGCTGCTGGCCCCCCGAGAGTTGATTGGGCAGGCTCTTGACCTTGCTCTCCAGGCCCACGCGACCCAGCATCTCCTCCCCCCGCTTCACCGCCGCATGCCGCCCCTCCCCCAGGATCATCAGCGGCACCGCCACGTTCTCCGCCGCCGTGAGCGTGGGGATCAGGTTGAAACTCTGGAACACAAACCCGATGTTCCTGCCGCGCCACAGCGTCTTCTGCCGCTGCCCCATGGCCGCAAAGTCCTGCCCGAAGACGCGGCACTCTCCCCCGTCGCGATCAAGAATCCCCGCGATCACCGAGATCAATGTCGTCTTCCCGCACCCGCTGGGGCCCACCAGCATCATCAATTCGCCGCTGGCGATCTCCAGGTCGATGCCGCGCAGCGCCACCACCCTGCTCTCCCCGCTGCCGTAGTGCTTGGTCACCCCCGCGCAGCGAATGGCCGTCGCCGGGCCGCCGGCGGGTGCCGCGGCGGGTTGTTCGAGTGTCGCCGGCATGAGTACGAATCCGATGGGTCTATCCCGCAACCGGCCCATTCGATCATAAACGCCCCACCCGCCCTCAGGCCGGCGCGGGCGTGCCCCCCGGGCACCCGCCGTGCCTCTGGTGCTGAACCCGCGGCCTGTTCACTCCACCCCCCGTAATGGCCGATAACTCCACCATGGCCACCGCCGGCAAGGTCCTCTCCCTCGATCAACTCCTCGTGCTTCGCGCCGCCGCGCGGCAAGACGGCCGCGCCGTGGTGCAGTGCCACGGCTGCTTCGACATTGTTCACCCCGGCCACATCCGCCATCTCCGCCAGGCCAAGAGCCAGGGCGAGGTGCTCCTCGTCTCCATCACCTCCGATGCCGCGTGGACGAAGGCCCGGGGCCAGCCGCTGATCCCCCAAGAACTCCGCGCCGAGAACCTCGCCGAACTCGACTGCGTGGACTGGGTCTACATCGACCCCAACGCCACCGCCGGCGAGGTGCTCGAAGCCGTCCGGCCCGATGTCTACATCAAGGGCCGCGAGTACGAGACCAACCCCGACCCGCGCTTCCTCGCCGAACGCCAGACCGTCGAACGCCACGGCGGGCGCGTCGTCTTCTCCTCCGGCGACGTCGTCTTCTCCTCCACGGCCCTCATCGGCTCGCTCGAACACTCCGCAGACCCGTACCACGCACGCCTCGCCCAACTCCTCGGCCGCACGGAACTGGACGGCGTCGCGCTCACGGCCCTCGTCTCCGCCTTCCGCGGCAAGCGCCTCCTCGTCCTGGGCGAAACCATCATCGACGAGTACATCCTCTGCGACAAGCCCGAGGTCGCCAGCGAATCGCCCGTCATGACGCTCCGCCCCCTCGAGCGCCGCACCTACGACGGCGGCGCGGCCGTCATCGCCCGCCACCTCGCCGCGCTGGGTGCCAAGCCCACCCTCCTCACCGGCCTTCCCGATTCGCCCGAGGCCCAGGCCCTCTCCCACCGCCTCCGCGCCGAGGGCATCGAGGTGCGAACCGTCCGCACCGAAGGCTCCGTCGCCCGCAAGCAGCGCTTCCTCGTCGGCACCCAGAAGGTGATGAAACTCAACATGCTCGAGCCCGCGCTGCTCGATGCCTCCACACGCGACGACTTCGTCGCCGCGGCAGTCGATGCCGCCGAATCATGCCACGGCGCCATCATCGCCGACTTCGGTAACGGCCTGCTCTCGCCGGGCATGATCTCGCGCCTCTGCCCCGCACTCCGCGCCCGGGTCGGCCCCCACGGCATCCTCGCCGGTGATGTCTCCGGCCGCCGCTCGGGCCTCACCCACTTCCGCGGCATGGACCTGCTCTGCCCCAGCGAAACCGAGATGCGCGAGGCCTTCCGCCTCTTCGACGAGTCCGTCCCCGCCGTGGTCTCCCGTCTGCTCGACGAGACCCACACACGCGCCGCCCTCGCCACCATGGGCACCGACGGCCTCATCGGCTTCGAGCACCGCGCCGGCCGCAACGACCCACACGCCGACGGCCTCGCCTCGCGCCTCCGCAGCGAGCATGTTCCCGCGCTCTGCGGCCACGCCGTCGATCCGCTCGGCTGCGGCGATGCACTCCTGGCCACCGCCACGCTCGCCCTCTGCGCCGGTGCCAACCTGCTCGCCGCCAGTTTCCTCGGGTCCATCGCCGCCGCGTGCCAGGCCCAGCGCCTGGGCAACAACCCCGTCTCCTCCACCGACCTGCGCCACGGCATCGTGCGCGTCCACACCGCCCGCCTCGCCGTCGGCCCGGACCTGCGCGTCCACGGGCCCACCCCCCTCCCCACCCCCGTCCACGCAACCGCCTCCGCGTGATCAGTTACATCCTCCCAACCCGAAACCGTCCCGCCGAGTTGGCCCGCACGCTCAGCGCTATCAGCGCACTGGGCAACCACGATGCCGTCGGCGGCGCGGAGACAATCGTTGCCGACAACGCCTCCACACCACCCGTGCGCGTCCCCGATCGCCTCACCAGCGGCATCCCCATCCGCCTGCTGCGCGGTGCCCGCAACGAGGGGGCCGCGGCCCGCAACGCCGCCGCGAACGCCGCCGATCCCGACTCTCGCTGGCTCGTCATGCTCGATGACGACTCGCACCCGCTCGACCGCGGCTTCTTCGACGCGCTCCGCCAGGCCCGCCCGGAAGTCGGCGCGATCCAGGCCGAAATCACGCTCCCGTGCGGCACGCGCGAAGCGGGCGGCCTTCCCGAGGTCTTCATCGGGTGCGGTGTCGCCATCCGCCGCGAGGCCTTCTGCAAACTCGGGGGCTACGACCACGCCTTCGACTACTACGCCGAGGAATACGACCTGGCCGCACGCCTGCTGCGGGCAGGCTACCGCGTCGCCCTCGACCGCCGCTTCCGCGTCGAGCATCGCAAGGTGAGCCAGGGCCGCGACTTCGCACGCATCCTCCGCCGCCTGGTGCGCAACAACGCGTGGGTGGCCCAGCGCTACGCGCCCGAAGACGTGCGCTTCAACGAGATCCAGGAAACCCTCGCCCGCTACGCACGCATCGCCTGGCGCGAGCGCGTCCCCGCCGCCTACCTGCGCGGCCTCGCAGACCTCGCCTTCTCCCTCGGCCGCCAGACACGCCAGCCCCTCAGCGCCGCCATCTACGACCGCCTCACCGGCCTTGCACACGCACGCGCCGCCCTCGCCGCGGCCAACTGCACCGCACCGCTTGGCGCCTGCGCGCTCGTCTCGCCCGGAAAAAACGCCTGGGCCGTCGGCCGTGCCCTCCACGAGTTGGGCGCACGAATGGTGGACGACCCCGCCCGCGCCGACACGCTCGTCGTCGCCACACTCTCGCCCGGCCCCATGCTGGATGCGCTCGACCTGCACACCTCCCCCGCCGCGCCGCACTCCGGCAAGCGCGTGGTGCTTCCCTGGGCCGAAGCCATGGCACCCGCCCGAGTGCATGCCGCGGCCACCCTTTCCCGCGAGGCGCCCGCCGTTGCTCTCGCGGCCGCCGCCTGACCCGATCGCGTGCCCGCAACCCGGCACCTCCTCCTCCTCTGGCTGTCACCTCACCCCTATCCCCTACCCCCTCGTCTCAATCCTCAGCGCCTCGCGGCACGCGCTCCCCGGTGCCAGCAGGTGCTCGATCAACTCCCGCGCCGCCGCCGCCTGCCCGGGCCACATGAACCACTTCGCCGCCTCCGCCGCCCGCACCCACCGGTGCGCTGTGTGCTCATCGTTCAAACGCGGCACCCACCCCGGCCCGACACGCGCCGCAAACCGCGGCGGCAGCATCACGCAATCAATCGCCGCGATGTAGTACGGGTGCACCTGCTCCAGCGCCCACACGCCCAGGCACGCCTCACCCGCAGCGCTCAACCCCACTTCTTCGTCCAGTTCACGCAGGGCCGCGGCCACGGCGGTTTCACCCGCCTCGATATGCCCCATCACCGGCTGCCACGTTCCCTTCAGCGGCTCCTTGGCCCGCTGAATCTGCAGTAACTCCGCCGCGCCCTGCTCCCCCACGCCCTCATCCGCCGCGCGGAACACCATCACCTCCACCACATCGCTCCGCACGCGCGGCCCGTGGCCGGGCACCACGCGATACCCCCCTGCGTCGCGGTCGGGTTGGTAGGGGGAGTTCACGAGTTGCCGAGTTGATGAGTTGATGAGTTGACGAGCAGACGCGTTCACGAGCCATCCACCGCATTCAGGCCAACCGCTCGCACCTCGCGGCTCACCGCTGCTTGGCTGGCACGCCCACCACCGTCGCCCCCGCGGGCACATCGCGTGCCACCACCGCCCCCGCCCCCACCGTCGCGCCGTCTCCCACGCGCACGCCCGGCAGAATCCGCGACCCCAGACCGATCAGGCAGTCGCTCCCGATCCGCACGCCGCCCCCCAGCACCGCGCCCGGCGCCACGTGCGTGTTCTCGCCGATCTGCACGTCATGCTCCACGATCGCGCCCGTGTTGATGATCGCGTGGTCGCCCACCCGCGCCCGCGGCTGCACCACCGCCGCCGCCCCGATGTACACACCCTCCCCGACCGCGCACGTCGGGCTCACGATCGCCGTCGGATGCACCACGCTCGCCGCCCCCCCCACCGCCGCGGCCGGCGCGGCCGTGTGCGAAATCGCCAGCGCCGGCTCCCGCGGCCCCATCGCTCCGATCGCCCTCAGCAGTTCACGCCGCTCCTTCACATGCCCCAACGCAATGATCCAGTCGCGCCCCTGCAGCGCGTGCAGGTCGCCCAGCCCGCCCAGATACGCCGGCGGCGCGTACGGATGCGGCAGTTGAATCGACAGCGTCGCCACCGCCGCGCCCGGGTTGTCATCCAGAAAGCCCGCCAGCGCACGCCGCGCCAGCACCACCGCTTCCGCCACCACCACCGCGTGCCCGCCACCGCCGATCAGCACCAGCGGCCACGCGTGCCGGTGTTCCTTGCTCGGTGTGTGCCCTCCGCCTGCGTGCATCGTGCACCAATGTATCGAGCCTCCGGGTGCTCCGGCGGTCTCCGCCGGCTTCTTGGTGGGCCGCGGCTCTCCGCACCCCGCCTCCGGCCCGCATCCATGATGGGCGGTTTGCTACTTGCCACCCTCGCCGCGCAGCCGCGTGGCCACGGCGCTGGCCTCATCATCCGCGCGGCCACCGGTCGGCGTCGCGTGCAGGCCGTTCGTCGATGCGCCGTTCTTGCCGCTCTTGCGAGCCGAGTCCCACCCAGCGCCATCCTCCGGATCGGGAAAGTACCGGTGCTCCACAATGTCCAGCACCACGAGCGTGAACAGCGTCGCAAACCCCAGCATCGCCGCCAACGCATACAGCCCAAGCCCGCACGCGGCCCCTAGCGCCGACACCACCCACACCGCCGCGGCGGTCGTGATCCCCCTCACCGCACGCTTGCTCTGCAACACCGCCCCAGCGCCCAGGAAACCGATCCCCCCGATGAGCCCCTGCAGCACGCGGCTGATCTCCGCCTGACCCGGCGCGGGCATGCCCGGCGGCAGGTTCACCGCCGCGGCCGCGCCCAACTGCTGAATCGTCTCGATGCCGATCAGCACGAACCCACACGACCCCACGCTGATCAGAATCATGGTGCGAAAGCCCGCCGGCCGCTGCTTGCGCTCCCGCTCGATGCCCACCAAGGCACCCGCGAGCAGGGCCGAACCAACGCGAAGAGCGATCTGAGCAGGTGAAAGGGGCTCCATCCGAACATGTATCGTGCATCACCCTAACGAATTGTCAAGAAATCTTCACTATCAAGCGTGAAAATGGCGAATGTGGCCAGCGGCCTTCGCACCCTTGTGCCCCGCCGCCGCTGGCCCCCAGCCGCCCTCCCCCACCGGTCTTCAGTGGCCAGTGCCCACGCCCCCGTGTCTTCTCTTTGGCCCTTTGGCGCTTCGCCTCACTTCCCCGCCCTCTCCCCGTTCATTCTCAGCAGGTTCCCCAACACCCGCTCATCCACAGGCCCACGTGCTTCCCGCGCCGCCGCCTTCGCGCTCAGCACCGTCTCATCATCCCTCTTCCCGCGCGGCATCTTCCCCTTCGCCATCGTGCGTGCGCTCCCCTTCGCATCCGTGATCTCCCCCGCCCCGAAGGCCTCGTACACCTCCGCCCACTCCGTCTTCCACCCGCCCTCCGCATCCACCGCCGCGTACGCCGCGATCACCGCTTCATCCAGCCGCTTGTGCGCCAGCCTCAGGCACGCGGGGCGCTCGTTGTACAGGTTCGTCAGCGTCCGCACCTTCAGCCGCTTGTCCACCGCCGCCTCCGCCATCACCGCGCTCCGCCTCACCAGCGGCCGTACATCCGCAGGTACCGCCTCCAACTCGTGCTTGTACTTGATCGCCACCAACCGCTCGACCGCACCGATCCACTCCGCAGGGTTCAACCACGCCTCACGCAACCCATCCAGTTCCTTCGCCGCGGCTCCAATCTCCGCCCACAACCCGTGATGCCTCTGCCCCTTGCCCGTCGGCTCCTTCCCCGGAGCCCACGGCAAGGGAAACGTCTCAAAGCACGACGTTGGCGTGTAGCGCGGCCGATCCTCCAACTGCGTCCCCTGCCGCAACGCCCACAACTCGTGCACGCACGAATGCAGCACGCCGAAGAAGTAATCGTCGGAGCGGGCGAAGGCGATCACGAGATTGGCGGGAAGCGTTCCCGCCGCTTGCCACGCATAGACCCGGTGCTTTGAGACCAATGGTGTCCCAAGAAACCGGGGCAAGCCCGCCAGTTGAGACCGCATCTCTGGACGTGGCCGCTCAAATACCCAGTAGCCACGCTTGCCGGTGCGATAGCCCTTGCGCGCTGGCGCGACGTGCTTCACAACGTGCTCAAAGGGACGCTGATACATCGCGGCAGCCTTCTCGTCAACCGCTATCCCAAAATCGATGACCCACCGCCCACCCGGGCGTTGAACAAGTTCCTCAGCATTCAACCACGGTCGCAGCACGTCCAGATTCGAGCAGCGCGTTGGGTTGGGTTCTTGCGCCCATTTTGCCACATCAAGAAAATCGACATCAAACTTGCCAGACGGGGTGATGCCCATGAACGAGATCGCTGTCGTCTCTGTCAGCACCTTCGCGTCGCCGGTGGCGACATCGCTTGTGAGATCGGCGTTCACCTTGGCAACTGGATGCCCGTCAAGGACCGGACTGCGCTCCCTCCCCTTCGCAAACCCCACCATCGAGACGTGCACCGCCGCTCCATCCAGAATCCACTCGCGATCCGACCACGCCATGAAAATATCACCCGTCTCCTTGATCCGCTTCAGCACGCTGCGATTCTCTCCGCCGCGAATGCCTTGCGTTGCAAGCAACCCCGTCCGCACGCGCCCCCGCTTCTCAATCACCCGCCGCGCCTGTTCGAACCAGTAGCAGCACAGGTCGAGCGCCCCCGGCAGTTCGTCATACACCGTGTGCAGCGCCTCGATGTACGCATCGTCCAGCCCGTTCTTCCGCATCAACTTCGATCCCAGAAACGGCGGATTTCCCACAATGAAATCCGCCTCCGGCCACTTCGCTGGCACCGGCCGCTTCGGGTCGCTCCGGTCCAGAATCGCATCCCGTTCCTCGATCGTCTCCAGACTGTCGAGGATCGGCCGCCGCGCGTCGATCACGCCGTTCTCACGCTGCCACTTGAGGTACCCCACCCAGATGCTCACCTTCGCCAGTTCCGCGGCGTACGGGTTGATCTCGATCCCCAGCAATTGCGTCGGGCTCACGCGCGGCGTGAGTTTCACGCCGATCTCCGGCCGCGCCCCGAAAGCGATCACTTCCTTCTCCAGCGTCAGCAGTTCCTGAATGGCCACGTACAAGAAGTTGCCGCTCCCGCACGCCGGGTCGAGCACCTTCACCGCCGCCAGCCGCGCGTGAAACCCTTCCAGCAACGCCTCTGGCTCCGCCCCCCCTCCCAGAGGGAGGGGGTGGGGGGTGGGCGGGCCTTTGCTCCCTGCCTTGGCTTCTGCCCGTGCCATCGAAGTGTGCCTTGACACTTCGGTGCTGCCCTTCCTTCCCCCATTTGCCCTTTGCCCTTTGCCGTTTGCTATTTGGCTCTGCACCTCAGCCCACTCCCTGCGCAGCGGCTCCATCACCACCGGCCCGATGATGAGCATGATGTCGGCGCGGCTCGTGTAATGCGCCCCGATCTGCGCCCGCTTGTCCGGGTCCAGGCTCCGCTCGAACAGCGTTCCCAGAATCGACGGCTCAATCGCCGACCAGTCCCGCTCCGCCACGATCGACAGCAGCCCAATCTCCCCCTTCGTCAGCCGCGGCACACGCTGCGCTTCAATGTTCCGAAACAGCCCGCCGTTGAAGTGGTCGATCGCATCGCTGCCAAACGTCCCGCCCACGGCCATCGCGCCGAACAAGTCGCGCATCATGGTCGTGAACCGATCCGGGTCGTCCACACCCGCCCGCACGATCTTGTAGACACTCCCCTTGTGCAGCAGCCCCACGTTCTCCGCGAAGAGCGCGAACACCACCTGCATCAGGAAGTGCGCCACATCGTGCGGGTCGTGCAACGGCTTGCCGTCCTTCGCCTTGCGCCCCCCCACTTCCCGGGCCACATCGCCCACCCGCGCGGCCAGTTCCTCCGTGATGTCGTTGACCGTCTCTTTCGGTCTGAACCACTCCGGCTGGGTGAACACATACCGCAGCAGTTGCAGCGGCGAGATGCCGCGCTCCCGCCACTCGGCCGGCACCTCCGCCAGGTCCTCCAGCCCGAACGCATGCACTCTCGTCGGATGCCCCGTGAAGTTCGTGTGCACCTCGAAGTGGTCGATATCACACACCACCAGCAGCGGCGGGTTGTCCAGTGAGTCTTTGTATTCCTTCAACTGCCGCAGCGCGGCCGCCAGATCGGGGTGCGTGCCCTGCCGCTTGTACTCCCAGCAGAAGTGCCCCTTCTTCCACACATCCGCGAACCCGTACCCGTTCTTCCCCGCCGCGCTCACCGACACGACGCGCGATGCCGGTGGGAACAACGCTGCGTCAACGCCCCCTCCCAGGGGGAGGGGGTGGGGGGTGGGCGGGCCCTTGTCGGATGCTGCTTTGGGTGGTGCAGTCGTTCCGTCCGCCTTCCGTCCCCTCTTCCCCTTCGCCGCCGCGTACACCTTGCTGCCAGCGCTGGTTGTCAACGCATCAAACATGTACTCGTGATCGTCGCCCGCGTGATCCAGCGGCGCGGGCACATCCAGCAACCGACACAACTCAATGAAGTGCGCGTGCGCCGCCTGCCGCTCCGAGAGATTTCTCCCGCGCCACTTCTCGACAAACTCCGCCGCCGTCATGCTCCCGCGTTCACCCATACGCGCAGTCTATCGACGGCCTCACCACTTCCGCATCCGTTCCTCCCCCTCTGGGGGAGGTGCCGAGGTCGCCCCGGCGACCGAGGCGGAGGGGGTGCTTCCTGCCGCCGCCTCCCGTGCAACTGCGCTGTGCCTTCATTTGTCCTTTGCCATTTGCCACTTTTCCTCACTCCCCCTCCCCCACTCCCATCTTCTCCAGCACGCCGTCAAACTGCGCCACCGTATAAAAATGCACGGTGATCTTGCCGCGGTTGCCTGTGCGGTCGGTGCGCAGTTGCACCTTTGTGCCCAGGTGGTTGCTCAGCCGCTTCTCCAGGTTCGCCATCATCATCTTGCGTGCCCGCCGTCGGATTTCTTCTTCCGTTCCGTCGGGCAGTTCGTCGCCGCGGTCCATTGCTTCGTCTTTGAGCGCGGAATCTCGGTCCACGTTCACCACCGCCTGCGCGATCCGCTCCTCCAGTTGCCGCACGCTCCATCCCTCCCTCGCGGCACGCTGCCCCCACGGCAGCCGCGCACTCTCGCGCCCGATGGAGAGCAACGCCTTGCCGTGCCCCACGCTCAACGCGCCCTCATCAATCGCGCGCTGCACCTTCTCGTCCAGTTCCAGCAGACGCACCAGATTCGCCACGCTGGAGCGCTCCATCCCCACGCGCTCTGCCACCTGCGCCTGCGTGAGCGAGAACTTCTCCGCAAGGTTCGCCAACGCGCCAGCACGCTCCATCGGCAGCAGGTCCTCGCGCTGCACGTTCTCGATCAGCCCCCACTCGGCCGATTCCTCATCGCTGATCTCGACCACCACGCACGGCACACGCTGCACGCCCGCCATCTGGGCCGCGCGCCACCGCCGCTCACCCGCAACCAGTTCATAGGCCAGTGGGGCGGGCGTCCCATCCGCCGCGCTTTCTTTGGCCAGTTGGCCATTTGCCCGGACCACCAGCGGCTGCATCACGCCCGCGGTCTTGATGGAGTCTGCCAGCCGCGACAGTGCCGCGGCATCAAAGTGCCTGCGCGGCTGGAACCTGCTCGGGACAATCTCCCCCACCGCCACCATCACCAACCGCCTCCCCCCCAACTCCGCCCCTGGAGCGGGCTCGCCTTGTGAAATCGCGGGTCGGCGAATAGTGTTTGGTGTTTGTTCTGTTTCCGTGGCACCCGCGTCCGCGCTCGCCGGCCACGATTCCGGCCGCGGCGTCGGCCCGCTCCGTTCGCCTACATCGCCGGGGGCCGACAGATGCGACGTCTCGGCGTCCGTCACGACCTCAATCGGGGCCATGTGTCCGAGCAAACTGCTGAGTCCGCGTCCGAGTTTTCGCGGCTTCGTTTCGGCCTGCTTCGTGGTCATGTCTGGTTCCTTGTCTCGTATTTTTCGGTGCCTCGCGGTTGGCAGCATAACAAAATGCAGTGCCGCGGCCGCCGTACAGGTCAGTCCGCGGTGTTCCACGTGGAACACGAGCCGTCCTGGCGGGCTTGTGAATGGGCAGTCCATGGGCGCGCCGGCATGCACGCCTTCGCGATGAGACACCCGCCCACTCGAGGCCGCAATGTTCCACGTGGAACACATGATGAGAACTTGGGTCATTGAACACGAACTGCGCGTCCGGATTCCACACTAGCCGAACCGGTGGCATCACCAGTGGATAGGCACGCCGAAGACGGAACGATCATTGGAAAGCGCGGAGACGGTCACGACAACATGTTTTGTTTGGAGTTTGTTTATATGCGACCCGACCAACACGTTGGCGATGCGCCCCGCCCCTCGCTCGACCAGTCGCTGGCGCACATGCAGCGTCTGGCCACACTGGGCACGCTCACGGGCATGATCGCCCATGAGTTCAACAACATCCTCACGCCGGTGATGAGTTACGCCCAGATGGCCCTCGACGCGCCGGCGGATCAGGCCCTGGCGCGCAAGGCGCTGCAGAGGGCCGCGGCCGGCGCAGAGAAAGCCGCGCGGATCGCCGAGGCCATTCTGGAACTCTCGCGAGATGGCGAGCCCGGTCAAGGCAAGAGTGGGGGGGCCGATCTGGCCGACATCGGCGCGGCCGTGAAGAGCGCGACGGCGTGCCTCGTGCGCGAGCCGCGCAAGGAGGGGATCGCGGTCTCGCTTGACGTGGCCAGCGCAGGGTGCGCGGCGATCCGGCCTATCGCGCTCCAGCAGGTGGTGCTGAACCTGATGCTCAACGCGCGCAAGGCGATGGCGGGGAGTGGGGGGGCTTTGAGCATCACAGCGCGGGTGAGCGCGGGCGAGATCGTGGTGGCCCATGGCGCGGTGCGGAGCGGAAATGACCAAATGCCAAATGGCCAAACGGCCAAATGTAAACCACCGGGCTGGGTCGAGTTGGTGGTGAAGGACACGGGGTGCGGGATTGCCGCGGATGTGCTGCCGCGCGTGTTCGAGGCGTTTGTCACCCGAGAGGGCACCCAGGCACGAGGAAGGCACGAGGAAGGCACGAAGCACGTGCCGCACCGACTTCGCAAAGCCGAAGTCCGCCACGGCGGATCTTCGATCGGTGGCACGGGAGAAGGCGCGGACGCGCTGGTGGCCAAGGGCACCGGCCTGGGCTTGGCGATGTGCGCGCAGTTGGTGCATGATGCGGGCGGCTTTCTGTGGGTGCGCTCGGTGGTGGGGGAGGGGACGGAGGTGGGCGTGGTGCTGCCCGCGGCCGCGGCTGTGGCAAAGGCACCAGCACGAAACCGAGATACCCTCAAGGGCATCCAACGCAAGGCGGCGTGAGCGGCTGATGCCCGGCTCGGCGCTGCGTGTGGACCCCTTTGCAGCGGAGCGCGGCATGAACAGCGGCAAGCGATTGGCGGCGGGTGTGGTGATCATGGTGGTGTGCGCGGGTGCGCTTGCTCGCACCGCAGAGATGGCGGACGGGACGTCCGCCCCACCGAAGCCCCAGTCGGTCGGGACGTCTGGCCAACCGAAGCCCGAGGCCGAGGGGACGCCCGCCCCACCCAAGCCGGAGGCCCCGGCGCGGGACGTGAAGCAATACAACCTCGGCAAGGGCGGGCTTGCCGCGCAGGGGTACGACGTGGTGGCGTATTTCGGGCCCAAGGGCGACGGCAAGGGGGGCGAGGCGAAGAAGGGGAGCGAGCAGTTCGCGCTCACGCACGGGGGCGTGAAGTACCTCTTCAGTTCGCAGGCGAACCTGGAGTTGTTTAAGAGCGCGCCGGGTCGCTTCGAGCCGGCGTACGGCGGGTGGTGCGCATTCGCCATGGCCAACGACGACAAGGTCGAGATCGACCCCAAGAGTTTCCTCGTGAGCGATGCGCGGCTGTACCTGTTCTATAAGGGCTTGTTCAACGACACGCGCGCCAAATGGGTGAAGAAGGAGATGGAACTGAACCCCAAGGCCGACAAGGCGTGGAAGAAGATCAGCGGAGAAGAGCCGCCGAGCGAAGAGGCGAAGAAGTGCCCGTTGTGCAAGTAACGGTGAGCCAGGCAAGAAGTGGGGGCATGAGGGCCGAGCCCGGGCGAGCGAGCCCGGGGCCTCGTTAGGCCACCTCCTGTCGCTACCATCGCCCCGCGATGGAAGTGCTCAAGGGAATCGCGGTCTCGCCGGGCATCGTCGTGGGCGAGGTGTTCGTGCTGGAGAACGAGCGGCGGCGCATCGCGCGCCGCACGGTGCCCGTCGCCCGCGTGCAGGAAGAGCACACGCGCCTTGACGCGGCCCTCTCAGCCTCCATCACCGAACTCGCCGCGGTGCGGCAGCGCACGGCCGTGGAACTGGGCGAGGAGGCGGCGAAGATCTTCGCCTTCCACCTGGGCATGCTGGCAGATCGGGCCCTCACCAAGCCCATGCACGACCTCATCGAACGTGAGGCGGTGACGGCGGAGTTTGCCGCGTGGACGGGCTTCGCCACGCTGGTGGACCGCTTCGCCGCGATGAGCGACGCGGCCTTTCGCACGAAGGTGGACGATGTCCACGACCTCTCGGCCCGCGTGCTGCGGCACCTGATCGGCGAGCATTCATCGCGACTCTCGGCGCTCAAGCACCGGGCCGTCGTGTTTGCACGGGATTTGACGCCCTCGCAAGCCGCGGCGTTCAACCGGAGCCACGTGCTGGGCTTTGTGACCGAGGCCGGCGGGCGCACGGGGCACACGGGCATCTTCGCGCGGGCCTTGGGCATCCCCGCCGTGGTCGGGTGCGCCAAAGCGGCGGACACGGCCAGCGACGGCACGACGGTGATCGTCGATGGCGACGAGGGGCTGGTGATCCTCGACCCGGATGAGGTCCACCTGAAACGCTACCAGCGACGGCTGGAGCAGCAGGTGCTCTACCGGCTGAGCCTGAACGAACTGGCCCAACTGCCGACCGTCACGCTGGACGGGACAGCGATCGAACTGCTGGGCAACATCGAGTTTCCCGAGGAGATCCCCGGCGTCATCGCGTCGGGCGGCGTGGGCATCGGCTTGTACCGGACGGAGTTTCTGTACCTGGCGAGCGACTTTGAGCCCACGGAAGATGACCATTACCACGCCTACTCGGAGTGCGTGCGGCTGCTCGAAGGGCGGTCGCTCACGATCCGCACGCTGGACCTGGGCGCCGACAAGTACACCCAGGACCGTGCCGACGACCCTGAGCGCAACCCCTTCCTCGGCCTGCGCTCCATCCGCTATTGCCTTCAGAACCTCGACATGTTCCGGCGGCAGTTGCGGGCGATTCTGCGTGCCGCGGCGATCGCGCCGGGCACGGTGAAGGTGATGTTCCCGCTCATCACCACGCACGACGAGTTCCGGCGTGCCAAGTTCCTGCTCAACGACGTGGCCGAGGATTTGGCGGAACACGGGATCGCGCACGATCCGCACGTGAAGGTGGGGATGATGGTGGAGGTGCCCTCCGCGGCGATCCTGGCCGAGCAGTTCGCGCAGCAGGTCGATTTTTTCAGCATCGGCACCAACGACCTCGTGCAGTACACGCTGGCAGTGGACCGGACCAACCAGAGCGTGGCGGACCTGTTCAACCCGCACCACCCCGCGGTGACGTTCCTGATTGACCGGACCATCCATGCGGCCCGGCTGAGCAAAATTCCGGTGAGTTGCTGCGGGGAATCGGCCGGGGAGGCCGAACACGCCCTGTTGCTATTGGGGCTGGGCCTGCGTAGCCTCTCCGCGACAGGAAGTTCGTTGCCGGGCCTCAAAAGGTTGGTCCGCAGCGTGTCGATAGACCATTGCGAGCGGGTGGCCCGAAAGGCTGCCAGCATCGATTCCGACGTTGCCGTCACCGCGTATCTGCGGGACGCGACAAGGAAAATCATCCCCGAGGCCTCTGGCGGACGTTCCGCCGAGGACTAGCCCGGGAAGCCTCGCTATTAGCCGGCCCACTGTGGGCGGGCGTGCTGAGGCGTGCGGGCGAAAAACCTTGGGCCAAGACTTTTCGGCGCCGCCCAATGGGGCGTGTGCCGCGCAGCGACCCCGTGGCGAGCGGGTCGGACCGGAGAGCCTTCAAGGCTCGCCGCGTGCGGAGATGTTGACGGGCCGAGTTCGGCCCGCCCCGGGGCCCAAACGTGCCCCGCGTCTCCGCCTCCGTTTCCGCACGCCCGCAAGCATGATCCGCACGCTCTCGCCGCGCACGTCGTGGCGCGACCGGCACGGATTGATCCTTCGGTTGCTCGCACGGCACCACCCAGCCCGACCGCAGGGCGCGGCACCGCAACCCAGGGCACCCCCGACCTTCGTCGACGCGGGCGCCAGATTCGAAAGCACCCATGTCCAGCAAGCATCAACTGATCATCAACTATCTCCCCGGCGAGGAGTGCCGCGTCGCCGTCATGATGGACGGCAAACTCGACGAGTTTCACTCCGAGCGGGCCGACAACGTCTCGCACGTCGGCAACATCTATGTGGGTCGCGTCACGAACGTGGAGCCTGCGATCTCCGCGGCGTTCGTCGACTTCGGCCTGAGCGCTGGCGGGTTCCTGCACGTCTCCGACCTGCATCCGCGCTACTTTCCCGGCGACAGCGATGCCACAGAGCGCGTGGGCAAGAAGACGCCCCGGCGCGAGCGGCCACCGATCCAGGAGTGCCTGAAGCGCGGGCAGGAGATCATCGTGCAGGTGCTCAAGGAGGGCGTGGGCAGCAAGGGCCCCACGCTCACGAGTTACCTGAGCATCCCCGGGCGCTACCTGGTGATGATGCCGCAGATGGACCGCGTCGGCGTCTCCCGCAAGGTGGAGGACGAGGACCTTCGCAAGAAGATGAAGGCCATCCTCGACCAGTTGGACCTGCCCGACGGCTTCGGCTTCATCCTCCGCACGGCGGGGATGGAACGCACCAAGACCGAACTGAAGCGCGACCTGGCGTATCTGATGCGGTTGCAGAAGGACATGGAGCGCAAGCGCACCGTGGGCTCCCGCCCGCGCCTGCTCTATTCCGAGAGCGACCTGCTCGTGCGGGCCCTGAGAGACATGGTCACGGCCGAGACCGAATCCATCATCATCGACCACGAGTCGGCGGTGAAGCGCGCCGCCCGGTTCATGAAGATCGTGGCCCCGCGCACCGTGACGAAACTCATCCACTTCACCGGCCGCACGCCCATCTTCCACGCCCTGGGCGTGGAGCAGCAGATCCGGACCATGTACGCCCGCGAGGTGCCCCTGCCCAGCGGCGGGCGCCTGGTGATCGACGAGACCGAGGCATTGGTCGCCATCGACGTCAACAGCGGCAAGAGCCGGGCCGCGGGCGACAGTGAGACCAACGCCCTGCACACGAACCTGGAAGCGGCCGACGAGATCTGCCGTCAACTCCGCCTGCGCGACATGGGCGGCATCGTCATCAACGACCTCATCGACATGCGCCTGGCCAAGCACCGCAAGGAGGTGGAGGGTAAGTTCGACGAAATCCTGAAGGCCGACCGCGCACGCTCCACCATCATGCCGATCTCCGAGTTCGGCATCCTCGAGATGACGCGCCAGCGCATGCGCGGCAGCCACGAGAGCATCCACTTCCACACCTGCCAGCACTGCCACGGCCGGGGCCTGGTGCAGAAGCCCGATTCGGTCGCCGCGGACGCGATCCGCGAACTCGCCGCCGTGCTCGACCATGAAAAGGTGCGGCGCGTGGAGTTGGTGGTGCACGCGCGTGTGGGCAGCGAGTTGCTCACCTCGCGGCGCAAGGGCCTGGCACGTCTGGAAAAGTTCTTCGCCAAGGCCGTGGCGGTGCGGCTGAGCGATGCGATCCAGCCCGACCGGTACACGATCTACGCGTACGACGAGCAGGGGGCCGATATCGAACTTGAGCGACTGCCCAAGCCTCGCGTGAGCGAGAGTCAACTCGTCGCGTACACCGAGCCGGGCCTGGACGAGGCGATCGCCGAGGCCGAGACGCCGGAGGCGGATGAGGGTTATTCGGCGGACCTCGCCCGTGAAGGCAGCGACCCGGACGCGGACGAGCGCACCGACGAGGCCGATCTGGACGCGACCGATGCACACCCGATCGAGGTCGATCCCTCCGCGCTGCCCACCGATGACGATGCGCCCAACTTCGGCCAGGGTGGCCGCGGCGGGCGCAGCAAGCGCGGCCGGCGGGGTGGGAGCGGCGGCGCAGCGAGCGGAACGGGTGGCGGTCGCGGCCGAGGGCGCGATGACGGCCCACGCGACGGGCGGCGCGAGCCCGCGGCGGCAGGCGGACGGACCGGTGCGCCGCTCGCACCCAACAGCGGTGGCGGGCCGGGCAACGAGCCCGCAGGCCACGGCGCTGCACCCGCCCCACAACCTCGCGGGGGGCGGCAGCGCCACACCCAGGTGCTGGAGATGGTCAACACGCCCAGCGGCGGCAGTTACGAAGCAAACATGCCGGTGCCGCCGCAATATGCCGACGGCGCGGGTCTGGGCGCGAAAACACCGGGCGTTGACCCCGGAATGAACGGTTCTGAGCAGGGCTATGGCGATGACCGCGCCGGGTCGGGGGGGCCCGGCGGGCGGCGCCGCAGGCGCAGGCGCGGCGGGCGCGGCCGCGGCGATTCATTCGACGGGCCAGACCGCAACCAGCCACTGGGCGCGGGGCCGGGCGGACCGTCCGCAGCCCCAGACCATGCCGACCACGCGGGGCCGCGAGCACACAGCGACCAGCGCGGGGGCGGGCGTTCGGGCGGTGGCCCGGGCGGGCAAGGTGGGCGCGGCGGCCAAGGGGGGCAGGGGCAGAGCCAGCGGTTTGCTGGTCTGGCCGGCGCGTTCCGCGCAGAGGCTCTCTCGCAGCAACCCGGCGGCCCTGCGCCAGACGCGACCGCGTATCCGCATGGCGACCGCAACCGTGTCGGCAACCTTGGCGACCACGGGGGTGGCGATGATTCGGGCCCGCCCCACACAGCCCCACCACCCATGAACCTCAGCATGCCGGGCAGTGGTGGCGGTGCCTTTGAGCCGGCACGCAGTGCCGCGCCGGGCGGTGTGGATTCTTACGCTGGCAATGGCCCGGTCGAGGGCGCAAGCGACGGCAACAACGAAGAGGGCGGCGCCCGGCGTCGGCGTGGCCGCGGCAGGGGCCGCGGCGGACGTGGTGGGGGGGGCGGTGGTGGCGGCGGGCGCGATGGCGGAAGAGATGGAGGCGGCAGGAATGATGCGGTGCAAGCAGCGCCGGCAGCGCCAGCACCTCGCCCTGCGGCCAGCCCGGTGCCCAGCGCACCCGCTCCGGCAGCGCCGCCCGCGTCAGCACCGGCGAAAACAGTCAAGCCAGCGTTCCGAAAACTGTACGGGTTCATCCGCAAACTCAAGCCCGGCGAGCACAAGGGCGGCGGGCGCGAGGAGTAAGAGCACTTGGGACGCAGAGGACGAAGACGAGGCGGAGGTGGTGGCAGCGCTGGTGCTGGCGGGGGTAGTGCCGGCGGGGGTGGTGGGTTTGCACCTCCCGGTGGCCAGCAGCCACAAGGCGGCGCGACCGCCGCGTGGGGTTGGGGCGCTGGCCCGCCCGGCGGGAATCCGCGCGATGTACACGCGGCACCCGCGCCACTGCCCGTGCAAGCCCCGCAGCAATCCAGTTCTCCGCAGCCCAGCCCTCAGCAGCAAATGCCTTGGCCGCCTCCGCCAGATGCGGGTGCCCCGGCGCACGCGAACGGACAGCCGCCCGCCGCGGCGAGCCGCGAGGGAAGTGGGGGGCCAACTGGTGGCGCGCGTGGTGGTGGTGGAAGTGCGTGGAACGGTGGCCGCGACCACGATCGTGCGTCACAACCAGCCGGCCCGCCCGCGCGCCCGTTTGAGGACCTGACGAGCATCGACCCGCAGCCGCGCCTCACGCTGGAGCATCGCGGGTGCTCCGATTCGTGCCGGCTCATCGATCTCTTCTGCCCGATCGGGCGTGGCCAGCGTGCGCTCATCGTGAGCCCGCCCACGGCGGGCAAGACCACGCTCCTCAAGGACATTGCCGCGGGCATTGCGCGAAACCACCCGGACGTGGAGTTGATCGCGCTGCTGGTGGATGAACGCCCCGAGGAGGTGACGGACTTTCGCCGGTACTTCGCACAACTGGGCACCAACGCCCGCGTCATCGCCAGTTCCAACGACAACACCGTTGACAAGCACACGCAGATCAGCGTTGAGACCATGAACGAGTGCAAGCGCGGCGTGGTGGCCGGCAAGCACATCGTGGTCGTGCTGGATTCGATCACGCGCCTGGCGCGGGCCTTCAACAACCACCGCCGCTTCGCATCGGGCGGCCGCACCATGACCGGCGGTATCGACAGCAAGGCCCTGGAAGTGCCCCGCCAGATCTTCGGCTCCGCCCGCAACACCGAGGAGGCTGGAAGCCTGACGATCATCGCCACCTGCCTAGTCGATACGGGCAGCGCGATGGACCAGGTGATCTTCGAGGAGTTCAAGGGCTCGGGCAACATGGAACTGATCCTCGACCGCAAGATCGCGGAGAAGCGCTACTTCCCGTCCATCAACCTCGCGGCCAGCGGCACACGCAAAGAACACCTGCTGATGGATGCACAGGAACTCAAAACCATGACGGCCCTGCGCCGCCAACTGCTCACCATGCCCCCGCACGTGCAGGTCGAGCGGCTGCTGATGGCGCTCAAACGCTTCGCAACCAACGCGGACCTGGTGGGGAGCGCGGCGGGGGGAGCGGGGTGAGGCGTTGGGGCGAGCCGACGGGGAGGCGGTAAGGGTCGGAAGACGGCACCCGCTATACCGGATTACGCCTTCTGCCAGTACGCTTTCGCCGGCATAGACCACCGCACGAGTGCCGGGTGAGCTTGCCACACCGAACGCAGAAACTCCTTGGCACGCGGATCGATCGCGGCGGTGTGCGCAATCAGCAAGAAGCCTCGCGTACGTGTCAGGATCGTAAACAGCGACTCGCGCCACCGCTCATCGGAAGGCATGGGTAGGTCCGCAAGCCAGATGACGGGGTCGTACTCGGGCCCCTTGTCCGCGAGGATCGTCGTCGCACGCAGCACCGGAAGCCCAGCACCCTTCGCTGCCTCCTCAACGGCAGCGGCCTGAGGGCCTCGCGCGGCAGTCGTGTACTCCGCGAGCATCCATTTTCCATGCCGGATGTCTGGGCACACGTCCACAATCGTCGCTATTGCATCCGAGATCGCCATACACAGCGCGGCCGTGTCGTTGCCAAACAGAATCAGGGGGCGAGCACCGGGTACCGCGTGCAGCTGTGGCTCCACCAATAACGCCCTCTCGCTTTCGTCAATATCGCGCCGGCCTCCGGAAATCTGTTGCGTAAGCAGATTCGCCAGTCGCGCCACAGTTCGCGGCACCCGATACCCGCGCCGTAGGATGGTGCGGCCCACTGAGCCCAGTTTGGGAACCACGGCCGTGGGTGAATCGAACGTCTTGCCAGTGCGCACAGCCTGCGTCCGATCCCAGCAGATGGTCCACGCGGCGTTCCCTGTGGCCATGGCTTCGAGGATGCGCCAGTCCGTGCGTGTGAAGTCCTGCGCCTCATCAACGAACATCTCGGAAAAACGCCCCGCAAATGGGTGGCTCGGAGCCCGGAGCGCGGCTAAGAACTGTAGCCGTGCATGGCAAAACGTTGGGGGGGGAGAGGCCACAGGCCCCGGCTTACCAAAGGTGCGGTCGAGTATTGATATCAAATCGTTCCACTGCATGGCAGAGAGTTCACGAAGATGGCCACGTCCTCGACGCACCACGCCGTGGCGATCGCGTTCGGGCGATAACTCACATCGCCCGTAAACAATCAACGCGAACTCGTCTTCTACAAACTCGGCAGAAATACACTCGTTCCACGCACGCGACAACTCTTCCGCCACCGGCGCGAATGGGCATGGGTCGCGCCCGCGCACATTCAGAACGGGCTTGAGCCCCGCTTGAAGCCCCCAAGGGAGATTATCGAAGACCCTGGCACGAATGTGCACCAAGGCAGACTCATACTTCCACCCGCCATCTTCTGTTTGTACGAGCACTGGCGGGAGCCCGTACACGCCCTTTTCCACGTATTCGCGAATGGCAGCGATGACGCTCTTGTTGAACGCCGTCACGAGCACGTCCCGGCGTCTGCCCGGCTCCGCGTCGGCAACGCACTGGAGAATTCGCGCGGACAGCAGCAGTGTTTTTCCTGAGCCCGCTGCACCCTGGATGAGCGCGTGCTTGGGCTTGCCAGAAAGAACCTCTTCCTGTTGTTCGTCAAACACGTGGTGAGGAAGCGGCTCGTAGTCGAACAACAGCCCGGTCGGCGCAGTCTGTCGCACCATCAGGACGTTCGGCGGAAAATCCCGCCAGTATCCGGAGTTCTTTGGCTGGCTCCCAGCTGGTAGTTGTCTCGCCACAAAACCGCGGACACGCGGCATCCCGGCATTCTCCTCCGTCAGGTGAGCGCCACACGTGTTGTCAGACACATCGCACCAACCCTGCACCCGCAATCCATTCAGGGCCCCATCCATCGCGCCTTCCTTCACGCGCGTGACCTGCCAGGCAATGATGCGGCTTGCGTCGTGGCGTTGGGCGAGCCTACCCAAGGTTGCGGCGATCGCGCCCCCGGCCGCCCGCATCGCAGGGGTCGCGGCATCCGTCGCGTGCAACAGGTGCGATGCCACGATCCAAGGAGTGCGGGGGTTGGGCATTTCAATCCGGTCCCAAGACCCATACACCGGTGGCAACCGATCCACGAAGTCCCTCAGTGTGGGAAAGTGCCCGCACAACCTCTGCCACAGCAGCTCGGCCTGGCGCAGCATGAACGGGCTTGCGTCACACTCCACGAGCCGTACCCGCGACGCTGGACGGCAATCCCGCGCATGCAGCCCGAGCAGAATCAGCGAAACCGCCCAGATGGTCGAACCAGTGCCCGACCCGACATCCAGAATGTCAATCGCATTCCCTGCGGCTACGGCAAGCGACAGCGGCTTGTACAGAGCCGACACAGCCTGCTGAAGCCGCTTGCCGTGATAGACGGCGGCGTACAGGACACCGATGGAGGGTGAGTCGTAGTGGCAGTCCTTCCCGTGCTTGAGGTTCGCCAAGTCGGCGGCCGCCGCCGCGTGGTCGTCCGTGGCCACGCCCGGTTCTTGCCACGCGTCCGCGAGGCCCCCCGCGATCAACTCGTCAAGGCGGGCCGTCTGGCACTTCATCCAGTCAAAGTCTGCGGCTTCGTAGCTCATACCGGCCCAAACCCCTCCTTCCCCTCTCCCAAGTTCGGCAGGCGCGCCCGCAGCACCGCCCGCACCTTTTCGTACCCGTCCCCATCCCACGCATACCGCTCGATCAGCGGCCGCGCCGTCTCGCGCGTGCCCGCGGCGTACTGCCCCTTCTTGGCGTGGAACGGCTGCACGATGAACCGGCGCACACCCGTGGCCAGCAGCGCATCGGCGAACGCCTGCGCGTTCTCCACAGGCAACAGCGGCGTCATGGTGATGCACGTCTGGATGCCCGCCGCGGCGACCTTCGCGATCGCATCCAGCCGTTGCGCGTTGCCCGGGCAGCCGGGCTCAAACGCGCGCCGCACCTCTTCGGAGTCGGTCGTTACGGTCATGTTCACCTGCGCGACCTTGAACTGCTTCAACAAGTCGAGGTCGCGGGCCACCAGCGGGCTGCGCGTCTGGATCACCAACCGCGGCTGGTGGTGCACGAGTTCAGCCAGAATGCCGCGCGTGAGTTCAAGCGCCTTCTCGATGGGCTGGTATGGGTCCGTAACGCTGCTGATGTAGATCGACTTGCCGCGCACGTCGCGCTTGCCGCGGCGCAGCAGGTCGATGGCGTTCTGTTTGACACGCACCCAGGTGCCCCACTCCTGCGAAGATCGCTCATCCGGCGCGAACGCCGCGGCGTAGCAGTAGGCACACCCAAAGGCGCACCCCGAATACGGGTTGATCGTGAAGTCGTAACCCTCCATGAAGCCCTTGGGCTTGGTGAGGATTCCCGTCGCGTCCTTGTAGTCGATCACCGTCAGGCCCAGGCTCGTCGGGCGCGGGCGTCCCTCGTCCGCAGGCGGCGGGTCGGGGTCGGCGAAGAGGGACCCGGTTGGCGGTATGTGGCGGTCGCCCTGCACGGTGGAGTCTCCGTCGTCGGCGAGTGTACCACGCGCCGACAGTGAAGACTCTCGCCGCAAGTAACACGAGCCGCAGAACGACCGGGAAGGATTACCGGCGGACCGGCTGCCCGCCCCACCCAACCGCGCCGACTACCGCCGCGCCTTCTTGGCCACCTTGCGGCCTGCGCTCTTGGCCTTGCGTGCGGGGGCGGCCTTCTTCGCGGCTTTGCCATTCCCACTGCTGGCCTTGCCATTCGCGCCGCCCGCCTTGCCGTTGCTGCTCTTGGCCGCGCCCGCGCCGCTCGCGCTTCCGTACCCCGCCGGAATCCCCTGTGGCCACGTCTTCATGAACTTGGACTCGGGGTTGAAGCCGTCGCCGGGGATCGGGTGGCTGCCCTTGGTGAACGTGCTGATGCTGCTCTTGTGGGCCGTCTTGGCGGTGTACTTCGCGGCGAACTCTTCCCAGATCCAGCGGTACGTCTTTTCCATGCCGTCGCGCAGGCGCGTGTCGGGCTCCCAGTTCATGAGTTGTTGGATCTTGGTGTTGTCGGAGTTGCGGCCGGCGACGCCGCGGGGCGCGTCGAGTTTGTAGTGGCGCTGGAGTTTGATCCCGGCGATGTTCTCGGCGATGTCCACCAGTTGGTTGATGGAGACGAGTTCGCTTGAGCCGAGGTTGATGGGCTCGAGGATGTCGGAGTGCGTGATGCGGTCGATGCCCTTGGTGCAGTCGTCGATGTACATGAACGAGCGGGTCTGCGTGCCGTCGCCCCAGATCTCGATCTCGTGCTTGCCGCTCACGACCGCGGCGATCACCTTGCGGCAGATCGCGGCGGGGGCCTTCTCGCGGCCGCCCTCCCACGTGCCGTTGGGGCCGTAGACGTTGTGGAAGCGGGCCACGCGGGCGTTGAGGCCAAAATCTTCCCGGAAGTGGCGGCACATGCGCTCGGAGAAGAGTTTCTCCCAGCCGTAGCCGTCTTCGGGCAGGCCGGGGTAGGCGTCCGCCTCTTTCAGGGCGGTGATGTCGGGGTTCTTCTGCTTGTCGGCGTTGTAGACGCAGGCCGAACTGGCGTAGAAGAAGCGGTCAACACCCGCCTCCTGTGCCGCGAGGATCATGTGCGTGTTGGTGAGCACGCTGAGCATGCACAGGGCCTTGTTATTCTCGATGAAGCCCATGCCGCCCATGTCGGCGGCCAACTGGTAGACCTCATCCGCCCCGCGGCTGATGGCGCGGCACACCCGAAAATCTCGGCAGTCGCCCTTCACTGGCCCCGCGTGGTTCTCCACGTCGCGGTGCACCTGGTACCACTCGTCCAGCGGCTTGATGTCCGCCGCGACGATGCGCTTGGCGCCACGGGCCTTGAAGTAGTTGACGAGATGGCCGCCGATGAAGCCGCCGCCGCCGGCGATAACGATGGTCTTGCCCTTGCTCATGCGTATCACTCGCTCCCAAGGCACAGGCGGAAGTCGCCCGGCGAAGTTGCTTGCTGGATCGACCCGCCGCGGGTACGTGCCCACCGGACGGGTGGTACGAATCGTAGAGGCAGGGCGTTCGGGGCGGAACAACCGGCAGGGGCGTGAGCAGGGATTTCTTATCAGAACCGGCCCGGCTTCAGGGACCACAGGGTGCGCGCTTGGTGCCTGTTCGGACCACACTGCTTGCCAAAGGGGCTCCGGCGCACGCCGGAGCTTTGTCGCGGGGGTCATCCAGGGGTACCGCAGTCGCATTCTGGTTCAGGCAGCGCTGATCACCGCGCGGCTCTCGGCCACCACCAGCGCGTGGTCCGCCGGCCGCCCCACCAGGATGCCGGAGTTGCCACTGAGTGTGTCGCCCCGCGCAAAATCCAGCGGCGTGCCCAGCGTGTCAGAGACGATGCACCCGGCCCGCCCGGCGATGAGCGAGCCGGGAGCGTGATCCCAGATGCAGTCGCTGCCGCCCCCAGGCCGTGGCGTGCGCAAGAACACATCGGCCTGGCCGCGGGCAACCACCGCGTACTTGCACTGGCTGTCGATCTTGCGGTGCTCGGCCAGCGCCACACCCCTGGCACCCAGCCGGCGCCGTATCGCGGCAGAGGTGGACTCGTTCTGGTGGCTCGCCGCAAATGATCCGATGAGCCGCAAAGGTGTGCCGGGCTCGCGCCTGCGCGGCACGAGCACCTGCGTCACCGCCGCCGCGTCGTCCGCCGCGTGCCAGAGCACCGGGCCGGTCTCGGTGGCGAGATACACCGTGCCGCGCGGGTCGGGGTCCTCGAACGGGCGGTCAAAGTCGGCCGAGAGGTTCGGGCACGCGAGCGCGGCAAGCAGCACGCGGCCATTCTCCACAAGCGCGAGGCAGACGCTGTATTGGTGCCCGCGGATGAAGCCCTTGGTGCCGTCGATGGGGTCGAGTGTCCAGAATGAGGAAGGCACTGGGCACTGGGCACTGGGCACTGGTGAGAAGGGCGAGTCGGCGGACGCTGAGCCAAAGTCGATCGTGTCGAGAAAATCGTCGCGCGTGGCCTCCGGCCAACTCACGCGGGCCGCCTCGAGCGCAGCAACGCTCACGCCGAAACGGGCCGGGTCGCGCAGAAACGCGGAAGATTCCTCCCCCACCACTCGCAGCGTGCCGAGGTGCCGGCGGAGGCGGTCGATCACCACGGCCTGCGCGGCGAAGTCGGCGATGGTAACGGGGGATTGATCGTCTTTGCTGAGTGTCTGGTCGCGCCGGAGTGTCTGCTGCACAGCCCGCGTAACCGCCGCGGCAGCGCACACAGCCTCTCGCGCGGCGGCGAGGAGCGGCGAAAGCAGCGGAGACTGTGGTGCGGGCGAAGGAACGGCGGCCATGCTTGCACGCTAGGCGCACGCGATGGGCGGCGTACAAGTCGGGGCGGTGCGCACGCCGTCAGGGCGGTGAAACGTGCAGCGGCGAGTTGGGGCCCAGCGGCAGGCCGGCGTAGTACCACGCCAGCAGGAAGCCCGTCCACGCGATGCCGAAGACCACCGAGTACGGAAGCATCAGCGAAATCAGGCTGCCCAGGCCCGCGTTCTTCTTGTACTTCTGCAGCACCATCAGGATGATGAGCAGGTAACTGTTCATGGGCGTGATGACGTTCACCACGCTGTCGCCGATGCGGTACGCGGCCGTGGTCAGTTCCGGGCTCTTGCCCACCATCATGAACATGGGGATGAAGATCGGCGCCAGCACGCCGAACTTGCTCAGCATCCCGCTGATGGCGAAGTCGCCCACGATCACCAGCAGCACGAAGAGCACAATGAGCACGGGAATGGGCACGTCGGCCTGCACCAGCAGCGAGCCGCCCGCGTAGGCCAGCATGCGGTCCAGCCGCGAGTAGGCGAAGTAGTTCACGAACTGGCCCATGAAAAAGGCGATGACCAGCACGGGCACGATGCTTCGAACGCCGTTCGAGACGCCCTCGATGAAGTCCTTCTGCGTGCGCAGCGTGCCGGTGAGGATGCCGTAGACCACGCCGGGCGTGAGAAACGCGAAGAAGATGATGGGCACGATCACGTGCGACCAGCGTTCACCCGGCCCCTCCACCAGCCGCGCACGCGCGACGGTCTCCACCACGGTGAGCGGGGCACGCACCAGCACATCGTGCGAAGGCGCGGTCGTCGCGGCCTGCGCGGGCAGCACCTCGACGGCGTGCTGCACCAGCACACGCCCGTCCGCCAGCCGCGGCTGGGCCTCGCCGTGCAGCGGCGCGCCGGGCACAAAGATCAGCGCGGCGAAGAGTGCCAGCACCGCGCCCATCGCCACCAGGGCCCACACCAGCGCGCGCTTGTCTCGGGCCGAGAGCGCCATGGAGCCGATCGCGGATGTGTCGGTTGAATCCAGCGTGGCATCGGCTGAACGGCGCAGGCGCGGCTCCACAATCCGGTCGGTCACAAACCACCCCGCCAACATCACCACCAGCGCGGAGCCGGCCTTGAAGTAGATGTTGTGCAGCATCCCCACGTTGTACGAAGGATCGACAATGCGAGCGGCATCCTGCGCAAAGCCCGCGAGCACACCGTCGCCGCCCGTGGGAAAGAAGCCGCTGCCAAAGCCCCCCGCCACGCCGCTGAACGCCGCGGCAAGGCCCGCGAGAGGGTGGCGGCCAACCGCCACGTACAGCGCGGCGGCCAACGGCGGCAGAATGATGTACCCGGCATCGCTCGCCACGCTGGAGTTGCTCCCCAGCAGCACCACCATCGGCGTAAGGAACTTCCTGGGCGTGGCGATAGCGAGTTGGCGCATGAGCGCGCTGAAGAACCCGAACTTCTCCGCCAGACCGATGCCGAGGATGGCCACGAAGATCAGGCCCAGCGCCGGCAGCGTGGTGAAGTTGCGGATCATGCTCGAGAGCATCCAATACACACCCTCGCCGGTCATGAGGCTGCGCGGCACGATCGGCTCCCCCACGGGCTCAAGCCGCGTGAGCGGCCGGCCGTCGGGCCGGTGCGCCGGCACCATCACCGGCTTGCCCCCGGCATCGCGCACCGCGGCACCGGCCGCGTCGGTCTGCTCAACCATCTGCACGCGCAGTTGCGTGGGCTGAACCTTCCAGCCCAGCGCGCTGCCTAGGCCGGAGAGGAGGATCAGCACGCCCGCCAGCATGGCAAACAGCAACGCCGGTTCGGGCAGTTTGTTGCCGACAAACTCGATCCAGTCCAGAATGCCGCGGCGAGCGGGCGGCTTGGACGGCACGTCGCCTGGAACGGGTGCGACGGGCGAGGGTGGCTCCGTGTTCGTCATGGTGCACTCGATCCCGCTTCGCAGAGAAGGTCGCCGCCGCTTCGCTGTGGCTCGCGCTCAGGGCGTGCGCACCGGAGCGGGCCGCGGAGCCCCGGCGGGTTGCTGCACATACTTCTCGCGGTATTTCTCCGCGAGCGCGCTGTGCTTGCTCGAGAGGTCTATGGCCTTGCCTTGGATGAACGCCATGCGTGTTTGCGTGGAGACTTCCAGGGGGTCGCCGTCGGTCACGATGAGCGTGGCCTCTTTGCCCACGTCCAGCGAGCCCAGCACATCGCCCACGCCCAGAATCTGGGCCGGCCAGAGCGTGATGGCCTTGAGTGCCGCGTCGTGGTCCAGCCCGTAGCCCACCGCGCGCCCCGCGTTGTACGGCAGGTTGCGTTCGTGTGGCGTCTCTTCGCCGCTGGCCATGCAGAAGCGCACGCCCGCCGCGGCCAAGCGTGCGGGAAGCGTGAAGGGCTCATCAAAGGCCGAGTCGTCCCGCCGGGGCATCTGGTGCGCGCCCAGCACAATCACGGGCACATCGTGCTTCTTGAGCAGTTCCGCGCACAGGGGGGCATCGCGCCCGCCGACGATCACGGGCCGCACGCCGCGCTCGATGCAGAAGGCCACCGCCGAAGTGATCTGGTCATACTCCTGCGCCTCGACAAAGACCGGCGTTGCTGGTGCCTTGGAACCCGCGGCGAAACTCGAACGCATCGCCTCCCAGCGCAGGTCCAACGGCACGCCCTTGCCATCGGGCCCGTCCTTCTGTGCGAGATACGCCTGCGCAGTGCCCACGATGTCGCGCAGGCGAGCGATGTTCTTGGCGATGTCCTTGCGTTGGTCGTCTTCGCTCTTGTCCATCCACCACGCCGTCACCGTGCGCATCTGCGGCCAGGCGATCACCAGCCCCGCATCCTGCTTCACCGTCATCTCCTCGGGCGTCCACCCCTCGAAGCGGATGACGCTGGCCCGCCCCGGAATGAGGCCGCCGGTGGGGAACACCCCCGCCGCGAGGACGCCGTTGGCGCGAGTCACCGGGAAGAGCGCCGAATCCGGGTTGATGGCCGATGCCGCGTACGCCTCGGGCGTCGCCTCGCCCACCTCGTTCATGTCGTTGGAGGCTCGCACGCTCTCGATCTCACGCAGGCCGATCTGCGAGACCGCCGCGATGAGACCGGGGTAGACGTGCAGGCCCTTGGCATCGACCACGCGCGTGGTCGCGATGAAGACGCGCCCGTCACCCATGGGCCCAACCTCGGTGATGCGGCCCTTGTCGAACAGCACGAAGCCCTTGTCAATCGCCGGGCCACTCACGGGGTGGATGGTGGCGTTGGTGATGGCCACGGGCATGGCCTGCGGACCCGGACGCTTGCCCAAATCCTGCGCCGCGGCAGTGGCGGCAAGGCCCAGGATCAGAAGCGTGCCCGACACGAACCGAAGAACGAGCCTGTTGAACGGCATAAGAGTCTCGCAGAAAAGCAGCCTAAACATCTCGGACATCACGCCGCCACGGGGCGGCCTCACTTTGCCATTTGCTCTTTGCTATTTGGCCCTTTCGCTTACCGCCACATCACTTCTTCGCAGCCGCAATCGCCCATGCGGGCGTCGGCGGTGTCGATCCCCCTGCGCACCATGTTCATGTACGCCTCACGCCGCGCTCCGCTGGCTTGCAGGCGCATCCGCTCCAGCAACGACACGCTCACCGCCCCGTCGGTTTCCTCGGCATCATCCTGCGGCGGCCGCCGTCCGGGGCGGCCCGCCCCGCCGCCGGGGCCCGAGCCTTCGCCGGGCTTGCTGTTCGCGTCCTTCTTCTTGTCGCCAACCAGCACCTTCTGCAGCAGGCGGGCGCGTTCCTTGGCATCGCGCTCGCGCAGCGCGGCATCTTTCTCCAGCGAAAAATACTCCCGCCCATCCACGAACGTCCGCTCGCACCGGCTCATGGACGAGAGCGGATCGCCCGACCACACGGCCAGGTCCGCGTCCTTGCCCACCTCGATCGAGCCCACCTTCGCCTCAATGCGCAGTTGCTTGGCGGGGTTGATGGTGACGAACTTCAACGCCTCCTCGCGGCTCACGGTGAACGTGCCATCGGGCAGCAGGCTGTACTTGTGGCCCTTGGCCGCCTCCACGTTCATGCGCCGGGCCATCTCGTCCGAATCGCTGTTGTAACTCACCACCACGCCCTGCTCGTGCATGATCGGCCCCGCCTGCGGGATCGCGTCCTGCACCTCCACCTTGTACGCCCACCAGTCAGAGAAAGCGGAGCCGCCACCAGACTGCCTCACGGCCTCCGCGGCCTTATACCCCTCGAGAATGTGCTGATACGTGCCGATCTTGAAACCAAACTCGTTGGCCACGTTCGCCAGCATCAGAATCTCGTCCTGCCGGTAACTGTGGCAGTGCACCAGGCGCGTTCCCACCAGCACCTCGGCCAGGGCTTCCAGCTCAAGGTCGCGCCGCGGGTTCCCGCCCGCCTTCATGCCGGCCGCGTAGTCTCGAGCGGCCAGAAAGCGGTCGCGGATGATCGTCTCCACGCCCATGCGTGTCTGCGGGTAGCGCACGGTGTTGCGGTCGCCGGAGTTGCTCTGCTTCACGTTCTCGCCCAGCGCGAACTTGATGCCGGGAATCGCCCCCTCAAAGTGCATCTCGTCCGGCGCGCTCACGCCCCAGCGGATCTTGTTCACCTGGCTCTGCCCGCCGATTGGGTTGGCCGAGCCGTGCAGGTTGTTCACCGCCGTCACACCCCCGGCGAGTTGGCGATACCAGTTGCTCGCATCGGGGTTGGTCACATCCGCGATGCGCACCTCCGCCGTCACCGCCTGCCCGCCCTCGTTCACGCCGCCCGAGATGCCCGTGTGGCTGTGGCAATCAATGATCCCCGGCGTCAGGTGCTTGCCCGCGCAATCAATCGTCTGATACTCACTGCCCAGGCGCGGCAGCCCGGACCCGGGACCCACGTACTGAATCTTCCCGTCGCTGATCACCACCGCGCCGTCCTTGATGATCCCCGCCGGGCCGCTCGTCCACACCGTGCAGTTCGTGAACGCAACCTTGCCCTGCGGAGGCAGGGCTTCGAGCGCATACGCCCCGAAGGGCAGGCCGGGAAGTTTCTCGGGCACGTCCTTGACGGGCTCCTCTTCCTCTTCATCGTCCTTGCCGTCTTTCGCGTCTTTGCCCTCCTTGCCCGAGGCCGGGTTCTCCGTGGGCTTGCCCGGCTCGTCGCTCTTTGCCGCGTCTTTCGCCGGGTCCTTCTTGGGGTTCTCTCCGGCGTTCTTCTCCGCCGCGGCGGGGGTTGCCGGCTCCGCATCGGGCGGCTTACCGCCCTCCACCGCGCCGTCCTTCTTCGCGTCCTTGTCCTCTTTGGGTTCCTTCTTGGGCTCCACCGGCTCGGGGGCAATGCGCTTGGCCGTCCACGAGAAGCGCCGGCCGTCCTGCCGCAGCGCATCACCCGTGATCGTGTCGCCCTCCACCGTGCCGCTCAGCGTGAAGATGCCCGCCGAGCCGAACACCTCGTGATCGAACGTGTACGCGATGCTCCGCCCCTCCACGCGGCTGGCCTTGGCTTTGGCCACCGCATCCTTCTTCTCGTCGCCCTCGGCCAGTTTCTTCACCGTGATGGCGTTGTCCTTGTTGATGGACAACCGCAACTGCCCCGGCTTGTCCGGCGGCGGCGAGATCGTCACCTCCCACTCGCCCTTGAGATTCGTCGGCGCGGCGTTGATCTCGTGCCGCTTGCCGTCGATCCACACCTCGCGCACCTTGGTCTTCTTGGCGAAGATCGGCCCGTCCGCCACCACGATGTTGGCCCGCTTGCCGGCCTCAACCGTGCCCAGTTGCGCGCTCGCGCCCAGCATGGCCGCGGGTGTGGTGGTGAGCATCGCCAGCGCATCATCCTCGCTCAGCCCGTGGCGGATGGCGGTGCGCAGGTTGCCCCAGAAACTCGAACGGTCCTTCACAACGCTCGTGGTCAGCGCAGGCTTCACGCCCGCGGCCACCAGCCTGCGCGGATTGGTCGGGGCCTGCTCCCACGCCATGAGTTCGTTCAGGCCCAGAGCCTCCGAGTCTCCCACGGACGCAACGCTCGGCCTCTTGGGAAAGTTCAGCGGAACCACCAACGCGCCCGCGTCCTTGGCAATCGCCTCCAGCCGCTGATACTCCGTCCCCGAGCCGATCACCATCGCCGTGCGCTTGAACTCTGCCGCGACCTTGCGGGCCCGCAGCACCTCCAGTTCATCACCCGCCGCAAACACGAGCGGCACGGGGGTCGCCTTGTCCACTGCCAACGCATCCAGCGCATTGGCGGGCAACCCGGGCTTGGCCGCACGCTCGGCCTGCTGCCACGCGGCATCCGCAAGCGTCTGCCGCACCAGCGCGATCGCCCCCATCTGCGAGCCCGGATAGTTGTCCCACCGGCTCACCGTCTCCGCCCCTCCACCCGGCGGCCCTCCACCACCGCCGCCGCCGGTCCGCGTCTCGAACGCCACCACGTCGTACACGCGCGGCAGATACACCGGCGGCCGGGCCTGCGAAGCGTCTTCGTCCGGCTTCGCCAGAGACACCAGCGCACCAGAACCGCGGAAAACACCCCCCTTGGGCGAGATCGCGGCCGCGCCGTAACCCATCTTGCGCAGCGTCTCGGCCGTGGCCGCCTCCACACCCTTGCCGCGCAAGGCAGACCGGTCCGGGTTCACCTTCACGCTCCAGTGGCCTCCCACCTGGTCGCGGTCGGGCATCGGGGCATCCACTTCCAGGTAAGGCTCAACAAAGCCCGCGTACACGTGCAGGCCCGCGCCCTCCCGCACGTCAGCGCCCACCGGCGGGGCATCGCCACCCACGCTCACGATCAGGCCGCCACGCATCACGATGGTGGCCTTTTCAACCACCTTGCCGGGCGCGACATGGACCGTGGCCCCGACAAGCGCGCTCAACGATTGGTCGGCCCGACGCGGGCTGTTGGCCGGGGGCAGGAGCGGATCCGGCCCAACCAGCGTGGTGGAGGCAAGGGCGACACCCGCGGCCATAGCCGCGGCACCGGCGAGCGTGCGAAAGACCATAGACCACAGCGTACCGGATTCGGCCCTTCCCGGCTGCAGAGAGTGGGTGAGGGGGCCGGGCTGAGGGAGTTGGGATGAAACCCTCAAACCTCGACGCGTGCATCCGCGTCGGCGGACAATTGATACCCCACGCCGCGGATCGTGCGGATGTGGTTGCCCGCATCACCGAGTTTCTTGCGGATGGCGGCGATGTGCACGTCAATCGTCCGGGCGGTCACAATGATGCCCGGCCCCATCACGCGCGAGATCAGGTCGTTGCGCGACAACACCCGGTTGGGTGCCTGCAGCATGGCCACCAGCAGTTTGAACTCGGTGAGGGTGAGTTTCAGGTCCTGGCCCTCGCTGGACAGCCGGTGGCTTGAGAGATCGGCCTCGATGGGTCCGAACCGCAAAATGGCCCCCGACCCCGCCGGCGGTGCCGCGGCACGCCGCAGGAGCGCATCAATACGGGCCAGGAGCAGTTTCATCGAGAAGGGCTTGGTGATGTAGTCGTCCGCGCCGATGGCCAAGCCGCTGATCTGGTCCGCCTCCTCCGCGCGAGCGGTGAGCATCACAATGGGGATGGTGGCGGTGGAGGGGTCCGCCCGCAAACTGCGGGCAATCTCGGTGCCGGTCATGCCGGGCAGCATCAGGTCCAGAATCACCAGGTCTGGACTGGTCGAGCGGATCGCAGCCAGACCGGAGAGGCCGTCGGTAATGACCGTGGGGATATAGCCAGCGCGGCGGAGGTTGTAAGCAACCAACTCGCCCAGGTCGCGCTCGTCCTCTACTAGTATGATCCGACGATCTGTCACAGGATTGTCCAAACAAAAACCGTGCGTGACTGCTTTCCGGTGGCGCGCCGCTGGATGGCCCGCGGGCCCGAGGCGGCCCGTTACGAGGATGGAGGGTACCACAGAGGCGCGACCCCCCGGCCGCGCAACACCGGAAAACACGGTGAAGTTCTCGTCAAGACGATTGACTGATCTGTTTTTGTTTGGCACACATCCAGCGCGGCCGGTGGGGCGGGCTGTGTGGAATATCCGGAAAACTTGGGGATGGGCTCGTGCTGGCCGGATTATTCGCCGATAGGTGTTGGCGTTTGCTAGTTTAGTGGATACCATCTTGTCGGCTGGCCCCAAGGTACACTGCGTTCCTGTGTTCGTCGGGCAAGCACATTTGACCGGTTTGAAAAATGAGTCGGATTATTTGAGGCACGCCGTGATCGCGGACGAAAGACGCGGCGGCGGAGCCACGGGGCGCACGGATGTGCGGGATTCCTTGGAGGGGTCTCGCTCGACGGGCGCGAAAACAAAAGGTCGCGGCGCGAATCGAGACGCGCGTCGCAAATCAGATTCGAGCGTCTCGGATGCAAGGAGCCTTGAAATGACCACGAAGAATCTGTTTGTGCTCGCGGGCGCCGCGGCCAGCCTGAGCAGCGTTGCTCTCGCCGACCAGCCCGCCGTCAGCCGGGACGAGGTCCGGGCGATTGTGAGCGAGATGTTGTCCGACGCTGAGACGCGCAGCAGCCTCCTCCAGGGCGGCGGCACGGCCGGCTACGACAAGAACTTCTTCATCGCCTCCAGCGACAACAACTTCCGCATCAACTTCAGCGGCTACAGCCAGTGGCGCTACACGATGTCGTTCCGTGACGACGGCGCGGGCAACGCCCCCACCGGCGTTGCGGGTAACGACAATAACCTCGAGACGGGCTTCACCAACCACCGCACGTACCTGCAGTTCGATGGCCACGTCATCAACCCCGACTTCAAGTACGTCATCAACGGCGAGTTCTCCGACAACAACACCGGTGGCGACTTCAACCTCCGCGATGCCTTCTTCTCCTACAACCTCGGCAGCGGCTGGTGGATCAAGGGCGGCCAGTTCCGCCTCGGCTTCCTGAAGGAAGAGAACATCTTCGACACCTACCAGATGGCCGCCGAGCGCTCGGTGACCAACTTCGTCTTCACCCAGGGCCGCAGCCAGGGTGTTGAACTCGGCTACCGCGCCGACGAGTGGCGCTTCGTGGGCGCCTTCAGCGACGGCCTCCAGAGCGCCAACACCGACTTCGCCACCGCGGCCGGTGGCCCCAACTACGCCGAGCGCGCTTACGCCTTCACCGCTCGCGGTGACTGGGCCTTCGCCGGCAAACTGGAGAACTTCGACCAGTTCACCAGCAAGCAGGATGATGAGTTCGCCGGCTACATCGGCGCGGCTCTGCACATCGAAGACACCTCCAACACGAATGACAACGCGGCCGCTCCGCTTCAGCAGCGCGACAACCGCTACTCCGCCTACACCATCGACGCCATGCTCAAGGGCTCGGGCTTCAGCCTCTTCGGCGCGTTCATCGGTGCCAACACCGACTTCCAGCCCGGCACCGTCGCTCCCGACAACTTCGACGACTACGGCGTGGTGCTTCAGGGCGCATGGCGCTTCGTGAAGGAGACCGAGGCCTTCATCCGCTACGACGCCACCTTCTACGACGGCGACCGCAACTTCGAGAACGACCGCCAGGACTTCCTGACCTTCGGCGTCAACCACTACTTCGCCGGTCAGGCCGCCCGCCTCACGGTGGATGCGATCCTGAGCCTGCAGCCCACCGAGTTGGGCGCCACCGCACCGGCACCCGTCGGCGGCGTGGGTGTCAACCCGACCATCGCTGGCTCGCCCACCTCCTTCGGTGGCAGCGCCATCGGCACGGCCCAGGGCCTCCTGCCCAGCCGCGACGACACCAGCATCGCCCTGCGTGTGCAGTTCCAGTTCATGTTCTGAATCCCTTCCGGCCGGGCACACGCCCGACCGGGCTTGATCTGAGAACACTTCTTGCATCTTGACCGGCCGGGCCCCATCGGGTCCGGCCGGTTTTCCTTTTTGAGCACATCGCGCAACCACACCCTCGCCGCCGCCCCCGCCAGTATCCTCAGCCGCGTCCGTCACGGAGCCCGATGATGAAGGTGGTCTGGTTCGTGCTGCTCGCGGGTTCCTCCTTCACGCTCAGCGCGGCCGCACGCGCACAGACCGGCCCCACCGGCTTCGCGTCCGGTGGTGGAGCCGACGAGCCGGTCCGGCGCTGGTCGCACGCAGAGCCCGCCAGCAGCACCGCCGGCCACCGTGTGGCCGACGATGTGCGCGCGATGGTCGCAGAAATGCTGGCCGAGGCCCGGTCGCGCCACAGTTTGCTCGCGGCTGGCGACGGCCCGGCCGGTTGCACGGGTGGCCACGACGGCCGCTTCTTTGTTGCCAGCGCCGACAACCGCTTCCGCCTCAACTTCTCCGGCCAGATTCAACTCCGCTATTACGCCGTGTTCCGTGACAGCGGCAGCGCCCCCACCGGCGTGGCGGGCAACGACAACGCCCTCGAAGGCGGCTTCCAGATGCGCCGCGCACGCCTGCGCCTCTCCGGCCACGCCGTGGACCCGGATCTGACATACGTGGTCATGGGCGAGTTCACCGACGTCAGCGGCGGCGGCAACATGATCCTGCGCGATGCACTCGTTGCGTACAAACTCGGCGATGGTTGGGCGGTGAAGGTGGGCCAGTTCAAGCCGCCCTTTGTGCGCGAGGAGTACATGGACGACGCCAAACGCCTCGCCGTCGAAACTTCGCAGGCCACCGCCGCGTTCGTGCAGGGGCGCAGCCAGGGGGTCGAACTCGGCTACTCCCGGCCGGACCATCGCGTGCTGCTGCTCCTGTTTGACGGACTGAACACCGCCAACACCGACTTCGCGACCGCGGCCGGCGCTCCCAGCGCGGCCGAGAGCGACTACGCGTTCACGGGCCGCGTGGATTGGTCGCCCGTCGGCAAGGTGAGCGACTTTGATGAGTTCAGCAGCGGGCACGACTCGCCGTGGGTGTTCAATCTCGGGTGCGCCCTGCTTGTGCAAGGCTCAAGCAACACACGCGACACGGGTGGGGGGGGCGGCCAGGCCGATACCACGCTCCTCGGATACACCGCTGACGCGATGCTCAAGGGTGCGGGCTGGAACTTCTACGCCCAGTTCATGGGCATGAGCGCACACCGCCCCAACGTGCCCCCGCAGATCGCGGCGGCATCCACCGACGACTACGGCCTCATGACGCAGGCCGGCTATCGCTTCCTCAAGCACGACGAGGCGTTCATCCGCTACGACGCGACGTTCTACGACTCCGACCGCGGCTTCGTCGATGACCGGCAGGACTTTCTCACCCTGGGCCTCATCCACTACTTCGCCGGGCACGCGGCCAAACTCACCGCCGACGTGGTGGTGGCCTTGCAACCCACAACCAACGCCGCGGGGGCCATCCTGGTGCCCACACTCTTCAGCGGGGCTTCAACCGTGACCACCGGGGGTGGAGGCTTGCGCAGCACCGACGCGGGTGCCGCGGCCGTGCGCGTGCAGATGCAGGTGCTGTTCTGAGGGGCGGGGCGGGTTCCGGTGCAAGACTCTTTCCGGGCTCATGGAGCCCGCGATGGGCTCTGTGTGTCGGCCCGCGGTGCGCCCGCCGGCGCGGCGGCCGGCCCGGGCCGCAGTCTGGCGATGTCGGTGATCCCCTGACGCGCATAGTCAATGGACTCGCCCAGGATGCGCAGCGTCTCCGCCGGCGCATGAAAGCCCATCGAGTTCTCCGCGTTGATAAAGTCCGCCCGCCATTGGGCCTTGCGCTGCAGATCGCGGGCCGCGCCGAGTTGGCCATCCGTCGCACCCGCGGCCTGCGCGCCCTTGATGGCGTTGATGAGTTCAACCACGGCGATCTCCGCCCTGTCCAGGTGGGCCTTTGTCCGTTTCTGGATCTGGTCCACGCGCGACTTGATCTCGGTCTCCGTGTAGTTGTGGCACGTCTGGCACGACACGTTCACGTGGGCCATGGGCGTCTGCACCTGGTGATCGGTGAACTTCATGGCCCCCTCGCGCTTGTAGGGCATGTGGCAGTCTGCGCACGAAACGCCGCTGCGGGCGTGAATGCCCTGGCTCCACAACTCAAACTCGGGGTGCTGGGCCTTGAGGACCTTGGCCCCGGAGTCCTTGTGGGTCCAGTCGTCCCAGCCGACCTCGTCGTAATACGCCTCCACCTGCTCCACCTTCAGGCCGTTGTGCCACGGGAACGTCAGGCGCTTCTGGTCGCCCTTGAAGTAGTACTCCACGTGGCACTGCGCGCACGACAGCGACCGCATTTCCTGGCGGCTGGCCAGACTGTTCGGGTCGTACGCCCGCTTGCGATCCCCACGGCGCCACTGCTCAACGCTGGGCAGGTGCTGCACCGGGTCGTCGGAGCGGGCCAGGTTCGCAACACCCTCCAGAAAGGCCGGGCGGGTGATGCGCAGCACCATGGTCTTGGGGTCGTGGCAGTCCAGGCACGTCACGGGGTGGCCGACGAGCGCCGTCGCGTCGGTGTAGGTCATGGCGTTCACATGCTCCCAGCCGCCGAAGAGTTGCTTCTGCCCGTTCGCCGACGTGAGCGGGTCGGAGAGCAGGCCCGGCGCGCCGAGTTTCAGGCCCGCCTCCCGGTAGGCCACCACGTTGGAGGCGTGGCAGGCCAGGCACGCGCCGGGCTGCGGCCTTTGCTTGACGCGCTCGGTGTCGCGCTGGTCGCCCAGCATGAACGCGTGCCCACGACGCTCGCGGTAGTCAATGGCGAACGCGTACCCGTTGAAGATGGTCCGGAGGCGCGGGTCGCCTTCCAACTTTGAGTCGGCCTTGGCATCGCCGCCATCGGCCCGCGCGGCGGGGTCTTCCTCCTCGGGCGGACGCCCCTCGCTCCACTTGAACCGGGCCTGCTCGTTGTCGGTGGTGCGGATGTACCCGTCGTACTGGCGCGGGAAGTTCTTGCCCCATTCGGCCGGGTCGATCGTGGCCTCCGTGATGTCAGCAATCCGCAGCACCGTGCTCTGCGCCTCCCACTTGCGCTGCGCGATGTTCCCGTAGAGCATCATCACCAGCACCGTGCCCGCGCCGAAGACGACGGCCGCGAGCCAGAAAACGGCGACCCGCGAAAGGCCGCTGGTGTGGGGCGATGGGGTGTCAGGCTGAGTGGTCATAAAGTCAAACCCTCATTCAGCGCGTCGGCCCGTGGGCGACACTGGCGTGGCAGCGGATGCAGTCCAATGCGCCCGATATGCCCGGCACATCGCGGAACGCCACCTTCCGGATATCCCGCGTGGCCGCCTCGTGGCAGCGAACACAGTTGTCGATCACGACATCCCGGCTGCCCTGCGTGATCCGGATCGGCTCGTGAAAGTTCTGGAGCGTGAAGCCCTTGGAGTGCCGGTACCCGTGCTCGGCCTTGACGAGGTACTTGCTGAAGACCGAATCGTGGGGCACGTGGCAGTCGTTGCACGTGGCGCGCGCGTGGTGGGCGGAACTCGACCAGCTGTTGTACTGGTCGTTCATGATGTGGCAGTTGATGCACGCCTTGGGGTCGTCGGAGAGATACGACGTCGCGTTGGCGTACTGCGCCGTGTACGCCGCGGCACCACCGAACGACCCGACAAGGGCACCCAAAAGCAACGCGCCAGCCAACCCGGCCGCGCCCGCGGCAAGCCCACCGCCGATGATGCTGTTGCCGCGCGTGCGCATCTGAGCGAGCGTAGCCGCTTTCACCACCGCTCGGCCCGCTCATGCCCGCCAGGAGCGGCTTACCGCGAATGCGTCTCAGTTGCGGCGTTCAGTAGTCCTCACCCGCCACGCCGTTCTCGGTGTCGTGAAGCGTCATCGCGTCGTAGCCGCTCAGCGGGTTCTTCACCGGCCCCTTCGCCACCGTCGGATCGTGAACCGCCGCGTGCCCGTCCGCAAACGCCATCGGTGTCGGGGCCTTGTAGTGCTCGCCCACGCGCTCGGGCTCTCTGACGAGGTACGACAGGTCACCATCCCACAGCAGCACCTTGCGGGCCGGCGACCGCACATCCGTGATGCGCGTGCCCCGCACCAGGTTCTCGGTGGGCGCGGCCGAGGGCTCCTTGGCCCACAGTTGGCCCGAAGCGAGGAACGCGTTCGAGTATCGAAGCGAGATCGTTCGCTGGATGTCGCCGATGTACTGCCCCGTCTCCGGCAGTGTTCTCCTGCGTCCGACGGAAACCCATGTGGCGTAGTGGTCTTCCCACGGGAACATGACCGACAAGGGCGCGGGCCAGAGCCACGCCAGTTCCCAATGGTCGCTGGTGGCGATGATCGTGCCGCGCGGCCACCAGTACACGCCCAGAACATCCTCGTCCATCGGGGGTGTGCCCTCGGTCTGGGCCTGGCCGACGGGCGGCCGCCCCTTGCCGACAAACGGCATGTACTGATACTGATCGGCGTACATCATGAACGCGCTGCCCACCGTGCGAATGTTCGCCAGCGCCTGGGTCTGCTTGGCGCCCTCGCGGGCTCGCGCCAGCCCCGGCAGCGCCAGAGAAACAAGCACGGCGATCACCGAGATCGAGACCATGATCTCGATGAGCGTGAACGCGCGCCTCGAGAGGCGTAGGCGGTGGCGGTTGTGCGGTGTGCTCATGGGTCAATCGCCCTGGGGTGCAAACTTCTGGAGAATCGCCGGGTCCTGCAGCGCCAGCGCCAGCAACATGGGCTGCCAGGCGTCCGCGGCCGGGTCGTACGCCATCCGGAACGTCACCCTGGCGTTCGGGTCCGGGTCCGTCGCCCCGTCGATGAGCAGCGGCACCGTGACTTCCACCACCCGGGCCGAACCGGCCTCGACACTCTTCTCGGAGGCGGGAAATGCTCCTCGGAATCCGGCGGCCACGACCGCACCAAAGTCATCCTCGCCGCCACCACCGCCGCCGGCACTGGGGCCGCCGCGACGACGGCCGCCCATCGGGCCTTGTTTGGCCTCCTCGGCTGAGAGGTGGCGAACCTTCGCGTTGGCCAGGTCGAGTTGCGCACCCACGAGCGCCTTGAACAGCGGGTTGCCGCCACCACCACCGGGTGCGGTCTCGGGTTTCGGCTCCCGCGGCGGGGCCGCGCCCAGCGTGGCCAGCGTGGCGCGGAACTGATCGCCCTGCCCCCCCAAGAGCGGCGTCAGGATGGTCTTGATGTTCTCGCCGAGCCTCTGGGCCAACACGCCCGACCCTGCCGGCGTTGTGCCGGCCAACGCGATGCGGTTCGAGAGCGCCGTGAGTGAAGTCTCCATCATCGCCGGCGAGGCGGAGGGGACCCACTCTCGCGCCACCGCAGGGGTCGTGGGCCCCGGGCGGCGCGCGTGCGCCTCAGCCGGAGGCGGGCCGTCGTCTCGCAGCACGCGCCGTGGGGCGGTGCGCTCCGGGCGGCTGCCCAGCGTGAACGCGGTGTAGCCAAGCCACCCGAGCGTGGCCGCCGCGGCAACAACCACCGCACCAGCCTTGGTCCTTTGAGTGTGCATCGTGGAGCCTTCCAAAAGAGGGCCGATCGACTGGGCCGAGAGATGCGCGCCATCAAAGAAACTGTCAAGCGACAGGAAACTGGTTGTTTTCCACCAATCATACACTCATTATGCACGTACCCTGACGCCTTCGGTGGTATGCGACCTTTGCCCGAACAGGTGTGGGATGTGTGGAAGTGGGTGGGTTTGGGTGCCGATGTGCCACGCACACGGCCCGGGGGCATAGACTGGTCTGGTGGAGAGTCGTACGAAACGTTCGCCTGGCCGGGCCAACCGCCCCGCCACTGGAGATTTGCCCGATGCTTCCCAAACCGCCGCCGCGTGAGTCGTCGCTCGGGTTCCTCTACATCCCGCCGTACCGCATCGTGGGCACGTCCATCGCGGGCGAAGCCACGGCGTTTCATCTGCCCGAACTCGACCTGGGCTTTGACATGGGCGTCTGTCCGCGGCCGATGCTCACGAGCAAGTTCGTGGCCGTCAGCCACGGGCACATGGATCACATCGGGGCCCTGGCGTATTACTGCTCGCAGCGGCACTTTCAGGGCATGGGCACGGGCAACATCATCTGCGATGCACGAACCGCCCCGGCGATCCGCAAGATGATGGAGGGGTACGTCGACCTGGAACGGCAGCAGACGCCGTACAACATCATCCCCTTGGAGCCCGAGGGGCTCGTGGAGGTGAAGAACAACATCTTCGTGCGGGCGTTTGCCGTGGAGCACACGGTGCCCACCTTCGGCTACGTCGTTGTCGAGCGCCGTTCCAAACTCCGGCCCGACCTCATCGGCCTCCCGCAGGAGAAGTTGATGGAACTCAAGGAGCGTGGCGAGCAGATCACGCGCACGCTCGAGATCCCGCTCATCGCCTACCTCATGGACACGGGCCCCGGACCGCACATGGTCCGTGAAGACGTGCGCAAGGCCCAGGTCATCATCTCCGAGTGCACCTTCTTCGAGCCCGAGCACAAGGAGCGTGCCCGGATCGGCATGCACCTGCACCTGAACGATGTCGTGGAATGGATCCGCGTGCTGGAATGCCAGAAACTGGTGCTGGGGCACGTCTCCCGCCGCACAAACATGCTCTTTGCCCGCGAGGAACTGCAAAAACGCATCCCCCGCGACAAACTGGCCAAGATCGAGATCATGAACGATCACAAGTACAACAAGGCCCGCTACGAGCAGCAGCAGATGGACGCGGGCGAGCACCCCACGCAACTCATGGGCCGGCCGGGCTTTGGCGGTGGCAGGCCCGGCGGCAGACCGGGCGGCGGTGGTGGTGGCGGCTTCCGTGGCGGTCCACCCGGAGCGGGGGGGCCAGCCGGCGGTGGTGGCGGCTTTGGGGCGCCGCGGCCTTCGCGGGCGCTGGGCGGGCCCCCGCCGCGCACACGCATGTTCGGCCCGCGCGGCCCCGGTGGCGGTGGTGCGCCGCCGGCACCACCCGCGCCCAAGCCGCCCAGCGCGGCGTGATGCAAATCAAAAAGAGTTTTGCGCGACCCGATCAGTCTGTTGGCTACGACGGGTAGTGGGCGCGCCGGCCCAAGCCGCGACGGCTCGCACGCACAGGGCCTGCGCCGGAGCGCGCCGCTTGTCAAGCGAAGAAATCGGGCTCGACGCGGGTTGACAGATGCGCGTCTTACGCTACCTTTCAAGCCGCTTCAGACCGCGTGAACACTTCGCACGGTCGAACGGAGGATTGATTGTGGCAGCAAGCCTTCGAGCCGCCTCCAAAGCCTCGGGGTCGTCGTTCGACGATGACCACCAACTCTGGAGCGCGATGCTGGCCCATTTGCGGGCCGTCAACACGGACATCTGCCGCAAGTGGTTCGAGGAACTCGAACCCCTGGGCATCATGGGTGGTGTGCTGCGCCTGCGGGCCCACTCGGCGATCCATCGCGACTACCTGCACAGCACCTGCTCTGCGCCCTTTTCCGAGGCCGCGCGGGCCGTTTCGGGGCGGCTGGTCTCGGTGCGCTTCTTCGGGCCCGACGACGACGTGAAGCCCATCGCGGGTGTGAAGAAGGCCGCGGCCGAGGCCGTGGCAGCCCCTGCCGTCGCTCCGGCGACGAGCGGGGTCATGGCCCTCGGCCCCGCAGAACTCACGGCCGAGGGCATGGCGGCCGCCGCGGCGGAAGTGCGGCCCTCGCCCATGCCAGCCCGGGCCCCAACGCCCGACCAACTGGCACACCTCTACGACGACGGCCTGGTGCTGAACCCGGACTACGGCTTCGAGCACTTTGTGGTGGGGCCGGGCAACCGCCTGGCACACTCCGCGGCTCTGGCGGTGGCACAGAACCCCGGGCGGGCCTACAACCCGTACTTCGTTCATGGCGATGTGGGCCTGGGCAAAACCCACATTCTCCAGGCCATCTGCCTCAAGATCCGTCAAACCCAGCCCGCGGCGGTGATCTACTACACCAGTTGCGAGGGCTTCATGACGCAGTTCATGGAGGCCGTGCAGGCCGGGGCGATGTCGCTCTTCCGGCACAAGTTCCGGCATGTCGATGTGCTGGTGATCGACGACATCCATTTTCTCGCCAAGCGTGACCGCACGCAGGAAGAGTTCTTCCACACCTTCAACAGCCTGTACCAGAGCCACAAGCAGATCGTGCTCAGTTCCGACGCGCCACCCGAAGAGATTCCCGACCTGGAGGAGCGGCTGGTGAGCCGCTTCAAGTGGGGTCTGGTGTGCAACATCACGCCGCCGTGCTACGAAACCCGCGTGGAGATTCTCAAGAACAAGGCGGCGATGCGCGGCCTGACCCTGCCAGACGACGTGGCGTGCTTTGTCGCCGCGCGGATCGACAGCAACATCCGCGAACTGGAGGGGGCGATCACGCAACTCTCCGCCCGCTCGCTGACAGAGAGCAAGCCGATCGACATGGACCTGGCCCGCGCTGCTCTCGGCGGAGACCTGATCGAGAAGGCCGAGCCGAAGATTCAGATCCAGACGATCATCAACGCTGTCACGGATTTTTACGGCGTGAAGATGACGGACCTGCAGAGCAAGCGGCGGCAGCGGTCCATCGCCCTGCCCCGGCAGATGTGCATGTTCCTGGCCCGCAAGAACACGCGCTACAGCCTCGAAGAGATCGGCGGCTACTTCGGCGGGCGCGACCACACCACCGTCATGCACGCGGTGCGCACGATCGAAGAGCGGCGCGATGCCGACACGGTCTTCGCCAACGTCGTGCGCACGCTTGAAGACAAGTTGCGGGCGCCGGGGGAAGGCCGGGCCTGACCACACACAGCCGCCCACCACCCGACACGCGGCGTGCTATCGCTGACACGTCGGACAGAACACCGTCGTGCGCTGGGCGATCACCGTCTGACGAAGTCTCCCGCCGCAGCGCACGCACGCCAGCCCGCCGCGCCCGTACACGGCGTGCTGCGCCACAAACTCCCCGGCGCGTCCGTCCGCATCCACATAGTCTCGCAGGCTGCTTCCCCCGGCCGCCACGGCCGCGGCCAGCACCGAGCGGAGCGCTCGCGCAAGGCCCACCGCCTCGCCGGGTTTCAGGCGTTGGGCCCGGCGTGTGGGACGGATGCCAGCGAGAAAGCAGGCCTCGTCGGCGTAGATATTGCCCACGCCAGCCAGCACGTGTTGGTCGAGCAGCGCCGCCTTCACCGCCCGCCTTGACCCGCGGCAGGCCTCAACCAGCGCCGTGGCAACCGCCGACGCTGGTGTGTCCAGTCCGTCGGGGCCCAGGGCAACCCAGCGGCGCTGCAACGCGTCCAGCCCAGCCAGCGGCCACACCCCGCCGAACCGACGCGGGTCGCGAAAAAGCACACGCGTGCCGCGTTGGGTTGTCCACACAATGTGCACGTGGGGTGGAAGGGTCGCCACTCCATCATCACAGAGAACCTGGCCCGACATGCCCAGGTGGATCACCAGCACGCGCCCGTCAGCGGCCACCAGGGCCATCTGCTTGCCCCGCCGGTCGATCCGCGCGATCAGAGCCCCCGCCAGGAGGGCCTTTGGCGTGCGCGGCCCCTTGACGACGCTGGCTCGCCGCACAAGGACCGCGGCGATCCGTTCGCCCAGCAGGTGCGGCAGCAGCGATCGGCGAACGTGTTCCACCTCCGGCAGTTCGGGCATGACGGTGGGGGCCTTCTTCTTTCAGAGATAGAGAGAAAGACAGTCGTAGAAGAAAAGGTTGTGTCGCTCGGTGGAGAACGCGCGTGCGCCCGGCCGCGTGTGCATCACGTTGGTCACGGATCGGTCGCGGCGTGCGTGTGTGTCAGATGTTGCCAGCCTGTCGCCCGGGTTGGGCGGACCCTGTGATCCGACACCACGCGTCGCGGCCTTGCCGCCAACCGACGGGCGAGAGCCCTCAAAGCGACAGGCAACCCACGGCCTGTGCCCGATGTGCACACGTCGCATCCGACAGGGGCGATTCGTAGTGCTGCCGGCCACGTCAGGGCGCACCCAGCACGGCCCGCGTCTCCGCGGCCAGGGCCAGAATCTCGGGCGGTACGACCGGGGCCCCGGGCGGGGGCGCGGCGCGCAGGTCGAACACTTCAAGAAGGTCGCTGGCGTAACGGTAACGGCTGCCTTGGCCCACGGCCAGGTTCACGCTGCGGCGGCCGAGTGTACCGTCGGCATCGACGGTGCTGACGCGCACCACGCTGGTGAAGGCCGCATCGCCGGAATGTACGTACACGAGTTCCTCGCCGTTGAGGCCGCGCGTGATCCTCATGCCAAAGCCCGTGCCGTTGGCGGCGGCGTTGGTGCGCACCCCTTTGACGACGGGCCTCACACCGGAAGCGAAGGCCGTGCCGTACTCAAGGTCGAGTTCCACGTCTGAGTTCAAGAGGGCCGCGCTGGCGCTGGGCTCGCCCGCGTTGGGGCGTACGAGGAACGTGACGATCTGGTCTTTGCGTTCCACGCGCAGGCACACCGGGCCGGTGAAAGTGGGCGGGGTGTTCTCGCCGGTAAACGTGTTGCCCATCACGACGCGCTGGTGCGGGCAGCAGCCGCCCGCCAGCGTGAAAGCGCCTGCTACGAGCGCGGCGGTAACCAGCGTGAGTGGGCACGCGAGCGCGGTCCGGGTGATCTTGCTGAGGGTCATGGGTTGGGCTCCGGGTCTTCGGGTGTCTGTGTCCGGGTGCGTAGTTCGCGCGGGCCCAGGCCGCACCACGCCGCCAGGCCCACGCCCGCCAGCATACCCGCGAGCATGGCCGGCGCGTCGAGCAGAAGACCGGTGAAGGCAAGCGTGCATGGTGCCGCCGCGGCGGTCAGCACCGCCAGGCACGCCACGCCTGCCCCGCGGGCGCGGCGGCTTCGGGTGCGGGCGAAGGCCAGCGTGCCCGCAACGGCCGCGGCGAGCGCGGCGCACATGTCGGCCACGAACGAACGCTGAACCGCAAAGTTGCGCACCAGGGCTTCGATGGCCGCCGCCTGCGCCACCGAGCCAGCGATCGAGCGTCCATCCGCATACTCGTGGCGATCAACTCCGGAACGGTGGTCGCCGATCACCACGATCCGGCCGCCGAACCGGCTTCGCAGCGTCGCGGCATCGGCACTCAGCGCTTCCTGGAAGGGCACGGTGGCGTCGCCAATGGCCTCGTCTGCCGGAATCACGGCGGGGAAGTACGCGATCCTGTCGCCCGCGTAGATGCCCCGCTCGGGCGAGGCCCCGGCTTCGTCCTCGGTCAGAACGCCCGACGTCTGTACCACCACCGGCGGCGCATCGGCGTCGGTGCGCACCGTGAGTTGCGTGCCATTGATCCGCGCGGCGGGGTAGCCCGGTGCCAGCTGCGGGGTCTGCCACTGGCAGAGAGACATCAGCGCCAGCGACGGGAGCGTGATCGCCTCGGTGTCGGGCCTCGCCTCGCGGTGCACGAGCAGTTCGATGTCGAAAAACTTCTCCGGGCTTTCGTTGATCGTGATGCCGCCGAAGCGGGCCTTGGGTGGCACCGCGGCGCCCGGAAGGATCGCCGGCACTGCCGACCACGCGTTCGCGGCCAGCACCAGGCCCGTGCCGGGCGCCGGGTCTGCGCGCGCAGCCAGCAGTGTGTCGGCATCGGAGGGGCCCGCAAAGACGATGTCGAAGGCGATCACGCGGGCACCGGCAAGAGCAAGGCGATCCAGCAGCAGCGCGTGCAGGGCCCGCAGGGCTGTGGGCGATGCCGGGCTCGGCTCCTTCATCAGCGCGGCACGGGCAAGGGCACCGGTATCCGTGCTGTCAGTGATCGCTACCACACGCACGTGCCGGAAGTCGGGCGGAGCGGTATCGATCCCAAACACGGCCTGCCGAACACGCTGCGTGAGCACCGCGCCCGTATCCGCCAACGGCACGCCCGCCACCATCCCAACGCCCGCGGCCCCGACGCACACCAGCGCCGTGGCCCCCGCCGGTACTCGCGCCGCCTGAAACCGCACCTTGGCCCGCGTGCGCGTCGCCAGCCCCGCCCGCTGCACGCTGATGGGCCGGTCTTCGAGCACGGCCCGAAGGTCCGCCGCGAGCGCCGCGGCCGTGGTGTAGCGGCCCTCCGGCTGCTTGCACAAGCACACCAACAGGATGCGAGCCAGCGGTTCGGGCAGGGCCTCGCCGGGGCGGTCCAGGCGTGTGGCCAGTTGCGGCGGGCGCTCGCGGATCACGCGGGCAACCTCCAGCGCATCCGCACGCGCCAGTTCATACGGCAGCGTGCCCGTCGCGAGTTCGTGCAGCACCACACCCAGGGAATAAATATCCGTGCGCCAGTCCAGCGTGCCGCGCTGCGCGGCCGCCTGCTCAGGGCTCATGTACGCAAGCGTGCCGATGATCTGCCCCGGTGCGGTGCTGGTGGTGACGATGGCGGCACGCGCCTGGCGGGCGATGCCGAAGTCAATCAGCCGGGCGCGCCCGTCGCCATCCACCAAAATGTTGCCGGGCTTCAGGTCGCGGTGAATCACGCCGCGCTCGTGGGCGTGCGCCAGCGCATCCACCACCGGCAGCAGGAGCGCCACGCGGTCAAGCAGCGAAAGGCGGTGGTTGCCCGCGTAGCGCGTGATCGTGGTCGCCCCCGGCACGATCTCCATGGCGATGTAGGCAACAGGCTCTTCATCCGCGGTCGAGCCGCCCCGCACCAGCGGCGCAGTCCCCGCGTCATACACGCGCGCAATGGCGGCGTGGTTCATCCTTCCCAGGGCCTCGGCCTCCGCCCGGAAGCGGGCGCGCTCTTGGCGCGTGCCGGCCGAGCGCATGACCTTCACAGCCACGCTGCGGGCCGGCTGGTCTTGCAGGGCCTCATACACCGCGCCCATGCCCCCAACACCCAGGCAGCGCACGATCGTGTAATGTCCGATGCGGTCGCCCGGCACCGGGCCGCCGCGGTCGGCCGGCGGCGTGGGAGACGATGCCGTGGTGGGTGTGGTGTCAGACATGGGGCGTGCCGTGAAGTGCGAGGGCCGGGGTCGGCGGATGCGCGCCGGAGTGTAATCCCAACCCCCGCCCTCTCCGTACCCTTCACCCCTATGCCCTCAGCCAACGTGGTCACACGCTTTGCCCCCTCACCCACCGGCCACCTGCACGTGGGCGGTGCGCGTTCGGCTCTGTTCTGCTGGGCCTATGCGCGGCGGATGGACGGGCGGTTCATGATCCGCATCGAAGACACAGACGCGGCACGCTCCAGCAACGAATCCGCCCGCGGCATCCTCGACGACCTCGCCTGGCTGGGCCTCACCTGGGACGACGGCCCCACACTTGGCGACATCGGTGCCAACAGCCGCCCTGTCGGCCCTTTCTTTCAGGCCCAGCGCAAAGAGATGTACAACGCCTACATCGAGCACCTCTTCGACATCGGCCGCGCGTACCCGGCCTTTGAAACCAACGAGGAACTCGACAAGGCCCGCAAAGAAGCCGCGGCAAGGAAGGCGACCTTCAAATACCCGCGCCCGGCCGATGTGCAACCCGGCGTGCGGCCGACGGAGCGGATCGCGCGTGCACTGGGGGCCGGTGGCCAGCCCGGTGAGCGCCACGTCGTCCGGTTTGTGATGCCCGACCATGGCATCGCGGTGCACGATCAGGTCCTGGGCGATGTGAAGTTTGCCGCGGGCGAGGTGGATGACTTCGTCATCCGCAAGGCCGACGGCCTGCCGACCTATCACTTTGCGGTAGTGATCGATGATGAACTCATGGGCGTCACGCACGTGCTGCGGGCCCAGGAGCACCTCATCAACACGCCGCGGCACGTGGCGATGCAGGAAACACTGACGCGCCTGAACGATGACCGCAACGCAGCCAACGGCACCACGGGGGCGCGATTCCGCACACCGGTCTACGCACACATGCCGCTCATCTGCAACATTGATGGCAGCAAGATGAGCAAGCGCGACAAGGCCAAGGCCGCCCGCAAGGCCGTGAAAGATGCGATGGTGAAAGCCGCGGCGGGTGGCGGCGCGCCGATGCTGGCCGCGGATGTCGCCGCCAAGTGCGGGCTTGATGTGGCCACCGTGAACACGTTCCTTTCGGGTGACAGCGACCAGATGGAGATCGCCGAGGCCCTCGCCGGGCCCTTCAACGTGAACCTCCCGGAGATCGAGGTGTGGGACTACCGGGCCAGCGGCTACATGCCCGAGGCCATCGTGAACTTTCTCGGCCTGCTCGGCTGGAGCACCGGCGAGAAGATGCCCGACGGCAAGGACAAGGAGAAGTTCGACGCCGCGTACTTGGCGGGCGCGTTCTCCATCGAACGCATCCACAAGCAGAGCGCCAAGTTTGACCGCGTCAAACTCCTGAGTTTCAACGGCGACTATGTGGCCGCGCTCAGCGACGGCGACTTTGACGCCCGCGTCCGTGCGTGGGCGGGCGTGCACCGGCCGGAGTTCGGGGCCAGGTGGGCCGCGCTAAGTGAGGCACGCCGCACCGCGCTCATCGGCATGGCCAAGGGGCGCACCAAGATTTTCTCCGACCTCCCCAAGGTCGTCGCCTTCGCCCTCGTGGCCGATACCGATCTCGCTTACGACGCCGCGGCCGTCGCCAAGCACATCGGCCCATCGGGCTCGCCGGGGCGTGGCGTGCTCGAAGCCTTCACCGTCTGGGCCGCGTCAGACTGGTCGGGCGATGCCGCGGCCGTAGATGGGTGGATCAAGGCCCGGGCGGAAGCGACCGGCCTGAAGATGGGCGACATCGCTCAGCCCCTGCGTGTGGCGCTCTCGGGCGGCACAGCGAGCCCCCCGCTGGGCGATGTGGCCGCGGTGCTGGGCAAGGCCTCTGTGCTCACTCGCGTGCAGCGCGCGCTTTCGCCAGCCTGAGCACTGCCGTGTCCGCAGTGTTCCCCAGTCCCCAGTGCCTTCTTCAGCGGTTGAAGTTGCCCGTGGGCCGGTCGATCACATCACGCCGGATCTGCCGTTCCTGCGCCGTAGTTTCGGTGCGCGGGTCGGCCACATCGAACAGCAGTTGGCCCCGCGGCCCACGCGCCGTAATGGTGGCCGGCCCGCTCCGCACCAGCGGCACGCTATACCGCCCCGCCGCGGCACCGGCCGAGTCGGTCTCGCTCACCGTCAAACTGCCCGCCGTGCCCCACGCCGGCGCCGTGGCGCTCGCGCCCGGCGCCACCACCACCGCCTCGCCGCTCCCTCCGGCCACCGAAAGCGTCGATGTGCTCGCGTTCACAAACAGCACGCCCGAACTGCCGGACGAGCACGCCCCCAGCAGCGTGAGGACCGCCAGCAGCGGCAGGCCCCAAAGCGTGCGAGCAGCCGCGGCGCGAAAGCCAGAGTTCAGTGCGCGGCGGGCGGTGCGTGCAGAGTTCGTCATGGGTTTGTCCTCGGTTCCAACGGCTCGATGATAACTTCATCGGTCGTCGTGCGGCGGAGCGTCGCCCGTGTTCCCGGAATGGGGCTCTGCGTCGGCTGCTCCTGCGTGCTCACACGCTTGGCCGTCGCTGTCGGCCCCGGCTTAGGGGTGTCGGCCACAATCGCCCGCCCGATGTGGCCGAAGAACGCGCCCAGGTTGTACCACGCAGAGCGCGGCGGCCGTGGCTGGAGCGGTGCAGGTGTGCCGGGCGACATCGATGAAATGATAGTGACGTGCCACGGGAATCAGCCCGGCCTGTGATCTTCTTCCTGCGCCAATTTCTTGGCGACCCGTGCATAGATCACCGACACGGCCAACATGAGCAGCCCCGTCGCCACCAAACTGGCGATGCGGGCCATGGGCGGTGCTCCGGCCAGATCAATCACCAGCACCTTCCCCGCGGCGAGGGTCATGAGCGTGAGCGCGGCGTAGCGCACGGGCGGCACGCGCCGTAGAAAGCCCACGACCACGGCGGCGATGCCCAATAGACCCCACCAGATCGAGACCGCGGCCAGAGCCGCGCGTGGTTCACTCAGGCCCAACTCGGCGAGCCGCACCACTTCGAGCGTGCTCGCATAGAAGCCGGCGAGGGCGATCACCCAGAGGGCCGCGAGGCGCACCGGGCCGGGTGAACCACGCGTGATCCACCAAGTGCCCGCCAGCAGGGGCGCGGCAGCCCATGTGCCGCTGTGGAGACCCAGCGACGGCATGGAGGTGGTAAGGCGCATGCCGCCGGGTGCCACGAAGGCGGCGGCCCAGGCAAGGAGTGATGCGCCCGCGGGCAGGAGCGCGGCCGTCTGTGCGGCGAGCGAGTTGCGAACCCGGCCGAAGGCGGTGGCGCCGAGCCCCAGCACGAGCCACCACGCGGCCACGGACACAACAGGCGCTGTCGGCCGTAACGAGAATACTGCGCCAAGGCGAGCCGCCTCGATCGTGGTGATGGCGCCGCCGAAGAGGGCGAGCAGCAGCAGCAAGCGTCTGCGGGCCGGCTCGGCGATGCCGCGGAGAATCAACGTCGCCATCACCAGCATGGGCAGCAGCGTCCACACGCCCATGTGCAGGCCATACACAGGCATCGTCTGCGTGAAGCCCCGAGCGCTGGGGTTGAGGAACGCGATGCCCCACGCCACCAGCGCGGCCAGCATCGGTGCCGCCGCGACGGGGCGCAGGTCCCGCCCGGGCCAGCGCGATGCCAGCCGGCTGGCGCCCACGCTCAGGGTCATCCACCAGAACGCGAGCACCGCGATCGGTGCTGTGGGCGGGTGGAACAGCACGCCACCCAGGCGGGCCGCCTCCACGCTCGTCCAATACAGCGCGAAGACCGCCAACACCAACGCCCAGCCGCCGCGCACGACACCGGTCAGTCGTGTCCACACCATCGCGCCGGCGATCAGCAGGCCCAGCCCCGCCCACGCTCCCGAGTGCAGACCGACCACCGGCATGGTCGTGGAGAAGTGAAGCCAATCACCGCCGACAAAGGCCACGCGCCACGCCGCGACAGCGAGCACTGCTGGAATGAGCGCAAGCCCACACACGCCCGCCTTCACGACTCGTGCAGCACCCAGCGACAGCACCACGGCCAGCCCCGCCCACATGAACATGAGCGGCGCGGCCTCGGTGCCCCTGTTTACCGGAGCGATGGTGAGCAGCAGCACGCCTATGACAGCCGCGCACAGCGCCGGGTTCAGCGGGCGCAGCGTGCTGGCGGGCTTGGCGATCGCATCGCCGGTGAGGGCGCGCCCGCGTCGCAGTAGTTCCGCCGCGGCAAGCCATGCGCAGCCGGCGCCAGCGGCCAGCAGCATCCACCACGAGAACTCCACACCCCAGCGGGCCGCGAGGGGCGTGGCCGCTCCGAGGAAGAACAGATCGTACGACACCAGCCGTGCCGTACCGATGGTCAAGAGCACCACGCCGTAAACACGCAACCCCCGCGCGCCCACCCAGTTGCCCGCCACGATCGCCGCGAGCCCCAACCCCAGCCACACCACCACCACCGCCGTGCCCGACACGCCCAGGGCGATCGTCGCGATGAGCAGGCCCGCCGCCTGCACGAGCAGCACCGCACCGAAGGCCTCGCTGTTGGTTCGCGGGCTGTCGCGCAGCACGCGCAGGCCGCCGGCAAGCACCTGCCCGAGCACGATGCAAGGCGCGATGGCCGCGGCCGGGGCCATCCATTCCGGCAGCAGGCCGGTCCCGTGGAGCACCCACGCTCCAAAGCCGACTGCCCACGAGCTGGCCGACACGCTCGCGCCAACCGCCAGTGCCGCGGCAGGCGAGAGGCGCACCGGCGAGCGCGGGGTTTCATCGTCGTACGCCGGTTCGGGCAGGGCCGGGGCCCACAGCGATAACGCGTGGCCGGCGTGCATCAGGCCCCACGCCACGGCCAGAAACACCAGCGCGATCTCGGGTGCGCTGCGCCCCTGAAACAGCAGCCACGGCGTGCCCAGCAGCAGCGTGCCCGTCCATGCCACACCCCCAACCAGCCGGAAATGCCCCCGCTTCCACGCGCTCAGAGACAGGCCCCCCGCAAGGAGCACCAGCAAGTAGATGGGCAGAACCAGCGCTGATGGGTTGGTGGAGCGCACCAGCAGCGGCGCGAGGTAACCCCCCGCGAGCGAAATGACCGCCACCGCCGCGAGGTTGGCCCGCACCGCGGCACCAACCCCAAGCGCCGCGGCCAGGGCCAGCAGCACAAAGGCGGTGCCGGGTGAGAGTAGGGAAAAGAACGCGTACGCCGCGTAGATCGACAGATACACCGCGCCGATGCCCGCGGCAAAGAGGCCGGTCGCGGCCCAGGCATTGATGCGACGACGCGCGAGTTCGCCCGTCAGCACCAGCACGAGGCCGAACACCGCGCCGAAAATGCAGCGGATTGTCGGGGGCATCAGTCCGAGCCACCCCTGGTCAACCGCCAGTTTCATGAACAGGCCCAGTCCGATGACGACCACGAGCGCGCCGGCGATGGCAAAGAGCCGCCCGCCGATGCGCTGCTCGAAGGCATCGCTCAGCGCCACCCGGGCAGCGGGCCGGTCCCGCGCGGGTGCGCCAGTTCGGGCGGTGCCCGCCAGCGACGAAGGCCCCTGCTCAGTGGCGGTGTCTCCTGCGCGGCGGGCGCTTGCCGCGCTCGCAAGTCTGCCCAAATGCCCGGCATCGGCCCGCGGGTCCAGAGCCGCAGGTGGCGCCGCCGGCGTGGGTGTGGCAACCGGCCCAGCCACCACCGGCAAAGGCGGCGGGGTGGCCACCATCGGCGCGCGAATCGGCACCGCCACAGTCGCTCGGGGCGCATCCACGGGGGGGCGGTCCTTGACCAGGCGCAGATCGAGTTCCAGCGCGGCCACGCGCAGTTCCAGGTCGCGCACCCGTTCTGTCAACGCAAGACCCTCAGGCGGTGGGGTGGCGGTCATGAGTAGTATCCGGGCCCGGTGTTCTATAGTGAATACTAACAAACACGGGCGCTGGATTCAGGCTTTCCTCAGATTCCGCAAAGGCAGCATAACACAAACAGAACGCCGATGAGTCCAGGCGTTCGGCTCGCTGTTGATCCTGCCGCTCGCTTTGGGTGATTCCGCCGCCCAGTGGGGGGGCCGCGGGTCAGTGGTGGCCCGTGCCAGTGCCCGCCTCATCAATCGCCTTCGCGATCGACTCCGGCGTCGCGCACATGTGCATGCTCTCGTTCACCAGGCACGCCGGCGCACCCTCGCACAGCCCCAAACACTCCAGTTCCACCAGCGTGAACTTGCCGTCGTCCGTCGTCTCGCCAACCTCAATCCCCAGTTTCGCGCGGCACGCATCCGTGATCTTCTTGTGGTCGCACACCTCGCACGAGATCGACCGGCACACCGCGATCACGTTCGTGCCCTTGGGTTGCAGCCAGAACTCTTCATAAAAACTCGCCGTGTCCCACACCTCCGCGGGCTTGAGGTTCAGGAACGCCGCGATCTCTTCCATCGCCTGCCACGGCAGCCACCCCCACATGTGCTGCACCGCGTGCAGCGTCGGCAGGAGCGCACCCTGCTTGACCTCATACCGCGGCAGGGTTTCGCGCGTGAGTTGGTCCTTCAGCGCCGCCGTGAGATACGGCTCGCCGCGACGCGGAACAGTCATCGAGCCCGAGTTTTTGGTGATCCATGCCATGGGGAAGGTGGTAGGGGACAGGTGTGAGGGAACAGCAGGAGGCGGAGAGCGGGAGAGGCGCCGCCTACTTCGGCTTGCTGGGCGGCTTGGCGGGCGAAGTGGGCGTGGCAGAAGCAGGTGTGGTGGGCGGCGGCGGGCTGCCCGCGATGGGCGGAAACTCGCCGGGGCTGAAGGGTACACCCAGGGCATCATGCGAGACGAACGGTCCGTCCAGGGTTTGCCGCGTCACGCTGCCGCGGGCCGATGCGGGGGCCTCCTCCATCAGCGGCGCGGCCGGGGGCTTCTCGTCAAACTGACCCCAGCGCACCACCTCCACCACTTCGCCGCCGGGAGCCACGAGCGCGACCAGGTCGCCGCCATTGGCCAAGCCAATGCGCGACTTGGTGTTGTTCATGGAAAAGACGAGGGCCTTGTGGAATCGCTCGTGCGGCAGCGATGGCGCCCGCCGCGCATCTCCCACGGGCCCATCGAACGTGCTCTTGTGCCCGTTGAAGACCACCACCACCTGCCCGGGCTCCAGCGTGCAGGCCGGAAAGACGAAACCCATCGCGTCCTTGGTGCCCATCGAGCGATCTGCCAGGCGATAGCCGCCCAGGTCGATGGGCTCCTCGTGCGGGTTGACAAGTTCAATGAACTCATCCCCCGAAACCTCGCGCGTCCCGTCGCCGTTGGCATCGCCCTTCTCGCCCGTGGGCACGGCGAAGAGCACCTCGGTCATCAGCGGGTGCGGCGCGGGAACCAATGGTGCCGCGCGGGCCTTGGGCGGGCGAGCGGGGCTCTTGTTGGTTGGCGCGCTGCTCGTCTCGGGCGAAGCGGCGACGGGCGCCCGTGGCGCTGACGGCGGGCGCACGGGGGCCTGCGCAGAGCCCCCGGCGGCCCCAACGGCCACAAACGCGGAAACGGTGAGTGCCGCCCACATGGGGCAGAGTCTAAGCCCTTTTCGCCGCCCCCGGCGGCGACTCCAAACCGTGATTTCCCGCGCTCACGCCCACCACCGACCCAACCGCCCCGTTCTTGGTACGTTGACCGCGTGTTTGCCCAGGGCGATCCATCCGAGCCCGGTGCTGGCGGCGCCTCCGCGCACGTGCGAGCCGCGCGGGTCCGCGCGGCCATCGCTCTCTCGCTCTTTGCCGTCGGCCTCATCGCCGCCCGCGCGATTGACCTTGGCCCATCCGCCCTCTGGTTCGCCGGCGCGGCTGGCGCGCTCGTGCTCGCCCTGCTCGCGAGCCGGTGGGCATCCCGCCTCGCGCTCGCCGCGTGCGTGGTGGCCATCAGCATCGGCTGGTTTGGCCTGCGCGTGCGTGAAGCGCCGGTTGACAGCGTGCTGAGGCTGGTGGATGCCGACTCGCCAGCCGCGCGTCTGGGTCTACCCGCGGTCTTCGATGGCGTGGTGCTCGAATCGCCGCGCGTCGTGGAAACACGGACGCTGAACGCGAGCGGGCCCGCGGTCTTCGCATCAACCCTGTTTGATCTCTCCGTGCGGGAAATGTCGGGCGACGCCGGCACTCTGCCCGCCAGCGGCGTGATGCGCGTGTCGGTGTCGGGCAGCCTTGTGGGCGTGAGCGCGGGCGATGCCGTGCGCATCCGCGGCCTGTTTATCCCCGTGTCTGGCCCGCTCAACCCCGGTGAACGCGATGCGCGCTTGTGGGCCTCGGTGGAGGGGCGCGTGGGCCGCCTGGAGGTTGAATCCGCCGCGCTTGTAGAGCACACCGCCCACCAACCGGCGACGCTCGCCACCCGCCTGGAGCGCGGTTCGCTGCGGGCGCTCGCATGGCTCCGCGCCGGCGCGGCGGGGTGGTTGCAGGCCGCGATAGACCCGGAAGACGAGCCGGAAACCGGGTCCGCACGCGAAGCCAAAGCCCTCTTGAGCGCCCTGCTCATCGGTCGCGAAGACTCGGCCCTCGTGGCCATCAACGACCGCTTCGCGCGCCTCGGCATCGTCCACGTCCTCTCCATCAGCGGTTTTCACCTGGTCGTGATGACCGGCGTGGTGCTGGTCCTCATCCGCCTCACCGGCGACCGCGGTCTGTGGGAGCCGCTGATCGCCGGCGCGTTTGTCGTGCTCTACCTGCTCGTGGTTCCGGCCGGAGCGCCGATCATCCGCAGCGGCATCATGGTGCTGGCGCTGCTCGCGGCAGAACTGGCCGGGCGGCGATACGACCGGCTCACCATCCTCGCGTGGGTGGCGTTGGGCGTGCTGCTTTGGAGGCCGATGGACCTCTGGAGCGCGGGTGCCCAACTCTCCTTTGGCATCACCGCCGTGCTCATCGGCCTCGGCCGCCCCTTTCACGCGCGCCTCTTTCCGCCCGGCCTGCGCGGCCTCGTTCGCCGCCGCCGCATCGGCGGCCTGGTGCTCGGCGCTCTGGGCCGGGGCCTGGCCACACTCCTCTCTACCAGTGTGCTCTGCTGGGCCGTGAGCGTGCCGCTGGTGCTCTATCACACCGGCGTGGTGAGCCCGCTCGGCGCCTTCACCAGTCTGCTGCTCGTGCCGCTCTTCTCCGTGCTGCTCTGGCTGGGCTTTGTGGCCCTGCTGCTGGCAGGCGTCTCTGCGTGGCTCGCGGCGGCCGCGGGCGCGGTGTTGCTCACGCTCGCGGCCGTGGTGAACACACTGGCCGAACTGATCGACGGCCTGCCCGGCACCGCGCTGTATCTGCCCGCCGTTTCGGCCCTGTGGACGGCCTGTGCCACCGGCGTGCTCGTCTGGTGGTTCGGCTGGGCCAGCACACACTCGGCCCGCGCTTGGTGGGCCGCCGCGCTGGTTGCGTGCTGGCTGCTGGTGGAGATCGCCCTGCCCCTGCGCGGCATCGGCCCGCGCGTCCGCATCGATGCGCTGGCCGTGGGCGACGGCTCGGCAATCCTCATTCGCGCCGAGAGTGACGCGCTCCTGTGGGGCGGCTCATCCAAGCAGCCGGGCCTCGCACGCCGCGCCGTGCCCCGCGCCCTGCGCGCCCTGGGAGCATGGCACGTGCCGCGCATCGTGGTGCCGGGGGCAACACTGGCAGATGTCTCCGGCCTGCCGGACCTCATCCGCCCACTCGCCGTACGCGAGGTGCTGGTCTGCCCGGACCTGTGGGCGATGTGGAAGGGCCAGCCCACGCTCCCGCAATGTCAGGCCCTCGCCGCGGCACAGCGGCAGGGCGCGAGGATCGTGCAACTGCCGCCGGCCTCGCTCATGAGCATCGGCCCCGCCACGCTCGAAGCACGCGCCGGTGATGCCCGCGGCGGCACGCTCATCGGCGTGGTGCGCAGCGGCGCCACGGTGCTGGCAAACCTTGCCGGTTCGGCCGCGCGTGATGCGGCCAGCCTGTTGCCGATGGTTCCTCCCGGCGGCGTGGTCGAGGTTTCACGCGCCGTTCGCTCTGCGACCGACGCGGCCGCGTTCGGCCAAGCGGCGGGAGCCGACCGTGTGTGGTGGGGCATCTCGGCCCGATCCATGCGGCGTGCCGGCAGCACAGCAGCGCCCGGCCCGGTTCACGCCACCGGCCTGCACGGCGCGGCATCGGCCGAGTTTGAGGTGCCTACGGCTTCTTCGGCCCCGTGAGCAGCACCTGCATCTGCTCACGAACGCCGGGGCTGGGCGCACGCCGCGCCGCATCCTCAAGAAAGTTTTTCGCCGCCGCATCGCCCCGAGCCTTGCGCAGAATGCCGGCGAGCCGCTCCGCATCGTGCTTGTAGTTGCCATTGCGCAGGCACCGGCCCAGCAGCGTGAGTTCACGCTCAGACACGGCCGGCACCGCCGCGGCCAGAGCGTGCCAGACAAGGTCTTGCACCGCCGGCCGCGCACCCTTATCATCCACCGCTCGCTCGACCAGAGGGGCGAACAACGGTTGATCGGTCTGGCGAAAGGCGGGCCCTACAGCCGCGAGCGCGACTTGGACACTCACCGCGTCCGGGTCATCGCGCAACAACGCACTGGCGAGCCGTGCCGCGTCCTTGTCTCGCCCCAGGAAGGCGAGGCTCCAGAGCGCCGTCGCAAAGTCTTTGGTCTTCAGGTGTTCCGCCAGTTCGGCCTGCACATCCCGGGCATCGGCCAGCGGCAGTTGGGCCTCGCTCGTCGGTGCGGGTGGGCCAAGCGTCGTGAGCGGGTCGCCGATCACCGTGATGCGCCACGGCGGGCTCCCTTCGATCCGTGCCGCGGCCCCCAGCGGCGAAGGTGCCAACATGCGGGCAACGAACCCGGAAGGCGGCACAAACGCGGCCAGGTAGGGCTCGTGAACCGAACCAACATACGCCGCGGCTCCACGCTCAAGCCAGCGGCCGGCGATGGTGGCGCGATTGCCCGGCGCCGTGGCCGACCACGAGTGAACGAAGTACACGACGCTCGGCACGTCAAGAAAGGGCACATCGCAGGCGAGCGCCTGCCCCGGGCGCAGGTCGAAACTCTCGCTCATGCCGCTGGTCGTGGCGGTGATGAGGCCCGCGTGCACGCCGCCGCGCCCCAGGGGCTCGGCGCTCGGGCTGGTCTTGCGTGCGTTCCAGCCGATGTTGGCCCAGCCGCCCGCGGCCCAGTCGCGGAAGTCGTCGGCCCCCTGCTTGGGCGCATCGCTCACGCGCAGTTTCCACCCGGCCTTCTTGAGCAGCCCGGCGCCCTCGCCCGGCGCGAACTGGTTCCATGGGGCCGCGCTCTCGTAGCCGTTGAAGAGCCAGGCCTCTTTGGTTTGCAGGAAGATGGCCGACATCGCCCTGTACGCCGCGCCCGCCTCCGTCCCCAAGAGTTGTCCGCACCACGCCCATCGGTCGGTGCGGTCTCCCGTCGTGGCGCGCCCCAGCAGGTCCGTGGTCGCGAGGGGTTCGCCCGGCACGGCCTTGAACAAGTCACGCGGGTTGGGCTTGGGTGCCGCGCCGCCAGCCGCGGCTGGCACCATGGTGCGCCCGGGCATGTTCAGGCACAGCGTGATCGCATCGATCCCCTCACCCAGGCCCTGCCACGAGTGCCCGCTCTGGTCGAGCGCGGCCGCCACGCTCGCAGACCATGCGTCGAACACTTCCAGCGTCATCGCACCGTTCACATCGCCCGTGCCTGCCGGCTTCTCGAGCCAGATGATCGGTTGGCCCCGGGCCGAGGCCAGGGCCAGCGCGCCCGTCCACGCGGGGTCGGCGGTGCTCGCAATCACCGCGCCCGGGGGCACAAAGCCAAGTGTCGCCCAGTGTTCGTTCAGTGCCGCGGCGTTGGGCGCAGACCACGCCCGTGCCGCGGCATCCGCAATCTGCGCTTGCCGAGCCCCAGCCTCCGGCGGGAGCGTGAGCGCCGCGGGGGCCGACCAGCGCACCACCGCCGTCGGGGAAAAGCCGCGAGCAAAGCGGGCGATGTTCTCGCGGGCGTCCCACGAACCGTCGTCGATCAGCACCGGAAACCGCGCGTTGATGGACCACGACCCGACGGCCGCGAGGTACGAGCGGGCATCGGGCACGATCACCAGTGTCCGGACGACCCGCAACTGCTGGCGGGCCAGTTCCACACGCACGCCCAGCCGCATCGCGGGCGGCAGTTGCTCGAGCGTGAGTTTGGGCGCCGGTTCTTCGGCGGGCACGGGCCCATCCTGCCCGTGGCCGGGGATCGCCAGTGCGCCGGCAAGGAGGCCAGCGAGCGTCAGCACGCGGCGTGTGGTCATAACGCACCATACGCCCCGGCGGGCCCCCGCGTGCGGTCTGTGCCGCCGCTCAGATATCTTCTTTGAGTTGGGCACTGGGCCGGAAGCCGCAGGTGATGCTCGCGGCGATGTGCATCCGCTGCTTGGTGATGGGGTTCACGCCCTCACGCGCGGTGCGCTGCCGCTTGGCGAACGTGCCGAAGCCCACGATGTTCACCTTGGCATCCGACTTGAGGCCCTTGGAGATGGAGGCGAGCACCGCGTCCACGGCACGCTGCGCATCCGCCTTGCTCGTCTTCAGTTCCGACGCCACGGATTCAACCAGGTCGCCCTTGTTCATCGCACGCTCCGCAAAAAAGGCCGTGTGAGCCCGATTCCCGCGAGAGGCACCAAACGAACGAAGCCAAGCCACCCATTTCAGGGTATCAAGAACCCTACAACTACAGGCTATCGGAACTTTCCCCGGTGTCAAGGCAAAAGTCCGAAGCGGGAAACCTCCGGATTCACCGACCATTTACCAAGCAAGGCATCTTTTTGCTTGCGCGTGTCGTATGGTTGTGGCGTTATGTCCAGCACCCAAGGTCAAAGGCGTCCAGCGGTGGAATCGGGCGCGGCGTCCGCGCCGCAGTCCGCTGTGAAGCCCGCGGCCAAGCCGCAGACCAAGCAGCCCTGGCTCTGGAACGTGGTGCTGCTGGACGACCAGGACCACACCTACGACTACGTGATCCGGCTCGGGCAAGAACTCTTCGGCCTCAACAAGGACAAGGCCCTTCGCCTGGCCCAGAGCGTGGACAAAGACGGCCGCGCCGTCTGCCTGACCACGCACAAAGAGCACGCCGAACTCAAGCGCGAGCAGATCATCGGCTTCGGGCGCGACCCGCTGATGGCCACGAGCAAGGGCTCGATGGGCTCGATCATCGAGCCCGCCGAAACCGGAAACGGCGACGGCGACAAGGGCAGTTCGGGCGACAAGCCCTGAGCGCACGTCCCGGGGCTCCTTCCCCGACTTGTCCCGACCTCATTCCACGCCCGCGCCCGGTCGATAACCTCTATCGACCGACGTGCCCAAGCCCCTTGTCATCCAGACCGAGCACCTTGATGAGACCGCCGCGGCGTGGCTGCGCGAGCGCTGCGATGTCCAGAACGTCTCCTACGACGATCAGCCCGCCTTCACGCAGGCCTTGGCGCACGCCGCGGGGCTGGTGATTCGCACGTACACAAAGGTGAACGCCGACCTCCTCGCCAAGGCCCCGGGCCTGAAGGTGGTCGGTCGGGCGGGCGTGGGCCTGGACAACGTGGACCTCGCCGCGTGCGCCAAGCGCGGCATCGCGGTCGTCTCCACCCCCGATGCCAACACCCGGGCCGTGATCGAGTATGTGTGGGCGCTGCTCCTTGACGCGACGCGCCCCCGCGCGTTCCTCGAGGGGCCGCTGGAACCGGCCCGTTGGCGCGAGGTGCGCGAGGAGTTCAAGGCCGCCCGCCAACTCTGCCAACTCACACTGGGCATTTACGGGTGCGGCCGCATCGGCTCGGGCATGGCCCGCGTGGCCCAGGCCATGAACGTGCGGGCCGTGTACCACGACCTGCGGCAGATTCCCGCCCAAGAACGGTGGGGGGCACAGCCCGTGACCCGCGAGCAACTGCTGGAAGAGAGCGACGCGATCACGGTGCACGTGGACGGGCGCAAGTCCAACGCGGGCCTGATCGATGCCGACGCCTTCGGGCGCATGAAGGGCGACGTGATCTTCGTGAACTCCAGCCGTGGCTTCGTGGTAGAGAACCACGCCCTGGCCGAGTTCATGATCGCCAACCCCGGGGCGTGCGCCATGCTGGATGTGCACGAGCCCGAGCCCTTCGACGCGACGTACCCGCTCCTGGAGATTCCCAACGTGCACCTGGCGCCCCACATCGCCTCGGCGACCGACCTCGCCCACGCGAACATGAGTTGGGTCGTCAAAGACGTGTGGCGCGTGCTCAGCGGCGAGAAACCCGAGTTCCCAGCGGCGGGTGCCGAGTAGGAAATGAACCACAAAGACACAAAGGGCACGAAGAAAGGCAGGAGACTGTTTCAGAACACCCCCTCCCAGAGGGAGGGGGCGGGGGGTGGGCGGCCTGCTTTGTGTTCTGAAACAGGCTCACAGACAAAGGCCCATCGCGGGACGACAGGCATCGTGCGCACCTGCCCCCTCCACCTCCCGCCCGCAGCCCCACCTCCGACGCAGGCCCGTCCCTTCGCACGATTCCTCCGGTTTCCCGTGCCTTCCTTTGTGACCTTTGTGACCTTTGTGCCTTTGTGGTTTATCTTTGATTGACCCCAACCCCAACCTGAAACCCCCACCCGCCCCCTGGGGCAAGGCCACTAGCGCCCCCGAGGAGCGCCTCTTTCTCGAAGGCCCGCGCCGGCGCGGCAGCGAGTTGTGGCGCGTCTTCCGCATCGCCTGGGAGTTCATCCACGCCTTCCGCAAACTCCACTTCGTCGGCCCGTGCGTCACGGTCTTCGGGTCCGCACGGTTCAAGGAGGACCATCCGTACTACCAACTGGCACGCGAGGTGAGCGGGCAGATCAGCCGCATGGGCTTCACCATCATGACCGGCGGCGGGCCGGGCATCATGGAAGCCGCCAACCGCGGCGCCAGAGAGGCGGGCGGGCGGAGCGTGGGGTGCAACATCCTGCTGCCGCAGGAGCAGCGCCCCAACCCCTATGTAGACCAGTTCGTGGAGTTCAGGTACTTCTTCGTCCGCAAGGTGATGCTCGTCAAGTACAGTTACGCCTTCGTCGTCATGCCCGGCGGCTACGGCACGCTCGACGAACTCTTCGAGGCCGTCACGCTCGTGCAAACAGGCAAAATCCGCGACTTCCCCATCGTGCTCATGGGCCGCAGTTACTGGGAGCCCATCATCGCCTTCATCGAGCAGCGCATGGTCGAGGCGGGCACCATCAGCAAGGGCGATGAGCGCATCATCACCGTCACCGACTCCCCCGAAGAGGCCGTGGCCGTCATCGAGCGCGAGGGCGTGACGCCCTACGGCCTGGTTCGCCGCCCCAAGGCACGCCCATGGTGGGTCCTGGGCGAGTGAAAAAAGAAGCCCGCGGCTACCGGTGAGGGAGGGCCGCGGGCTTGAAAGATGGCAACGAACTGTCGGCCGGCGGTTCGGGTGCCGCGCCGAGGGACGGGGCGGCGACGAACCGACAGCAAGAGCGAGAACCGGGCAGTGGGCGTGCCTGTGAACTCCGACGGCCGGCGACCGCCGGCGACTCCTCACTCTCCGCTCAAACTCTATCGCCGGTTCCCCGGATTGTCAGGAAAATGCGGCGGCCGCTCAGGCAGATACCCGTTTCCGGGCCTCTGTTTGGTGGGTTTATGGGGGCTTGGCAACCTGGGTGGGTGGAAAACACGGGTCCTGTTCCGGGACCGATCACGCCTCGGGCCCCTCCAATCGCTTACGGATAGCCGCCAACGCCCGCTGAATCGCCGCCTTTACGGCCCCCTCGGTCTTGCCCGTTTGCCGGGCAACCTGGGCGTGGGTCATCCCCCGCCCGATGTGCATGTCGATCAGCGTTCGCTGGCCGGTTTCCACGGCCGCGAGGGCCTTCGCTGTGCGGGCCAGGGCCTCCCGCTTGCGGATCACCACGCTGGGCCGCTCCGTTCCCGCCGCCAATCGCTCGACCAAGGCATTCACCGTTGCGGGGTCCACCCCCGCCGCCCCGGTCGTCGCCCGCCGTCCGCCCCCGCTCCGTCCACCGCTTACGCCCCCCCCGCCCCCGCCACGCTTCTGGGCGTTGGTCGCCTCCAGCATGTTGATCAGCCGCGAGCGGGCGATGGTCTTGAGCCATGCGAGAAAGGCCTGCCCGCCGCGCGCCTCGATACCCGCCGCCGAGCGTGCCGCGGCGGTCCACGTCTCTTGCAGCACATCCTCGGGCGAGATCAAGGCCCCCGCCGTCCGCCGCCCGATCTTCCGGCGGATGCTGGCGAGCAGATCTCCCTGAAAATGCACCAGCAGGGCCCCGAGGGCCCGCGCATCGCCCGCCGCCGCCTTGCGGACAAGACCATCCACCTCCGCCGCGCTCCGAACGATCACTTTCCCTCCACCAGCGTCAGCACGCGCAGCACCTCCGCCACGCTCCACGCCTGGGCCGGGCAGCCGCCGGGCCGCTGAGGGTCGCCGGCTGCGTGGTCGCCGTCAAACACCTCGGGCAGGTGGCCGGGGCAGTCTTGGTCCAGCCAGCGCAGGGCCCCCGCGAGGATCGACCGTGCATCCGCCCGCGCCTGCGGCGTGAAGCCCCCCACCCGCAGCGCGGCTTCGGCCAGCGGGCCCAGCAGCCACGGCCAACTCGTGCCGTTGTGATACGCCGCATCGCGGTCGAACATGCGCCCCCGGTAGCGGCCCTTGTAGCGCGAATCCGCCGGGTCGAGCGTTCGCACGGCGTGGGGCGTGAGCAGCCGCTGCCGCGCGTACGCCACCACCGCCTTCGCCTGTGGGGGTTCGAGCGCGGAGTGCGGCAGGCTCACGGCGAAAATCTGGTTCGGCCGCACCTCGTTCTGCGGCGCCCACCCCTCGTGCCCCGGCAGCAGGTGGTCCACCAGGCATCCCAGTTCCGCGTTCCAGAACTGCTTGCGGAACGAGGCGCCCACCTTGTCGCGCAGCGCGGCAAGGTCCGCCGCGCCCGGCACGCCCGTGGCCTTGTCCGCCAGCCACGAAAGCGCGTTGAACCACAACGCGTTGATCTCCACCGCCTTGCCCTGCCGCGGCGTAAACGCAATGCCATCCCGCTTGGCGTCCATCCACGTCAGTTGCGTCGAACTGTCGCCCGCATACACCAGCCCATCGGCCGGATCAACCCCGATGTGATACCGCGTCCCCTTGCGATAGTGCGAGACCACATCAAGGCACGCCGGCAACAGGTCCTTGTTGAACGACAGGGCATCGCCCGACAGGGCCAGGTAACTGCATGCCGCGTGCACGAACCACAGCGACGCATCCACGGTGTTGTAGTGCGGCTCCCCCGTGTAGTCATCGAACACGTTGGGAATGAGCCCCTGCGAGCGGTGGTCGGCAAAGGTCTTCAGCACCTGCCGCGCCTCCTCGAAGCGGCGTGTCGTCAGCAGCAGGCCCGGCAGCGAGATCATGGAGTCGCGGCCCCAATCCGCAAACCACGGGTACCCGGCGATGATCGTCGCCCGGTCCTCCGTCCCCGCCAGGGGCCCCGCGGGCGGCGCCACGCGCCGAACCACATAGTCATCACTCGCCACCGCCAGCGCGAACAGTTCCGCTGTCGGCTCGGTGCCGCCCAGCGTCTGCCGAAGTTGCTTGTGCAGGCCCGTCAGGCGCATCCGCCGATGCCGCTCATCCGCATCAATATCGCGCGGGTCGGGCCCGCCCACCGCCGCGTGCACCGTCGCCGTCACCTTGCCCGCGCCGGCGGGGATGTCGATCGTGAACTGGCCGGGGTTGAAGAGGTCTTCGAGGAAGTCGTAGCCGCGGTCGCGCTCCAGGTCATACTGGAAGTCGTACCACCACTGCTCATCGCGCGTGAACTCGGCGGAGCCGCCCCAACTGCACGCGCACGTCAGGTGCAGCGCGCCCTCGGGCGCCGTGATCACGCACCCCGCATCCACACTCGCCGAGCCCTTGGACCCCACGCGAAAGCGACCGTGCGAGGTGTCGCGCAGGTTGAGCGCGTGAAAGTCTCGCAGCGCCACCAGCGGGCGCACCGTCAGCCTCGCCGCGCGGCCGCCGGTGTCGATCGTGTACCGCACCACCGCCCCCGGCACATCGTGCAGCAGTTGCAGGTGCTTGATGACGGTGCCGGGCCCCGCCTTGTAGTGCCAGCGCACGCCCACATCCTTCTCGAAGCGCACCAGGTTCGCGTGTCCGTGCGGGTGCAGCACGCCGGGGCGGAAGCAGAACGTGGAGAGATCAATCCGCTGCTCGTTGGCCGCGCCGGGAGAGAGCGTGATGGTCTCGGCAAGCGCCGACAGGGCCATGATGCGCTTCACGGGTGGCTGAAGGCTGGCCACCAGCAGCCCGTGGTAGCGCCGCGTAGGCGCGCCCAAGGCCGTGCCCATCGCAAACCCGCCGGTGCCGTTGGTGAGCAGCCATTCGGTCCGGTGCAGTTCTTCCACGCTCGCGGGCGTGTTCGGGGCCGCCGCGGCAGGCCCGTGCCGGATGTAGACCGGAAGTTTGGGGCCGACGGCAGAAGCGGGGTTGGGCGAGGCGGAGGGCATGGGATGGTCCTTGGCGGGAACGGGATGGTACAGGGGACGGGGGGGCCTCGTGCCACCGCTCGTGCCACCGACTCGCGAGGCCCCGCGAGCGAGTCGGTGTCCCTGAACCCACCGCGTCTTCAAGCCTTCGTGCGCCGCCCCTCCCTTGGCCTCTCCAACAATGACAATACCCATGAGCGGACGGCATCTCGAAATGACGTTTCGCAAAGGCCGCGCCATGGCGGCATATCTGTATCTTCCTCGTCAATCCGGCGATCACGCGGCATCCACGCGTCCGCTCGGGCAAGGTCTGGTTGCCGACTTTGCCGCCGACGGGCGCCTGATTGGGCTGGAAGTGACAGACCCCGCGCGGACAACCCTCGCGACGCTGAACGCGGCGCTGGCAACGCTCAGCCAGGCGCCGCTCAGTGAGGCCGAGGCCCGCCCGCTCGCGGCGTGAGGCCCCGGGCCTTGAGCTTGGCCGCCGCGCTCCCCCTTGCCCCGCCCCCTCCATGCGCAAAGAATGAGCATGGAATCCCCGACCACTCGCCTGCGCCTCAGCCCCTCCGCCGGTTCAACCGCGGGCGGGCCCGATTCCACATCCAAAATCCTCTTCGAGGGCATTACCTTCGATGACGTGCTCCTCCTGCCGCGCCACAGCACCGTGGTCCCGGCGGATGCGGACACGACCACGCAACTCACGCCCAAAATCAAACTCAACATCCCCCTTCTCTCGGCCCCGATGGACACGGTCACCGAGCACGCCCTCGCCATCGCGCTGGCGCAGGAGGGCGGCCTGGGCGTGATCCACCGCAACCTGCCCATCGAGGAGCAGGCCCGTGCGGTGAGCAAGGTGAAGCGCTCAGCCAACGGCGTGATCCTCGACCCGCTCACCCTCTCGCCCGAAGACACCGTCGGCAAGGCCCGCCACCTCATGCAGCGCTTCAGCGCCAGCGGCTTCCCCGTCACCGACCGCGGCGAGCCCAAGGGCAAGGTCCTGGGCATCCTCACTCGCCGCGACCTCAAGTTCGTCGAGGACGAACGCACCGCCGTGGGCGGCGTGATGACGCACGGCAACCTCGTCACCGCGCCGCCGGGCACCACGCTCGAAGAAGCCAGCGTCATCCTCAACAAAAACAAGGTCGAGAAGTTACTCATCGTGGACAAGGAGTTCCGCCTCGCCGGCCTCATCACCATGCGCGACATCGACCGCCTCAGCCAGTTCCCCCGCGCCTGCATCGACTCGCGCGGCCGCCTCCGCTGCGGCGCCGCCGTGGGTGTGGACCAGTACGAACGCGCCGAGGCCCTCGTGGCCGCGGAGGCGGATGTGCTGGTGGTGGACACGAGCCACGGCCACTCCGAAAACGTGCTGCGAACGGTTCGCGAGATCAAGAAACGCTTCGGCATCGAGGTCATCGCCGGCAACGTCGCCACCGCCGACGCCGCCCGCGCGCTCGTGGACGCGGGTGCCGACGCGGTGAAGGCCGGCATTGGCCCCGGCAGCATCTGCACCACACGCATCGTCACTGGCGTGGGCGTCCCGCAACTCACGGCGATCATGGACGCCGTGCGTGGGGCCTCCGGCGGCGCGGGCGGGCGCGGCGCGACGGTCATTGCCGACGGCGGCATCCGCCAATCCGGCGATATCGCCAAGGCCATCGCCGCGGGTGCGGGCGCGGTGATGATGGGCTCCATGTTCGCCGGGCTCGACGAATCCCCCGGCGAACTCGTCATCCGCCAGGGCCGCCGCTACAAAAGTTACCGCGGCATGGGCTCCGAGGGTGCCATGAACGCCGGCTCGGCAGACCGCTACGGCCAGAAGGGGCCGATGGGTGCCGGTGGCGGGAGCGCGGCGGTTTCCGGTTCAGATGTGCAGGGCGACGGCGAAGCCCGCCGCATCAAGTTCGTCCCCGAGGGCGTGGAGGGCCTCGTCGTCTTCCGCGGCAGCCTCGCCGAGTTTGTCTATCAGATGGTCGGCGGCCTGCGTGCCAGCATGGGCTACTGCGGGTGCGCCAACATCGCCACCCTCCAGCGCGAGGCCCGCTTCTGCAAAGTCAGCCCGGCCACCATCATCGAGAACCACCCGCACAACATCCGCATCACCAAAGAATCGCCCAACTACATGACCGAGATGGGCAGCGATCGGGAGTGATCGTCGGTCTGCGGGGAACCTTCCGCCGCCGGGGGCCGTAATGTTCTGTGCGGGGCCGCGGCGGCCTGTGCGGAGCAAACCAATGAAGAGTGTGACGCCCGGTGGCGTGCGGATCGGTCTGGCCCTTGGCGTGGCGGCGTGCCTCACCGCGGCCAGCGGGCTTGGCGCGGCCGGGTCCAACCCCTACGACAAAGACAAGGAAGACGAGAAGAAGCAGGCCGAGGCGGTGCCTCGCCCGCGCGGCCCCGCCACGCTGAAGGTCGGCTCGCCCGCCCCGGCGCTGTCGATCGATCGGTGGGTGAAAGGCGACGCCGTGCCGAAGTTTGAAAAGGGCAAGGTCTACGTCGTCGAGTTCTGGGCCACGTGGTGCGGCCCGTGCATCCAGAGCATCCCGCACCTCAGCCAGTTGCAGGCCCAGTACCAGGACAAGGTCACCATCATCGGCGTGGCCGCGTCGGAACGCAAGGCCGCCGGCTCAGACCAGCGGCTCATCAAACTCGAACAGTTCGTCCGTACGCGCGGCGACCAGATGGGCTACTGGGTCGCCTACGACGCCGACGGCGAGACGGCTCAGACGTGGATGAGCGCATCCGGCCAGCAGGGCATCCCGTGCGCCTTTGTCGTGGGCCACGACGGCAAGGTCGCCTACATCGGCAGCCCGATGGGGATGGACGCTGCCCTCTCCAAGGCCGTGGCCTCCGCCGATGAGGCCGCGAAGAAGGCCGCGCCGACCAAGAAGGCCGTGCCCGCGAAGCCCGATGCCAAGAAGCCCGCGACGGCCAAGCCCGCTGACAAGCCCGCGCCCAAAGGCGGCTAAGCCTCACACGTTCACGCGGGCGGCGTATCGCGCCAAGGCCTTGAGCGGGAAACTGTGCCGGTACAGGTGATACCGCAGGTAAAACACCTTCGGGAAGCCGGTGCCCGTGAAGAAGTGCTCGCTCCACCCGCCCGCGCGGTCGCGCACATGGTCAAGCCGCGCCCTCTCCGCGTCCGCGGCAGCATCGCCAGCAACAGCCAACCTACACGCCTTCGCCGCAAACGGCCCCTTGTCCGCCGTCAGTTGGTCGTCCATCAACCACGCGGCCGCGCGCCGCACCGCCTCGTGCTCTGCCGGCAACAGGTGCATCAGCGTGATCAGCCCCCACGCGGTCTGGCTGGCCGTGCTCTCGCCCCTGCCCATCAGCGAGCGGTCCAGATACGAGTTGGCCGATTCGCCAAACCCGCCATCGGCGTTCTGCACCGAGAGCAGCCACGCACGGGCCTTGTCGAGCGCGCCGCGTAAGTCTGGTGGGGCGGACGTCCCGTCCGCCAACACCGGGGCAACCCCCCCGTTGGCCGCAAACACCAGCCCGTTCACCGCCTGCCACGTGCCGTAGATGTAGTTCACGCCCCACCGGCCCCACCAGCACCCCTCCGGCTGCTGTGTGCGCACCAGATACTCGACCGCCCTCGTGATCGCCTCGTGGTTCCGCTCCACCCCGCAGCACACCAGCGCCTCGGTCACGCGCCCGGTGATGTCCGAGCAACTCGGGTCCTGCATCGCGTTGTGATCCGCAAACGGAATCGCCTCCATCCACGGCCGGTCCGTCGTGCGATCAAACGCGGCCCAACCCCCGTCATCGTTCTGCATCGCCAATATCCACCGCACCGCCCGCTTGGCCGCGTCGCGGTTGCGCGTGGAGTTGGGCCTGTCGCCGCAGCGATGCAGCGCCTTGGCCACCATGCACGTGTCGTCCACATCCGGGTACCAATCGTTGCGATACTCAAACGCCCAGCACGCCATGTCCACGCCCGGCCGCAGGTTCCGGTCCGCCGGCCGCAGGTTGTTGATCCAGTCGCCCGTCCGCTTCACCTCGCGGTCGATCAGCCAGTCGCACGCCGCGGCCACCCGGTCATCCTTCGCCCCCGTCAGCCCCGCCTCAGTCAGGGCATCAAGGGCAATGGCCGTGTCCCACACCGGCGAGAAGCACGGTTGCAGGCGGATGTGGTCCAGCCGCGGGTCCGCGTGGGGCTCGTCGATCATGAACGCATCAAGGTCGGCCTCCGCCTGACGGATGATCGGGTGGTCGCGTGTGTACCCCAGCGCCTGGAACGCCACCTGCACATAGACCATCGGCGGGAAGATCGCCCCCAGCCCCTCCGTGCTGGCCGGGTCCATCCGCTGCTTGATCCACTCCTCCGCCCGCTGCACCGCCACATCGCGCAGCGGCATCAGGCCCGAGCGGCGGCACCACTTGATGAACTTGTCCGCCGCGAGGAAGAAGTTGTTCCATGTGAAGGGGTTGCCGCCGTCCCACGGCCTGCCCAGCCGCTGCCGCAGCGTCTGGTCGATGAACAACTCATCAATCCACATCTCGCGCGGCAGACTCCGCACCGGCTGAAGCGCCGAGCACAACGCCAGCGGCAGAATCATCGTCCGCGTCCACGCCGCCACCTTGTCCAGGTGAAACGGGAACCAGCGCGGCAGCAGCACAATCTGCGGCGGTATCGCCGGGCACGCCTCCCAACTCACTTGCCCCAAACACGCCAGATAGAACATGCTGAACGTGTTGATTCTTTCTGCCCCGCCGCGAGCGATGATCGCCTCGCGAGCCCTCGCCATGTGCGGGGCTTGCGGCCCATCGCCAAAGAGTTTGAGCGTGAAGTAGGCCTTCACGCACGCCGAGAGGTCCGCCGGTGAGCCCGGGTACTGGCCCCACGTGCCGTCTTCGCGCTGCGAAAGGCGGAGTTGGTTGGCGATGCGTGCGTGGGTGTTCCACTCCGGGCTGCCGGGTTCGCCCTCGTGCCCGAGGATGAACTTCATCAGCAGATACTCAGACGACAGGATGCTGTCGCCTTCGAGTTCCGCGCACCAGTGGTTGCCCCTTCCTGCCCGCCCGCCCCAGGGCTTCGTGCGCTGCTTGGCCAGCAGCGCGGCTGCCGCGGCTGCCACAGCCCCGCGGGCACGGGAGGCCAGCGACTTGCCCTCGCCAAAGGGGGCGGAGTGTGCGGGCGGGGCGAGTTTGGGCTCCGCGGCGGCCGTGGGAAGTGTGCTGGAGGTCATGGGAGAGGGGAGGATAAGGGGGCCACAGACCCCGCTCACGCGCCACAGACGCGGCATTTGTTAGGATTGCGAGCGGTGGAACGAACCCGCCCGCCGCGGCGTCCGAATAGAGTCTGCGGCGGTAGACCCTTGGGAGGTTCACAGGACGCTCACCATGAACACCATTCGCACAGTCATTCGCGGGGCTTGGTGGCGGATGCTCGTCTCCCGCTTCCTCTCCGATCTCGCCTGGTGCGTCAGCGGCGGCCTGCTCGCGGCCCTTCTCGTGCGCATCGCTCAGCAGGTCTTCGCTCTGTCCGTAGATTGGTCGCGCGTGGCGATCGGCCTGTCGATCGTCGCATTCGTGGGCGCGCTTGGCTGGTCCCTCATCCGTCGCCCCTCCGCCGAAGCCGCGGCACGCCGCGTCGATGAAGGCGCAAGCCTGAACGACTCCGTCTCCACCGCCCTCGCGGTGCAAGCCCAGCACACGGCATGGAGCGATCTGGTGGTCGAGTCTGCAGCGCAGAAGGCCCGCGGCCTCAACGTCGGCCGCGCAGTCCCCGTCGCCCTGCCACGCCACTGGCACTACCCCCTCACCGCGGCACTCACCGTGCTCGTGGTCTGGCTCGTCCTGCCGAGTTTCGATGTGCTCGGCCATCAGGCCAAGGCGGATGAAAAGAAGGTTGAAGAGCAGAAGGTAGATAGTGCCAAGACCCAAGCCACCAGCGCCATCGAAGAGGTGAAGAAAAAACTCGGCGATCAGGCATCCAAACTCGGCGAGGGCGACCAGCCGCCGCCGGATGCTGGGGCCATGCCGGAGCAGAAGCCCACCACGCCCGACGAGATCAAGCGTGCCGCGGTGAAGCAACTCACCAGCATGAAGGACAAACTCGAGGCCCTCAAGAACACCGAGAGCGTGATGAAGGCCGATGCGCTCAAGCAGGCCCTCAAGCAACTGCGCACCCCGGAGACCGGCCCCATGGCCGATGTGGCCGGCAACCTCGCCAAGGGCAACTTCACCGACGCCAAGAAGGCCCTCGAAAAAATGGCCGAACAACTCGCCGGTAGCGCCGGCGCCGAGATGAAGCCCGCCGAGCGCGAGGCCCTGGCCAAGCAGATGCAGAACGTGGCGGGCCAACTCGAGAAACTCGCCCAGAGCAGCAAGCAGATGGAGCAGAAACTCGGCGAAATGGGCCTCGACAAGGCCCTGGCCAAGAACCCCGAGGCCCTCGCCAAGGCCCTCGACAAACTCCCCCAACTGAACATGGAGGAGAAGAAGGGTCTGCTCAAGATGGCGGAGGCCAGCAAGAGCGCGGGCGAGAGCATGAGTTCCATGGCTCAGGCCATGAGCAAGATGTCGCAGGGCCAGAGCCAGCAGGGCATGAACGAGAAGGGCCAGCAGGGCATGGCCGAGATGATGGAGCAGATGAGCCAGGGCGAGATGATGGCCGCGGAAATGTCCAACGTCGAAGCCGCGCTGGGCGAGGCCAAGAGCCAGTTGCAGGCCATGAGCCAGAGCATGGGCCAGTGCCAGAACCCCGGCATGGGCGAGTGCCAGGGCGGCTTCAACCCCGGCAGCAGCCCGTGGCAGGCGGGCGACACACAGCGAGACGGCGGCACCGGCCGCGGCGGGCCGGGCCAGGCCAACGGCGGCGGCAGCAAAGAACAGGTCGCCGATGAGAGTTGGGAAAAGCGCAAGGTCCGCTCGTCGCTCGGCCAGGGGCCGACGATCGGCACCACGCTCATCGAGGGCGAGAGCATCAAGGGCGAGAGTTCCGCCAAGTTCCAGAGCACCGTGGAGGCCGCCAGCCAGCAGGCCAACGAGGCGATGGAGACCAACGCCATCCCGCGTGAATATCACGAGGCGATCAAGCACTACTTCGGCCGCCTGCAGGCCAAGACCAAGGCCCAGCCGGGCACGCCCGCCGAGCCCGCGGCACCCGCTCCGGCCAAGAAGCCGTGATGCTTCCGCAACTACGCGCCCACCTTCGTGGCTCCGCGCTGTGTGCGTTCGGCGCCGCGTGCCTCTGCCTGCTGGGCATCGCCGTCGCCTGCTCGCGCACCGAGCCCCCTCCCAAGCCCGCGGCACAGATCGTCCTCTACACCAGCATGGATGACGAACTCGCCAAGCCGCTCATCGAGCGCTTCGAGGGCGAGAGCGGCATCCGCGTGCTCATGGTGGGCGACACCGAGGCCACCAAAACCACCGGCCTCGTGCAACGCCTGATCGCCGAGAAAGACCGCCCCCGCTGCGATGTGTGGTGGAGCAGCGAAGTCCTCGGCACCATCCGCCTAGAGCGCGAGGGCGTGCTCGCCCCATCCCCCGCCGCTCCGTCATCCCCCTCCGCCGCTTCATCCCCCTCCGCTCCCGGCGGAGGGGGTGGCCGAGTCTTCGAGGCCGGGGGAGGCGCTTCGTCCTCCGCCCCCGCATGGTTCTCCCTCGCCGCCCGCCCCCGCGTCATCGCCTTCAGCACATCGCGCCTCGGCGGCCCCGGCCAGCCGCTCCTCCCCGCCTCCATCGTCGACCTCACCAACCCCGCCCACAAGGGTCGCATCGGCATCGCCCGTCCTCAGTTCGGCACCACCCGCGGCCACATGGCCGCCCTGCGCCTGGCGCTCGGCGCAGCCGAGTTCGAGAAGTGGCTGACCGCGCTGCACGCCAACGGCGTGCGCCTCTACGACGGCAACGCCCGCGTCGTCCGCGCCATCGCCGACGGCGAGATCGACATCGGTCTCACCGACTCCGACGATGCCGCGGCCGCCAAACGCAACGGCTGGGCCATCGAGGCCGTGCGCGACGCGGATCACCCCGTCAGCACGCCCATCACGGTGGCCCGCGTGCGAGCCGGTCCGAACGCCGCCGACGCGGAACGGTTCATTGCATTCCTGCGTTCCTTCGACGTGGTCAGGGCGCTGGTGGAAGGCGAGACAGCAGCCGAGCTGGTGCCCGATGGGGCCGCGCCGGGCGTGGACTGGCCCGCCGCCGCCGCGCTGGTGGATGAGGCTCTGGCCACGTGCGAGCGAGTGCTCGGCAGGTGAGTGCTGTGGGGCTGCGGCCCGCTTTCCGGGCGACTCTGCTTTTCCGAGCCGGTCTTCGCCTCAAAGGGAGCCAGCGCTTCCGATCTGTGCCGCCGCGAGCGACGCGCCGGCCGTGGTACGATTCCCGGCATGACCCCCGAAGCGGCCCAGACAGCGGTGGCCGAGGCCACGAGACGACTCGCGGCGGCGTTTTCGCCCCTGGCGATCTATCACTTCGGCTCGAGCGTGCCCGGTGCCAGTGCCGCGCCCAATGACATCGACCTCGTGGTGATCGTCGAGACCTCCGACGAGGGGTATTTCGAGCGCGGGGCTCGCGCGTACCACGCGCTGCACGGGGTTGGTGTGCCGGTGGATGTGCAGGTGTACACGCGGGCTGAGTTTGAGGGGCGTGCCCAGCGCCGCGTTTCCTTTGAACGGGCCGTGGCCTCTCACGGACGGGTGGTCTATGCCGCCTGATCGAGGTGAGGCGAGCGAGTGGCTTGACATCGCCCGCCACGAACTCGCCGCTGCGCGGCACCTGCTCGCGCCCGGTGCCCTGGAGCCGGGTGTCGCCGCGTACCTCGCACATCAGAGCGCAGAAAAGGCGCTGAAGGGCTTTCTCACGCACCACGAGCAAACCTTCGAGAAAACCCACGATCTGACCCGCTTGCTCGGCCTTTGCGAAGCGGTTGATCCTGACATGAGCAGGTTTCGTGGCGCGGCGGCGAGGCTCACACCCTTCGTGGTCCGATTCCGCTACCCGGGGCCCTTTCTGCCCACGCGGCCGGAGGCGGAGGCGGCCGTGCTAGACGCTGAGGGTGTGGTTGATTGGATTGGTCGGGTGATCGAGGCGAGATGAGCGCTGTGCAGGCAGAGAGCCAGTGCCGAACCCCGCCTCGCGTCGGCCCCGTCTTCTGCCGATACCGTCCCTCTCCCATGCCGCGCCCACGCACCAACAAGAAGGCCCGTTCCACTCCGCCAGCGCCCGCCGCGGCCGTGGCCGCGGGCGGTGGTGGCAAGCCCATAGACCTCGGCGCCCTGCGCGTTCAGATCGACGGCCTCGACCGCCGCATCATCGACCTCCTCAACCGCCGCTCCAAACTTGTCGTCAAGGTCGGCAAGTACAAGCAGGCCCACAACATCCCCATCTACGCCCCTCACCGCGAGGCCCAGGTCCTCGGCCGCGTGCTGGGCCTCAACAAGGGCCCGCTCCCCGAGCGCACCATCGAGGCCATCTACCGCGAACTCATGAGCGGCAGTTTCGCGCTCGAACAACCCCTCAAAATCGGCTTCCTCGGGCCGCTGGGCAGTTTCTCGCATGTGGCCGCGGTGCGGCAGTTCGGCAGCAGCGTGGCCTTCGAGGACCTGCGCGAGATCGCCGGCGTCTTCACCGAGGTCGTGCGCGGCCACGTGGACTACGGCCTCGTGCCGATCGAAAACTCCATCCACGGCGGCATCACCGAAACCCTCGACGCCTTCGTCCACCACGGCTCGAAGGTGCACGTTTACGCCGAAGTGCAACTCGCCATCCATCACGCGCTCATGGCCAACTGCCCGCCCAGCCGCGTCAAGCGCATCTACTCCAAGCCCGAAGTCTTCAGCCAGTGCCGCACCTGGCTTGCCACGCAGTATCCCCAGGCCGAACTCGTCCCCACAGCCAGCAGTTCCAAGGGCGTGCAGGTGGTCGCCGAAGAGAGCGAGCGCCTGGGCATCGAATCATCGAGCGCGGCTATCGGCAACGCACTCGCCGGCAAACTCTACGACGTGAACATCCTCTTCCCCCGCATCGAAGACGACCCCAACAACCTCACGCGCTTCTACGTGATCTCGCGCCAGCAGGCCCAGCCCAGCGGCGACGACAAAACCAGCATGATGTTCACCGCGCTCAACAAGCCCGGCGCGCTCGTGAGCGTCCTCACCGTCTTCCAGCGCGCCAAAATCAACCTCACCCACATCGACAAACGCCCCGGCGGCCGCCACAACTGGCAGTACACCTTCTTCATCGATGCCCAAGGCCACCACGCCGATGCCAAAATGGCCCGCGCCATCGCCGCGGCACGCCGCCACTGCAAAGAACTCGTCGTGCTCGGTAGTTACCCGCGCAGCAAACGCGTGCTGTGAGCGCGGCTGGCTTGGGTGATGGGCTTCGGTGGGGCGGACGTCCCGTCCGCCGCCCCCCCTCCCAGAGGGAGGGGGTTGGGGGGTGGGCGAGTTTTCCCACTTCGGAAACAGTCTCTTACACTCCCATGTGCCCCCTTCCGCCACCGCCATCCAGCAGTGCATCAACCCCACCTGCGCGGCCACATACCCCATCACCGACACGCTCGTCTCCTGCCGCGCCTGCGGTAACCTGCTTGATGTCGTCTACCGCCGCTCTGTGCCCCTGCCGCGCACCTGGCGGCCCACACCCGCCATCACCGGCCTGAACGCCTCAGGTGTCTGGCGCTTCCGCGAACTTCTGCCCTTCTTCCCCTCCGACGAGTCCATCGTCACCATCGGTGAGGGCAAGACCCTCCTCCAGCGCGCCGACGCGCTCGCCGCCGAGATCGGCTTCGCTCCCGGCGATCTCCATCTGCAATACGAAGGCCTCAACCCCTCCGGCTCCTTCAAAGACAACGGCATGACCGCCGCGTTCACGCACGCCCGCATGGTCGGCGCCAAGGTCGTCGCCTGCGCCAGCACCGGCAACACCTCCGCGAGCATGGCCATCTACGCGAAACTCGCCGGCATGAAGGCCGTCATCTTCATCGGCGATGGCAAAATCGCCTTCGGCAAACTCAGCCAGGCCCTCGACTACGGCGCACTCACCCTCCAGGTCGCCGGTGACTTTGACGCCTGCCTCGCCCGCGTCCGCCACATCGCCGAGAAGATTCCCGCGGCGGGTGTCTACCTCATGAACTCCGTCAACCCCTTCCGCCTCGAAGGCCAGAAGGCCGTCATGTTCCGCGTCGTCGAGGCCCTCGGCTGGCAAGTGCCAGACTGGGTCATCGTCCCCGGCGGCAACCTTGGCAACTGCTCCGCATTCGGCAAGGCCTTCATGGAACTCCGCGAACTCGGCCTCATCGACCGCGTGCCGCGCCTGGCGGTCATCAACGCGGCTGGTGCCCGCACGCTCGACCGCGTGTACAACGATCTTGGCATCCGCTGGAACGGCGGCCGCTACTTCTCCGACGGCGGCGCGGCCAAGGTTCACGCCGAATACGCCCGCATGGACGCGGCCAACGAACGCGCGAGCACCATCGCCACCGCCATCGAGATCAACCGCCCCGTGAACCTGCCCAAAGCCCTGCGTGCGCTAGAGGTGATGGATGGTTCGGGGCCCGGCCGCGCTGGCCAGCCGGGCGTGGTGCGGAGTGTTGATGACGACACCATCCGCACCGCCAAGGCGATGGTCGGGCGCTTTGGCTACGGGTGCGAGCCCGCCAGTGGTGCGAGCGTGGCGGGCGCGGCAACGCTCCTCCGCGAAGGCCTCATCAAGCCCACCGACCGCGTCGTCTGCATCCTCACCGGCCACGTCCTCAAAGACCCGGACGTCACGGTCGGCTACCACATGGGCTTGGACACCAAAGCCGCGAACGTGGGGGGGCAGGTACCGCCAGCCGCCGCCCCAAGGCCCCCCAGCAAGTTGGCCAACCCGCCCATCAAGGTCGCCGACGATCTCGCGGCGATCTTGCACGCCATGGGCGTGGACCTCGCCCTGGCATCGGCCTGAGCCCGGGTACCCCGGCTCTCCGAGCCGGGCCTTTCTTCAAGACCGAGACACGGTTCGGCAACAAACAACGCACCGCGCACCGGCCGCACCGTTCATACGATTGCCCGCATGCCCACCGCCCCAGACACCGCCCGCCTCCGCGACCTCATCGCCGCCGAGTTGCCCTCGCTCGCGGCACTCCGCCACGACCTGCACGCCCACCCCGAACTCGGCTACCACGAGCACCGCACCAGCGGCGTGGTGCAGCGTGAACTCGCCGCCATCGGCATCAAGCACATCGCCGGCCTCGCGGGCGGCACGGGCGTGGTGGGCCTGATCGAAGCGACTGACCCCGCGGCTCAAAACCAACCCGCCGTCGGCCTGCGCGCCGACATGGACTGCCTCCCCATCACCGAGCAGACCGGCGTGCCCTACGCCAGCACCACCCCCGGCCTCATGCACGCCTGCGGCCACGACGGCCACACCGCCATGCTCATCGGCGCGGCACGCGTCCTCTCCAAACTCGCCCACCGCCCACGCTCCATCCTCCTCTTCTTCCAGCCCGCCGAAGAAGGCGGCGGCGGCGCCGACCGCTTCTGCAAAGAGGGCGTGCTCGACGGCAAGGTCATCGGCCCGCGCGTTGAGAAGATGTTCGGCCTGCACGGCTGGCCCGATCTGCCCCTGGGCACCGTCGCCACGCGCCCCGGGCCGCTCTTGGCAAGCACAGACGAGATCCGCGTCACCATCCACGGCACACAGGCCCACGGCGCCTACCCGCACTACTCGCGCGACACCATCGTGTGCGCCGCGCACGTCATCGTCGCCCTGCAAACCGTCGTCAGCCGCAACATCGGCCCGCTCGACAGCGTCGTCGTCACCATCGGCAAGGTCGAGGGCGGCACCGCCACCAACATCATCCCCGAGAAAACCAGTTTCATAGGCACCATCCGCGCCCTGCGGCCCGAGACGCGAGCCCTCGCCCGCTCGCGCGTGCGCGAGGTCTGCGAAGGCGTGGCCACCGCCCTGGGCTGCCGCGCCGAGGTCGAACTCAACGAGGGCTACCCGGTCACGCACAACGACGCAGCACTCACCGACGAGTTCTTCCGCATCGCCCGCGCCGGCCTGGGCCCCGAGCGCGTGCTGACCATGCCCCACCCCACCATGGGCGGTGAAGATTTCTCGTACTACGCCCAGCACGCCGCGGCGGTCTTCTTCTGCCTGGGCCTGCGCAAGCCGGGCGCGGCTGGCGAAAAGTTCGCCACGCTCCACCAGCCGGACTTTGACTTCAACGACGACGCCATGCCCACAGGCATCGAGATGTTCTGCCGCCTGGCTACCGCGTGATGCTTGGGTACCCCCACTCTCCGAGTGGGGTCGACAAGTCTCCTCTTCACTGACACCACCCTGTCACCCAACAACCACGTTTGCGCGCCAACACGCGTCCCTCCGCGTTTCCGCCCTTGCCTTTTCCCGCCCACGCGCCATCCTCTCCGCGTGGACACGGCCTCCACCATCCCGCACGACTCACCCCTCACGCCCACGATGAGGCCGCCGGACGGCGAGCCGAATCGTGGCGCTGAACAACTCGCGTTCTTCTCGCCACCCCCCGCTGCTGTTCCCCTCCTCCTCGAACTCCTCACCGATTCATCCCACTCCCTCCTCGACATCGCCCTCTCCGCACACACCTCGCTCGAAGCCCTCGCCGCGTGGATGACCCAGCCCGACATCGCCCAGCGCCTCGACGATCTCCACACACTCGCCGCCCGGCGCGCCCGCCTCGTCGCCGCCCAGCACCTCGCCGCCGCGGCCACCGCCCTAGGCCACCTCCTCACCGCCAGCGACAACCCCGCCGAGAACGCAGCCCTCGACACGGCCAACCCGCGCCACCTCGCACTCCGCCTCCGCCAGCGCGAATCCACGCGCCGCACCGCCGCCACACTCCTCCGCATCGCCAACCACACACCACGCCGGACCGCTGCCACCTCTGCACCCGGTGGTGCGGACGTCCCGTCCGCCCACTTTCCACACCGCGAAGCGGTGCAGGTGAGTAGCCGGGGGTTGCCGCGCAGCGGCACCCCCGGTGTGCTGCATGAGAACACACCTTCGCCTCCGGGGCTCAATGCCCCGGAGGCGAACCTCTCGCCGCCCGCCACAGCGATCTACCCCCGCACACGCCTCACGCTTCCGCCCGCAACAGACATCTTCACCGCCTCCCGTGCCACCGACTCGCGAGGCTCTGCGAGTGAGTCGGTGCCGATCAACTCGCCCGTCTCCCGCCCCACCACCATCCCACCCGCCACGAACATCTTCGCTTCCCTGAGCCGCCGCCTGTTCACCCTGCGCCGCCTCTCCCCAACCTCGCCGCCCTCTCCCAACACCAGTTGATCCCCCGCCGCGGCAGACGCACCCGCCCTTACCGTTCCCCCGTGCCCGGCGAAACGCACGAGCAACCCGAATCCTCCGCCGCTCGCCTCGCGCGGCTCTCCGCCAAGGCCCGTGCGCTGCCGCTCGTGCCCGGCGTCTACCTGATGAAAGACGCCAAGGGTGTCGTCATCTATGTCGGCAAGGCCAACCGCCTCCCCGATCGGGTGGCGAGTTATTTCGTGCCCTCGGCCGACCTGGGCCTCAAGAAGCAGCCCATGCTCGGCATCGTGCACGACTTCGACGTGATCGAGTGCGAGGGCGAGTGGGAGGCCCTGCTCGCCGAGAACCGCCTCATCAAAGACATCAAGCCACGCTTCAACGTGAGCATGACGGACGGCAAGAGTTACCCCTACCTCGTCATCACGCAGCGCGAGGATTTTCCCCGCGTCTTCATCACGCGCAACCCCGCCGGCCGCGGCGACCCGGACCTGGCCGCGCTCGTCAAGGGGGCCAAGGTCTTCGGGCCGTTCACCAACTCCGCCGCCCTGCGCGATGCGGTGCAACTCCTTCAGCGCGCGTTCAAGTTTCGCACATGTTCTCTGGACATCGTCGCCGGCGACCCCAAGAACCGCTCCTTCCGCCCCTGCATTCTCGCGGCTATCGGCCAGTGCACCGCGCCCTGCGCAGACCGCATCTCCGTTTCGGCCTACGGGGCGGATGTGGACCGCTTCGTCCGCTTCATCGGCTCCAAACGCTCCGCCATGCTCCGCGAGATGCGCCAGGCCATGGAGGACGCCAGCAAGAACCTGAACTTCGAGCAGGCCGCGGCCCTGCGCGACCAGATCAACGCCATCGAGAAACTCGACGAGCGTGCCGCGGCATCCGACGGCTTTCAGCCCGAAACCGAGATCGCCTACCTCAACCCCCAACAAGGCCTCAAGTCCCTGCAGAAAACCCTGGGCCTCGAAGAGCCCATCCGCTGCGTCGAAGGCATCGACATCGCCCACCTCATGGGCGGCGAGACCGTGGGCAGCAAGGTCTGCTTCGTCGACGGCCGCCCCTTCAAGGAGGAATACCGCCGCTACAAGATCAGCACCGTGAGCAACGATGATTACATGGCCATTCGCGAGGTGGTGAGCCGCCGCTACCGCGAGGCGGGCGAGGGGCAGGAGTTGTACCCGGAGGTGATCCTGATCGATGGCGGCCTGGGCCAGTTGCACGCTGCGCTGGAGGCGTTCGAGCAGTTGAGCGTGAAGCCGCCGATGGTCATCAGCCTTGCCAAGAAGGAGGAACTCGTCTACATCCAGCGCGAGGCCCAGCCGGTGCGCCTGCCGCGCACGAACGCAGGGCTGCGGCTCCTGCAGAGCGTGCGCGATGAGGCCCACCGGTTTGCGCAGGCGTACCACCACGTGCTGCGGCGGAAGAAGACCACCGGAGAGTGACATGCAGCCCCTCAAACATGCAGCCCCTCAAACATGCAGCCCGACCGACATGCAGCCCGACCGTCAGGGAGGGCTTTGCCTTCCCCGTCTCGCAGCACCTTCACTGGCACTCCCGCACGTACTTGCATTTCTCATCGAAGTTCTCCGCGCGAAAAAGGTAAATGGTGCTGCCGTGACGAGACCACACCTTGTCCTCCGGCCCGACCAAGCCCACCGAACGCAACTGCCGCGTGGCCCAGACCTTGAACGCGTTCATCACCACCTCGGGCGGGCTCGGAGCGGTAACGACCACATGAACATGGTTCGTGCGAACATTCAGTTCGTGCAGGCTCCACGCACGATGCACGCAGACGGCTCGCACCGCGCTGTCAACAACCGTGCGCTGCTCCGCGGTGAGCACGCGCGGCACAGACTCAAGTTCCGCCTCTTCCCACGCCTCTCGTGCCTTGCTCGCGGCAAGCATGGGCTCGCCATACCGGTTGTGTCGGCGGTCCACCGAGCCGCGCTCATCACCATGAAGCCATGTGCCGTACGTGCGGAACGAGATGAAATAGCCCAACGGCGTGTTGAACACACGTGCAGAATACCGGCATCCGGCCCGACCACGCGCAGCCCTTCCAACATGCAGCCCGACCGACATGCAGCCCGACCGTGAGGGAGGGCTTGGCCTTTCACCCCGCCAGCAAAGCCCTCCCTCACGGTCGGGCTGCATGTTCCGTACCCTGCAACAGCATGAGCCCTAACGACACATACACCTCGCCCCTCGCCGAGCGCAACGCCAGCCCCGAGATGCTGCGCCTCTGGAGTGCGCGGCACAAGTTCAACACGTGGCGGCGCATCTGGCTGGCCGTGGCGGAGGCGCAGCATGAAGTAACGGCCCAAGGAGGCCCGGGCGCAAGCCCGGGCTCGGGCACGCCACTCGTCACCAAAGAACAGGTCGAAGACCTCCGCGCCGTGGTGGACCGTCCCGGCGGCATCACCGACGCCGAGATCGACCTCGCCAAGAAGTACGAACGCGAACTGCGCCACGATGTGATGGCGCACGTGCACGCGCTGGGGGATGCGTGCCCGAAGGCGCGGCCGATCATCCACCTCGGCATGACGAGCCAGGATGTGGTGTGCAACGCGGACCAGATCGTGTGGACCGAGAGTCTGTGGATGCTGCACGACAAACTATTGCGGCTTGCCATGGTTTTGGCCCACGTTGCTCGGAATACCGCAACGATCCCGACGCTTGGCTTCACGCACTTTCAGGCCGCCCAGCCATTGACGATCGGCAGACGGCTGATTCAATACTGCTCTGACGTGCTTGTGTGCCAACACAGGCTTGAGCAGGGCCTGTTCGGGGAGCCCTACGAGTTTCCACGGGGCCTACGCGGGGCTACGGGAACGCAGGCATCTTTTCTTTCGCTCTTCGATGGGGATACGGAACGCGTTGATCGGCTGGAGTCGCTGTTTGTTCAACGGCTCTTCGTTCGTCCTTCGACCAAGGTCGAAACCTTGCAGGCCGAATGGCATCGCTCAGGGATGTGGAAACTCTCGGGCCAGACCTACCCCCGAGTAATCGACACGTTCATCCTCTCCGATCTCGCCTCCTGCGCGGCCGTCCTCCACAAGATCGCCACCGACATCCGCCTGCTCTGCAACCGCAAGGAACTGGACGAGCCCTTTGAGGACAAGCAGATCGGTTCGAGCGCGATGCCCTACAAGCGCAACCCCATGCGCTGCGAGCGCATCTGCGGGTTGTGCCGGTTTGTGATGAACCTGGTGGGCAACGCCTACGACACGGCCGCGACGCAGTGGCTGGAGCGCACGCTGGACGATTCGAGCAACCGGCGCCTTTCGCTGCCGGAGGCCTTCCTCGCGCTCGACGGCGCGCTCGACCTGATGCACAACGTGGCGAGCGGGCTGGTGGTGCACGAGGCCATGGTGCGCAAGAACCTGATGGCCGAGTTGCCGTTTATGGCCACCGAGAACATCCTCATGGCCTGCGTGAAACTCGGGGGAGACCGCCAGGCGTATCACGAGCGGATTCGCGTGCACGCCCAAGCCGCGGGTATGCGCGTGAAGCACGAGGGGCTGGACAACGACCTTCTCGACCGCCTCAAGAACGACAAAGCCTTCTGGAGCAAAGCCCGCGGCGGGCCACTGGCCGCCGAACTCGACTGGACGGAATCGGGCCTCATGGACCCGATGAAGTACATCGGCCGCAGCGTCGAACAGACCGAGCGCTTCATCAAAGAGGTTGTCGAGCCGCTGCGCCAGCAGTACGGCGAGCAGATCGCCAAACTCGGCGAGAGCGGCCCGCGCGTCTGATGCGTGTCTTCAACCAGCCGCCTTCCTGAAACCTCGCGCCCAATGAGGCCCCGGCGCAAGCCGCGGCTTTTTCGTCCGCATCGCCCTGCCACAAATCTGTGGCACGCCCACCAGCCGGAAATGCGCGCTCCAAAAGGCACCGAGGGGGCCGACATTGCTGCCAGCCCCCTCGCGCCACACAGGAGAATTTGTTCAACGCCGCACAAGACACTCGCGGCGTGCATTGTTCTGTACGAACCCGACCCCGGTGCGGTTGCGGCCCCAATGCACCGCTGCCACACGCACACAGTTTTGCGGGCCTCGGGCCAAACGTCAAGTGGCTTGGCAGGTTATCCACACACGAATCTGTGGCACCCACCACACCGGCCCCACTGCTCGGTCGGGCTCTGTTCGTTCAGCGCCGCCGCCGACGCAGGCACGCGGCGATCCCCAAGCCGCCAATCGCGGCCGCGCCGGGTGTCGGCACGGGCGTGATCAGGTCCTGGAAGTCCTCGTTCACGAGGAGGTACAACGCCGTCTCCGGGCCCGCGGCATCAACCGTGGCCAGCCAGGCGTTGGCGAGGTTGCCCTCGGCGTTGGGGCCGTTGAAGATCGAGAACTGGCTCAGCGCGTCGTACACATCCAGCGCACCGGCCTCGGGCTCGTAGGCGATCTCCCAGACCGCCAGTTGGAAGGCGGTGGCGGTGGTGAGGTTGGTCTGCATGCTCGGGTCGTAGAACGAGCCCCACAGGCGCTCCAGGCGTTGCGTGCGGCTCGCGCCGAACGTGATCGGTCCCGTCACACCGCCGTCGTCGGTGGTGCCGCCCAGCAGGTTGAAGACCAGGTGCGTGAGCGTGCTGCCGGCGAAGCCGCCGCCAACGCTCACGTCGATGGGCGCATCAATCTCAAGGCAGAACGTGGGGAAATTCAGGGCGATATCCGGGTTCTCTCCGGGGCCAGCGGGCAGGTCCTGGCGGCGCCCGTCGATCTGGGCCGCGCCGGTGTCCAAGAACACGGGGCCGGGGCCGGGCACAGAGTTCAGGATCTTGGCTTGGACATTGAAGCCCGGGTCCAGAAACACATCGTACTTGGCCATGATCGTGTCGGCCGCGGCCGACATCCCAGCCGCGCCAGCGACGGCCACAAGCGCAACAACAGCGTTCCGAACGGTGATACCCATAATCTCTCTCCTCTAAAGGTGCCGCCTTCCGGCGGACAGCGGGCGTGAACGATGGTGCAGTGTGCCCTGAACCAATGTGTGCCGCGAGGGCATCCATTGCACGAAGCAGACTGAACCGACCAAGGCCGTGTTGACGCGAGGTCTCTCTCCTCTCGCGCGGTGCGCGCCGTGGGCGGGCGCGAACCCAAGTACTCTGACAATAGATTACCGGATGTTTGCCCCCCCGTCAATACGAACAGAACACGACAATCTCGGCAATCTGGGAAGCATGGAGAAAGGCCTGGGGGCGGGCCAAGCGGCACGGCACGCGTGCGCGCGCTCGGAACCCGCGTGGCGCGTACGCTTGCGGAGTTTGTCGGTCGGTGGCCGCTGCGCGCCCGCGCGATGTGCGCCGGCAGGTATCGCTTCCGCCTGATCCGTCATGCCCAAACGCACCGACATCAAAACCATCCTGCTCATCGGTTCTGGCCCCATCGTGATCGGGCAGGGGTGCGAGTTTGACTACTCCGGCACGCAGGCGTGCAAGGCCCTGAAGGCCGAGGGGTATCGGGTGGTGCTGGTGAACAGCAACCCCGCCACCATCATGACCGACCCCGGCCTCTCCGACCGCACCTACATCGAGCCGATCACGCCCGAGGCCATCGCCAAGATCATCAAGAAGCAGAAGGAGATGGGCGACCCCATCCACGCCGTGCTCCCCACCCTCGGCGGGCAGACGGCCCTGAACTGCGGGTGCAAACTCTTCGATGACGGCGTGCTCAAGGAGTACGGCATCGAGATGATCGGCGCGGACCGCAAGGTGATTCACCGGGCCGAAGACCGGCAGATCTTCAAGGACATCTGCGAGAGCCTCGGCCTCAAGTGCCCGCTCCAGAAGACCGTGACCACGCTCACAGACGCGGAGGAGTTCCTCAAGCAGATCGGCCTGCCAGCCATCGTCCGCCCCGCCTTCACGCTGGGCGGCTCCGGCGGCGGCATCGCCTACAACAAAGAAGAGTTCGTTGACATCGTCACGCGCGGCCTGCGGGCCAGCATGATCGGCCAGGTGCTGCTGGACCAGAGTGTGATCGGGTGGAAGGAATACGAACTCGAAGTCGTGCGCGACAAGAAGGACAACTGCGTGATCGTCTGCGGCATCGAGAACATCGACGCGATGGGCGTGCACACGGGCGACTCGATCACGGTGGCGCCCATCCAGACGCTCAGCGACAAGGAATATCAGGCGATGCGGGATGCCGCGTTCGCCATCATGCGGGCGGTGGGTGTGGAGACGGGCGGCAGCAACGTGCAGTTTGCGGTGAACCCGAACCCGAAGCCGGGCGCGGACGGCCGCAAGCCCTTCGAGATGGTGGTGGTGGAGATGAACCCGCGGGTGTCGCGGTCCAGCGCGCTGGCGAGCAAGGCCACGGGCTTCCCCATCGCCAAGATCGCCGCGAAACTCGCCGTGGGCTACACGCTGGATGAACTCCGCAACGACGTGACCGGCACCACCAGCGCGTGCTTCGAGCCCAGCATCGATTACGTGGTGACCAAGATCCCGCGCTGGACGTTCGAGAAGTTCCCCGAGGCCGACGAGACGCTGACCACGCAGATGAAGAGCGTGGGCGAGGGCATGGCCATCGGCCGCACGTTCGCCGAGAGTTTGCAGAAGGCCATCCGCTCGATGGAGGTCAAGCGTTTCGGTCTGGGCCTCGACCGCAACGACAAGTGGCTCACCGCCATCCGCGCCCTTGGTGCCCAGCAGGTGGCCGTGAACCCGTGGGATGCCGAGGGCGACACCGCCCTGCCCGTGAGCGCGGTTGAGGGAAGAGCGGCCAACCCGGACGCGGACAGCGATGCCGCGCCGATGCCCGAGATCCGCACCGCCGACGGCGAGATCGTCGAGTGGCCCATCCCCGACGACAAACTCCAGCGCAAACTCAGCATCCCCAGCCAGGGCCGGCTTTACTACGTGCGCTACGCGCTCAAACTCGGCTACACACGCCAGCAGATCTGCGCCCTGACCCACTACGACCCGTGGTTTGTGGACCAGATCGCCGCGATCGTGGAGTTCGAGGATGTGCTGCTGGAGTGCGGTGAACTCACGAACCTGTCGAAGGAGACCATGCTCCGGGCCAAGCAACTGGGGTACTCAGACGCCCAGTTGGCCAACCTGTACCTGGGCAATATCAACCCCGACACGATCCTGCAAGTGCGCGCTCACCGCAAGGCCCTGGGCGTGGAGCCTGTCTACAAACTCGTCGACACGTGCGCGGCGGAGTTCGAGGCCGCCACGCCGTACTACTACAGCACATACGAAAGACCCTACAGGGTGGTGGGCGGCCCCGAAGGGGCAGAAAGTCACGAAGGCACGAAGAAGGCACAGAGGCACGATGGTGGTGCACCGGCTTCGGGTTCTTCCTCTGTGCCTTCGTCCCTCCGTGCCTCCGTGCCTTCCGTTACAGACGACGAGATCCGCCTCAGCGACCGCAAGAAGGTCATCATCCTCGGCGGCGGGCCCAACCGCATCGGGCAGGGCATCGAGTTTGATTACTGCTGCTGCCACGCCGCGTTCGCGGCCAAGGAAGAGGGCTTCGAGTCGGTGATGGTGAACTCGAACCCCGAGACCGTCTCCACCGATTACGACACCAGCGACCTGCTCTTTTTCGAGCCGCTCACGCTGGAGGACGCGCTCAACATCATCGAGCGGCTGAACCGCGCTCCGCTCGCCAAACTCCCGCAGGGCGGCAACGGCGCCCGCACGGGGTTCGTGCACGGCGTGATCGTGCAGTTCGGCGGGCAGACGCCCCTCAACCTCGCGAGCGGGCTGGTGAAGGCCGGTGTGCCGCTGATCGGCACGAGCCTCGATTCCATCGATCTGGCGGAGGACCGCAACCGGTTTGATGCGCTCTTGGTGAAACTGGGCCTCGAAAAGCCGCCCAGCGGCATCGCGCGCACGGTGGAGCAGGCGGTGGCGATCGCCGCGCGGATCGGGTATCCGGTGCTGGTGCGGCCGAGTTATGTGCTGGGCGGCCGCGGGATGGAGATTTGTTCCGACGAGCGTGCCCTCACCGGGTACATGGGCAGTGCATCGATCATCTCCGATCTTGACGATGCGCCCGTGCTGATCGACCGCTTCCTCAACGACGCGATCGAGGTGGATGTGGATGTGCTGGCAGACTTCACGCCCACGTACGAGAGAACTGGTGGGGCGGACGGCACGGGTGGGGCGGACGTCCCGTCCGCCGTGAAATCACCCACCTCACGGCGCTCCGTCATCTGCGGCGTCATGGAGCACATCGAGCAGGCAGGCGTTCACTCCGGCGACAGTTCGTGCACGATTCCGCCGTGGTCGCTCTCGCGGGCCATGGTGGACCGCATCAAGAAGATCGGCCACGACCTTGCCCGAGCGCTCTGCGTCAACGGCCTGATGAACGTGCAGTTGGCGATCAAGGATGATCGCGTGTTCATCCTCGAGGTGAACCCCCGCGCCAGCCGCACGGTGCCCTTCGTGGGCAAGGCCATGCACACGCCCTACCCGCGCCTGGCCGCGAAGGTGATGATGGGCCGCACGCTCGATTCGCTGGGCGTGCAGGAGGCCGCGGAGACGGGCGCCCACGCCGTGAAGGTGAGCGTCTTCCCGTTCGCCAAGTTCCCCGGGGTTGATGTGGTGCTGGGCCCCGAGATGCGCTCCACCGGCGAGGTGATGGGCATCGACCGCGAGCACGCGCTGGCCTTTGCCAAGGGGCAGATGGCAGGGGGCCTGGTGCTGCCGACCGCGGGCAACGTGTACATCTCTGTGCGAGAGACCGATCGCGAGCACGCGCTGGTGATGGGCCGCGAACTGGCCGAGATGGGCTTCAACCTCTTCTCGTCCAGCGGCACCGGCGCATATCTGGCCGAGCGCGGCGTGCGCACCACGATCCTTCCCAAGATCGACGCGGGCGTGCGCCCCAACGTGATCGACGAGATGGCCAACGGCCACATTCACCTCATCATCAACACGCCCACCAAGGCCGGCTGGAAGACCGACGAGGGCAAAATCCGCTCCTCGGCCGTCCGCCTGGGCATCCCCATGATCACCACCCACACCGGCGCCCTCGCGGCGGTGCGGGCCATCAAGGCCCTGCGCAAGGGTGACTGGACGGTGAGCGCCCTTCAGGATTACGCCAGCGCGGCCAAGGCGCACGCCGCGGGCAGACCGCTGGCGGGCGCGCCCGCGTGAGCAACCTGCCGCCAGAAGTGCGCCCACAGAGCCTCCGATTGTTGAGAAATCCACGCATGTAACCTAGGGTTCACGCTCAATCAGGCCTGAACAGCACCCTATCAGGCCGGTCCGGCTTTCTGGAGACCGCGATGGCAAGCAACACGTTGGACATGGTCATCGGTTCCGCAGAAGCACAGCGCGATGCGGCCCTGGCCGCCAAGCACGCGGCCGAGGCCGAGAGGGCCGAAGCGGCTGGCGACCGTGGCAAGGCCATCAGCGAATATCGCAAGGCCGTGCACGCCGACCAGACCGACGGCAGGATGCTCTTCCGCCTCGCCTTCCTTCTCGACCTCGCGGGCGATGAGGACGAGGCCGTGGTGCTCTATGAGCGCTGCATCGACCGAGCGCCCGCGCCGATCAACGCCCTGGTGAACCTCGCCGTGCTCTACGAAGACCGCGGCGACTGGGCCCGGGCCGAACGCTGCCTGCGGCAGATTCTCGAAACCAACCCCAACCACCCGCGTGCGCGCCTCTACATGAAAGATGTGCAGGCCAGCCGCCTGATGGTGATGGAAGACGACCACGAGCGTGAGAAGTTCAAGCGCAACGCGCTGCTGGACACGCCGGTGACGGACTTTGAACTCTCCGTGCGGGCCCGCACGTGCCTGAAGAAGATGAACATCCGCACGCTGGGCGACCTGATCCGCACCACCGAGGCGGAACTGCTCAGTTACAAGAACTTCGGCGAGTCGAGTTTGGTCGAGATCAAGACCATGCTCTCGGCCAAGGGCCTGCGCCTGGGCCAGGGGCGAGACGAGGCCCACCGCTCCGCCCGCCGCGCGATGATCGAGAGCCTCAAGGGCGGCGGCAACGAGGCCGTGCTGAACAAGCCCGTGAGCGAGATGAACCTCTCGGTGCGTGCCCGCAAGGCCCTGCAACTGCTCAACATCCAGACCATGGGCGACCTGGTCACACACACCGAGGCGGAACTGCTGGGCGTGAAGAACTTCGGGGCGACCTCGCTCTCAGAAGTCCGCGCCAAATTGAGCGAGTACGGCCTGAGTCTGCGCACGATCGAGGAATAAACACAAGGCACTGGGCACTGGGCACTGGGCACTAGGCACTGGGCACTGGTGCTGAGCCGGGCGTGTCTGGTTCACTCGCGGTGGCCTTGCGCACGGTGGCGTCGTCCCGCGTCTTGGTCACATGGAACGCCGCGCGGCTCTTGGCATATTCCTCCGGGCTCACGGCCAAATCCACGGGCTTGCCGTGCACATGGCAGCCGTGCAGGTGCTTGAGAAACGGCACACACCACTGGCACCCGGTGCCCGCCCCCAGGCACTCGGAGATCAGGCTCGCCACCGGCGGGTTCTCACGCTCAACATACGCGCGGATCTTCCGCAGCGAAACATGGAAGCACAGGCACACATCATCGTCGGGGTTCATGTTTCGACCCTCGGGCCTCACCCCCGCCCAAAGCCTGCTGCACCGGTGCGCCGCGACCCGATACATTAGGGGCTGTTGGTGCGCGCTCGCCCGGAAAGGATGCCGCGGCATGACCTTGTCGGTGCTACTCGATGGCCTCCAGATCGTGCGCCATCCCGCCGCGCTGGGTGCTGGCGGGCCGGCAGCCGACCCCGACATCACGCACATCACCGACGACTCACGCCAAGTTCGTCCGGGGTCGCTGTTCGTGGCGCGGCCCGGCACGAACGCCGACGGCGGCGCGTTCGTAGCCAGCGCCGTTGCGGCGGGCGCCGCGGCGGTCCTCGCGGGCAAACTCCGGCCAGACGCGCTCACCCCTTGCGCCCCGCCCGGCCCGGTCTGGCTCCACGCGGCGGACCCCGCCCGTGCCCTGGCCCTGCTCGCCTCGCGCCTTCACGGCGAGCCGACGGCACGCCTGAGCGTGATCGGCGTGACCGGCACCAACGGCAAGACCACCACCACCAGCCTCATCCGGCAACTGCTCAGCGCTGCGGGCATCCGGTGCGGCCTCGTCGGCACCATCAGCACGCACGACGGGCGCGAAGAGCAACCCGCCACGCTCACCACGCCCTCCGCGGTTGATCTTGCCGCGCTCGCGGCACGCATGGTGGCGAACGGGTGCGCGGCCCTGGCGATGGAGGCGAGCAGCCACGCCCTGCACCAGCAACGCACCGCTGGCACGCGCTTCAAGGTGGGCGTGTTCACCAACCTCACGCGCGATCACCTGGACTACCACGCAAGCATGGAGGCCTACGCCGCGGCGAAGAAACTGCTCTTTGATGCGCTCCCCACCAGCGGGACCGCCGTGGTGAACGCCGACGACCCGTGGTGCGAGCGGATCGTGGCCGACTGCAAGGCCCGCATCGTGCGCGCGCGGATGCTGGGCGCAACAGACGCGCGCGCAGCCGCCGACGTCTCTGTGCGGATTCAGGAGATGTCGCCTTCGGGCATGGCGCTCGGCTTCGATGGTGAATGGGGCCGCTGGTCGGTGCGCGTGCCGCTGGTGGGCGCGTTCAACGCGGCCAACGCGCTCCACGCCGCGGCCGCGGCCCACGCGCTGGGCGTGCCCGTGGCCACGCTTGCGGGTGTGCTCGAACGCGCCGCGGCACCGCCGGGCCGCATGGAGCCGGTCCGGGTGGCTGGCGGCGATGGCCCGGCCGTGTACGTCGACTACGCCCACACGCCCGATGCGCTGCAACGTTCGTTGGCGGTCTGCCGGGAGATTCTCGACGCCCACGCACGCACCTCCGGCGCACGCGGCCGGTTGTGCGTTGTCGTCGGCTGCGGGGGCGATCGTGATGCGGGCAAGCGCCCCCTCATGGGCGCTTTGGCGGGCGAGCACGCCGATGCCGTGTTCATCACCAGCGACAACCCGCGCACCGAGCCGCCCGAGGTCATCATCACCCAGATCATGGGCGGGGTTCGCGTGCAAGACCGCGCCAAGGTGATCTCCATCGAGGACCGCGCCGAGGCCATCCGCGCGGCGATCACCCACGCCGCGGCGGCTGACATCGTGCTCATCGCCGGCAAGGGCCACGAGGACTACCAGATTCTGCCCGACGGGCGGGGCGGCACGCTCAAGCGCCACTTTGACGACCGGGAAGAGGCCCGCGCCGCCCTCGCGATGCGTGGGACCAGCGCCGCGTGCGAGAGCGTCTCCACGCCGGCCGCCTCCGTGACAGGAGGGCGGGCACCGTGAGTTTCTTCGCGCCCGAGAACCTGCGAACAGTGTGCGGCGGCCGTTGGCTCGCGCGCCCGCAGCGGCCGCCCGCGCCGGCCGTCTCGGGCGTGAGCGTCGACTCGCGCTCGATCGAGGCGGGGCAGGTGTTCGTGGCGATCAAGGGCGAGCGCTTCGACGGGCACGCCTACCTGCTCGCGGCAGCGCGGGCGGGCTCGCCCGTGCTCATCGTGCAGGATGAGGGCGCGTTTCGGGCCGTCATGGCCGATCTGGCGCCCGCGGCGCACGTCCTGCTCGTCTCCGACACGCGAAAGACGCTTGCGCGCATGGCCGCGGCCTATCGCCGCACGCTCGAACGCACCAAGGTCATCGCGGTCTGCGGCAGCAACGGCAAGACGACGACCACGCGCCTCATCGCCGCGGCGCTGGCCACCAAACTGCGCGGCACGGCCCCGAAGAAGAGTTTCAACAACGACATCGGTGTGCCACTCACCATCCTCTCCGCAAAGACCAACGACCAATACCTGATCTGCGAAGTCGGCTCCAACGCCCCCGGTGAGATCGCGACACTGGGCGCGATTGTGGAGCCCGATATCGCCGTCATCACGTCCATCGGGCGCGAGCATCTGCAAGGCTTCGGTGATCTCGGCGGCGTCGCCCGCGAAGAGGCCGCGATCCTCGCGTTCCTGCGCCCCGGCGGCGCCGCGGTGGTGGTGGCGGATGCGCCCGAGATCCGCCCGCTCACGCAGCCAATCGCCAACGTCGTGCTCTTCGGCCGGGCCGGCGATGCCGCGCTGCGGCTCACGTCGTTCGAGCACGTGCGCATGGACGAGGTGTTCGGTTCGGGCTCCGTGTTGGCGGGCGCAATCCCCGACGGCATCCGCCTCAGCGTCAACGGGCGTGCGTCGTTCGTCGTGCCCCTCGTGGGGGAGCACAACGCCCTCAACGCCATGGCCGCCGTGGCGGTGGCCCGCCGGGTGGGGCTGGCGGATGAGGACATCGCCGCGGGCCTGGCCAGCGCCACGCCGCCGGAGATGCGGTTCCAGCGATCGACGCTCGGCCGCGTCACAATCGTCAACGACGCGTACAACGCCAACCCGGAATCGACGCTCGCCGCGCTGCGCACATTCGCAGCGCTCTACGCGGGAGCGGACCGGCGTGTGGTGGTGCTGGGCGACATGCTGGAACTCGGCGACGCGACCGAATCGGCCCATCGTGAGATCGGGCAGGCCGTGCTGGAACTGGGCTGCATCGACCTTCTCGCGACCGTGGGCGAGCGTGCCGCGCTCGCGGGTGAACTGGCCCGCACGGCCTGGGGCGAGAGCCCGGCGCGCGTCCTCTCCGTTCCCGCGGCAGACGAGACCGGCGCCGCCGACATCGCCGCGATCCTCCGCCCCGGCGATGCCGTGCTCCTCAAGGGCTCGCGTGGGATGGCGCTCGAAGGCATCATCCGTGCCCTGCGGGCACGTCTCGCAAACGAAGGTTCACCCGCGCCGGCGCCCGCCTCACGCCGTTAGCCGCGTGTGCGTCTCGGCGCTTCCTGCTGTCCCCTGTCCCCTGTCCCCTGTCCCCCCCCTCCATGCTTTACCTTCTCCTCGATCTTGCCCGCGACTGGCTCATGGAGGCGAGGCTCTACCGCTACGTGCAGATCCTCGACCGCATCGAGTTCCGCGCCTTCGCTGCCGCGGTGCTGGCCTTTGGCACGGTGCTGCTCCTGGGTCGTCCGGTCATCGAGTTTCTGCGCCGCAAGAAGATCGGCGACTCTGGGCTGGCCGACACCGCCCTGCTTGCCGCCACCGCCAACAGCAAGGCCAGCGTCCCCACCATGGGGGGCATCCTCATCGTCGGCGCGATGGCCGCGGCCACGCTGCTGCTCGCCGACATCACGAACTTCTACGTGGTGCTGGGCCTGATCGTGATGCTCTGGCTCGCGGCGCTGGGTGGCACGGACGATTGGCTCAAACTCACCGCCGCGTCACGCAAGAGCGGCTCGCGCCAGGGCCTGTTCGCGTGGGAGAAACTGGTCTTTCAACTCGGCCTGGGCGTGCTCGTGGGCTACTTCACCTACAACCACGGGCAGACGGAGAGCCCGCACGACCTGGCCCACGTGCTGAACATTCCCTTCCAGAAGACCTACGAGTCCGCGGCGGGCACGCTGAACGACTCCCTGTTCTATCTCCCCCGCTGGGCGTTTGTGATCCTCAGCGTGCTGGTGCTCACGGGCATGAGCAACGCGGTGAACATCACCGACGGGATGGACGGCCTTGCCGCGGGCACCAGCGCGGCGGTTTCGCTGGGCCTGCTCGTGCTCGCGCTTGTGGCAGGAATTCAGTCGTGGGCCCAGTGGCTGCTGGTGCCCTTCGTCACCGAGAGTTCGGAGATGGCGGTGATGGCCGGGGCCATGGCGGGCGCGTGCCTGGGCTTTCTGTGGTTCAACTGCTCGCCCGCGTCGGTCTTCATGGGGGATACGGGGGCGCTTGCGCTCGGGGGCGTGCTCGGCTACATCGCCATTGTCATCCGGCAGGAGGCGCTGCTGCTGGTGATGTCCGGCATCTTCCTGCTGGAGATCGGCTCGGTCACGCTCCAGGTGGGCTACTTCCGCTTGTCGGGGGGCAAGCGCATCTTCAAGGTGGCCCCGTATCACCATCACCTGCACATTCTCGGGTGGCGAGAGCAGCAGGTGGTGGTGCGGTTCTGGATCGTCTCGGTGCTGCTGGTGGTGCTCGCGCTGGCGAGCGTGAAGATCAGGTAGAAGGCACTGGGCACTGGGGACTGGGCACGGTGGGGCGGACGTCCCGTCCGCCTTTCATTCCCGCTCGTTCAGCACCACCACATCCGCCCCTGCTCGATACGCCGCGGCGTGCCGCGCGAATGTCGGCTCGGCGACCTCATTGAAGAACGCACGGGCCTTCTCCACGCCCCAGCCGCGCTCGCCGGAGCGTTCCAGGTGTTCCCATCGCCGCCAGCGCACGGGGGTGGGGGCATCCACATACACGCGCACGTTGAGGCCAGCCGCGACGCCTTCGTGCAGGGCGTGAATGCCCTCCACCACGATCAGTCGTATCGCCGCGGCGTGTGTGTCCGCGGCGGTGGGCGGGCCAACAACTGTCGGCGGGGCGTGGTGAGGGGGCGCGACGGCCCGCATTCCTTCGCGCCTGTGCGTCTGAAAACTCCACACGGGCACGTTCGCCACCCGTCCCGCCCGCAGGTTTCGCAGGTTCTCCAGCAGCATGCACGCGTCCATGTGGCGCGGCTCATCGTGCTCGTGCTCGGGCAGTGTGTGATAGTCCGGCAGGTAATTGTCCGTGCTCAGCACGCACGTGCTCAGCAGCCGCGCCAGCGTGCTCTTGCCAGCGCCCACCGGCCCCGTGATGCCCACCACGGCCACGCCTGCGTGCGCGCTCCCGGCTTCGTTGGCGAGGGCCAGAATCCGCGCGGGCGCCTCCGGCCAATCCACTCGCACAGGCTCCCGCGCGGGCGCACACATGGCTGCAAGGCTACGCGACGGCTGGTTCGGCGATAGGCTCTGGCCCAGCACCAATTATGCCAAGCCTCACCCCACTCCTGGGCATCCTCACCATCCTCGCCATCGGCACCCTGCTCAGCACCGCGCGCACGCGGATCAACTGGCGGCTGGTGGCCTCGGGCGTGCTGCTCCAGTTCGTGATCGCGTTCCTCCTGCTGCGTTTCGACCGCGTCGTCGGCGTCTTTGACCTCTTCGCCGCGGGCGTGACGCGCGTCATCTCCTTCGCCGATGCGGGCATCGTGTTTCTCTTCGGCAACCTGGCCGATGCCTCCAAGCCCTGGGGGTTTGTCTTTGCGATCAAGGTTCTGCCCGTCATTATCTTCTTTGCCAGTTTCATGGGCGTGCTCTACCACGTGGGCATCATGCAGCGCGTGGTGGCGGGCGTGGCGTGGGGCCTGCGCCGCACCATGGGCATCACCGGTGTTGAGGCCCTCTCCGCCGCGGCCAACATCTTCGTGGGCCAGACGGAGGCCCCGCTCACGGTGCGGCCGTATCTGCCCACCATGACCCGCTCGCAACTCATGGCGGTGATGGTGGGCGGCTTCGCCACCATCGCCGGCTCCGTCATGGCGGCCTACATCGGCATGCTCGGCGGCGAGAGCGAAGCGTCGCGGATCCTCTTTGCCAAGCACCTCATGACGGCCAGCGTCATGTCGGCGCCCGCGGGCCTGGTGATGGGAAAACTGATGCTGCCCGAGACCGACACGCCGCGCCCTGAAACCGTGCGTGCGCTGATGCACGACGAGCGCACCACCGCCAACGTGCTCGACGCCGCCGCGGCGGGCGCGACGGACGGCCTGAAACTCGCCGCGAACGTGGCCGCGATGCTCGTGGCCTTTGTCGCCCTCCTCGCCATGGTCAACTGGCCCATCGGCGCGCTCAGCGAGTGGGGGCCGATCGCCGCGTGGAGAGAGGCCCGCGGCCTGCCGGTCTTCAACCTGCAGACGCTGCTGGGCTACCCGCTCACGCCGCTGGCGTGGCTCATCGGCGTGCCGTGGGCCGACGCTCCTCGCGTTGGCGCCCTCATGGGCACCGGGATCATCGCCACGGAGTTTGTGGCGTATGTCGACCTCGCCCGGCATGTGCGCGACGGCACCATGAGCCCCCGGGCCTGCCAGATCGCGGCGTACTGCCTCTGCGGCTTTGCCAACATCCCCTCGATCGCGATCCAGATCGGCGGCCTCTCGGCCCTTGCACCCACACGCCGGGCGGACCTCGTGAGCCTCGCCCCCCGCGCCATGGTGGCCGGTGCGCTGGCCTGCTGGATGACGGGTGCTTGTGCCGCGCTGTTTATCGTCTGAAAGCGCGGCTAGTTGTCCTCAACGGGCGCGGGGGTTGCCGGCGCTTCGGCCGGTTCCACCGCGGCGCCTTCCGGCACCGCGCCGCTCCCCTTGCTGGTCATGTAGTTCACCAGGGGCAGGTCCACCGTTCCGACGGACCACACTTTGTGGCTCACGATCCGCCAGGGTGAGAGACCCGAACGCAGGTTCACGGTGATGCACTGGTAGAACGGCTGGTCGTCCGAACCCTTCTGCAGGGTGGGAATGGGGCGGAAGATGTCAACGGTGGCCATGTCGCCGCGCACCCAGACGCGGCCGATGCGGTAGATGGGCAGCGATTCGTTCTCGACGGTCAGCATCTGGGCGTTTGGAAGCGTGGCCTGGCTGAGGACCATCTCGCCAATCTCCGGCCGGGTGCGCATGGGGAAACTCACGGCAAATGGCGCGAGGGTGGTCTGGCCGGTGAAGCCCTCGTCGTTGGGGGGGTAGCGGTCCACCACCCAGCGCAAGGCCGTGCTCATGGCGGTGGGCACGGGGGGCGAGTTGGGATCGACCCAGCCCGAGGCCCCCTCGATGGGCTCGATGTTGTTGTAGCCCAAGCAGCCCGCCAGGCTGGCCAAGGCCAGGGCAAGCAGGGGTGCGGCAAGGGACGCGGCGGCGGATCGTGAGCGGGTCATAGGGGCAAGCGTATGGCGGATTGCCGGGGCGATTCGGCGCCAGCGGCGGGGGCCTCGGCCCCGTCCGCATACCCTCACCTTCTCCATGCCCCTCCCCCTCATCGCTATCGTCGGCCGGCCCAATGTGGGCAAGAGTTCGCTGCTCAACATGCTGGCCGCGCGCAAGGTGTCGATCGTGGACGACACGCCCGGCACCACGCGAGACCGCGTCTCCACGGTGATCCACCTCGAAGGCCCCGACACCGCCAAGCCGCCCATCGACGCCGAACTGACCGACACCGGCGGCTACGGCGTGTACACGGTCGAGGGCCGCCGGATTGATGATGCGGGCAACGACCTTGCCGCGCTGACGGCGGATATCGAGGGGCAGATCGGCCGCGCGGTTGAGCGGGCCGACCTTGTGCTGTTCGTGATCGACTCGCAGGCCGGCCTCACGGCCCAGGACTGGGAAGTGGCCAAACTGCTGCGCGAGGGCGGGCTGGGCGAGCGGAAGAAGGCAAAGACGGGGAAGGCACGGAGGCACGCAGGCACGAAGGCACAATCCAGCGCGGGCACGGAGAACGGCAAGGCCGGGGCCGCGCGGAGCGAGGGCTCGGGTGCCAAGGTGATTGTCGTGGCCAACAAGTGCGACGGGCCCAAGTGGGAGAGCCACGCCCTTGAAGCCGCGGCACTCGGCTTCGGCGAGCCGATTCTCGTGGGCGCTCACAACAACTACAAGCGCCGCGACTTCGTCGAGGAACTCTACGAACGCTGCCGCAAACTCAAGAAGCCCAAGGCCGCGAAGAAGCCCGACTTCCCCGAGATGCTCCTGGCCATCGTCGGCAAACGCAACGCCGGTAAGAGCACGCTGGTGAACGCGCTGGCGGGCGAAGAGCGCGTGATCGTGAGTGAGATTCCCGGCACGACGCGCGACGCGGTCGATGTGCGTTTCGAGATCGACGGGCGCTCGATGCTCGCGATTGACACGGCGGGCCTGCGCAAGAAGAAGAGTTTTCAGGACCGCATCGAGTGGTGGGCCTTCGACCGCTGCCAGCGGGCGGTGGAGCGGGCCGATGTGTGCGCTCTGCTCATTGACGCGACCGAGCCGGTGAGCCAGGTCGATCAGCACCTGGGGAGTTTGATCGCCAAGCAGTTCAAGCCGGCCGTCATCGTGGTGAACAAGTGGGACCTGGCCGTGGGTCGCCCGCAGGCGTGGGTGAAGCCCGACAAGAAGGGGCGCGTGCCCAAGGTCACGGCCGAGGCCTACGAGGAGTACCTGCGCAAGGAACTCAACGGGCTGGACTTCGCCCCCGTCGCCCTCATCTCGGCCAAAGAAGGCACCAACATCCGCGAGACGATTGATCTTGCGTTCGAACTCTTCGCGCAGAGCCGCACGCGTGTGACCACCGGCAAACTCAACCGCCTGCTGCGCGAGATCATCCGTACGCAGGGTCCTAGCAGCAAACTGGGCACGTTCGCCAAGGTGCTGTTTGTGTCGCAGGTGACGGTGACGCCGCCCACCATCGTGTGCGTGGTGAACAAGCCGCAACTCTTCACGGCCAACTACCAGCGCTTCCTCATGAACCGCTTCCGCGAGGAACTCCCCTTCGCCGAGGTGCCCATCAAACTCATTATCCGCGCCCGCCGCCAAGACGAGGTGATCGAGACGCAGGACGGCCAGTTGGCCCGCGTGCGCGACTCCACCGGCAAGGCCCGCGGCGGGCCGCTGGTCGAGGTCACCGATGCGGATGCGGCGGCGCTGTTTGATGAGCCTGTGCGGCGCAAGGGCCCGAAGGGCCCGTGAGTGCCGTGGGGGGGGGGGGGGGCCCCC
>JBJXEW010000036.1:0-5996 GCA_046156035.1 Phycisphaerales bacterium | reverse complement strand
CAACATGGCCGCGCGCAAGGCCGCCTTCGCCGCCCTCCGCACACCCTTCATCAAACTCCCCACACCCCGCTCCTCCCCCTCTCCTTGGTCCGTCTCCTCCCCCTCTGGGGGAGGTGGTCGAGGCTCTGCGAGACCGGAGGGGGTTACGCCTTCATCCCCCTCCGGTCCCACCGGAGGGGGTGGCCGAGTCTTCGAGGCCGGGGGCGGTGCCTCCCGTGCAACCGATCGAAGATCCGTCGTGGCGGACTCCGGCTCGGCGAAGTCGGTGCCCTTCAACACTCCACCTCCCCAACACCTGCCCGCCACCGCTCCCGTTCCACCCCCCCCCCAACCCCACACCACCCGTGACCTCTGCCGCCTCATCCTCACGCCCTTCAAGCCAAAACCCTCCGCGGCGCGTCGCCTCCTCAACCGCGCTGGCTCCGGATAGGCAGGGTCGAAGAGAAACGCGCATCGAAGTCGGTCGCCGCGGCGGCCCGACTTCGATGGCACAGGAATCGCCCACACGGAGTGTGGGGCTACCCAAGACCGGGTGCCACGGCTTCGTAGTCCATCTCCACGCGACCGCTCACGACGGTGACGGTGGCGACGCTCACCGTCCGCGCATCGTCGCGCCGCATCATCACCGACACGCGCTCGCGCCCCGGCCACGAGTGCCGGTGGAACGCATCCTGCGCCGCCGCGCCGGGCGAACGCCCCACCATCTCCGCAAACAGGGGCAACCGGTCCGCGGCAAGGTGGTCGCCCAGGCCGGAACTCACAAAGCACGCGGCACTGCTGGTCTCGCTCCGTACGCACGCGCGGCCATCCCAGCGCAGATCAACCACACGCGGACCGGCATCGACAGCGACCAGTCGAAAGGGCGGGAAACGGTCCAACTCCATGCTCGCGGCCGCGCTGATCGCCGCGGGCGCATCGGCCTCACCGATCACGGTGGGAATGATGAGCCCGCGGGAGAGGGCCCGCGCCGGTGCGGGCAGCGGCGGTGGTTCGCGCGGGTTGCCGTTGAGCAGGCAGCACACCAAGCCCCCTGCGCCACCCCCGCCCTGTGCCGCGGCGATCCAGGTGCCGCCGCCGGAGGGGTCCACCGGCCAGATCGCGCGCTTGCCGCCCGGCAACTCGTGCCAGCGCGGCGGGAGGGCTGGCGGCCGCGTGCGTTCCTCGTCGCGGTTCATCACCACGCGAAAGCCCCCGCCCCCCCCGCCCCCGCCGGCAAGCGAGATGATGGAGAGCGTGCACATCAGCCGGTGATGGACTCGGCGTTGAGCGTTGAGGGCGCTTTGCCGAAGGCCTCGGGTGGGCTCACGCCCAGTTCGCGGGCGATGGCGCCGATCATGGCGTAATGGTGCACGCCGTGGTGAGCGGCAAAGGCCACCTCACGGGCGAGCGTGGATTCGAGCGTGTCGCACGCGCCGTCGCTCGCCAGCATCACCAGCACGCGCACGCGTGCCGCGCCCGTGCGGATGTCCACGCGGAGTAGGCCCTCGCGCGCCGCGGCGATCGCGCTGCGTGCGGCCGCGCGGCTGCCTTCCACATCGGTCCCGCGCTCGCGATGGTCGTAGTCGATCACGGTGTCGGGATGGTCCAGCGCCAGTAGCGCCGCCGCGAAGTGATCGAGCACATGGCGCACGTGCTTGCCGACCGTGCCACCGGGAAGAACGGTGGAAGGGGCCACGTACGCCGCGTCGCTGAGGGAGTCGATCACGCACTGGCACTGCGCGAGCATGAGTTCGGCGGCGACCGCCGCGCGGCAGGGGCCTGCGCAAGCCACCGCTTCCACGCGCACAGGTTGCGAGCCCGACAGGGCAGATGGAACGGCCGTCATGCATCCACTCCCGAGCGGCCCGACACGCCGAGGAGTGGCGCCGGGCTGCTCGGTGAACTGTACGTCGGCCTCACTTGGGGTACACCACGCTGCCCGAAGCGCGGGAGATTCGCTCCACACGCAGGAACTCGATTGGACCGCCGTCGGGCTCAAACTCGGCCACGCGGACGGCCCGCCCCTGCACACGCACACGCTCCCCCACCACCGCCAGCACGTGCGCGTTGATGGGCTCGCCGGCGGCGGTGGTGAGCACGATGCAACGGTCGGGGCGGTCCGCGCTGCGCACAACCAGCACCGGCGTGATGCCCCCGGCCACGCAGCGCACGGCGCAGGCCTTGTGCGTCTTGCCCTCGCCCGGCTTCATGGCCCCGTAGAAGCACTTGGGGTCGACGATTTCGCCGACGAGGTCGGCGTCAACGCCGCTGTCAGCCGCGGCGTAAAGAGTGCTTGGCACGGGCGGTGCGCTCGCCAAGCCCTCCACACCAAGCACCTCCATCATCTCGCCGCGCTCGCGCCGCAGGATGGTGCCCGACACGCGCACCGTTGCACCGGCCAGGCCCGTGATCTTCGCCACCAGGGCATCACGCTCCGGGTCGGGCCAGGGTTTGGTGATGTCGCCTCCGCAGTAGTCTGCCGGGTCGAGCAGGCCGAACTTGCCTTGGGCTGTGAGCAGCACGTGGCGCGTGCCCGCCGCGCCGGGCTCTCGCACCACCAAGCGCGGGTACGGATCGCAGACCAGCACACCTTCGAGCGTGGTGAGTTCGCTCTGCCACACGCTGGGCACGGGCGGGTTCTGCGAGACCGTGGCGACACCCGCCACCGCCAGCGCGGCTACCAACAGCAGCGCCACGGCCACGCGCGCGCGGCGCGCGATGCCCGCCGGTGCTTTCGCGAGATAGCCAACGAAGAACTCGCTCGTGCGGTCATCCGGCATCGGGCACCTCCGCGGGCGCGATGGGCGTGCCGGGTGGGCAGGCCTTGGGATCGATGAGCACGCGCCCGCCGCGCAGGGTGACGCGGTAGGTGCTGATCTTCTCGGTGAAGGGCGGCGGCGCGCAGCCGTCGGCGGGATGGTACTGGTATCCGTGCCAGGGGCAGGTGATGCAGCCGTCGATGACCTTGCCCTCGCCCAGAGGTCCTTGCTGGTGCGCGCACACGTTGGCGACGGCCGAGATGCAGGCTTTGCCGTTGGCGGTGTGCTTGAAGACGGCAATGCGTTCGGCGCTGGAGGTGCAGACCACGCGGGCACGGTTGAGCGCGATCTCACCGGTCGGCCCCGCGTCGATCAGGCCATCGAGGAGCGCATCGCCGCGGGTGTCGCGGGCGTGCTCGCGCAGGCCCGCCGCGATGTGAAGGCCCGCCGTGATGGCGACGCCCGCGATGAGGAGCAACGGCAGCAGCGGGCTGCGGTCTTGCTGCAGCACACCGAGGACCACGTGCATGACGAGCAGGGCGTATGCCGCGTACACGCTCATGTGAAGCCACTTCCACACGCGGGGCGAGAGGACCGCCAGCCAGAAATCGTGGCTGGTTGCCGCCATGAGGAAGAGGATGACGAGCGCGGCAAGGCCGAGCAACTCAAAGGGGAACTCGGCGAGCGAAGTGAAGTTGGTGTTCGAGGTGAAGAGCGAGACGAGCGGGTTGACGTTGCCGAAGCCGTGATACTGCACGAGGGTGATGGCCGCGTGGGCGAGGCCGATGAGGAACGTGAGCACGCCCAGGTGGCGGCGGTTGTAGAGCAGGGGGAGCAGGCGCGGGTCGAGGCGCGCGAGCGGGCCGATCCAGAGAACGATGTGCAGCAGCACCAGCCCGCAGGTGCCCAGCGCGCGGATGAGGAGCATGGCATCATCGTGCACGCGCTCCACCTCCGGCCCGCGCCCGGCGAACTTGCCGATGGCGAAGAAGAGGCCCACGAAGAGGAGCACGCCGCCGACCACGGCCGCGTCGTACAGGCGCTTCTGGCGGTTCCAGCCGATGGCGGTGTAGGCAACGCTCACGGGTTGGCTCCGCTTGTGGCTGCTGCCGGCTGCACGAACGAGCCCCGACGCGCAGCCAACCCCGCGGCGATGCCGACGGCAAGCGCTACGGCGATGAGCGGCCAGAGCCACGCGTGCATTCTGCGTTGTGGCCGGATCATGCCGCCGATCCGTTGTGGGTGGTCCCGCGATCCGCGCCGGGCGTGCGGAGCCATTTCACGGCCAGCCAGGGCCAGAGTGCCGCCGCGCCGGGAATGATGAGGAAGCGAAAGCCCCACGAGCCGCCGCGGGCTGTTGGATTGAGGCTGCCCGCGCCGCGCAGGGCGAAGGCGAGGGCGAAGAGCACGCCCGCCGCGGCGTAGGTAAGGGCGAACCACACGATGGCTTGGGCGGCGGCCATCAGCAGGCTCCACGGGTGCGGCGGTCGCGCATGAACACGCGGGTTTGATGCCGCGGGCGGGGGAATGTTACAGGGGGGCAACGGGATGTCCGGGGGAACCGCGGATTCCACAGCACGAGCAACACAGCCACGCCCGTTCACCCATACGGCTTCATCTCGGGGGGAAGGTCATCCTCGCCGCCCGCAGGCTTGCCGTCGGCGGCAGCGTCATCGTCAGGGTCATCCGTGTCGGCCCAGTGAAGCGGAACGCCGGGCCCTTCCACGGAGTGCCCCTGCGCCGACAACTCATCGGCGAATCCATCCATGAGGGTGCCGAGCATCTTGAACTGACTGGCCGCGGCGGCCTTGTCGCCAGATGCCCACAGGCCGGACTCGTCGACAACGTCGAACCGTTCCATGAACGGCTCGATCGCGCGGAGCAACTCCACCACCTCGCAGTGGATGCGAAAGGGCGCGAACTGGGTCTTGGTGCTGCCCGAAACCTCAAAGCGCGGGTCGAACTGAAGCCGCACCGGCTCGCACTTTTTGTGAGGCGTGATGACGATGCCGCGGAAGAGGGCATTGGGGTCGCCACCCCAGTACGACCCGGGATCGTGATCCTCGAAGAGACCGAGGGGGTCGTCGTACATCGCACACATCCAGTCTCGCTGGGCCGCGAAGAGTTGGGCGACGGTGAGCAGTTGCCTGAGCGCGTCGTCGGTTGCCGCGCGGCCGGAATAGTGGATGGTGATGCCCATGGGACCTCCGCAGTGTGCGGAGGATATCGAGTGTTTGGGAGGAGAGGGGTGTGAGGGGGAAGCGCGGGGGGCCCAGGCATGAGCGTCGAGAACATCAACAACACGAACCACGTTGCGGCATACGCGGGATCGGCGCGTGGCGATCCGTACAATCACGCGTGTGGAATCCGTTTCATCGGAAGAGGATCCGCAAAGATGCGAGTGAACTCACGCTCGCGGACTTGCAGCACGCGCCCGTGTGGGAGTTCTGTCTTGATGAGGAGGGCGTAAAGGGTCAGACCGAGTGCACGGTCCGGCCCTTGTTCGCGCGTGCCGTTGATGCGCGAATCACAGATTGCCTCGTGGTTGCCGACTTCGTATCGCCCGGCGGTCGCGTATACGCAGGCACGGTTCGGCCGGCGGGCAACGAGTTTCGGGGCGCGTGGTGTGCTGATGCGACGATCTTGCTGCCGCGTCCGGTGGGCGAACTGGTCGAGCACCCCTTGTTGCAGAAGTACAACAAGGTGATGATGCACTCCAGTCCGTGTGTGGGGCTGGCGCTACCCTGGCTGAACCACGAGACGGAGGAGAACATCCGAATACTGATGGACCTCGCGTATCGAGCCTTGGGGGCACCGGCCAGGCAGCTCTTCCCACTGACCTGCCGACCGCGGGCTTCGATCGAGGGGTGGCCGACAGAGGTCTTGATCGAGGGGTTCTTGTGGCCGGAAGACCGTGGTGGCGAGACGTTCAAACCGGTGTTGTGACGGACGAGCGCGGCCGCCGTATGTGCGACAGGATGCCGAACTGTTCGCCAAGGGAGGGGGTGCCGGGGGAACCGCAGGTTCCCGGCACGAGCAACGCGAGCGTCCACCATCAGGCACGTGACGCATGGGCCATCGCCGGAGTGCGGTACCCTGTTCCAATGCGCCCCAAGGCATTCGAAGGGTTGTGGAATCTGGCCGTTGAGTTGGCACCAACCAGCCGCCGAGGGGCGGTCTATGGCCCCGCATCGACATTCGACGATGAAGTGGGCCTGATTCTGGAGATCAAAGAGGGCCCTTGGGAATACGAATGGA
>JBJXEW010000033.1:0-80026 GCA_046156035.1 Phycisphaerales bacterium | reverse complement strand
ATCAACTTCGGCAAACTCGACCTTGACGGGTTCTTTGACACCGCCGCGGAGATGAAGGACGGCCTGAAGGAGGCACGCGAGGAGTTCCGCAAAGAGATGGGCGGCAACGACGAGGACAGCGCCCCCGCGAAGGTCGAACGCATCATCCGCGATCTTCTCTCCGGCACCGCTACCGCCGAGAGCCTGAAGGAACTTCGCGCCACGCTCCGCGAGGCCTCCATCGACGCGAAGGTTGAGAACCAGGGCGACGGTCGTTATCTGCTCACCAGCGGCAAGTTCGGTCGGGTCATCGCCGCGGCGGAGAAGGCCGATGCCAAGAAGCAGGCCAAGGCCAAGCGGAAAGGGCGGGATGGTGACGATGATGAGGAGGTGCGTGTCCGGGTCATCGTCGAGAACGACGCGCCGGCGGGGCTCGATGCGGCCGTCCTCCGCGTCATGTACGTCGAAGAGACCGGCATCGAGTGGCTCGAAATCGCCGAGATCGGCGACAAGCGCGGCACCATCCGCCTCGACTTCAACGACGCACGCATCGACCCGGCCCTGCTCGACATGAACCGCGTCATCAAGACTGGCAAGACCAGTGTCCTGAACTTCGAAGCCCTGATGGGCCTCTTCGGGGAAGGGTAAGGGCGACAACGAGCCCGGAGCGTCAGCGACGGGTCCCCGCTCGCCACGGGAGGCGGGATCCTCGACGTCGAGCCCACCACCGTTCCTGAACACAGCCGCCGCGGGGGCCTGAAAGGGGCCGCGGCGGCTTCGCCGCGCACATCCTCCACTCCACGGTGGATGCTTGACGGCCGCACCCTTCCGTGGCAGGCTCCTCCCTTCTCGCAGCCGGTGCGTGTTCCCGACGCTGCTCTTCAAGGAGTTTCGCCATGATGGACATGCTGCTCTCGCTCTGGCTCCCGATCCTGCTCGCCGCGGTCGCGGCGTGGTTCTGGTCCTTCCTTTCATGGGCCATCCTGCCCATCCACAAGAACGACATGAAGGGCCTGCCCAACGAGGACGCGGCACTGGCCAAGATCCGCGAACTCGGTCTGGCACCCGGCAACTACGCCTTCCCGCACTGCGACGGCCACAAGAACAAGAACGACCCCGCCTTTCAGGCCAAGTGGAAGGCCGGCCCCGCGGGCATGCTCAACGTCTGGCCCGCCAACATCTCGATGGGCATGTGCATGGCCCTGAGTTTCATGGTAAACCTCCTTGCCAGCGTGCTCATCGCATACCTGCTCGTCGCCGCCGGCGTGCCGAAGGGCGCGGCGTTCGTCAAGGTCATGCAGGTGGCCGGCACGGCGGGTGTGCTTGCTTACACCATCGGGTGGATGCCCGGGTCCATCTGGTTCCAGGCCAGCACGAACCAGAAGGTGGCCATGTTGTTCGACGGGCTGGTCGTCGGCCTTGGCACCGGCGCGATCTTCGCCGCCCTCTGGCCGAAACTCGCGGTTGCTGGCGCTGCAATCACGCTGCCGGGGTGAGTTCTGCGCCGAGCGCGCAGTGCGAGGGTGAGGCTTGATCGGCGCCAAACCGGCCCGACCGCTCGTCGGCCATTCCTACGATCGGCCGATGAACCTCACGCACCTTCAGGCCTTCATGCGAGACCGGCGGATCGACGCCTGGCTCGTCCACGATTTCCGCTCCAGCAACGCCGTGCTTGCGCGCCTCGTGCCCCCGCCCCCCGGCACCACGCGCTGGACGACGCGCCGTGTGGACCTGTGCATCCGCGCCGTCGGCGAGCCGGTGGTCCTGACCCACCACATCGACGCGGCACAGTTCGCCAAGTGCGGCATCAGGCACGAGGTCTACCTCTCCTGGCGCGAGTACCAAGCCAAACTCGCCGCGCTGCTCGACGGCTGCCCGCGCGTCGCCATGGAGTATTCGCCCGGCGGCCTGCTGCCCGTCATGGCGGTGGCCGATGCCGGCACCGTCGAACTCGTCCGCAGTTTCGGTGTGGAGGTCGTCAGTTCCGCAGATCTTGTCCAGGTCTCTGCCGCGGCGTGGTCCGACGAATCCCTCCGCGAGCACCTGCGCGTCTCGAAAGTGGTGGGGGGCATCAAGGACGAAGCCTTCGCCCTCATCCGCGCCAAGGTGAAGGCCAAGGCCACCCTCTTTGAGCACGAGGTGGCCGAGTCCATGCGCACGCGCTTCAAGGCCGAGGGCCTTGAATGGCTCGACGGGCCCATTGTCGCCGCGAACGGCCACGCGGGCGACCCGCACTACGAGCCCAATGCTGCCAAGCCCACGGCCATCCGCGCGGGAGACTGGGTGCTGATCGACCTCTGGGCACGCAAGCCCGGGCACGAGCACATCTTCAGCGACATCACTTGGGTCGGCTTCGCGGGCAAGGCCGTGCCGCCGCGCCACGCCCGCGCCTTCGCCGCCGTCAAGGCCGCGCGAGATGCCGCGCTCAAGCGTGCCCAGCAGGCGTGGAAGAGGAAGGAACCCGTGCAGGGCTGGCAACTGGACGATGCCGCGCGGGCCGAACTTGTCGGGGCGGGCTACGAGTCCGCCATCCGCCACCGCACCGGCCACAGTCTCAGCCCCGGCCCGCTGGTGCACGGCCTAGGCATGAACCTGGACAACCTTGAGACCCACGACACGCGGACCATGCTGCCGCGCACGGGTTTCACCATCGAGCCGGGTGTGTACATGCCCGCCAGCGCGGACGGAGCCCTGGGTGTGCGCCTGGAGATCAACGTGTACGTCGATCCCAAGCGCGGCCCGATCGTGACCAGCGTGGTGCAGGACAAGCCGCTGCTGATTGGTTGAAGTTCCCCCAGCGCAAGCAACCGGCCCAGCGTGCGCGGCTATACACGCCTGCATGACTGACGCACCACAGCAACGATCCGGCGAGTCCCCTCAACCCCCCGGCGAAACCCCTCCTTCCCAGCGAGAGAACATCATCGGCCTTCGCCGCGACGAAGTGCTGCCCGCGGGCCTCGCCGTGCTCATGGGCTTTCTCCTCTTCAGCGGCTACTCCGTCATGAAGCCGCTGCGCGACGCGGCCAACGCCGCCGTCGCCGACCGCTTCGGCGAGAAGGCCGTTGCGGGCCTCACCACCGCCACGCTTGTAGCCATGGCCCTGGCCACGCTCGTTGTGGGCACGCTCGTGTCGCTGCTCGGCTGGCGGCGATTCTTCGCCCTCGCGCAGGTTGTGTGGCTCGTCGGCGCGCTCACGTACGCGGTGCTGTTCCGCACACTCCCCTCCTCCGCGGGCGGCGGGCTGCTTGCCGGCGCGTTCATCGTCTCCGTGAACGTCTTCAACCTTCTCAGCCTCTCCCTGATGTGGTCCCGACTGTCCGACCTGTTCACGCCCGAGCGAGCCAAACGCGTCTACCCGCTCATCGCCCTTGGCCTCACGCTCGGCAACATCGCCGGCTCCGCCTCCGTCGCACGCTTCGCCAAACAGGTTGACGCCTCCGCATGGCTGTTCATCAGCGCGGCCGCGCTTCTGGGCTCCATGCTCGCGGCCTTCGCCCTCCTCCGCACGCCGGATCGCCCCGCCGCGCCGGGGTCCGATCCCCTCCGCCAGCCCACCGGCATCGCTGCCATCGCCGCCCGCGCGGTGGAGGGCCTCACGCTTATCGCCCGTTCACCCTATCTCCTCGGCCTCGCGCTTTACCTGCTGCTCTACTCCACCACCGGCACCATCCTCTGGTTCGAGCAGCAACGCATCGTCCGCGCGGCTGAAGTCACCACGGAAGCACGCACCGCCGCGTTCGCCACGATCGACCTCTACACCAACATCGCCACACTCGCCCTGCAAGGCCTGGTTGCCGGCCGCATCCTGGGCCTCATCGGCGTGGCCGCGGCGCTCACGGTGACCCCGCTCACCACCGCCGCGGGCATCAGCGTGCTCTGGGCGTGGCCCACGCTCACCGCGATCATCATCGTGCAGGTCTCCCGGCGGGCGCTGCACTACGCGATTGACCGGCCGGCCCGCGAGGCTCTTTACACCGTCGTGAGCCCCGCCGAGCGCCACAAGGCCAAGAGTTTCATCGACACGTTTGTCTACCGCTTCGGCGACCAGTGCGGCGCCTGGCTCCAGGCCGCTCTGGGTGCCCTGTCGCCGGCAGCGGTGGGGGGGGCGATCGGGGCGTGCGTGGTGTGGGGGGCTGTTGGCATCGGCCTGGGCCGGCGTTTCAGCGTGCGCTCCCGTCCCGCGGCAGAGCAAAGCGGCACCTGATCGCTCGCTGGCCGGTGTCGTACCATTCCCGGAAGTTCGCTCTGGAGGCCCGGCCACATGCCCTTTTACACACGCCTCGGCACCATCCCCCGCAAGCGCCACACGCAGTTCCGTCGGCCCGACGGCGCGCTGTACTCGGAGGAACTCTTCGGCACCGAAGGCTTCACCGGCCCCAGCAGCACCATGTACCACATCCATCCGCCCACGCAGGTGGCCGGGTGGAAGAAGCAGTACTCCACCAAGCAGGAGTACGTCGAGCAGGACGTGATGCGGATGCGCCATGTGAAGAGCGCGCCGCTGCCCACGAAGGGCGACTTTGTGACCGGCCGCGTGGTGCTCTTCGGGAACAGCGACTGCGAGATGGCCGTCTGCAACCCCGCCGAACAGATGGGCTACCACTTCAAGAACGGCCAGGGCGACGAGTGCATCTTCATCCACTTCGGCTCGGGCGTCTGCCACACCATGCTGGGCACGCTGAAGTTCGGCCCTAACGACTACGTCGTCATCCCCAAGGGGATCGTGTACAAAGTGGTCTGGAACGCCCGCGCCAACGGCCCCGACGGCACACCCGCCGACGGCGGCCCACCCATCGACACCACGCCTCTGGGCAAGTTCCTGTTGATCGAGACGGTCAACGGCAGCCACATCGGTCCCCCGCCGCGCTACGTGAGCAAGGCCACGGGCCAGTTTCTTGAGCACGCGCCGTACTGCGAGCGCGACCTGCGTCTGCCCGAGGCCCCGCTCACGTGGGACGAGAAGGGCGACTTCGAGGTGCGCATCAAGGCGCGCGACCTGATCCACAGTTACACGTACCACTACCACCCGCTGGATGTGATCGGCTGGGACGGCTGCTACTACCCGTTCATCTTCAACATCGACGACTTCAGCCCCATCACGGGCAAACTGCACATGCCGCCGCCGATCCACCAGACGTTTGAGGCCCACAACTTCGTGATCTGTTCCTTCTGCCCTCGGATGCTCGACTACCACCCCAACGCCATCAAGGTGCCCTACAACCATTCCAACCTCGATTCCGACGAGGTGCTCTACTACGTCGCCGGCAACTTCGGCAGCCGCAAGGGCATCGAGATCGGCAGCCTCACGGCCCACCCGCAGGGCATTCCCCACGGGCCGCACCCCGGCACAATCGAGGCCAGCCTGAGCGCCACGCACACCGGCGAACTCGCGGTGATGTGCGACACTTTCCGGCCACTCTTCCCCACCAAGGCCGCGCTGGCGATGGATGATTCCAAGTACCCGGACAGTTGGCAGGGGGAGCACTTCCCCGGCCTTTCCAGCGGCCAGATGAAACTCAACGGCACGCACGTGCCCGGCGTTTTGGACAGTGGGGGGCCGGGCAAGGCCAGCAACGTGTGGGCGCCGTGATGCGGGCGCGGAGGTCGGCTCGTTGAGCGGCGTGCGGTTTAGCCTGCGCGTCGCCGCGACACCACCGGTCGCACTTCCGGAACACCCGCCAGCAGGCCCGACACCGACAGGTCAAGGTCAAGGTCCGGCCAATGGATGCCATAACCGCGCCCGATCCATTCCCACCGGCCGCGCACAGCCGGCGCGGCCTGCCGCAGCGTCGGATACAGCGAGAGCGGCACCTGCAAGCGGCGTCCATCGGCCAACTCAACCTGCAACATCGTCGACCCGCGCACGCGCCCAAACGACAGGCGTGTCGCGCGCGCAGGCTTCTCACCGGTTGTGGAAACTCGCCCATTGCTCAAGGATCGGCCCCTCATTCTCGCGGATTGTACGTTCGATGAACGCTCGTTGGGGAGGCGAGAAGCCGTCGTGCCAAGCCCGCTTCACGGGCGACACCCACCACTTGCCCGTCGCCCCGGCCTTGGACACATGCACATGTGGCGGCTCCGTGCCCTCGTTTGCGTAGAAGAAAAACCGGTAGCCGTTGATGGTGAGCGCCGTTGGCACGAGCAACGCTCCTACGCCACCGCCGCGGCCACACCCACGACCGCCACGCCCAGTTCATCCGCGCGCTTCAGCATCTCGGCCTTGTCGATCATGATCACATCGCCCGCCGCGAGCGCGAGGCACCGCCCGCCCGCCGCGGCGAGGTTCTCGATGGTCTTCACACCCACCGTGGGCACGTCGCTGCGACGGTCGTGCCCGGCCCTCGCCCCCTTGCACAGCGTCCACGCGCGGCCGTTGCAGAGTTTGCCGGCCCGCTCCATCATCCGGTCCGTCCCCTCCACCGCCTCCACGCACAGCACATCGCGCTCGCGGATCGCCAGGGCCTGCCCGATGTCCATCCGCAGCACCTCGGCCAACAGCGGCCAGGCGAACATCACATCCGCCCGCTGCTCCAGCGTGGGGTGAACCCGCCCCATCACGCCCGCGTGGGCCATCTCCTGGGGGATCGGCGCGGTCGAGTCCAGGAGTTGTATTCCCGAGCGGCCCAGTTCCTCCGCGATCGCCCCCAGCACCGCGTGGGAGCGACGGTCGTGCCGCAGGTGCTTGTACCAGGCCACCAGTGTGCGCCAGTCCGGGGCGTGCCGCACGATCCGCCACGGGTCGTGCATGAGTTTGGCCTTGTCCACCTTGCCCACCATGATCGCGTAGCCCACGCCGATCTGCCGCAGGGCTTGCCCCCACGTGCCCACGCGCAGCACGCCCACCGTGCGGAAGGAGTCGCACAAGGCCGGCAGCAGCGGGTCAAACTGCCCCAGCAGGCCCAGCCCATGCACCGGATGTCCGGCAGACCGGAGCCCCTCGGCGATGATGATCGGCAGCCGCCCGCCACCGGCGATCAACCCAATGGGTGTCGGCGGCGGCGGCGAATCCGGCAGAATGGTCAGGGCGTTTGGCATGAAGTCAGAGCGGCGGGCCGCGAGCCCCTGGCCGCGAGCCAGAGCAGGAACCGGCGGCATTCTATCGGTCCAGAGGCCCCGAACACAATGGAGAACGCTCGTGGCTTGCCGATACTGCTCCCATGGCCGCAGACCCGGAGGATGTTGTTGAGATTCGCGGCGGGCTCGGCGCGCACGACGCTGCCCACGACACTGGCAGCCCTCGGGCCAGTGGACCGGCCCGACCGTACCTGCGCCTGTGGTTCGCCTGCGCGAACCAATACGCCCGCGCCTACAAACTCCCCTGCGGCACGGCGTATTCCGGGCGCTGCCCGTCGTGCGGCCAGTCCATGCGCTTTGGCATCGGCCCGGGGGGCAGCCGCGAGCGGTTCTTTCAGGTCACATGCCGCTAGCCCGCCCGCGCCAGACGCGCCGCCGCCTGAGACTGCATCAAAATCAACGCCGTCTGCAACTGCAAGTCCACGCCGTCGATCAGCAACTTGTTCGGGTCCGGCGGTGTGCGCGGCTTGCCGTCCTTGTCCAAGCCGCCTCCGTCCGGTCCGATGAACGCCAAGGGCGTGTCCGCGTCTTGGCGGATCGTGAGCGCATCGCTGATCTGCTGCGGCAGCATTTCCACCTTCATGTGGGGGTCCACGCCCCACTGGGTGGCGTGGTCGCGCCGGTGGATGAGTTTGCCATCGGGCAGAAAGTAGTACGCCATGGTCAGTTTCAGCATCGCCACCGGCGAGAGTTGCATCACGTTCTGCACGCTCCCCTTGCCGTAGGTGCGAGCCCCCACCAGCACCGCGCGCAACTGGCCCTGATCGGCGTAGTAGCGCAGCGCGCCGGAAACGATCTCGGAGGCCGATGCCGCGCCCTCGTTGATGAGCACCGCGATGGGCAGGTTCTTGACCTGCTGGCCGCTTGGCACGGCCTTCTGCTCCTCCGTGCGCACGCCGCCCGCGCTCTCGGTGTACACGATCAGGCCGCGCTCCACGAACAGGTTCGCCACACTCACGGCCTGCGTGAGCAGCCCGCCGGGATTGAACCGCAAGTCCACGATCAGCCCCTGCAGGCCCTTGCCCTTCATCTGGTTGATCGCGTCCTTGAGTTCCCGCGTCGTCGAGTCCTGGAAGTTCGTGATCCGCACGTACCCGATTCTTTGCTCCGGGTCGATGAACCAGTCCCACTTCTCGTCGATCGAGTTCTCACGCCGCCACCCCTTCACCGTCTTGATCGGGATGCGGGTCCGCTCCAGCGGAAAGTCAATGTCCTCGCCCTTGCGCTCCATCGTCAGCACCACCTTGGTGCCCGGGCGCCCGGTGATCTGCTCGATGGCCTGGTTCAGCGAGATGCCCAGGGCCGCGTTCCCGTCGATCTTCTTCACCAGGTCGCCCGCCTTGATCCCCGCGCGGAACGCCGGCGTGCCCTCCAGCGGCGCAACCACCTTCACCAACTGGGTCTCCTCGTCCATCTGGATCTGGATGCCCACGCCGATGAACTCGCCGTCCATGATCCGCTTGAACCGCGACAGTTCGTCGGGCCAGATGATCTGGCTGAACTCGTCCAGCCGCCGGAACGCGCCGTTGCCGAACTCGTGCAGAAGGGCCGCCTCCGAAACCTTCACGGTCTGGCGGCTGGTTGCCAGCATCTCGCTCAGCAGGTTGCTCACGGCGAAGTTGTCCGGGTCCGCCCTGGCGTTGAGCAACTCGGCGATGCGCATGTCGATGAAGTTCACGAACTGGTCGCGGGCCGCGTCGTTGGCGATCCCCGGGAAGGCCGCTTCCAGGTCGCGCGTTGTCGCCATCGTCCGCACGCTGTCCAGCGCGCCCACCAGCAGGTCACGCATCGTCTTGCGTTCCACGTGGCTCTCCGCCGCGCGAACCATCGAGGCCAGCACGATGGTCTGGCTCACGCCCTTGAGTTTCGCCTGGTAATCGTCGCCCACGCCGTTGTAGGGCGGCAGGGGCTTGAGTTTGTCCATCAGGCGCCGCGTGTTGCGCAGTTCCCACAGGCGCTGCGGCACGTACAACTGGATCATCCCCAGCCGGTCGTTCAGGCGGTACACATCCTTCTTGTACGTCGCCTCTTCCTCCAGCAGCAGGTTCAGCCGGAGGAAGAGTTCGCTGGCCATGATCCAGTCCATGTTCCCCTCGGCCGCGTGCGCTGCGCCGTCCGCACGTCGCACCAGTTCGCGCATCCGATCCTGCTGAATGAACGCCTTCTTGTCAGGCGTCAGCAGATACAACTCCACGGCAGACTTGAGCGCCTTGCTCAGCGCCAAGGGCGTGCCCTCACCCGCAAGGGCCTCGTCCAGTTCCTTCTCCACCTTCGCGATCTGCTCCGCCCGCTTCTCCTCGCGCCTGGCGATGTTCGCTTCGAGGCTCGCCACCGACCCGCGCAGGGCCGCCATCTGCGGGTCCGGCACATCCGCCGCCACGCCCTTGAACGGCGCGGCAAACGCGCTCTCATCCTGCCCGGACCGCGCAATCTGCCACAACTGGTCGGAGACCGTCGCGATCGCCGATTCCGGCGCGCGGCTCGCCACCTCCACGCCGCCCCGCCCCATCGTGAGGCCCGCGCTCACGGCGATCGCCATCGCGCTCACGCCCGCCAGAAACAAACGGCTGGTCTTCATGTGCTTCATGGTGCTTCCCTGCCCCTGTGGCAGCGCTCGTCGCGCCGCCAAACTCCGTTCACCCCGGCCCGATCTGCCTTCGTTCGGGCGACCGATCCCGATGCCGCTCCGGCCCGCCGCCAAGCCCTGCTCGAATCGGGCCGCGCGGCCACAGCCATGACCCACCCGAACGGGCCGCATCCAGCCCAGAGAGGATATCGGGCCGGGCAATCCGGGTTGCTTTACACGTCCCGGCCACCGCCACTCGCCTTCGCCTGGGCCCCGGCCGCCCGCAGGGCCATCGCCACACCGCCAAGCATGAGCACCGACACCAGCACCAGCATCGTGGTTTCGATGTGCCCCGAACCGCCCTCCTTATCCGCCCACCACCACACCGTTGCCAACCCCGAAAGCGGCCCGATCAGGTACCCAAGGCCGATCAGCGTCTCGAAACTGCCCCCCGCCTCGACCTGCGCCGCCCCCACCGACATCGTGTAGTACAGCGTCGCGGCGTAAATCACGCCCATCGCGGCCCCGAACACGATCAAGCCCAGCACCACACCCGCCAGGGCCCACGTTTGGGGCAACAACACCGGCAGCAGCACCACAAGCGCAAAGCCCCCCAGCAGCATCCCGCACCCGACCCACGGCATCGAACGCCGCCCGTGCCAGCCGTGCCAGCGCTCCATGAAGATGAACCCGGCTACCCGTGCCGCGGGCCACGAAGCCCCCAGCACCACGGCCGCGGTTGCGCCCAGCCCCAGCGTGTCGGCCACCACGGCAATATACGGCAGCAACGCGTTCAGCACCAGATACGCCGTCGCCAGCACCCACCGAAAGATCGCCAGTTGCTCCGCGTACACCGGCGCGTGGGGCTCGTGCTCCTCCTCCTCGTGGGCCGCCGGCGAGGGCGAAAAATCCACCAGAATCACGCACGACAGCCAGTGCAGCACGCCCAGCGCGGCAAGCGCCTCCACCGCCCCCTCCTTCGTATACGGCGCCACCAGCAGCATCGCCAGCACCAGCGCGCTCGACCACGTGATGTTGAACCGCCCTGTTCCGGTCCGCAGCACTTTGCCGCGCCGCCCGCCGGAGAGATACGCCTCCACCATCGGCCACAACATGCCAGACAAGCCCGCGTACACCAGCATCAGCATCCACAGGGCCCACGCGCTGGGCTTGGCCGCCCCATTCATGGCCAGAGACAGTGCTGGCAGCATGCACGCCCCGCCCATGCCGGCCATGAGCACGCACAGCACGCCCCGCCCCGAGAGCGTGCCACCGGCTCGCAGCCTTCGCACCAGCGGCCCCACACCCATCGCTGCGGGGATGTACGTCAGGCCATACGCGACGCCCAGGCCGAAGCACTGAGCCTTGGAGAACCCGAACGTCTCCTTGGCGATGAAGAAAATGCCGTTGGAAACGAGCCCCGAACCCATGGAGTTCAGGAACGTGAACGTGAGCACCGAAGGCAGCGGTGTGGGCTTGTCTGCCGTTGGCCGCCCTGCCGCAACGACGGCCGCTTCGCCGCCGAGCGTGGCCGCTTCCGTGCTGCGGACGGCCTCAGACGATGGTGGAGAAGCCTGTGTGCTGGCCATTGCCTACTCGCGGCGTCCATCGTAGCATCGCCTGCCCGCGATTCCGGCATTCCCGGCGCGGCGGCACACCTGTGCCCCCTCCTGTGCCCATAGCTCAATTGGATAGAGCGTCGGCCTCCGAAGCCGAAGGTTGAAGGTTCGACTCCTTCTGGGCACGCTTGAAGAAAATGGCAAAGAGCAAAGAGCAAACGGCAAAGTGAAGGCTCTGTCCAGCGCCCTTCGATGCCCGCCGCCCACGTCTGGTACCGCACGCCTGACGCCTGATGCCTGGCGTCTCGTGTCTGACGTCTGGCGTCTGATCTCTCACGTCTGCAGCACACCCGTCCGGAACACCTTTTCGTAGTTCCATCCCTGTGCCGCGGCGTCCAGCGCCACGATCAACTCCTCGCGTGTCCGGTGCGGCTCGATCAGCCGGTCCACCCACCCCCGTGCCGCGGCGTGGCGGATGTCCGCCTGCTCCGTGTAACTCGCGTGGATCGCCCCGTAAATCCGCTCGTGCGTCTCGGCGTCAATCGCCTCGCCCTTGCGCTTGCGGCTCGCCTCTTCGATGGTCGTGAGCACGCCCGTCGCCTGGTTGGCACCCATCACGGCGCACTTGGCGTTGGGCCACGCCAGGGCCAGGAACTGGTCGAACGCCCGCCCGCACATGGCGTAGTTCCCCGCGCCGTACGAGCCCCCGGTAATCACCACGATCTTGGGCACGATGCAGTTGCTCATCGCGTTCACCATCTTCGCCCCCGCGCGAATGATGCCGCCCTGCTCGCTGTCTCGCCCCACCATGAACCCCGTCGTGTCGTGCAGAAACACCAGCGGCACCTTGCGCTGGTTGCAATCCATGATGAACCGCGCGGCCTTATCCGCCGACTCGTTGTAGATCACCCCGCCCATCTGCACAAGGCCCTTGCCCGAGCGCGTCATCTTCTTCTGGTTCGCCACGATGCCGCAGGGGTGCCCGCCGATCCGCGCGTACCCGCACACGATCGACTGCCCGTAGTCTGCCTTGTACTCGTCAAAGTCCGGGGTGCCTTGGGTACCACGGCCCTCCGGGCCGTGTGCTGCGGTCTGGTGAGGGGTGCCTCCACTCCGTCCATCCACGATGCACGCAATCAGGTCGCGCACCTCGTACTGCCCGCCCGACTTGTCAGTAAAGATGGCGTAAAGGTCAGCCCCAGGCCGTACCGGCACGGGGCGCCACGATTCGTTCGCTGGCGCGACCTCATCGTGGGCGTGGGGCCCGCGTGCGGGCCCATACTTCCCCACCAAACTCCTGATCCGCTCGATGCACGCCTTGTCGTCCTTCTCCTTGAAGTCGATCGTGCCGCTCACCGCCGCGTGCATCGCCGCGCCGCCCAGTTCCTCATCCGTCACTTCCTGCCCGATCGCGGCCTTCACGAGCGCGGGTCCCGCCAGGTACAGCCCGCTTCCCTCCGTCATCAGGAGTGTGTCGCACAGCACGGGCAGGTAGCCGCCACCTGCCACGCAGTAGCCCATGATCGCCGCGATCTGGGGTATGCCCTCCGCCGAGATCACCGCGTTGTTCCTGAAAATCCGGCCGAAGTCGTCGATATCCGGGAACACATCCTCCTGCATGGGCAGGAAGACGCCCGCCGAGTCCACCAGATAAATCAGCGGCAGGCGTGCCCCGTGCGCAATCGTCTGCGCCCGGATGATCTTCTTGCACGTCATCGGGAAAAACGCACCGGCCTTCACCGTCGCGTCGTTGGCGATGATCATGCACAGCCGCCCGGCCACGCGCCCCAGCCCCGTCACCACGCCCGCGGCGGGCGCGCCGCCCGCCTCCGCATACATCCCGTGCCCCGCCCACAACGCCAGTTCGTAGAACCGACCGGTCAGATCGCGGTGTGAGTGGGGGCCTAACGGGGCATCCGCCTCGCGTCCATCCACCAGCAGGTCCACACGCTCGCGTGCCGTCAGCCGCCCCTTCTCGTGCTGCCGCTCAATGGCAACCTTGCCGCCCCCCTGGCGAATCTGCTGCTCCGTCAGCCGCATCAGGTCCGACAGTTCCCGGATCGTCGGGTTCGCAAGCGCCTGGCCGCCCGCCTGCTGCGCACCCCCCCCCGGCGCGCTCGCGCCCGCGGCGGGCGGAACAGGATTCAACGGTGCGGGTGCCTTCGACATGCGTGCCCGAGCATATCGGCCGTCCGCCACGCTCGCCCGATCCGCGAACGGGCCGCCCGCTCGCCCGTACACTCGCTCCATCATGGTCCTGCGCGTAACCGCTCTGTGCTGGGTCTGGGCAGCGTCTTCCGCCGCATCGCTCGCTGAGCAGCCCCGCCACACCCTGGTCATGCACGATTCCTTCACCTCGGTGCGCGGCGGGGCCGCCACCATCCGCCTCAACGCCGGCATGCTGCCCGGTCCCGCATGGCTCGAACTCCGGCCCATCGCGTCACCACCGGACGCCCCGGGCCCAGACCCCGACGAAGACCTCGCCTTTTACGAATCCGCCGAGGTCACCCGCACCGGCCCCCCCGGCGACAACGTCTTCACCGAAGCCCTCCTGAGTTGGAATATCGACGTGCCATCGGGCTGCGGCATCCGCCTCGACGTGCTCGTGCGCGACGCGGCCACCAACGTCTGGTCGCCGCCCCTCTTCATCGGGTCGTGGGGAGATGCCGCTACCGGCACGGGCCCGGCCGCGCGCCCGCAGACCACCGACACCGGCATCAAGGTCGATATCGACTACCTCCGCAGCGAGCGACCCCTGAACGCGCTGATGTACCACATCACCGCCGCACGGACGGGTAGCGCGGCGGGCGGCGCAGGCGCCGCTCAGCCGCCCGTTCTCGTCCGTCGCATGGCTGTCTGCCTCAGCGACACGCGCACCAAAAACACCGCGCCCGTCGGTCAACTCGTGCCCACCCGCATCGGTCGCCTCGGCGTCCCCTTCCGCACCCAGAAAACCACCGACGAAGCCCTCACCGGCCGCCTCTGCAGCCCCACCAGCCTGAGCATGGTTCTGGCCCACCGCGGCGTAGACCTGCCCGTCGAGCGTGTCGCCGCGCTCACGCTCGACCCGCACTTCGGCATTTACGGCAACTGGCCGCGCAACGTGCAGGCCGCCTTCAGCGTGGGCGTGCCCGGCTACCTCACACGCCTCAACACCTGGGCCGAACTCGAAGGCCTCGTCTCCTCCGGCAACCCCGTCATCATCTCCATCGCCGTCGAGCCCGGCGAACTCCGCGGCGCCCCCTACGCCGACACGCGCGGCCACCTCATCGTGGTCGAGGGCTTCGATTCCGAGGGCAACGTGCTTGTGAACGACCCCGCCGCGCCCACCGCCGAGCAGGGCCAACTCACCTACCCGCGAGCAGACCTCACCACCGTGTGGCTGCGGCGCGTGGACGGCACGGCGTACGTCCTCCTGCCTCGCGAAACTGCGCCGTAAACGCGGTGCCGCGTGCCGTGCCACCGAGCTGCGAGGCCTCGGCGAGCATCTCGGTGCTTCCTTGAGGCCCCGCCCTCCCCTTGGCCGATGATCCTTCGCTATGAGCCCCGCCCCTCACACGCTCGCGTTGGTTCTGGCAGCCGCCGTGCTTGCCGCCTGCTCCGGCCCGCAAAGCGAGGTCGGCCGCACCGGCATCATGGCCTCAAGTTCGCTCGGCACGCTGGAAGCGACCCTGCCCCCCTCCATCCCCGTCCTCACCATCAGCGCCGCCGCGGAGCGTGCCCTGCGCGCCCGCGGGTTCACGATCACGGAAAAGACCGCCAGTGAAGACCGGGCACACATCGAAGCCCAGCAGCGCTCACCCGGCGTGCTCGAGAGCGTCAGTGTCTGGGTGAGCACCCTCGCGGCGGGCCCGGGCCTGCGCGTGCGTGTGGAGCCGCTGGGCGACGAGGCACGCAGCCGCGTGGTGATGGAAGGAATCCTCACGGAACTCGGGCTTGCGCGGCGGTAGAACCGGTTGGCCCGTCGCAGGTTTCTGCACGCGAGCCGGCAGTCCTGCATCCCCTTCCGACCCCGTCGGAGGGGGTGGCTGAGATCGCGCAAGGTCTTCGCGGCGCAGCCGCGGAGGTGAATAGCCGTGGGCAGCGGCGCAGCCGCGCCCACGGAGCGCGTTCTGGCTGTTCCCGTTTCTGCCGCGTAGCGGCAGGGGTGTGTTCAGTCCCACAGATGCTCGGGGTCGTACTCCACCTTGTACTTCGCCAGAAACGCCAGCACCTCGTTCTTGAAGTCGGTCCGGGCGTGGTGCTCGCGCTGCCCGTCGAGATACGCCTTCACCGCGTCCATCGCGTCGTGCCCGATGGAGAACGCGAAGTACCCGTCCTGCCACGCGAACGTGTGCAAGCCGGGCCGCTGGTTCTTCATCCACATCGAGGTCGCGCGCTTGACGTGCATCATCAGGTCGGCCACTGCCGTGGTCTTCCCCAGACTCACGAGCAGGTGAACGTGGTCCTCCACCCCGCCCGCGTGCAGAAGCGACGATCGCATGTCGCGGCAGACGCCCCCGGCGTACGCGAAGAGTTCCGGCAGGATGTCTGTGGGAATCGTCGGTTGCCGGTCCTTGGTCGAGAACGTGATGTGCACGAGGATGCTCGTGAGTGTTGCGGCCATACGCGGAGAATATCAGCAGCACCCCTGCCGCTGCGCGGCAGAGCACGCCGGGATGGCCATTGGCCCCGTGGGTGCCGCGTTCGCGGCGACCCACGGCTACTCACCTCCGCGGCTTCGCCGCGAAGACGCGAACCCAAGATGCCGCGATTCGCCCCCGCAGGCTGTTCGTGCCAGTGCCACTCGGGCGCCGTCACCTACTTGCTCGCAGGCGTTTCGGGCTTGATCTTCCCCTCACGCTCGGCGGCCTTGAGCATCAGTTCCACCGGCGGGGCCGGGTTGTGCCCCACCACGGTGCGCCCGCAGTCGGGGCACTTGGTCGGCCCCTCCTTGTTGGTGTACCCGTTGAGCAGCACATAGGTGGGCGTCGTCTTGGCGCTGCCGTCCTTGGTCCAGTAGCACGTCTCGGCCGGATACAGCGTGGCACGCCCGGTCTTGGGGTTCTTGGTGGGTGTGTCCGGGTTCTCGGGCATGGTCATCCTCGGGAAGGCCTCACCGGTCTCGGAACAGATCATGTTCCGCTGCCGGCTCATGGCCGCGGGGGAGGACGGCCCGCCGAAGATCTGCCAACCCATCAAGCCAGCCGCGGCCAGCAATGCCACCACGCTGGCCACAAACATCAGCGTGTCGCGCTTTACGGCAAACCCTCGTGCGGCACGAACCGGGCGTCTGCTCGCAGCGCCTTGGCCGGTGCAGTCTTCGGTGAGCGACGACATGTTGCCGGGCGTGTGCTTCATCTCGGTGCCGCGCTCCATGCGTGCAAGTGGTTCCGGGTGCCGCGTGCGCCAACGCCACGCTCTTTGTGGTCACGGGACGACGTACGGATTGATCGCGGAGACATCCTTGGTTTTCCGTGGCCAGGTCCGCATGGCGTGATCCCAGAAGTTATTGTCCGTCCGCCCGCGCGAATTGGTGATGCGTGTGCCCGATGGGAACCATAGATCGGGGTCGGTGGCGTCCGCGTCGCTCACCGTCTCCACGTGCCCGTCGAAGAAGCCCAGGTTGCCGCGGTACTGCTTGCCGTCGCCGCCCACCGCCTTCCGCTGTCCGTGACGAAAGGCATACGGCCGGGCATCGCGGAACGTCCCGCTGTTGGCCAAGCGGTTCCCGATCTCGCCCGGCGCCATGTAGCGGTTCAAGACGTTGTTGTCGAAGAGCCAAGGGCCCGCGTCCTGAAACGCGCCGCCATACGAGGAATCCCGATTCACGGCGTGATCTGGCTCAGTTTCGCTGTCGGTGTACCTTGCCCCCTCATACACGGCCACACGCTTGCTCGGCGTGCCGACCTTCGTGAGGAACGGGCGATACACCCTCCGGTCGATACCCTCGCCGACTCGGTCAGCCGTGCCGAAAAAAGCCGGGGCCTCTTCCGTTGCGGTCAAGGAAGTCGCCATGAAATACGACAGCATCCGTCCTGTCGTCCACGGCCCGATCTTGGGGAAACGCATCAGCGTGACCGCGTTGAACGGCTCGGAGTCGATTCTATTTGCCGGGCACAGCAACCCCCCGAAGTTGCGGTATTGATCAAACCGTGCAGCACGCAGCGCATCGGACATGCTTGTGGGCGTGTCGACCTTAGCACCCGGATCATTCGGATTCAGTACGCGCGTGCTGCCGAACCACCCGCCCAGCGCACCCAGCGGACCCATCCAGTCCCATGCCTGCACGGCGATGCCGTTGAAGTATGGGTCCGTGGCCTTGGTGTACGAAACACCCACGCGCGGCGCTACGCCCGTCGCCACGCGCGCGGGCAGCAGCGTGTACCCGCTGTGGAGCGGCGCGCCGGCGATCGCGTCCTTGTAATCGCCCCCGTACGTCGAGAACGAGAGCGCCGAGCCACGCAGACTGTTCGCGCACACGATCGTTCTCGCCGCATCTCGCGCGGCCGCCAAACCCGGCAGGAGGATGCTCACCAGAAGGGCGATGATCGCGATCACCACCAGCAGTTCAATCAGCGTGAAGGCCCGCGAGGATCGGGCCCAACGGGCCAAGGAAACGTGTGGAGTGGTGGTGGTGGGCCGGTCCGTCCAATGCCTAGTAACCACGGTAACCTCCAATGGCCGGACCAACTCCGGCATGCTCGGGCCACACACCGAACCCACACCATATAGGGCGGCCTCATGCCGCCCGCCACCACGAGTATGCCGCCGCGCGGCTCAGGATGCGAACACGCACACTCACCCATCCCTGCAAGGCCCCGAACGAAGCCCGCCAGGACGTGGTGTCGGTCAAAACCACCGACGACGGATCATAACCCGATCGGGGGTGCCGTGGCGAGGATCGCGGCCGCCCACGCGGACGTATCAAGAGACATTCACGCGGTCCGCCTCTCACCAGCCCTGTGGAAAACCTGTCGCTGACCAGTCTCGAGCGTAAAGACGAAGCCGCCTCATACCGCCTGCACCTCCCCCGGTCCGCCCGAGGCGGACCACCCCCTCCGCTAGGAGCGGAGGGGGAAGTCGATCGCACGCCGGGCCAGCATCTCAAACGCCGCTTCCACCCCTTCGCCCGATTTGGCCGAGCCCTGGAAGACGCTCCAGCCGCGGGCCTTCATCGCGTCGATGTCGGCCTCGGTGATGTCCCACTGGGCTTTCAGGTCGGTCTTGTTGATGACGGCGATGAAGGGGAGCGGCCCGATCTCGGTCTTGACGCGCTCCTCGATGCCGATGGCCACGTCAAGCGTGGCCCGGCGTGTGCCATCCAGCACCAGCATGAAGCCCGCCGCGCCCTTGATGTGAACGGTCTGCATCCACTGAAACTCGTCCTCGCCCATCTGGTCCCAGATCACCAGGGTCACGTCCTGCTCGTCAACCTTGAGCACGCGTTTCTTGATGGTGACACCGACAGTGGTCTGGTACTTGTCGGAAAAGAGGCTGGAGACGTAGCGCTGCACGAGGCTGGTTTTGCCCACGGCGAACGCGCCCAGCATGTTCACTTTCTTCTGGATCATGGCCGGGCCTTCCCTCCTTGGATGAACAGCGGTTGGTCGAGCAGCAGCACGCGCAGCGAGACGCGCCGGTTCATCTCTCGGTCCTTGTCCGTCGTCTCCTTCACCTTCGGGTCCGCCGGCCCGATGCCGATCGCGGCCAGTTCGCGGGCCGCCAAGCCCCGCGCCACCAGCAGGGCGATCACGCGGTCGGCGCGGTCCCGCGACAGGCGCACGTTGCGCTCCTCCTGCCCCGACGAATCCGTGTGCCCTACGACCTGAATCTGGAAATCGACCTCGGCCTGCCGCGCGGCCTCGGCCAGCCGGAGCATGGCGATCGCCATCTCGCCCACCACCGCCACCTGCGGCTCGGCCAGGTCGCTGGAGCCAAAGGCGAAGCGGGCGGAGAACGCCTCCACCTGCGTGCGGAGTTTCTCGATCTCCTCGAGGTCGGTGTCCACCAGTTTGGAATCGTCGTACGCGACCACGCCGGGAATTCCCGGCGCGGCCTTGCGGGCCGCCACCACCCACGGGTGCGGGGCTCGCCCCGTGGCCACCAATCGCCCGCGCTGAGCGCCGGCAGCCGCGTCAAATCCCAGCGTGACGCCCTGGGGCGGCCGCAGCACGGCCGCCGCACGCGCCTTCACCAGCAGCGGGTTGAGCGAGTAGTACGGCTCGAGTTGCAGCGACAGCCGCGAGGGATCGATGCGCCGTTCCTTGAAGAACTGGGCGGCGCCGGGGGCGTTGGCGTCGACCAGCCCGATCACCAGCGGCGTGCCGGACTCGTCCTCCGACACGCGTGTGATGACATAGCCCTGCTGCGTCTTGGTCCAGTCGACGAATTCGCCCACCAGCCGCTGCTGAGACCACCAGCGCACACCCCACCAGAAGAGGAGCGGGATGAGGATGAGCATCGCCACCCAGAAGAACGGGAACGAGCGTTTCTTCTTGGCGGGCCGGGCCTCCTCTTTGAGGCAGGCTTCGAGGATGGGCCGCGCGGTGATGAAGACCGACGCGTCGCCCTGGAACTCGGCAAGGTGCTCGCCATGCTCGGCGAGGATTCTCTCCAGCGCCTCCTGCAGCGTCGCCCGGAAGGCTTGCGGTGCCACGCCGCGGATGGCCGCGGCCACGATCGCGGTAGGCCCCTGCTCCACCCAGCAGGTGACATCGCCGATGCGGAAGGAGTCGAGGCCCTGCCCCTCCTGCACGCCGAAGGAGTCTTTGGCGAAGTCGCGGATCGCGGTCATCATGCCGCTCACCATGTCGGCATCCTGAGCCTGCACCTGCTCGGCGATCACGTGCTGGAGCATCAGCCCGGTTTCGCGATGGATCAGGAAGACCTGCTCCACGCGATAGACCAGCGCCCGCTTCAAGCGCACCGCGCCGAAACTCTGCCCCGTCCGCCACCCTTCGATGAGGCAACTGAGCCCCTCGCGCGTGAAGGGGCTGGCGAGCGTCTCGTTGAAACTCTGGATGAAGCCCTGCAGGGCATCGCTGATGCTCTTGCGGATGGCCGGTCCCATGACCGGGCTGATGGCATCCACAATGTGTCGCGGGTTCTTCTGCACGCTGGTGCGCAGGGCTGTCTCAATCGTCGGTCCAAGGGCCTTGGCGAGGCGGCCGTCCTTGCCGGTGCGCAAGGCCACCGCGTCCGGCAGGGCATCCGCCACGTGCTTGAGGTGCCAGGCGTTGTCCGCGAGCGTCTTGTCCAGCCGGTCCAGCCGTGCGGCCTCAGGTCCGACGAGCACAGACCGGACCGCTGCGAGATCGGCCTTGTGGTCGCGTGGCGGCTCCGCGGGCTGGCCACCATCGTCGTGGGTGTGGGGGGGCGTGGGTTTGTGGGCCGCGTCGTCCATGGCGTGGTGCAAAGTGTACCGGGGGAGCAGGATTCGTGGGTCCGCCCCACCGGTGTGCAGGCGGCGCTTCGTGTATGCTCTCGGGCATGTCCGGCCCTGAGCCCAACGAACCGAGCCCGCCGCCCAGCACCATCGTTGACCCTGCCGCGCTGATGCGGGTTCTGGGCGTGCTGGAGAAACTCAACGCCTCCAACGACCTGCACGTGGTGCTGGGCCTGATCATCGACTCGATGCGCGACTGCCTGCACGCGGAACGGGCCAGCGTCTTTCAGTTTGACGCCAAGGCCCAGGAACTCTTCATCACCACCGCCCACGGTGTGACCAACATCCGCTTCCCCATCACCCGCGGCATCGCCGGTGAGGCCGGCCGCACACGCCAGATCATCAACGTCAAGGACGCGTGGGAGGACCCGCGCTTCAACCCCGAGTTCGACAAGAAGACCGGTTTCCGCACGCGCGGCATGCTCACAATCCCGCTGATCTCCGCCGACGGCACGCTGGAGGGTGTGGCCCAGGCCCTCAATAAGAACCCGAAGTTGGGCGCGCACTTTGACGCCAGCGACGAGGTGCTGGCCAAGGCGCTTGCGAGTCAGGCGGCCATCGCCCTGCGCAGGGCCACGCTTATCGAGGCCGAGATCCGCAAGAAGAAGATCGAGGGAGACCTGGCCCTCGCCAAGACGATCCAGATCGCCGCGCTGCCCAAGAGCATCCCGGCGATTGCGGGGTACACGATCGCGGCTCAGACCATCCCCGCGGAGGAGACGGGGGGCGACACGTTTGATGTGATCAACCTGGCGGACCTGCCGCGCGTGCCGGCGGATGAGGGGCATGTTCGCGCGATGAGGGACGGCCTGGTGTTCATGCTCGCCGATGCCACGGGCCACGGCATCGGCCCGGCGATCAGCGTGACGCAGGCGCGCAGCATGCTGAGGATGGGGGCGAGATTGGGGGGAGACTTGAGCCGCGTGGTGGCTCACCTGAACGCGCAGTTGTGCGAGGACCTGCCGTCGGGGCGGTTCATCACCGCGTTCATCGGCGTGCTGGACCCGGTTGCTCACACGATCACGTACGAGTCGCCCGGTCAGGCCCCGCTCTTGATCGTGCGGGCGGATGGGAGTTTCGAGGAGTTCAACGCCAACGCCATGCCGATGGGGATTGACGCGGAGATGCTGCCGGACGTGGTGGAGCCGTTTGTGCTGCGGCCGGGCGATGTGTTTTTGCTGGCCAGCGACGGGTACATCGAGGCGATGGACCCCGACAACGGCCAGTTCGGCACGGAGCCGACGGTGAACGCCATTCGCGAGAAACTCGGCGGGACCGCCGAGGAGATGCTGGCGAACCTGAACCAGCGCGTGACGGAGTTTGCTCGGGGCAGGCCGTTTGGCGATGACCAGACGGCGATCATCATCAAGCGGATGGTTTAGCGGAGGACGGGACGTCCGCCCCAACAAAGCCAAGAGTGATATCGCTCAGCGTGCTCCGCCCTTGGCCTTCATGGCGCGGATGCGCTCGGCCAGAGACAGGAGTTTGATGAAGCCGCCCGCATCCTTCTGGCTGTAGATCTCCTCACCCTCGAAGGAGACCATCTTCTCCGCGTAGAGCGAGTTGGGGCTCTTTCGCTGAATCGCCGTGGCGGTGCCCTTGAAGAGGCGGACGGTGATCTCGCCGGTGAGGGGTTGGGCCATGTGCTCCGCCGCGGCCCACAAACTCTCGCGCAAGGGTGTGAACCATCGCCCGTCGTAGACGAGTTCGGCGAAAGTGAGGCCCAGGTGCTCGCGGTAGTGGCGCGTCTCGCGGTCGAGCACCAGTTCTTCCAGCGCACGCAGCGCCTCCACGATCACCGTGCCGCCAGGTGTTTCGTACAAGCCGCGGCTCTTCATGCCCACACGACGGTTCTCGACAAGGTCAACCCGGCCCACGCCGTGCACACCGGCGATGCCGTTGAGTTTGCCGATCAGGTCCGGCCCCGAGAGCCGCTGGCCGCTGAGCGTGCGCGGCCGGCCCTTCTCAAAGCCGAGGGTGACGGTCTCAGCCTTGTCGGGCGCTCTGGCGGGGTCGGCGGTGAGCATCCACGCATCGTCCGGCGGCGCGTTGGCGGGGTCCTCGATGGTGCCGCCCTCGTGCGAGATGTGCCAGAGGTTGCGGTCGCGCGAGTAGATCTTCGTCGCGCTGGCGGAGGTGGGGATGTTGCGCTGCTTGAGGTAATCCAGCATCGCCAGGCGGCCGGAGAGTTTCCAGTTGTCCATCCGCCACGGCGCGATGATCTCCAGTTCCGGCGCCAGCGCGGCGTAGGCGCTCTCGAACCGCACCTGGTCGTTGCCCTTGCCCGTGCAGCCGTGGGCGAGGGCCGTGCAGCCGGTTTTCAGGGCCACGTCCACCTGGCCCTTGGCCAGGACAGGGCGGGCGATCGCGGTGCCTAGCAGGTAGCGGCCCTCGTAGATCGCGCCAGCGATCATGGTGGGAAAGACGAAGTCTTCGACGAACGTCTCTTTGAGATCGACGACGTGGCAGGATGCCGCGCCGGAGTCTTTGGCCTTTTTCTCGACGCCGGCGAGTTCATCGGAGCCCTGGCCGACATCGCCAACGACGCAGACAACCTCGCAGTCGAGATTCTCGCGCAGCCACGGCACGATGCACGAGGTGTCGAGGCCACCGGAATATGCGAGAGCGACTTTTTTGGGGGGCATTGGGAGGCTCGCCGAAGGAAGTTCACCACGGAGACGCGGAGGACACGGAGAGGATGCGGGAAGGCGCGCCGAAACACGGATACGGCCAATCTGACTACAGGGCCGCTCTTGCCGCAACGGTATGGATCAGAAGGGCGTTCTGCGCGTGCAGTCGATTCTCCGCCTGTTCGTACACGAGGGAGGCCGGTGAGTCGATCACTTCGTCCGTCACTTCCTCGCCGCGGTGGGCGGGAAGGCAGTGCATGAAGGCACAGTCCGCCGCAGCACGGGCCATGAGGGGCGCATCCACGCGGTAGGGCTCGAAGGCACGCTCGCGCGCATCCGCATCGTCCTTCTGGTGCATGGAGACCCACGTGTCTGTGTAGATCGCGCGGCTGCCACCCACATCGGCGGGCGAAGTGGAGAGCCGCAGCGATCCGCCGCTGTCCTTCGCGAAGGCGTGCGCGATGGAGACTTGCGCCGCGTCGGGCGCGTAACCCTTGGGCGTGATAATGGTCATCTTCGCGCCCAGGCGGCAGGCCACGTGCATGAGCGACGTGCAGACGTTGTTGCCATCGCCGATGTACGCGATTGGCAGGCCCGCGAGCGAGCCGAATCGCTCGATGAGCGTGAGCACATCGGCAAGGGCCTGGCAGGGGTGGTGGGCATCGGAGAGGGCGTTGATGACGGGCACGCGCGAATGGCGGGCGAGTTGCTCGATCGTCTCGTGGCTGTACGTGCGGCAGACGATGCCGTGGACCCAACGTTCGAGGTTCTTGGCGTAGTCCTTGATGGACTCGCGCTGGCCGATGCGCTCCGCGGCGTGGTCGTAATAAATGGCCTGGCCGCCGAGACGATGGGCGCCCACCTCGAAGGTGAGGCGCGTGCGGAGCGACGGCTTCTCGAAGAGCAGGACGATGGAGAGTGTGTCAAGCGCGTGGCGGAACGCGCCGGGATCACGCTTGATGTGCTGAGCGGTGGCGAGGAGAAGGGCCAGGTCGGCAGCGGTCAGGTCTGCGGCGCTGGCAAGGTCCTTGGTGCTGAGGGGGCGTGGTGATTCGTGTGTGTGCATGGCAGGGAGCAGGGGAGAAGCGGCCGGGGAGAGCGGGCGGGGGTGAGCGGCGTGATGAGTGCCAGCGTTCACGCGCGTGCGACCAGTTGCCTGCACAGCCGCACGAGCGACTTCGCCCGCGCGGGAGAGACGACGGCGACGAAGATGGTGTCGTCGCCAGCGATGGTGCCCGCGATGCCGGTGATGCCTGCCCGATCCAGTTCAGATGCCAGCGGCGAGGCGTGCCCCGGGCGCGTGCGGAAGACAACGAGGCTGCCGGCGGTGGTGGCCGAGAGCATGTAGAGTTTCACGGCGGACTCGATCTGCGCGTTGCCGACACCCGCATCGGCGCCGCCCTGATTCAGCACATAGCCGGAAGGCCCCTTGAAGACGTTGAGGTCGCGCAGGTCGCGCGAGAGTGTGGCCTGCGTGACGACGATGCCGCGTGCGGAGAGGTGGGCGGCCAGACGGTCCTGATTGGGAACGGTCTGGTGCTGCTGGAGCACGTCGAGGATGAGTTGTCGTCGCCTGGCCTTCGTGCTCATTGAATAAGTATACGCGTTGTGGATGAAACCGGCGAGCCGCGAGCGGTTGGCCCCGAGGCAGCGGTCGTGGGGATCGCACGCCGCCCAGAGGAGGCGCCGGGCCGGTCCCCGCAGAGCGCTGGGTCCGCCCCCGGAGCCGCCGGCCGGCGTGCCGCTGGGCATGGCCAGCCTCGACTCCTCGGCACAAACCCCGGGCCGGAAGCGGTGGGCAGCACACGGTCCCCGGTCTGCCAACATGGCAGCAGCGGCGGGGGGTGGAACGGGCTTCTGACAGCAACAGCGGGGCACGCGGCGTTGGATGCGCGGCCCACGCGGGGCCGCGCACGCTGGAACGGGCTTGCCGGCGTGGCACCCGCGTTGCCCTAGTTTGGCGTACCCGTGTGCGCGATCAGTCGCTGCGCGGGGCGCGACCGCTCCGTATCCTCCCCCCGCCTCGGCCACCAATCACAAGCCTTACAGCGCTTTGGAGACCCTCAGAATGCCCGCCAAAGAACTCGCTTTCGATGTTGATGCCCGTTCTGCCCTCTTCTCCGGTGTCGAGAAACTCGCCCGTGCGGTGAAGGCGACGCTCGGGCCCCGCGGCCGCAACGCGGTGCTGGACAAGAGTTGGGGCGGCCCGACGGTGACGAAGGACGGCGTGAGCGTGGCGGAGGAGATCGAACTCACCTGCAAGATCGAGAACATGGGGGCCCAGTTGGTGAAGCAGGCCGCCAGCAAGACCAGCGACGATGCCGGCGACGGCACCACCACGGCCACGGTGCTGGCCGAAGCGCTGGTGCGCGAGGGCCTGCGGCACATTGCCGCGGGCGTGGATGCCAACGCCCTGGTGCGCGGCGTGCGCAAGGCGGTGGAGGTGGCCAGCGAGAGCATCACGAAGATGTCCACGCCCGTGAGCGCGACCAACACCAAGGACATCGAGAACGTGGCGAGCATCTCGGCCAACAATGACCCGGCGGTGGGCAAGATTCTGGCCGACGCCTTCGCCAAGGTTGGCAAGGACGGCGTGATCACGGTTGAAGAGGGCAAGAGCCAGGAGACCGAGGTGGTGGTCGTGGAAGGCATGCAGTTCGACCGCGGGTTCATCTCGCCGAACTTCGTCACCAATCCGGACGCCATGACCTGCGAGTTCGACAAGTGCCTGGTCTTCATCCACGAGGACAAGATCGACAACGTGCAGAAACTCGTGCCCCTGCTCGAGAAGGTGATGCAGGCCAAGAAGCCGCTGCTCATCATCGCCGAGGATGTGGCGGGCGAGGCCCTGAGCACGCTGGTGATCAACAAACTCCGCGGCACGTTGCAGGTGTGCGCTGTGAAGGCCCCCGGCTACGGCGACCGCCGCAAGGCGATGCTGGAGGACCTGGCGATTCTGACGGGCGCGAAGCCCTTCATGAAGGACACGGGCGAGGAACTCGATACCGTGACGCTCGAAGACCTGGGCATGGCCAAGAAGATCGAGATCGACAGCGAGAACTCGACCATCATCGAGGGGGCCGGCAGCACCAAGAGCATCCAGAGCCGCATCGAGCAGATCCGGCGTGAGATCGAGAACACCACCAGCGACTACGACCGCGAGAAACTCCAGGAGCGCCTCGCCAAACTCACCGGCGGCGTGGCCCAGATCAGGGTCGGCGCGGCGAGCGAGGCCGAACTCAAGGAGAAGAAGGCCCGCGTGGAGGATGCGCTGCACGCCACCCGCGCCGCAGTGGCCGAGGGCGTGGTCCCCGGCGGCGGCGTGTCGTTCATCCGGGCTCGCGCGGCCATCGAGAAACTCCCCGAGTGGAAGGCCGTGTACGGCAAGGGCGAGGAACGCACGGCGGACGATGTCGGTCAGGTGAAGTACGAGATCGCCGCGGGCATGGACACGGTGTACAAGGCCCTGAGCGTGCCCCTTCAGACCATCGCGGATAACGCGGGGGAGAAGGGCACGGTCGTGGTCGCCAAGGTGGCCGAGGGTCAGGCCGGCAAGGGCGGAACCTCGTTCGGTTTCAACGCGCTCACCGGCGAGTATGGCGACCTGCTGAAGCAGGGTGTGCTGACGCCCGCGAAGGTGGATCGTTCGGCCCTGGTGAACGCCGCGAGCGTGGCGACGATGCTGCTGACGAGCGATTGTGTGATTACCGATGCCCCCAAGGATGAGGATGAGCACGCCGGGCACGGGCACGGCGGTGGTGGTGGCGGGATGGGCGGAGGCATGAGCGGAATGGGTGGCATGGGTGGAATGGGCGGCGGAATGGGCGGGATGGGGTTCTGAAGCGGCGCCGTGCTGCCCTGAGCGTTGAGTCTTCAGATGAGCGTTTCCTACCGCTTTCACCTCGATGCAGACACGGGGCGCCCGCACTTGGAAAGTCATGGAGTAAAGGATTTTGAGGCGGTCGAAGTGATCGAGCGTCCGATGCAGGACTTTGCAAGCGACCGGGGTTCGCGAATCGCGTTGGGACAAACACGGGCGGGACGGTACCTTCAGGTGGTCTACCGACGGGACGAAGATGGCGACGGTGTGTTCGTGATTACAGCCTTCGCGATGAATGAGAAGCGAAAGGCGGCACTGCGACGGCGCACGCGGCGATGAAGAGACGACCGATGAAGAAGGATCCCAACAAATATCCCGCGGCTTGGAACCGAGCCAAGGTTGAGTCCGTCGCGGCGTTCTACGAGCAGCAGTCCGACGAGGACGCGATCGCAGAGGCTGACGCGGCGTGGGTGAACTCCCGCGTGCAGTTCGTCGCGGTGCCGGTGGAGGTGTACCCCAAGGTGCGTGCCATCATCGAGCGTTTCGAGGATGCGAAAAGGGTGGCACCGAAGCGACGGGCGGCGCGGCTGCGGGGACGGAAGGCCGCTTAAACGAATCAGCAGGAATATCGAAGGCGATGACAGCATCACCAAGGATTACAGCAATGGCCAACGCGAAAGACTTGTTCAACAAAATGGGTAGCGGCTCGGCGCCCCGTGTGGCCTCGCCCAAGCAGGTCATCGGGCCTGTTGGCCCGGCCGTGGGCGATCAGCCCGGGCACAAGGGCTTTGACCCGAGCAAGAAGGGCGGGCAGGGCGGCGGCCGCGGCAAGGCTGGCGGCGGGCCGGGCGGCGGTGGGAGCGTGCCCACGAGCGTGCGGCCCAAGGTGTGAGCGGATTGTTCGTGTTCGGATTTGTGTGAGCGCGGCGGCCCGCGACGGCCGCGTGTCGAGTTCGGCGGGTTGGGTAGAGATGCATGCAGGAACTCTTCGAAAGTCTGAGGCAGTTCTTTACGGACATCCCCGGCTTCCTCACGGCGTTCGTGGGGAATCACGGTCCGTGGGTGTACGGCCTGCTGTTTGCCATCATCTTCGCGGAAACGGGCCTCGTTCTCCTGCCGTTCCTGCCGGGCGATTCGCTGCTCTTCACGGTCGGTGCGCTCAGCGTGCCGGACAAGGAGACGGGCAAGGCCGCGTTCAATGTCTGGATTGTTTCGGGCGTGCTCATCGTCGCGGCGATCATCGGCGATGCGGTGAACTACCACATCGGCAAGTACATCGGGCCACGCGTGTTCAACAAGAACCCGGCGCCCGACCACGTGCCGACGTTCATCGAGCGGGCGCTGAATCGCCAGCACCTGGACCGTGCCCACGCCTTTTTCGAGAAGTACGGCGGCAAGGCGGTGATCCTGGGGCGCTTCGTGCCGATCGTGCGCACGTTTGTTCCGTTCGTGGCTGGTGCCGGTGCAATGACGTACGGCAAGTTCGTGCTCTACAACGTCGCGGGCGCGTTCCTGTGGGTGGGTGTGTGCGTGGGGGCGGGCGTGCTCTTCGGCAACATCCCGTTCGTCAAGAAGAACTTCGAACTCGTCATCATCGGCATCATCGTGGTGTCGGTGCTGCCCGTCGTGTATGAGGTGCTCAAGGCCCGGTCTGAGCACCGGGCGGTGCGCAGCACATCGATTTCCTGATCGCGTTGAGAGATTCCTGCGTGCCGGGGCCGATGCCCGGCACGAATCGTTCGAGAGCCTGTTCCTTGTGAAGCCTGTTTCGGAGATACCCATCATGGCCATCAAGCCCCTTGAAGACCGCGTCCTTGTCAAGCCCATCGAAGCCGAGTCCAAGACCGCTTCGGGCATCTACCTCCCCGAGGCCGCCAAAGAGAAGCCCGTGCGCGGCAAGGTGGTCGCCGTCGGCCCCGGCAAGCGGCTGGACAACGGCAAGCGCGCCGAGATGAGCGTGCGCGTCGGTGCCACCGTCGTCTACGGCAAGTACGCTGGCAGCGAGGTGGAGATCAAGGGCGACAAGCACCTCATCATCAAGGAGAGTGAACTCCTGGGCGTGCTTGAAGGCTGACCGCTGCGCGGTCAAATGGCCAAATCTCAAATGGCCAAATGACCAAATGATCCCACAGTGAGCGGCTCGCCCGCGTTCGCAGAGTTCTTCGTTCGATTTGGCCATTTGTCCATTTGCATATTTGGTGATTTGGAACCCTCCCATGGCAACCAAGCAGATCATGTTCAACGATGCCGCCCTTCAAGAGATGAAGCGCGGCGTGCAGCAACTGGCCCGGGCCGTCAAGGTCACCATGGGCCCCACCGCACGCCACGTGCTCCTCCAGAAGTCCTACGGCGGCCCCAGCATCTCCAACGACGGCGTCTCCGTCGCGCGTGAGATCACGCTGCCCGAGCCCTTCGAGAGCATGGGCGCGAAGATGGTGAACGAGGTCGCCAAGAAGACCAACGACGAGGCGGGCGACGGCACGACCGCCGCGACCGTGCTGGCCGAGGCGATCTTCCTTGAAGGCCTCCGCCACATCGCCGCGGGCGCAAACCCCGTGCTCGTGCAGCGCGGCATCAACGGCGCGGCCAAGGCCGCTGCGGACGCGATCGATGCCATGGCCATCAAGTGCAAGGGCAAGGCCGACTACATGAAGGTCGCCACGGTCTCCGCCAGCCACGATGCAAAGATCGGCGAGTTGATCGCGGAGGCCATCAGCAAGGTCGGCCCCGAGGGCGTGGTGGAGGTTGAGGAGGGCAAGGGCTCCGAAACGACGCTCGAATACGTCGAGGGCATGGCCTTCGACAAGGGCTACATCTCCCCGTACTTCATGAACGACCCCAAGACCGCCGAGTGCGTGCTGGAAGACTGCTACGTGCTGATCTACGAGAAGAAGATCGCCAACATGGCCGACTTCCTGCCGTTCCTGAACAAGATCGCCGTCGCCGGCAAGCCCGTGCTGGTGATCGCTGAAGAGGTGGAGAGCGAGGCTCTGGCCGCGCTCGTCGTGAACCGCTTGCGCGGCACGCTCCGCATCTGCGCCGTCAAGGCCCCCGGCTTCGGCGACCGTCGCAAGGCCATGCTCGGCGATATCGCTGTGCTCACCGGCGGCACGTTCATCGCAGAGGACCTGGGCCGCTCGCTCGAGTCCATCGAACTGAGCGAACTTGGCCGCGCCAAGAAGGTGATCGTCACCAAGGACGAGACCACGATCATCGAGGGCGCGGGCAAGCGCAGCGAGATTGACAGCCGCGCTGCGCAAATCAAGGCCCAGCACGACAAGAGCACCAGCGACTACGACAAAGAGAAGTTCATGGAGCGCCTGGCCAAGCTCACCGGCGGCGTGGCCATCGTCTCCGTGGGCGGGGCCAGCGAGGTGGCCATGAAGGAGAAGAAGGACGCCGTAGACGACGCCCTGCACTCCACCCGGCACGCCGCCAAAGACGGTTACGTCCCCGGCGGCGGCGTGGCCCTCATCCGCACGCAGGATGCCATCACCAAGGCCATGGGCAAGGCCAAGGGCGATGAGAAGATCGGCTACGAGATCGTGCACACGGCCGTCGAGGCCTGCGCCCGCCAGATCGCCATCAACTGCGGCACCGACGGCGACATCGTCGTCGAGAAGATCAAGGAAGGGTCCGGCGGCTTCGGTTACAACGGCCAGACGGGCGAATATGTTGACCTCGTCAAGGCCGGCATCATCGACGCGGCCACGGTGCCCAAGACGAGCCTGACGAACGCCGCGAGCGTCGCGGGCCTCATGCTGACCACGAGCGTGATGATCTGCGAACTCAAGGACAAGGCCGAGCCGGCGGTGGGGGCGATTTCCTGAGCGAGTTGTGCCACGAAGTTGCGAAGCCACCGAGGGTGGTCGGCAAGGAGTTCGTTGAATGGCACGGCCAGGAATCAAACTCGTTTCGACTGACCAAGGGGTGGCGAAGACTGAGGTGCTTCTGGGCCGTGATTCGGCACGTCGGCCTTTCCAAAGGCTGCCGTGGCAGCCTTGGAAAAAGCGGTTTCGGTGCGAGTGCTGTGGCGGATTCACGCTTGACAGCGTGGACTGCTGCGACATTTGCCCTGAATGCGGTTGGGAGGACTGGTACGAGTCTCATGATGCTCCAGACCAGGTCGTGCGGCCGAACTACATCTCCCTAAATGTTGCCCGTAGCCTTGTCCAGAGATTCGGCGTTGGTGCCGCGGCGTCGGCAAACGGATCGCACGGCATCGCAGTTGGCGACATCGAGCGGATGTCGCCTGACGAAATCGCAAAGCTGCCGCGAATGAGCGAGAAATGCCGGCTCGCCCAGCTCCGGCCCCCTACGGCCGATGAGCAGCCTCGATACGACTGGAGATCCTCGTCGGGCCTTGTGTGGGTCTTCAATGCTGCTGAGACTGCGTTTCCCTGCGGCGTTTGGCAGACGAAGACTCTGGCCGAGAAATGGATTGCTTCAGTTGGTGCGTCCGGTACCCTCTCGGCGTACGCACTCGATGAGTCCGCGTGGGACTCGAACGTGCGGCTCGGCCACCTTCGACTCGAACGGCCAGAGCGCAGCACGTTGGATTTCAAGCGCAGGTTCACGACGGCTGTAACTCATTTCCACTATGAAGGTGGGAGTCAAGTAGGTTAGGTGTCCTTCTCTGTGCCTCTGCGTCTCTGCGTCCCCTGAATCCCATGCCTTCCGTGCAGCGCGACTACTACGAGACCTTGGGCGTCGACAAAAAGGCGGACGCGGAGGAGATCAAGCGCGCCTATCGCCGCCTGGCCATGAAGCACCACCCGGACCGCAACCCCGGTGATGCCGCCGCGGAGGGCAAGTTCAAGGAGGCGGCCGCGGCGTACGAGGTCCTCTCCGACGACCAGAAGCGCAAGATCTACGACCAGCACGGGCACGCCGGGCTGAAGGGCGCGGGCGCAACGGCCCAGCACGACTTCAGCCGCATGAACGTTGATGACATCTTCTCGATGTTCAACGACATCTTCGCCGGCGGGGGCGGCGGTGGGGGAGGGAACCCTTTCGGCGGCATGAACGGTGGTGGGGGGCGGCGCGGGCACGGTCAGGCACGCGGCTACGACCTTGAGCACGAGACCATCATCTCCCTCGAAGACGCCTTCAAGGGTGTCGAGAAGAATGTGGAGTTCACGCGCCTGGACGTGTGCGAGAAATGCACGGGCTCAGGCGCCAAGGCGGGGTCCAAGCCCATCACCTGCGCCACCTGCGGCGGGCAGGGAAGGGTACAGCAGAGCGGCCTGGGCGGCATGTTCCGCATGGTCACAGCCTGCCCGGCCTGCGGCGGACGTGGGCAGATCATCAAGGAGTTCTGCCCGGACTGCCGCGGCAAGGGGCGCACGCCCAAGAAGCGGTCGCTTTCGGTGCGCATTCCGCCGGGCATCAGCGATGGGCAGGTGGTGCGCGTGCGGGGCGAAGGCGAACCACCGCCCCCGGAAGAATCTCGCGATGGCTCCGGCGTGCGGGGAGACCTGCACGTGGTGGTGCGTGTGAAAAAGCACGACCTGTACGAGCGCGAGGGCGAGCACCTGGTGTTGCACATGCCCGTCTCGTTCACCAAGGCCGTGCTGGGGGCCGAGGTGGAGGTGCCCACCATCGACGGCGGACGCGAGAAACTCACCATCCCGCGCGGCACGCAGCACGGGGCCATGTTCCGCATCGGCGGCAAGGGCATGCCGGATCTGCGCGGCGGGCGGCGTGGCGACATGGCCGTCGTGGTGCGGCTGGAGATCCCCAAGAAACTCAACAGCGCGCAGGAGAAACTTCTGCGCGAGTACGCCGCCAGCGAGAACGAGAACGTGATGCCGGAGACCCAGAGTTTCTGGAAGAAGATCAAGGATGTGCTGGGATGAGAAGTGACGGAGTCAGGTAATGGATGTGGTTCGGCGAGGCGACGTACACGAAGAGTGAACCGATGGTCCTATGGCGATGAACCCGTTCAAGCGAAACAAGCCCGAGCCTGACCCTGCCGACCCGCGCGGAGCGGAGCCGGGCGCGGCTGGCTCTGCGCCGGCAGACCCCAGCGCCGCCGATGCGGCCGCGCGGCTCGACACGGTGGACGAAACGGCCGCGCTGATCGATGATCTGTCGCTCAGGGTGGATGCGCTCACGCGCGAGCGTGATGCCGCGCAGGAGGCCCACAAGCGCGCCCTTGCGGAGTTCCAGAACTACCAGCGCCGGTCGCTCACCAACGAGCAGCAGGCCCGCGAGTTCGGTGTGCGGGGCGTGCTGCAATCGGTCATGCCCGTGGTCGATCACTTTGACATGGCGCTGGGGCTGGACGCGGAGAAGACGACTGCCAAGCAAGTGATGGGCGGCGTGGCGATGATCAAGGACGAGTTGCTTCGTGTGCTGGGCGCCCACGGTGTGGCGGTCATCCGCCCCGCGCCCGGCGATGCCTTCGACCCCAACCAGCACGAGGCGATCGTGCACGTCCCCGCGAGTACCGTCGGGGATGGCTGCGTGGTGGCGACACTGCGGCTGGGTTACTCACTCTCGGGGCGTGTGGTGCGGCCCGCGCAGGTGTCGATCGCCAAGGGCGCGGAGAACCCCGGGTGCGCGCCCGATGGCGCTGATGCGGCCGGCGCGGGAGGGGGCTGAAACATGCCCACCTACGACTACCGCTGCAAGGCCTGCAAGCATGAGTTCGAGCACTTCCAGTCCATGCTCGCCAAGCCCATCCGCACGTGCCCGGAGTGCGGCAAGAAAACCCTGGAGCGGCTCATCGGCACGGGCGCGGCGCTCCTGTTCAAGGGGTCGGGCTTCTACCAGACCGACTACCGATCCGATGCGTATCAGAAGAGCGCGGATGCGGACAGGAAAGGCGCAGAGCCCAAGGCCGACGCCAAGCCCGACACCAAGGCCGATTCAACGTCGGACGCGAAGGGCGATGCGAAGAGTGACAGCAAGCCTGAGACGAAGGGCGACTCCAAGAGCGAATCTCGCGCGGGCGACTCCGCTCGCAAGGCCGCCGCAAAACCCGACAATGCACCGCCCAAAAAATGCGCCAGCCGCTCGGCCGCCAAGAGGGCCAAGCGGTGAGCAACGTGGTGGCCCACGGTGTGGATCTGGTCTGGGTGCCGCGCATCGGCGAGATGCTGCGGGACCATGGCGAGAAGTTCCTGGATCGCTGCTTCACGCGGGCGGAGCAGGAATACTGCCTCGCCAACACCAAGCGCAAGGTTGAGCACCTCGCGGCGCGCTTCGCGGCCAAAGAAGCCGTCATGAAGGCCTTGGGCACAGGCCTCGCGGAGGGGATCGCCTGGACGCAGGTGGAGGTGGTGCGGCTGGCCAGCGGCGAGCCGCGCCTGCAACTCACCGGCGAAGCGGCCAACGCCGCCGCCACACGCGGCATCGGCTCGTGGCTCATCTCGCTGAGCCACACGGAGCAGATGGCCATCGCGTCAGTGATCGGCCTGAAGAGCGATGGGGCGGGCTGAAGTCTGTCTGCTTCACAAACACCACTCGGAGGATGGTGGCACCCAACGGTCACGGGGCGGGCATAGCCGGCGCGCCCTTGCGTGCCACATCCGGCAGAAACTCGTCCTCGTACCACGCCAGCCAGGCGTTCTGGTCCCACCCCAGGTGCTCGGTGGATTGGCCCCACGCGGCAGACGACCAGCGCGTGAGCGTGTTGTGCAGCGAGGCGTTGTACAGGAACGCCACGGCATCCACCACGCGCAGCACCGTGCCCTCGGCGATGACGCCGATCTGCGGGTCAAACCCGACGGCGCTCTGGCCGACAACCGGCGTCAGGTCGGCCACGAACGTCGTCTGGCGACCTATCACAATGAGTGCAAGTGCCCCGTCGCCCTGCGAGCCGGTGCCCGCTCCACCCACGCCGATGCCGCCCCCACCCCCCGGCGGCGCGGCCTGCTGCTGGTTGATCTGGGCACGGATCATCATCGGCATCGCCTCGTACAGCGAGAGCGCGGCCGCCAGTTCGCCCCCTTGGGCCGCCGCGGCGGGGTCGGACGATGCCAGCGCGCCGGCGATCACGGACTGTGTCTCGATCGCCACGGGCCCGCTCTGCGAGCGCTTCACCAGCCGCTCGCGGCACGCGGCACGCAGGGTTTCGTCACCATCATGCACGGCGTGCCACGCCAGCACCGCATCCGCCCGCCCGTCGGCCTGTTCCGCGAGGTGATCGAGCACGGCCTCGCGCACGTCAGCCTCGTCGTGGGCGAACATGCGGATCATGGGGGCGAAGGCTTCGGGTTGTGTGTAGGCACGCACCTTGGCGATGCCCGCTTGGCGGATTTCGATGCCGCGCGTGTTGGCGAAGTGCTTGGTGCGGATCTGCCGTAGTTCCTTCTCGAACTGGGCCCGCTTCCGGTTGAACTCGCGCACGACCGGTGCGAAGGGGTCGGCCTCATCGCTCGCCACGCCGGCGGGCGAAACGGTGAGTGCCGGCGTGGCTGTTGCGGGCGGTGTGCCCGGCGTGCTGGGCTTGTCGTCTGGTGCCGGGCCGGCTGCCGCGCCGTGCACGATGCCCAGCACCGCAAGGGGCAGAAGCCAAGCGCGATGTTCACGGGTGTGCATGGGCTGAACCTGTACGCAGAGCCAGCGGACGGGGACTCTCCGCGAGGTCTATACCGGTTCACGGCCATGCCAGTTCCCGCCGGCCCCGTGATTATGGACGGTTTCAGCGTGCCGCGGCCATCACGGTGCCGGCAAGGCCGGTCTGGCGCAGGGCCGCTTCGGCCGCCGGGCGCGAGGGGAAAGGGCCGATCTGCACGCCGTACAGCGTCCGGCCGCTCTTGCGGTCGGTTGTGGCGGCCACGATCGGCCGGGGCTGGCCAGCCTTCTGCGCGGCGGGCGCGGCGGAGTTCGCCAGACTCGCGGCCTTGCCCGGGTCGCCCACCGCCGCGAGTTGGATGATGTACGCGTTGCCGGTGAAGCCGCGTGAAACAACGACCGGCTGGGGCAGTGGCGGCGCGAGGGATGAGCCCACGACCTGTCCCGTCGGCGTGGCACTGCCCGTGCCCGCGTTGGTCAGGCGTTGGCGAGCATCGCCGCGGGTCGATTCGATTGTGGCCGCGTTCACAGCCGCCTGATACGCCTCACGCGCCTGCGGTGCGCGCCCCAGGCGAGAGAACGCATCGCCCGCGGCGATGTTGGCCTTCGCGGCGTCGTCGCCCCGGAGTTTCTCCGCGGCGGGCGGGAGCAGGCTGGCCGCTTTGGCGTTGCTGCCGCGGTCAAGGGCGATCAGACCGAGCGTCCACCCGGCGGTGCCGGAGATTTCGGGATTCGCGTTGGCCGCGAGCGGTGTGAGCCAGCGCTCGGCCGTGTCGGGTCTGCGGTCTGCGTACGCGGCCAGGCCGGCCATGAGCGATGCGCGGTCCTTGGCTTCCCCTTCGCTGTTCTGGGCCTGCGCCTCGGCCTCGCGATAGGCCTGTCCGTAATCCCCCGAGCGGTACTCGGCGATGAAGGGCTCGTTCGTATCGGCCTGCTTGTTGCAGGCCCACAGCGTGCACACACCGGTGAGAAGGAGTGCCGTACCCAGAGACCGGGCGGGGGATGAACAAGTGCGGTTCATGCGATGCTCGTGTGGGTGCGCGGGCGAGGGGGCAGACCCGCTCCATATCGGCCCGGAGAGGGGCCGATCAAGAATCCGGCCGGAAGGCGGACGGGACGTCCGCCCCACCGAACTGGCCCACCGGAACCGCCCATCCGAGCCGCCGGTCGATACGCTCTGGCCGCATGAGCATCCACTGGCCGATCATCCGCACACTGCTCGCCAACCCCTTTGCCAACGCCGTGGTGGATGACCGCGGGCCGATGAGCCGCGGCAAACTGCTGGCCGGGGCCCTGGTGCTGGCCGACCACCTGCGGCGGACGTGCGAAACCCGAACGGTCGGCGTCATGCTCCCGACGGGCGGGCTCTTTCCGATGGCCGCGCTGGCGGGGTGGATGGCCGACAGGGTGGTGGTGCCGCTGAACTACCTTCAGGCCAAGGACGAGTTGCAATTCGTGATCGATGACTGCGGGGCCGACACGATTCTGACGGTGGGCCCGATGCTTGAGTTTCTCGGGCACGAGCCGCGCGTGAAGAACCTCATGCGGTTGGAGGACGTGGATTTCACGGCCATGCCTGAGCCGCGCTGGCCGGCGATGGCGGCAGACGATGAACTGGCGGTGCTGCTTTACACATCCGGCACCAGCGGCCGGCCCAAGGGCGTGCGCCTCACGCACGGCAACATCACCGCCAACATCCGGCAGATCGTGGAGTGGGTGGACTTTGATTCAACGCACGTGGTGCTGGGCGTGCTGCCGCAGTTCCATTCCTTCGGCATGACAGTGCTCACGCTCCTGCCGCTCACGGTCGGGGCGAAGGCGGTGTACACGGCGCGGTTCGTGCCGGGCAAGATCGTGCGACTCTTCAGGGAGTTTCGGCCCACCTGCTTCGTGGCCATCCCCTCCATGTACAACGCGCTCCTGCACGTGAAAGACGCGACAGCCGATGATTTCAAGAGCCTGGTGTTTGCCGTGTCGGGCGGCGAGCCCCTGCCGCGGGCGCTGGCCGACCGCTTCAAGGAGCGTTTCGGCATCACGATCGCCGAGGGCTACGGCCTGACCGAAACCAGCCCCGTGACCAACTGGTGCCGCCCCGCGGAGTACAAGCCCGGTTCGGTCGGCGGTGCACTCCCCGGCGTTCGCGAGCGGATCGTGTGCACGGAAAGCGGTCGCGACCTGCCGCCGAGCGCCGACGGCGAGGTCCGCATCGCCGGGCCCAACGTGATGCGCGGCTACTTCAATCGGCCCGCCGAAACCGCCGCGGCGTTCGACGAATACGGCTACCTCCGAACCGGCGACATCGGCCGCCTCGACGAGGACGGCCAACTCTTCATCACGGGGCGGCTCAAGGAGATGCTCATCATCGGTGGCGAGAACGTCTTTCCGCGTGAGATCGAGGAGGTGCTCAACGCCCACCCGGCGGTGAAAGACTCGGGCGTGGTCGGCACGCACGACCCGATGCGCGGCGAGCAGCCCATCGCCTTCATCGAGGTGAAGGAAGGGGAGACCGTGGATGAGCGGGCGATGATCCTCTGGTGCCGCGGCAAACTGGCGGGGTACAAGGTGCCCGCCGAGGTGCGCGTGGTGCCGGCCCTGCCGCGCAACGCAACGGGCAAGGTGATGCGGCGGCAACTCAAAGCGCTGCTGGGCGCGGGCGGGGCTGCGGGCGGGGCTGCGGGCGTGGGTGGGGCCAGCTGATCGGCGCGGCCTGCCGGGCCGAGCGTGCGAGAGGTCAGGCCGTGGCCACGAGCATGTCGTCGTCGGCGTGCACGACCTCATCGTTGAGCGGCTCGTGGGCGACGGCGGCGCCGTCGACTATGCGGATGGAGCCGTCGAAGTCCTCGATCAGGGCGGTGCAGGTTTCCACCCAGTCTCCGCAGTTGAAGTAGTCGATCTTGCCGCGCCGGATTTCGGCCTTGTGGATATGGCCGCAGACGACGCCGTCCAGCCCGCGTCCCTCGGCCATGCTCTCCAGGGCTTCCTCGAAGCGCGCGATGTGCGTGCACGCGGACTTGACCTTGAGTTTGATGAACTTGGAGAGTGACCAGTAGGGCTTGCCCCGCAGGCGGCGGTAGGCGTTGAACCACCGGTTCACGATCACCAGCCGGTCGTAGGCCGCGCCCCCGATGGCGGAGACGAGGGGGAACTGGCGAACCACGAGGTCGGCCTCGTCGCCGTGAATGACCAGCAGCCGGCGGCCGCTGGCGGTGGTGTGGATGTCCTCGCGGCGCACCTCGATCCCGCCGATGTTGAGGCCCGCGTAGTCGCGGGCCGCGTCGTCGTGGTTGCCGGGAATGAAGACGACACGAACACCCTTGCTGGCCATCTTCAGCACGCGCCGGATGAAGCGGTGGTGGTCCGCCGGCCAGTGCCAGCGTGAGCGCAGGCGCCACATGTCGAGGATGTCGCCCACGAGGTAGAGCGTGTCGCACTCCACGCGCTTGAGAAACTCCGTGGCATCGTCCGCCCGCGCGATGCCGCTGCCCAGGTGCAGATCGCTCATGAACACGGTTCGACAGGTGATGTGCTTTGCCATGGTGCTCATCCGTGAGGTTCGTGCCACGGCCGCGCTCCGGCGACCGTCCCTCCTGGCCGTGTTCGCGGCGATGCAAGCCACCGCCGGCCCAGCCGAAAGTATCGGGCAATCGTTGCCCGGGCGAGCATCCACAGCGTTGAGGAGTGCGTGAAGGGGGGTGGTTTGGCCTCAATCTTGACCTGCTCTTGACGTTTGCGAGTGCCGGTCTTCATGGCCGGCGCGTTATCCTGCCCTGTCGCTTCCCGTGTCCTCCAAGCAAGGATGCTGAGATGACCACCGCCATCACGGACCGTTCCAAGGACCTTCTCCACGGCGCGGTGCGGCACGCGCGCCCGCTCAGCAAGCAGGGCGTTCAGGAGCGGCTCTTTGCCGCGTGGTTCAACGGCCTCGTCTACAACCAGATCTGGGAGGACCCGCGTGTGGACGCGGCCGCGCTGCAACTCGGCCCCCACAGCCGCGTCCTCACCATCTCATCCGCCGGGTGCAACGCCCTCGCCTATCTCGCCTACGGCCCGCAGTCGGTCGTGTCGGTGGACCTGAACCACCACCACCTCGCGTTGGCGCGGCTGAAGATCGGGGCGGTGCGGTCGCTGCCGGGGCACACAGAACTTTTCGATTTCTTCGGGTGCGCAGACGACCCCCGTAACGTCGAGCGCTTCGACCGGCACATCGCGCCGGGCCTGGATGCAGACACCCTCGCCTACTGGAACCACCGCACCGGCGGGGCCCTGCTGGGCGACGCCAACGCGCGGCGTGTGGGCTGGTTCACCACCGGCTTCTACAAGCGCTCGCGTCTGGGGCGGCTGCTGGGGCTTATCCACAAGTCGCTGCGGGCCATCGGCCGCGACCCGCACGACCTGGTGCGTGCCACCCGCACGTCTGAGCGCGAGCGGCTGTTCGATGAGGCCTTCGCGCCCTTCTTCGACTTGGCACTCATCCGCTGGATCGGCTCCTCGCCGCTGTCGGTCTTCTCGCTGGGCATCCCGCCCAGCCAGCACCGCGCCATGCACCACGAGGCCTCGGGACAACTGCTGGCGGAGTATCGCCGGCGCACGCGCCGCCTGTTCTGTGCGTGGCCGATCGAGGATAACTGCTTCGCGTGGCAGGCCGCCACACGCGGCTACGACCGGCGCGGGGGCCAGGTGGCGGGCGTACCCGACTATCTCCGCCCGGCTGATACCGACCTCATCCGCTCGCGGCTTGACCGGCTGGAGACGCGACTCACGTCCACCATCGATGCCTTGGAAGGCGCGGCCCCGGGTGACTTCAACGCGCTGGTCTTTCTGGATTCGCAGGACTGGATGCCGCCGGCGGTGATCGAGCGGCAGTGGCGGGCCATCGCCCGCGTGGCCCCGCCCGGCAGCCGCATCATCTTCCGGACCGCCGCCGCGGCGAGCCCCATCGAGCCCAGCCTGCCGGCGGACCTGATGGCGCGTTTTGTGTATCACGAGCAGGAGAGCCGGCGGTTCTACAACGATGACCGCTCGGCGATTTACGGCGGGTTCCACCTGTATTCGGTCCGCTAGCAGGCGCGGAGTGCGCGAGGACCGGCCCGCCCGGACGGGCCTCAGACCACGGAGGGTGCCCATGGCGGCTGTTCATGTGTACGGCGGTGTCGGCGGAGACGGTCCTTCGGCCCAGCACGCGCAGACGATGGACCGCGTCTATCGGTTGCAGCGGCACATCTACGACGCCACGCGAAAGTTCTTCCTCTTCGGGCGCGACACGCTGCTGCACCGCATGGCCCTGCGCGACGGGGACCGCGTGCTGGAACTGGGGTGCGGCACGGCCCGCAACCTGCTCATGCTGGCCGGCCGGCCCTCGCGCCCGCGGCTTTTCGGGCTGGATGCCTCACGCGAGATGCTCCAGACCGCCCGGGCAAGCGTGGCCAAGCGCGGCCTGCAGGACCGCATCGTCCTGCGCGAGGGGCTGGCCGAGCAGGTCCGCACGCAGCGGCCCTTCGGCGATGTGCTGCTGTTCGACCACGTGGTGTTTTCCTACACGCTCTCGATGATCCCGCCGTGGCGCGAGGCCGTGGAGGAGGGCTGGCGGCTGCTGGCGCCCGGCGGCACGCTGCACGTGGTGGATTTCTGGGATCAGGCCGGATTTCCGGCCTGGTTTCAGCGGTTGCTGCGCTGGTGGCTGGGGCTTTTTCACGTCGCGCCAAACCCGGAACTGGTCGCCCACTTGCAGGCCCTGGCGGCGCGTGAAGGGGCTCGCTGCACACTGCGGCCCCTGATCGGGCGCTACGCCCTGTGCGCCACCATCACGCGGGCGGATGGCCGGGAGCGCGCCGGTGCCTTGGGCCGGGCCTGAGGGGTGAGAGCCAACAATCCACCGTGCCCGACCCCGCCTCAACACCTGAGCCCGATGCGCCACGCCCGATCGTGGTGCTCTTTGACGGCGTGTGTGCTTTCTGCAACTTCTGGGTTGCGTTCATCATCCGGCGAGATCGCGCCGCCAAGTTCCGGTTTGCTGCGCTGGGGTCTGCCGCGGCGGAGCGTGTTCTCGCGGGCAGGCCGATGCCGGTGCCGCTGCCGGAGAGCGTGATCGTGGTGGATGCGCACGGTGTGCACGTCCGCTCCGAGGCATCGCTGCGCATCTTGCGGGCTCTGCCCTGGCCGTGGCGGTGGCTGGCGGGGCTGCGCCTGGTGCCGCGGGGCGTGCGCGACTGGGCGTACGACGCGGTGGCAAGGCGCCGCTACCGCTGGTTTGGGAAGATGGACGCGTGCGTGGTGCCGACGGCCGCGCAGCGGGAGCGGTTTCTTGGGTAGAACTCCGCCGGTTCAGCGGCGTGCGCGGCGGCGGCCGAAGTGGGTGAGGGCCACGCACAGGCCCAGCACGGCAACGGCGATGCCCGCGGCACAGAGCAGGACCGATTCCTTCGTGGGCGATCCGCTGAAGAGCCTCGTGATGCCGGAGGCGAAGGAGCCGCCGGCGCGGGTGCCGACGTAGAAGAGCCATGCGCCCGCGCCAACCAGGGCCAGGCCCAGCGCGGCACGGAGTTCTCTGAGCGTGCCGGACATGCCGGTGAGTATCGGCGAGAGTGTGTATTCTGCTTGCATGGATCAAGACCAGTGCGATCGGACCGGGCTGGAAGCGGCGCTGGAGCAGGCGAAGAAGTCCCTTCGCGAGGGGGGCATACCCATCGGCTCGGCGTTGGTGGATGGGCAAGGGAGGGTGGTGGCCGCGGGGCACAACCTGCGCGTGCAGCAGGGCGACACCACCGCGCATGCGGAGACGGCGTGCATCCGCAGCGCTGGGCGGCGGCGCGACTGGCACACGCTGACGCTGGCGAGCACGCTCTCGCCCTGCGCCATGTGCAGCGGCACGGCGGTGCTGCACCGCATTCCGCGGGTGGTGATCGGCGAGAACGCCACGTTTCTGGGCCGCGAGGATTGGCTGCGGGCGGAGGGGATTGCCGTGCGCGTGATGCACGATGCCCGGTGCATCGCGCTGATGGAGGCGTTCATCCGGGCCAGCCCCGACCTGTGGAACGAGGACATCGGGGTGCCGCCGGGAGGAAGTTGATGAGTTGATGAGTTAATGAGGCGCGCATGGAATCAACGAAAAGGCCCGGAGCCACAGCCCCGGGCCCTGTTGTGACCCTCGACCTCACGCCTGACGCCCGACGCCCGACGCCCGACGCCCGACGCCCGACGCCTTACTTGATCTCAACCATGTCCTTGGCCGTGCCCGCGACCGCGGCCATGAGTTCGCCCTTCTCTTTCGCGGGCACCTTGAATTCATCCAGCGTGGCGGAGAGGTCCGCCGCGATGGCGTTGAACTCCGCGGTGCTGATCTTCATGCCCGCGTGGGCAGACTTCATGTCCTTGCCGCTGTATTTGAGCGGCCCGCCCGAGGCCACGGAGATGAACTCAACCAGGCGGCGCTTCAGCGTGGCCACCTGAGCGTCAGAGGGCTTCCACTCGGGGTAGCCGGCCACGCCCTTGCGGAAGAAGTTGACCTTCGGGTTGCCCGCGGTGCGGCCCACGAACTTATCCACCACGGCCGTCACGGCCGGCTCGCCGCCGAGGCGGTCCCACAGGGGCTTGGTGGCGGTGGTCGTGGCCTTGTTCTTCTCACAGCCGCCAACCAAGGCGACACAGCCAGCCAACAGACCGAGGCAGACGATCGAGGCAGACAGGTTCTTCATAGTGTGCTCCGGGAAAAAGCGATGCGGTGGGCGATCATCGCGTCTGGCGGCCCGCACCGAGCGGTACGGGATCGGGCCCATGGTACCGACTCTCCCCCAGGCCCGCCAGTTTGTCCTAACCTGTGAATACCGGTGCCGTGCGCCCTGCCGCAATCGGGGGATATGCACGGCCCTGCCGGCGTGTTGCTCGGATCGGGCCCTCGCAAGGAGGCGACGCGGCGTTGGGGATTCGATGGAAACTCATCTTGGTGGTGGCCCTGCCGCTCCTAGCCTTGCTGGCCGTCATGGTCGCCGTGGACTATTCCCGGCTGCGCGACGAGGCGCTGCTCGCGGCCCGCACACGGCTCGCCGAGGTGGCCGAGCGCCACGCGGCCACCCTGGACGGCCGCCTGCGTTCCCTCGCCCAGATCGCCCGTTCCACCGCGAGTGTTCTGGAGGCCGATCCGGGCCTGACCGAGGCCGAGTTGTACGACCTCCTGCAACGCAACGTTGAGGCCGACGCGTTGGTGGTCGGCTCGGGCGTGGCTTTCCAGCCGGGTGCCTTTGTGCGGCCGCGCGGCGTGGCGGCCAGTGCCTTGCCAGAGGCCGAGGGCGATGCTGTGCGTGCGCCGCGGCCGGGCGAGTTTGCACCGCTGGTCTTCCGCCCGCCAGCGGGCACCGCCGTTTCCTCCGGCGTGGACCTTGAGGGCGCACGCGTGCCCTTGGCCAAGGCACGGGCCAGCGGCATGGCCCGCACCGACGTGGCGTTGCGGCTGGACTACACGCGAGACGACCATGCGTGGTTTGCGGTGCCTCGAGGCACGGGCAAGGCGGTGTGGACCAACCCGCAGGCGAGCCTTTGCGGGGCCGTCGTGTCGGGCATGCTCCATGGTGCGCCGTTTTTTCGCGAAGGGCGATTCGCGGGCGCGGTGGTCGTGGAGGCAGGCGTTGCCGAGTTGATCGAAGCCACGATTGGCCCGGGCGTGCGGGTCCATGCCCCGGGCGACCGACCGGCAGCCTCCGACCAGCCACGCACCGGTGAGGTGCCGTCGATCAGCGTTCTCACGGGGGTCACGGCCGCGGGCAGCATCTCACACGGGCTCGCCCCGGAGGGTCCGGCGGTTGCGGGCTCTGCCGCGGTGCCGGGGGCCGGGTGGACGGTTCTCGTGTCGCGGGCGCGAGACGATGTGATGGCCGCTGTGCACGAGACGGTGCGAAAGCGGGTGCTGGACGGCGTGATCTTTGTCGGCGCGGCGGTGGTGATTGTGCTCAGTTTCTCGACGTGGCTGGTGCGGCCGCTGCGCCGCTTGTCGCGCGCCGTGCGCGGGCTCTCGGTGGATCAACTCTCCGCGGGCACGCCCGCTTCCGGCGTGGAGGGTGGGCGTGGCGATGAGGTGGCAGAACTCTCCCGGGCCTTCTCGGGCATGGTCGGCAAACTCCACGGACAGGTGGAGGAGATGCAGCGCCGGGCGAAGGCGAGCGAGGGGATGGAGACGGAATCTCGCCTGGCGCGCGAGATCCAGGCCAGCCTGCTCCCCACCGTGTTCCCGCAACGGGCGGACCTTGACGTGTTCGCGTTGGGTGAGGCGGCCCGGTTTGTCGGTGGAGACTTCTTTGATGTCTTCTTGGTCGGGCCTGATCGGCTGGCGGTGGTCATCGCGGATGTCTCGGGCAAGGGCGTGCCCGCCGCGATGCTGATGGCGGTGACGCGCACGCTGCTGCGCGAGTTGGTGCTGGGCGGCGCGTTGCCGGGTGCGGCCCTGCACCGGGCGAACAACCTCCTCTTTGAGAGCAATCCGGAGGCGTTGTTCGTCACGCTGTTTCTGGGTGTGTACGACGCGAAGACCGGCGAATTGGTGTACGCCAACGCGGGGCACCCCTCGCCGCTGCGGGCGCGGGCGGACGGCGGGTGCGAAGAGATCGGTGCCGCGACCGGAACGGTGCTGGGCGCGATGCCCGATCTGGCGTACGGCGAGGGCGTGCACTCGCTGCAACCCGGCGAGACGCTGGTGCTGTTCACCGACGGGGTCAGCGAGGCCCGGGATGCGCAGGGCTTGTTCCTGGGCACCGAGGGCCTGGCCCGACTGTGCAACCAGACGGCCGGCGCGGGCCCCAGGGCGTTGTGCGAGCGGGTCGCGGCGGAAGCACGCCGCCACCAGGGTGGAGTCCTGCGTGATGACCTGACCGTGCTGGCGCTGAAGCGGTCGGTGGGCGGGGCGGTCAGCACGGGGGCGGCAGCGAGTGGAACGAATGACTGAGGGGCCGGCGAGAAAGGGTCGATAACCAAGCCATGTCTGCGCACGAAATCCCGCTTTCCAAGCCCGATATCACCGACCTGGAGGCCGAGGCGGTGATGACCGCACTGCGGTCGGGCAGGCTGTCGATCGGACCCATGCAGGAGCAGTTCGAGAAGGTGGTGGCGGCACGCTGCGGGCGCGATCACGGGATCGCCTGTTCGAGCGGGACCGCCGGCCTGCACATGGCGATGCTGGCCCTGGGTGTGGGGCCGGGAGACGAGGTGATCACGTCGCCCTTCTCGTTCATCGCGTCATCCAACCCGGTGCTGTACGTCGGTGCCACGCCCGTGTTCGTGGACATCTGCCCCAAGACGCTCAACATGGACCCGGCCCTCGTGGAACGCGCGATCACTCGCCGCACCAAGGCGATTGTCGCCGTCGAGGCGCTCGGCAACCCCGCCTACATGGACGCGTACGCCTCGATCGCCGCCCGCCACGAGATTCCCCTCATCGAAGATTGCTGCGAGGCCCTCGGCTGCTCGCTCAAGGGCCGCCCGTGCGGCAACTTCGGGCGCGTGGGCGTGTTCGGCTTCTACCCCAACAAGCAGATCACCACCGGCGAGGGCGGCATGGTGGTGACGGACGACAAGCGCATCGCCGATCTCTGCCGCAGTTTGCGCAGCCAGGGGCGGGCCGTGCCCACGATGCCCACGGGCAGCGGCAGCACCTCCAGCGGCACGGCCGTGGGGATGGGCGGCTCGGGCGTCACGCGGCGTGGCGGGCCGGGGTCGTCCGGTGCCGACGGGGTGACCGGCGGCGATGGCGGGGGGGCGAGCGCACCGGGGACGGGCTCGTGGCTCTATCACGAGCGGCTGGGGTACAACTACCGGATGAGCGAACTGCACGCCGCGCTGGGCGTGGCGCAGATGCGAAGGTTCGATGAGATGATGGCACGCCGCAACGCCGTGGCGAACATGTACACGCGAAAACTCATGAGCCACGCGGAGATCATGCTCCCCACGTTCAGCCCGGAGACGGTGATGAGTTGGTTCGTGTTCGTGGTACGCCTGTCGGCCACCTACACGCGTGAGGAGCGCGACCGCGTGATCGCCGGGATGCGGCGGCACGATGTGGGCGCCGCAGACTACTTCCCATGCATCCACCTCCAGCCCTTCTACCGCGAGCAGTTCGGCTTCAAGCCCGGAGACTTTCCCGTTGCCGAGAGCGTGAGCGGGCGGACGCTGGCCCTGCCCTTCCACAACCACCTCAGCGAGCGCGATGTGGATTTCGTCTGCCAGACGCTGGACCTGATGCTGTCGAGAGAGAACATCAAGCGGTCATGAGCCGGGCGGGACGAGCGGCGAGGGTGCCGGAGCCTCATCGGGTGAGGTGGACGCGGCGGGTGGCGCAGACGGTGGAGGGGGTGGGGGGGGCACGGCCTCGATCAGGTCAGCGCGGCTGGGCCTGATCTTGTCGAGGCTGGGGGCATCGATCACGTAGTACCAGTCCGCGAAGCGCTTGGCGAGTTGCTCGGCGCGCTTCTTGCCGCTCTCGACCTGGTTCTTCCACAGGTCGATCTTGGCCTGGTGCTGGGCACGCTTTTCTTCCAGCGCCTTGGTGTCGAGCGCGGGCGGTGTGGGGGGGGCGGCTTCGCCCTCGGCGGCCGCGGGAGAGGAGGGTTGTGGCTTCGCGGCCTCGTCCGCCAGTTTCTCCAGTTCGAGCAGGTCTTGTGGCTTCGCGGGTTCGGGGAGCAGGAGCGGGTCGAACGAGGCCGTCGCCATGAGGTAGCGCGAAGTTCCGGTCGCAGGTTTCGGGGCCGTCCCCTCCGGTGCGGCATCGGCATCCGGCGCACCCACGCGGCCGCTGCCAGAGCCCGTGCCTGCATCCTCCGTGTCGGGCACGACCTCACCGAACCACAGCGAGTAGACCACGCCCTCGTTGGTGGAGACGGACATCTGCCCCTCGGTGGAGACGAATCGGCCGTCGCTGGCGAGGAAGAAGCCGCGGGATTGGAGGCTGAGTTGATCGGTGAGGCCCAGTTTGAAGCCGCGGTCGGGGGCTGCGAGGACCTTGGCGAGGTTGGCCGGCTTGGGGCGCACGCCGACGATCTTGATCCCCGAGAGCGCGGCGAGCATCTCGTTCATGCGCTGTATGGACACGCGCTGGCCGCTGCCGTCGGCTGCGCTGGCATCCGCAACCGCGCCGCTCCCGACAGTGGGAAGGGGCTTGCCCGCCTCGGTGGCGGAGAGTGCCCAGGGTCGCTCGCCGGACTCTTCGGCCTCAGCCGCTCGTGTCAGCGTGATCTGCGACTGTGACGAGATCGAGGCGGCCTGCTGGTCGATCTTGTAGCGGTCGATGAACGCGCCCACGGCCTGATCGGCCGTGAGTTGGAGCAGATCGACCTGTACCCAGTCGGCGAAGCGCGTGCTGAAGCCCGCGGCAAAGGTGGTTGCGTACACGCGGGTGCCGGAGGCTTCGCGGATGCATCGTTTGACCGTGGCGGCCGCGCCTGGCGCGGGTGCATCATCGTTCGCGAGAGGGTTGCCGATGATGAGGTCGGCCAGCACCTTGCCCGAGGCGTCGGTGAGCGTGACGCGCGTGCCGACCCCCTCGCCGGAGAGGGCCTGATCGTCCGGCGCGAGCACACCGAGCCGCGCGTGGTCGCGCTTGTCGTCGGTGATAACGCGCTCTTTGATGAGGTTGGCGAAGGCGGAGGCGGCGGCGCCGACCTTCGCGGCCGCGTCGGCCGGGTAGTTGGAGTGGGAGGGGATGACCCAGCGAGCGCCATCAAACGCCACCTTGAACGCGCGAACGCGGGCCGCCTGCTTGTCGAAACTGAAGACCTCCAGGCTCTTCACCGCCAGCGGGTCGGTGAGCGCGGGCGCGAGCGGCTGCCCTTGGTCGGAGAGCAGGGCGGCCTCGCGTGTGGCAGGGCGAGTAGCAAAGACCGCCGCGGCAGCGAGGGCGGCGACGGCGACGAGCGTGAGCGTGGTGGTCCAGGGCTTCATGGTGCGGTCTTTTCGGTTGCGCTGCGTGTGGCATCGGTTTGGGCCACGAGTTGGCGCTCAGCCCGCCGGCGACGGACGAGCACGAACAGGCCCATGGCGAGCGCGGGGACGGGCGGGAGAGCGACCGCCGCGACGCGGATGCCCATCTGAATCTGGTCGATCTGGGCGCGGGTGGTGAGGCGTGCATCCTCGATCACGGTCTTCTTCTGGTCTTCGATCTGCCGGCTCGCGGCATCAAGTTTGCGCTGCTCGGCCTGGCGGACGGACTCGGCCATGATCTGGCGTGTCGTGTCGTCGAGGTCCTTCTGCGCGTCAATCTCTTTGAGGCGGGCGTCGAAGCGGGCCTTGGCCTCGGCGAGTTTGGAATCCGCATCGGCTTCCGCCGCGGCGATCGCGTCGAGCGTGGCCTGCGTCTCGGCCTGACGGCGCACCTCGATGCGTTCGAGCGTGCGGAACGCACGGCGGCGTTTGCGAAGATCAACCAGCGAGTCATCGCACGCGAGCACGTCGATGGCGTTGAGGACGAACGTGACGTTGTCGAACTCGAGGCCCGTTGAGCCGGATTCGCGGATGGCGAAGAAGGTCTCGCTGACCATGTCGAGATCGGCGACGAGGAGGGCGTTGAGTTTCTTCTCGCCTCCCCCGCCCGTCACCCGCGCGGCGAGTGTCTGCGGCTGGTTGGTGCGCGTGGGCTTGCGCACGGGGTTCAGGCCGCTCACACCGAACGGGCCCCGCTGCAGGATGCTGGCGTAGGGCACGAGCCCGCTCACGCGGCTGGAGAGAAGCAGGGGCACCAGTTCCGTGGTGGGTGGTTCGGTGCTGGGCCGCTCCACACGCCCCGCGAAGAGCAGCACGGTTTCCTGCAAGCCTGACGTGATCGGGTCGGTGTCGTTGAAACCCGGCTCCTCACCGGGGCGCACGCGCGTCACCCAGACGAACTCCGGCGGTGTTTCGGCAAGGTCGCGGTGCGGGTTGGTGGGGTCCCACACCACCGAATCGCCCGAAACCTTCGCCCCCAGCGCGTCCCACAGCGGCCGGATGTCGGCTTTCGGCTCGGCCGCTTGGCGGCCCATCATGGGGTTGCCGCCCGGTCGCGTAGGTTCCGCGGTCGCCAGTTCCGGGTTCATCATGGGCATGGGGTCTTCGAAGATCGCCGCGGCGCGTCCGGCTTTCACATACTCGACAAGGTTGGCGATCTCATCGGCCTTCAGGCTGCTGGGCTGGGCGACAAGCAGCACGTCGATATCCGGCGGGATGGGCGATGCGGGAGAGACCTTCACGACCGTGTACTGCTTGCGCAGTTCGGCCACGATGGGCCAGTCTCGCCCCATCTGCATGGTCTGGAAATTGAACTGGCCGTAGATGCCCGCGGGCGTATCAAGGATGCCCACACGCTTGCTGGCTTGGGCCGATGCCGCGGCGATGGCACGCGTGAGTTCGTACTCCGCCGAGAGGCCGCGGCTGAGGAACTCGACCACGCTGGGTTCACCGCCCCCGACGGCGATGCCGGAAACACCAAAGCCCAGGAAGACCTCCTGCACACTGCCGGGGTTGCCCGCGCCCACATCGCTTGGCACGGGGCGCGGGCGGATGCCGAAGGTTCGCTCCGCGCTGCGGGCGTTCTCGCTGTTGGGCTCGGTGTCGATCACCACCGCTTGGACCTTGCCGCGCGAGCGGGAGGAGATTTCCTTCAGCAGGCCCAGCAGCGTTTCGCGCTGCTGCACGAGCGACTCGGGCACGCGCGGCGAGACGTGGGCCGTGATGACCAGCGTCCGATCCGGCGGGAGTTTGTCGATGAGCGTGCGCGTGGGAGCGGAGATGGTCCAGAGGCGTTCGGCGGAGGCATCGGCCCGCAGCGCGGCACGATCCAGCAGAACGACGGAGCAGGCGAGGATCAGGCAGAGCGAGATGCCGCGCAGGGGCCAGTGCAACAGGGAGGAGGCGTGGCGCGTGCCGCCCGCCTGCCTGCGCGAGGAGATCACGGCGACGGTGAGCGAAATGCCCAGGGCCGCGATGCCTACGAAGAAAGCGATGTCGGCGAGGTCGATCACGCCGCGGTTGAGCGAGGCCATGCGTTGCGGGATGGAGACCGCGAGCGCGAGGCGGCCGAGCAGCGTGCCGGGCAGGAGCGTGTTGAGCAGGCCGATGGAGACCAGCGTGCCGCAGGCGACGGCACCGGCGATGTAGGAGATGGTGGCGCTGGCCGACAGACTGCTTGCGGCCAGGCCGATGCCCACGAGCGCGGCTCCGGCAAGGAAGTAGCCCAGGTACGTGGCGAGGGCGATGCCCGCATCCGGCCGGCCCAGATAGGCCAGCACGAGGATGTGGCTGGAGGCGAAGAGCAGGCAGACGGCGTAAATGGCCAGGCAGCCGAGGTACTTGCCCAGCACCAGTTCATGCTCGCGGGCGGGGAGGGTGAGCAGGAGTTCGTCGGTGCCCTCGCGCCGTTCCTCGGCCCACGCGGCCATGGTGATGGCGGGGATAAGGAAGAGCAGCAGCACGCCGAACCAGGCGTTGAGTTGGTCCAGGTTGGCGAGGTTGCGCTCGAAGAAGCCCGGCAGCCAGAACGCGGCGAGGCCCGAGAGAAAGACAAAGAGCGTGATGAAGACGTAGCCCACGGGGCTGGAGAAGTAGCCCGCGAGTTCCTTCTTGATGATGGCGGTGAGGACGCAGCGTTTCATGGTGGATCGGTGCGGCGAGCGGGGCCGGAACGGGGCACGGGGAGGTCAAAAATGTACGCTGGCAGGGGCTGGGAGTTCTACCGGCCGGTGCGCATTCAGTCGCGCTGGCCGGAGTCGGTTGCGGCGCGGAGCGTGCGGCGCTCGGCGTCGGAAAGGCTCGAAAGGCCCGAGTCGGCGATCTTGGCCAGGATGCGGTCCACGTCGGCCTTGGCCGGACCCGGGGCAGCCGCGCGGGAGGATTCAACCCCCTTGCGTGAGTCGGTGAAGATGTCGAAGAAGTCGCGCAGCAGGTGCGTGCGGCGGATGAAGAAGTAGCCAGCGATGGCGCCGCCGACGTGGGCCGCTTCTCCGCCGCGGTTGGACTGACCGAAGAGCAGGCTGACAAAAGCCAGAAGCGTGAAAGCGTACACGGCGGTCTTCATGCGCAGCGGCAGGATGCCCAGCACATGCACGATGGCGGTGGGGGCGATGAACGCCGCGGCCATGAGCACGCCGAAGATACCCGCAGAGGCGCCCACGAGCGGCGTGAAGGGGTCATCAAAGAGGAGGCCGGGGAGGCGGACCGTGGGCAGGATGTAGTTGCCCACGAAGTTGAGCACCAGGTAGACCAGCGCCCCGAAGATGCCGCAGGTCAGGTAGAACGCGGCGTAACGCTTGGAACCCAGGTACTGCTCCACCAGACCGCCCACGAACCACAGGCCCAGCATGTTGAAGATCAGGTGCGTGAGGCTGGCGTGCAGGAACTGGAAGGTGACCAGCCGCCACACCTCGTATTGGAAGAAGGCCTTGGCGGTGCTGAAGTGGCCCCAGGCCTGAAGCGGGGACACGCCCACAGCCCGCTGCACGCCGATGCGCGCGGGCAGGGGCGTGCCGTTCTGATCCACCACGACTCGCCCGAGCGGATCGGTGACGGTCTGTTGCGGATCGACGAAGACGCGCAGTTCCTGCACGCGCGGGCCGCGCGGGTCAAAGGGTCGCTCGAGGAAGCCGTGGCGGGCGATCTGCTGCTGCGTTACGCCGCGGTCGAACTCGGGGCTGAACCACTGGGGGCGCAGGAACGGGGAGGTGTTGAGGAGGCCCGTGAGCACAAACACGGCGACGTTGATGACGATGAGCCAGGTGTTGAAACTGAGGAAGCGCAGCCTGCCCATGCCGCTGGATGTGCGGGCGGGGCCGGATCGGACGTAATCGCGGTCGGAGAGGGCCACGGGTCGAGTCCTTTCGAGTGCCGCGGAGCATACCTGGGTGGAGTGCGGCTGACCGTGCGCTCACAGCAGCGGGTTCTTCACGCCCACCGTGTAATCCCGCGTCGGGCTCAGCCCCGGCTGCGGGTTCACGAACACGTCCGCGTACAACTCGCTCGCGTCCGGCGGCGGGGCCTGCTCCGCAAACTCCAGCGCATCGGCCGCGTCGGCCTTGCACGCGTCCACCATCTCCTGGAACGCCGACTCGCTCAGGCACTTGCGCTCCATCATCAGGTGCTGGGCCAGCAGTTCGATGCTGTCGCGGCTCTTGACCGTGTCCACCTCGTCCTTCGCGCGGTACTTCTGCGGGTCGCTCATCGAGTGGCCCTGGTACCGGTACGTGTGCAGGTCCACAAACCCCGGCTTCTGCTCCTCGCGGCAGCGGTCGGCGAAGGGCTTGAACATGTCGAACACATTGAGAATGTTCATCTCCGCGCCCGCCGCCGGCTTGGCCAAATCGCGGGCGATGGTCTTGGCCGAGATCTCCAGTCCCGCGATGCCGTACGCGTCGGACTTGGCGAGCAGGTTGTGGGCCATGGTGGTGCCGCGCTCGATGGCCGTGCCCATGGAGTAGCGGTTGTTCTCCACGATCCAGATCACGGGGATGTCCCACAGGCCGCCCAGGTTCATGGCCTCGTGCAGCGCGCCTTGATTGAGCGCGCCGTCGCCGAGGTAGCACAGCGACACCTTCTTCTTCGCGGCCCCGCCGTCCAGAGCCTTGCCGAGCACTTCCCACTCATACCGCGCGGCGAACGCCAGGCCCAAACCCAGTGGTGTCTGCGCCCCCACAATGCCGTGCCCCCCGAAGAGCCAGTTGGGCTTATCGAACATGTGCATGGAGCCGCCCTTGCCCTTGGCGCACCCCGCGGCCTTGCCGAACATCTCCGCCATGCAAGCGCGGGCAGACATGCCCCGGGCCAGCGCGTGCCCGTGGTCGCGATACGCCGTCACGACGGGGTCGTCGTGGTTCACCGCGTTGATGGTCGCGACGGCGCAGGCCTCCTGCCCGATGTACAGGTGGCAGAAGCCGCCGATCTTGGCCTGTTGATACGCCTGGGCGCAGCGGTTCTCGAACTCGCGGATCGCGACCATGTCTCGCAGCCACTTCAGCAACGTGCCGTCGGGCAGCGCGGCCGACGCGGACTTTGCCACCGGGGCGGGCTTGGCCGCGTGCGAGCCGTGGCCGTTCTGCGCGGCGGGGTTCACAGCCAAGGGCGCGCCGTAGACCAGTTTGCTGCCCTTGGAATACAGATTTGGGGCTGGAGCGTCGGCCATGGTGGGTCGTTTCGAGAACAGATGCGCGGTCTGGGGAGAGCCTCTTTGCCTGAGGCAGATATTAGGAGGGGCCGGGCTCAAAGGCCGCGCCGCGGAGAGGCGGGCGGCAGGCCCACCGCGTCATGGGGCGATGCGGCCCCGCCAAGCCCGCCGGCCGGTGATGTGCAACAAGAAACTGTGCCATTGAATGGCCGTCATGAGCAGTACGCCGACGGGGTGCAGAACGATGCCCAGGGGCGGCTGGCGAAACCGCAGCGCCAAGAGCGTGCGCTGCACGAGGTTGAGCGCCACGGCGAGCGCGGCGGGCCCCCACGCGCCCGGGCCGGGCCAGCGTTCGGGCCACGGCCAGCCAAGAAGGCTCCACGCCACCACACCCCAAGGCAGCACGTGGCCCACCAGGTGCAGGAGCGTGAGCAGAACCAGCAGGAACAGGTTGCCGAGCCCCTCGTACGCGTTCTTGGTGAAGCCCCGCCATGTGGCTGTCAGGCCCGTGTACATGCGCACCGAGCAGAGACCGGTCCCGTCGAAGAGGTCGGTCTTGAAACCCGCCCGCCGCAGCGCCCGCGGCAGCATGATGCCGTCGTGCATGGAGTGCTTGAATGAAGCGTGCCCCCCCGCAGCGAGATACGCCTCACGCCGCACGAGCAGAAACTGGCCGCACCCGGCCGACGCGGCAGGATCAAGCGTGCCGCGCATCCGCCCCATGGGGAGATACGCGAAGAGAATGAAGTGGATCATCGGCACGATCAGCCGCTCGGCCAGCGTGCCGGTGATCTGACGCGGAAACGTGGAGAGCAGCGCGATGCACGCGTGGTCTGCGGCGGCCAGCGCCGGCACCACGTCGCGGGCGAGCGTGCCGGGCGCGAACCGCACGTCCGCGTCGGTGAACAGGAGCCATGCGCCCCGCGCGGCACGCCCCATCCGGTCGCAGGCGTGCTGCTTGCCGTTCCAGCCCGGCGGAAGGGTGCGTGTGGGCACGCGCCGGATGCGTGCGTCGCGAGCGCACAGGTCGGCGACGATCTCCGCCGTGCGGTCCGTGCTCTGGTCGTCGTAGACCATGATTTCGACGCTGGCGGTCGCGGTGCCGGAGCCGCTCGCCGCCGCGAGGAGCGATTCGACGCACGGAGCCAGATTCGCCTCTTCGTTGCGTGCTGGGATACACACGCTGATGAGAGGCCCGACCGCCTGCGGGGCAGCCGCTGGGCCACCGCCTGCTCTGCCCGGCCAAGCCGTGTGCGCCAGCGGCAGGTACCGGCGTAGGTTCGCTACGGTCATCACCAGCGCCAGCGCGGCGATCGGAACCGATGCGCACCACAGCACCCAGGCAAGCATCGTCATGCCACGGGCTCGCGCTGGCCCGATGGCGGGATGCTCTCCCCGCGACCACGCAGGCGCTGCCACAGGTCATACGCGGGGTTCACGCGGGCCGCGCCGTTGGCGGCTCCAAGCACGATCTCGAAGGCCGCTTCATCACGCGCGATGACACTGGCGGCGAGCCGCGATGCACACGCCCGCATCGCGTGCGTGTACGTGCGATGCAGGTCCGTGATGGTGGGGGGGTGTGCGGAGTCACCGCGCATCGACGGCGCGGCAATGAGTTCAGCCGCGATGAGCAACTCGGGCTTCTGGTCGGTCCAGAAGACGTACTCCGCGGCCACCACGGCCACGCGGAGGTTGCGCGTGGCGAACCGTGCCCCCAGCGCAGCGGCACCCGGGCGGAGGACGATCGGGGCACGCGGGTCGGCGAACGTGCCCTGGGGCGTGAGCGCGATGAGGGAGCGCGGGACGCGGGCAAACTCGTCGCTGACATACCCGCACATGGCGGCGAGGCTGGCGGGGTTGTCCGGGTCGATGCCGAACAGGCCGAGTTTGCGGAAGAAGGGAAAGCGGCGGAGTTGCCGCACATCCATCGGCGCCAGCACGCGGCGACTGGGGATGAGCGTGCGGGTGATGTACAAGCCCATCAGCGGGTCCCACCACGCGGAATGGGTGAACAGCACCATCGCCGCGCCGGGGTGCTGTTCCAGTGCACCGAGCGCGGCGCGCGATCCGTGCGTGATGCGGACGGTGTGGAACGCACCGGCCAGTTTGCGGCGCAGGTACCACGCGAACACGCTCGCAAAGCGGGGGCTGTGGTCGGCATGGAGAATATCGGCGGGCATCGGGTGGCCAGAGCCTACGGGGCGGCCAGTATGGCCGGAGCCGCGAGTTGGGTCTCGATGCGTGCGGGGTCCAGCGCACCACCCATGCCCGCATCCTCGCACGCGGCCAGCGCCGCCGTCACGCCCGACATCAGCACCATCGGCACGCCCGGGCCGGGGTTCACGCTCCCGCCCGCAAGATACAGGTTCTTCAGCACCAGCGAACGATTGCGCGGCTTGAAACCGCCCTTCAACCGCCCGTGCGAGGCCAGGCCGTAAATGGCACCGCCCTCGGCGTTGAACCGCCGCTCGATTCCCTCCGGCGTCAGCGTGTGCTCGACCACGATGTGCTTCTCGATCTCGGCAAGGCCCATGCGGCGGCACTTGTCCATCACCACGGGGCGATACTGCTCCAGCAGACCGCCGGGCCCGTCCCAGCGCGGCATCGCGCCGCTCGCGTCCGGCCGCAAGTGCGGTGTGTGGATCAGGACGTACAGGGCCTCGCACCCCGGCGGGGCCTGCGACGGGTCCGACCGCGAAGGGGCCGCGATGTACAACGTGGGATCGCGGGCAGGGATGCCGCGCGTGTAGATGTCGCTGAATTCGTCGTGGGCATCGCGCGAGAAGGAGAAGTTGTGATGGGCGAGTTGCTCGTACTGACGGTCCAGGCCGAGGTACAGCACCACACCACTGCACGCGGGGGTGTAGGCCTTCGCGATGGCGCGGCCGCGGGCCGCCGCGGCGGGTGTGGGCACAAGGTCGCGAAGGGTGCGCTGCACATCGCAGTTGGAGACCACCACATCGGCACGGAGCGTTCGTCCGTTGTCGAGTTCGACGCCGGTGGCGACATCCCTCTCAATGAGCACGCGCCGCACGCCCACGCCGGTGATGATCATGGCCCCACGTTCGCGCAAGATGCTGGCCAGAGCCTGCGCAATCACGCGTGTGCCGCCCAGGCACCCGTCTGCGGTTGTCCGCCCTTGCGGCGCAAGTGCGTAGCAGCAGCCGTGGTCGCTCTGTGCCGCGGCGATCAGGCCGAGAATGGCCGGTGCCAGAAACGGCGAAGAGCCCACGTACTGCAAGAAGTGCTCGGCCAGTTGCCGCGCGTGTGGTTCGCGGATCATCTCCTCGATGGTCGAACCCACCGTGGCGTAAGGCCGCATCGCCAGTGCATCGCGCATGATGCCCGCGTTGCCCAGGGGCGCGGCACGCACAAGGTCCAGCACCGAGCCCACATCCTTGTAGAAGAACACGCGCTCACTCAACCGCAACATGCGGCGCGAGAAGACGAGGAACCGTGTCCACCCTTCGCCCGCGCCCATGCCGTGAAACTGGCGGTCCAGGCTCGCGGCCATGGCGGGCACATCGCCCAGCAGGTCCAGCCGCGTGCCGTCTTCATAAAAGCAGCGCCACTGCGGGGTGCAGGGCACGATGCGCGCGTAGTCGGCCAGTGTTCTGCCCCTGGGTGCGCAGCGGGCGACGATCCCAGTGAACACCTGCGGCAGCGTGAGGATCGTCGGCCCGCAGTCGAACGTGTAGCCGCGGTCTTGCAGCACGTTCATCTTGCCGCCCAGGTGGGCGTTGCGTTCGACAACGGTTACAGCGAACCCCCGGGCCGCAAGTTCGCAGGCCGAAGCAAGGCCCGCCAGTCCGCCGCCGATCACCACCGCGCGCCGGGCGGGTGTGAGCGAGGTGTGATTTGTGGTGCCGTTGGAAAGAAAATGGGCCGTCATGGCGAGTGGACAGAGGCCTGCGCGGCCCGCGTCGGTTCCCTCGTGGTCGGCGGTGCGTTCCCGCGCGTTCCGCCAACCGTGTCGGGTGAGGGTAGCGGGGCGGCACCCCCAGGGGCTCGCCTGCCATAAAGCGTGTCGAGCAGCGTTTGCAAGGCGCCCAGCATCCTCGCCGAGCCCCCGGTCACCGACGCACGCGGCACCCATGTGGGCAGCGCCGAAGCAAAGACGGCCCGTGTCATGTCCAGCAGGCCGTGCGTGCCGCGCGAGGTGCCCCAGCCGCTGGGCCCGCGCCCGCCCAGGGAGGTGGCGGGGTGGCCGGTGGGGAAGAGACACGAGTTGATCGCAACCTGCGACGCGCCCAGGAGCGGCGCAAGATCGCGGGCGGCGCCCACGTTGCGTGAGAAGATGCTGGCGGACAGGTGCTGGTCGCAGCGCCGATGCACTTCGAGCGCCTGCGCAACGCTCTCCACCGGCACGATCGCGACGATCGGGCCGAAGTGGGCCCCGGAGAGCAGTTCGGCCATGCCCGGCGCTGGTGTGGCCCTGGCCGCCGTCGGGCAGTCGGCCAGCGCGAGGGGCCGGAGCCAGCGCCCGTCGCGGGCATCGGGCGGCTCAATCACGCCGCTCAAACTGCGTGCGCCTGCAACAAGCGAGCCTGACGCCACGGCGTGGCAACGCGCGGCGGCCTCGGCCGAGATGAGCCGCACCGGCTGGGCCGCGGCGGCCAGCGGTGCCAGCGCCGCGATGAACGCGGGATAGGCCGCACGTTCCACCAGAATGCGCCGGGGCGCCATGCACGTCTGGCCCGCGTTGATCGTGACGCCGTCCCAGAGTTGACTTGCCGCGAGGTCTACGTCGGCATCGGCCAGAACAAACGCGGAATCGGCGCCGGAGAGTTCGAGTGTGGACGTAACGAGGTTCTCCGCTGCCCACGCGGCGATCTGACGGCCCACACGCGTTGAGCCCGTGAACACCACATGCTTGACCGTGCCGCTGGCGAGCACCTCGCGGGCCGCATCGCGTGTAGCCGCGGTCCATTCAAGGACGCCCGGCGGCAGGCCGCTCACACCTAGCCCGCCCGCTCCGCCCGCCCCCCCCGCATCTCGCGCGACTTCGAGCAGCAGTTGCTGCGTGCGCGGCGCATTTTCAGACGGCTTCACGACCACGCGATTGCCCGCCAGAATCGCCTGCACCAGTTGAATGCCCAGCAGTTGCACCGGATAGTTCCATGTGGCGATGATGGCCACGCGGTCCGGGCCGTCCCACGGCGCAATCGGCACGCGCAGTTCGCGCGACGAGAGGCCGGTCATCACCAGCGGCACACCGCCCACGCGCGTGGGCCGCAGCAGTTTCCACCCGCGCTTCTCGTGCCACACGCACGAGAGCAGCAGCGGCAGAATGTCCGAGCCCAGGCCCTGATACGCGGGCTTGCCGACCTCATCTTCCATCAACGCGCACAGGTCCACCCGCCTCGCGCTCACGGCCTTTCGGAACGCGCGGACCCACGCCACACGCCGCGAAAGCGTCCAGACCCGGTCGTTTTCCGCCTGTTCCCTGCCCACAGGCCACTATAAGCGTCGCAACCTGCTGGCCCGGCCCGCTCACGAGGTTGCGCCCATGCCGGCCAGTCCCGCTACGCTCCATCGCGGGATTTCTGGGGACGCCTTGTGGCATCGGACAATCCAAGCACTTCCATCGCCGTGATCGGTGCAGGGCCGGGCGGCCTCGCCGCGGCCATGCTTCTCGCCGGGCGCGGCCTGAGCGTCACCATCTACGAGGCCGCGCCGGTCGTCGGCGGGCGAACCAGCCGCGTGTCGCTGGGTGATTTTCACTTCGACCGCGGCCCGACGTTCTTCCTCATGCCCTACGTCCTCGAAGAGGTCTTCGCGGCCACGGGCCGCCGCCTTCGAGACTACGCCGACCTGACACGCCTGGACCCGATGTACCGGCTCGTCGTCGGCCAGCGCGAGGCCGCGCCGATCACGCTCGACACCACGCAGGGTGTCGCCGAGATGGCACGCCGCGTCGGCGCGATTGACGCGCGCGACGGCGAACGCTTCGAGTCCTTCATGCACGAACACCGGCGCAAACTCGCGGCGTTCACGCCCGTCCTGCGTAAGGGCTTCTCAGGCCTGCGAGACCTGCTGGACACGAACCTCCTCAAGGCCGGGCCCTGGCTCAACCCGCACCGCAGCGTGCACAGCCTGCTGGGCCGCACATTCCGCAACCCCGCCACGCGCCTGGCCCTCTCCTTCCAGAGCAAGTACTTGGGCATGAGCCCGTACAACTGCCCCAGCCTCTTCACCATCCTGCCGTTCATCGAGTACGAGTACGGCATCTGGCACCCGCGCGGCGGGTGCAACGCCCTCATGCAGGGCATGGCCCGCGCCTGCGAAGAAATGGGCGTCGTCATTCGCACCGATGCGCCGGTAGAGGGAATCGAGTTTGAGGGCTCGCGGGCTGTGGGCGTGCGAGTGGCCGGTGTCGTCCACCGGCACGAGCAGGTGGTCATCAACGCCGATGCCGCGTGGGCGCTCAAGAACCTGATCCCCGAATCCCTGCGCCAAACTGCGGCCGGTGGCGCGGCACTGGGAATCCACTTCGGCGCTTCGCCGCCCTACACCGATGCCCGCCTGGACAAATTGAAGTACTCGTGCAGCACGTTCATGCTCTACCTGGGCCTGCGCACGAAACTCGACCTGCCGCACCACACCATCTGCGTGAGTTCGCGCTACGACGAGAACCTGGCCGATATCGGCGAGGGCAGGCTCAGCGACGATCCGTCGTTCTACATCTGCAACCCCTCGCGCACCGACCCCACGCTGGCCCCCGCGGGGTGTTCGAGCCTGTATGTGCTTGTCCCCACGCCCAACTGTCGCGAGGGAGCGGGGATCGATTGGCGTGAAGCGGTGCCGCACCTGCGGGCCGCGGCGCTCGCGCGCATACGCGGGCTCACGGGCCTGGACATCGAGCCGCACATCGCCTGCGAGCAGGTCACCACGCCGCGAGATTGGCAAGCGGGCAACATCCAGTTCGGGGCCACCTTCAACCTTGCCCACGGGCTCGACCAGATGCTGCACCTGCGCCCCCGCCACGAGGTGCCGGGGATGGAAGGCGTCTGGCTGGTGGGCGGGGGCACGCACCCCGGCAGTGGCCTCCCCGTGATTTTCCTCTCCGCCCAGATCACCGCCCGCAAACTCTGCGCGAAACTGGGTGTCGCCGACCCGCTCATCCCGCGTCCGGCACCCGCAGCCCTGCCGTGCGAACACGCGTTGGAACGCCTCAGCGAGGGCTTCGTGGAGCCCACGCTGACGCCCGCGGCCCAAGTTCCAGCCTGACCAACCCGCTCGCCGATACTCCTCGCATGGGTTACGGCGAACCGGCGTTGATTATCACCGATGGCGGCCTTGCGGGCCTTCTGGCCTGCTTCATGGAAGGGGTCTGCCGCCCCGCGGCCTCGCTGCCGCGAGACAAGCACGGGGCCAGCGAGCCAGCAGCCCAAAGCACCGCCTGGTTCTGGTGGTCCGGCCACGCCGAGCAGGAGCGGGAAGCACGCGAAGCCTCCGCACGCGCCGGCCTGGGTGTCTGCCACCTGGCCCAACTCGTGGTCCCGCTGGTTGAAGAGGAGCGCCTCGCCACAGGCCAGCGTCCGGCGCGACCTTCTGGCGAAACACTCTCGAAGATGTTGCTGTTGGCGGGGTCCGATGCGATCAAGCGCGGCCTCTCCCGCCTGATCTGGCCCGCGCACCTCGGTGGTCCGGGGGGTTCGAGCGAGCGGCTGGCCGATCACTCTGGCGGCCTCGATGCAATCGCGGATGTCTGCGACCGGGCCATGGCCGCCGCGCGGCTGCTCTCGCTGGATGCCGGGCCGGAGGGCTTCTCGATCCAGACGCCGTTCGTCGATTTCACCGATGCCCAGATCGCCGACCTTGCGTCCGATGTAGACCTGCCGCTGGAGCAGGCCTTCCTCGGCTCGGCGGAGGGGATCGGGGCGAGTGAATACCGGCGCTGGGCCAAGGCCCTGAGTGTGGTTGGCTTGGACATGCCCCCCGTACCATCGCGACTCACCACCACCGTGCTTGGATCGGTTTCGCGACTGAAGGCCGTCTGAAGCGTTGCGATTGTCGCCGGGGTCCACGAGGGCACGAGGGCGTGAGGGGGATCAAGCGTTGGCCCAGACATCTGCGGTTGTTGTCCAGAAGTTCGGCGGCTCATCCGTGGCCGATGCCCTCAAGATGCGCGCCTGCGCCGCCCGCGTGCGGGCCGAGCGCCAAGCCGGGCGCGGCGTGGTCGTTGTCGTCTCCGCCATGGGCGACACGACCGACGATCTCCTCGAACTCGCAGACACGGTGAGCGCCGAGCCGGAGGGTGGGCCGGGGGGTGGGCCGGATGGCGGGCACAGACCACCACCCGACAGACGCGAACTCGATCAACTCCTCGCCACTGGCGAGCAGGTCTCCGTGGCCATGATGGCCCTCGTTCTCAAGGGTGAGGGCATCGACGCCATCAGCCTCACAGGTGCCCAGGCCGGAGTCCGCACCGACGCGGCGTACGGCCGCGCCGCGATTCTGGATGTGTCGTGCCAGCGCCTTCAGGCGGAGATCGCGGCCGGGCGCGTGCCCGTGGTGGCCGGCTTTCAGGGAACCTGCGAATCTGGCGACACCACCACGCTGGGGCGGGGCGGGTCCGACACCAGCGCCGTGGCCATCGCCGCCGCGCTGCGGTCGGCCGGCATGGAGGCCTCCTGCGACATCTACAAGGACGTGGACGGCGTCTTCACGGCCGATCCGCGCGTGGAGCCGCAGGCCCGGCAGCGCCCCGTGGTGACGTACGATGAGATGCTGGAGACCGCCGCGCTGGGGTCGCAGGTCATCCACCCGCGCGGCGTCGAGTTGGCCAAGAAGTTCGGCGTGCCGCTGCGCGTGCTGCACAGCCATCAACCCGGCACGGGCACGCTGGTGCTCCCCGAGGACCCGACCATGGAATCCCGCGTCGTCAGTTCGGTGGTCCTCAAGAAGAACGTGGCCCGCGTTTCCATCCGCGGCCTGCGCAACGCCGCGGGCATCCAGGCGGCCGTTTTCGGCCCCATCGCCGCGGCGGGCATCAGCGTTGACGACATCATCCAGGAAGACGACGGGCCGGGCACCATCAACCTGACGATCACCTTCGACCGCAAGGACGTGGCGGAACTGACTCCGATCGTGCACCGTGTCGCCGGCGAGTTGAACGCTACGGGCTCGGCAGGTGGCGGCGGTGTCGGCGCCGTGCGCTTTGATAGCGGCCTTGCCACCGTCTCCGTCGTGGGCGCGGGCATGCGCACCAGCCCCGGCGTCGCCAGCGTCCTCTTCCGGGCCTTCGCCGATGCCGCGATCAAGGTCGAGAACATCACGACTTCCGAGATTCGCATCTCTTGTGTGGTGGCAGAGACCGATGCCCAGCGCGCCGTTCGCGCCGCTCACGCGGCGTTCGGCCTCCACAGCGAAGATGCCGAGCAGGCCAAGGCCGCCGTGCTCGGGCTGACACGGGCAGCGGCGCGGGGCTAGGGGCTACGGGGCGCAGGGGTAGTGCGCGAGTGCAGTGCTTCAGAGCGACGCTTCCTTTGCAGCACAGCCGCCTCTTTGCGGCGCAGCCGCAGGGGTGAATAGGCGTGGGTGGCGGCGCAGCCGCACCCACGCACTACTGCTTCAACATCGGGTTGTGCCGCGCAGCGGCACGGAAATGTGATCCAGCAGGTGCAATGTGGACGGCCTGATCCCGCACCACATTCGTGGTGCATGACAGACGGTTCGCGCACGTCGGTGGGTGCCGCTTCGCGGCGACCCACCGCTATTGACCATCGCGGCTTCGCCGCGAAAAACCTGCCCATCCTTGCGTTGTTGCGCAGGTTCCGAAACCGCAGTCGCTTACAGCCCCACCGCTCGCTCCGCCGTCTGCACCACGTTCACCAGCAGCATCATGACGGTCATCGGGCCCACGCCGCCGGGCACAGGGCTGATCCATCCGCTGGGTCCGAGCGTGCGAGACACAGCCTCGAAGGCCACATCGCCCACCGTGCGCATCTTTCCATCCGGCCCCGCCACGCGGTTCACGCCCACATCCACCACCGTCGCGCCCGGCTTCACCATGTCGGCCTGAATGAGGTCCGGCACGCCCGCCGCCGCCACCAGCACGTCCGCCGCGCGGCAAAGGTCCTTCATCCCCGGCGTCCACTTGTTGCAACTCACCACCGTCGCATCGTGCCGCATGAGCAGCACGGCGATGGGCTTGCCCACCACATCCGACGCGCCCACCACCACCACCAGTTTGCCCGCCAGTGGGCCGGGGCCATCCGGCCGAGCCGCCTTGCCGTGCCGTGCCGCGCCAGCACCGAGCGTGTGCTCCACCATCTTGGAAACCGCCAGGGCCGTGCACGGCGCCAGCGACGAGCGGCCGTACACAATGTTGCCGATGTTGGCCGGGTTCACGCCCTCCACATCCTTCTCGGGGGCGATCAGCCGCTGCACGGTGTACGGGTCCACGCCGTTGGGCAGCGGCAGGTGCAGCATGATCGCCGAGCACTCGTCCTGCGTGTTCAGCAGCAGCACGCGCCCGGCGATGTCGTCAAACCCCGCCGCGCTCGGCAGCGTGTGCAGTTTGTACTCGATCCCCAGTTGCTCGCACGTGCGCCCCTGGTTGATCGCGTACACGTGGGCCGGGTCGTCGCGGTCGCCCACGATCACCGCGTCCAGCCGCACGCGCCCGGATCGGCCCTTCACCGCCGCCACCCGGGCCGCAACCTCCGCGCGGAAGCGGTCGGCAAGGGCGCGGCCATCAATCAGGCGTGCGGTCATGGTCATGAGGGTACATCGGCCAATCCGCCACCGCACATCGCTACGCTCTGCCCGTGGCGGCCCCTCGTGAACGCATCCTGCACCTACGCGCCCTGCTGGAGCGGGCGAACCGCGCGTACTACGTCGATGCCGCGCCCGTGATGGCCGATGCGGAGTTTGACCGCCTGCTGAAAGAACTGGCGGACCTGGAACGGGCCAACCCGGACCTGGCCGATGCAAACTCGCCTACCGCACGGGTGGGGGGGGAACCCATCAAGGGCTTCCGCACGGCGCGCCACAGCACGCCCATGATGAGCATCGACAACACCTATGACACGGCCATGCTGCGCGAGTGGCACGAGCGCGTGCTGCGGGGCCTGCGCGGCGACAGCGACAGCGACCTGTTCGCCAGCGCGGCGGGCAAGGGTGGCCCCGCCAAGGCGCAGACGCCAATGCTCGTGGCCGACGCCAAGATCGACGGTGTGGCCGTCTCCCTTCGCTACGAGGGGGGCAAACTCGTGCAGGCCCTCACGCGGGGCGACGGCGTGAAGGGCGACGACGTAACCCACAACATCCGCACCATCCGCTCCCTGCCGCTGACGCTCGGGCCCGCCGCACATCCCCCTCCGGTCCCACCGGAGGGGGTGGCCCGAAGGGCCGGGGGAGGTCCGTCCGGTCCGGCATCGCACGCCCAGACCACGCCGATTCCCGAGGTCCTGGAAATCCGCGGCGAGGTCTGCTTCCCGCTCGAAGAATTTGCCCGCATCAACGCCGAGCGGGAAGCGGCCGGTGAAGAGGTGTTCATGAACCCCCGCAACGCCGCGGCGGGCACGCTCAAGCAGATCGACCCTGCGGTGACGGCGACGCGGAGACTCGCTTTCGTGGCTCACGGCCGCGGCGAGGTGAGCGATGTGGGCTATGCGTCCGGCCACGCCGCGTTCATCGCCGAACTGGCGGCGTTGGGCGTGCCTGTGAACACGCCGCTCGCGCGCTCATCGAGCCTTGCCGAGATCATCGCGGCCATTGAGGCGTTTGCCACGGCCCGCCACAAGGCCCCCTTCGCCACCGATGGTGTCGTTGTGCGTGTGGATTCGTTCGACCAGCAGCAGGCACTCGGCACCACATCCAAGAGCCCGCGCTGGACCGTCGCGTTCAAGTATCCGGCGGAGCGCAAGACCACCAAGTTGCTGCGGGTCGATCATCAGGTCGGCAAAACCGGCAAGATCACGCCGCGTGCGGTGATGGAGCCCGTGCTGCTCGCGGGAACCATGGTGCAGCATGCCACGCTCCACAACTACGGACGAATCCTGCAATCACCGGTGAACCCGGACGAGCCCGATGGCGAGAAGACCGACATCCGCATCGGCGACATGATCTACGTGGAGAAGGCCGGCGAGGTGATCCCGTATGTGCCGGGAGTGGACCTTGCGCAGCGGCCGAAGGGGGGGGGGGCCAAGCGCGTGGCCCCGCCGCAGCGCTGCCCGGAGTGCGATGGGCCGGTGGAAGTGGAGCCGCCCGAGGCGGTGGAGAATCCGGCGCTGGAGACGCAGCGCCGCTGCGTGAATCCCGAGTGCCCCGCGCAGGTGCGCGAGCGCCTCATCTGGTTCGCGGGCCGCAAGCAGATGGATATCGACGGCCTGGGCGAAAAAACCGTGGACCAGATACGGGCCACCGGCACCATCCCCCTCAACACCTTCGCGGACATCTTCCGCCTGCACACCCATCGCGCCGCCCTCATCGAACTTGACCGCATGGGCGAGAAGAAGGTCGAGAACCTGCTGGCGGGCATCGAAACGGCCAAGAGCCGCGGCCTGGGCAAGGTCCTCGCCGGTCTGGGCGTGCGCCATGTGGGCGACACCACGGCCAAGATGCTCGCCAAGCGGTTCAAGGATGTGGATGCGCTGCTCGCGGCCACGGTGCGCGACCTGATGCCCAAGACCAAACTGAGCGCGGCGGAGGCGGCCCGCCTGAAGGTGTCCGCCCAGGCCCTCGACGGGCCGGAGACCGGGCTCGGCATCGACACCGCGCCGGTCGTGCACGCATACCTCCACAGCGCGGCAGGCCAGCGCACGTTCCGCGAGTTGGCCGCGCAGGGTGTGGACCTCACGAGCCGCGACTTTGTCGTCGCCGGCGCTTCCGCGTCGGTCGCGGGCACCGGGTTCTGGGCCGGCAAGCGCATCGTGCTCACCGGCACGCTCGAGAACTGGGAGCGCGAAGCCCTGAAGGAAGTGCTTGAGGGTCTCGGTGCGAGAGTCTCCGGCTCCGTCTCCGCCAAGACCGATCTCGTCATCGCCGGGCCGGGCGCAGGCTCCAAACTCGCCGACGCGCAGCGTCTGAGCGTGAAGGTCTGGAGCGAGGCCGACCTCTCGCGGCAACTGACCGCCGATGGCGTGGCGAGGGGGTGAGGCGGGTGCGTGCATGAAGCGCGTACGGGCACGTTTTCTTAGGGATATCCCCTTGCCCACGGCGCAGCGCCGGATTAGGATCGGCTTGTCATCCACGGACGGACACGACACCGCTTGACGAGGTTCTTCATGACGACGACTCCCGCGGCTACGCCGCTTGCTTCCAGCCAGACCGAGCCTTCCGGGCTGTTTTCAACGCCCTCCGGCATCACCGCCCTGGTCGATGCCCTGGTGGCGGATTCGGGCAGCGATGTCGCCCTGCTCGACCAGACCGGTCGGTTTATCTATGTCGCTCCCACCGTGCGCTGGTGGAAGTATCCCGGCGCCAAAATGCCCCTCGCCGGCAAGACCCTTCACGATCTTCTCCCCCTCGACGCGGCCAACGAGCGTCTCTCCCTCCTCACCCGCTGCGCCCGCGAGCGTCAGGCCATGTCCCTCGTGGGCATGTGGGGCGGCATCCAACTGCGCACCACCCTGCGGCCCGTGGAGACGCCCGACCGCGGCACGCTCGTGCTCGCCGTCTGCCGGCCCTTCGCCGATGAGCCCGAGGTGGCCACGGCCTCCCAGCCGCTGGCCGCGAACGTGGTGATGGCCAAGTGGACCGACCGCGGCTCGCTCTCGTCGCTCACGCCGCGCGAGGTGGAGGTGCTCACGCTCATCGGCCAGGGCATGACCACGGCGGAGATCGCCAAGACGCTCTTCCGCAGCCACAAAACCGTTGAGGCCCACCGCCTGTCTTTGGGCCTGAAACTCAAGGCCAAGAACCGGGTTGAACTGGCCCGCATCGCCCTCCGTGCGGGGCTCACCCAGCACCGGCCCACCAAGCCGACAATCGCGGCACGCGTTGCCGCGCAGCGCCAAGCCGCCCCCGTGGGGGCGGCCAGTTAATGGCGAGTTGTTGACCGTGACCTGAAACCTGATGGCAACGAAGGCCGCCGCGTTAGCGGTGGCCGCCGCCGCCGCCACCAGCACCCGCGGGCGCACCCTCGGGCGCGGGTGTCGCCGCCTTCACCGAGAGTTTAATCCGGCCCTGGTCGTCCACCAGAATGACCTTCACCTTCACCATGTCGCCGAGTTTCACGACCTCGTTCACGCTCTTCACGTAGCCGTGGGCGAGTTCGGAGATGTGGCACATGCCGTCGGTGCCGGGGGCCAGTTCGATGAACGCGCCGAAGTCCTTCATCGAAACAACCTTGCCGGTGTAGATCGCGCCGACCTTGATCTCCTCGGTGAGGGCCTCGATCTCGGCCTGGCACTGCGAGATCGTCTCGCCGTTGGGCGAGGCGATCATCACCGAGCCGTCGTCCTCGACCTCGATCGTCACGCCGTACTTCTCCTGCAAGCCGCGGATCATCTTGCCGCCGGGGCCGATGAGTTTGCCGATCTTCTCGGGGTTGATCATGATGGTGATCAGGCGCGGCGCCAGCGGGCTGATCTCCGCGCGGGGCTTGGGAATGCACGTCTCCATCATCGCGATGATCTCCAGCCGGCCCTTCTTGGCCTGCTCGAAGACCGTCTCCACCTGCGCCAGCGTGATGCCGCGGGCCTTGAGGTCCAACTGAATGCCCGTGATCCCCTCGCGCGTGCCGGCCACCTTGAAGTCCATGTCGCCGAAGAAATCTTCCTCGCCGATGATGTCCGTCACGAAGAGTTCGTTGTTGCCCTGCTCATCGGTGAAGCGGCCCACGCTGATGCCCGCGCACGTGTTCTTGATGGGCACGCCCGCGTCCATCATGGCCAGACACCCGCCGCACACGCTCGCCATGCTCGACGAGCCGTTGCTCTCGGTGATGTCGCTCACCACGCGCACGGTGTACGGGAAGTCCTCCGGGCTGGGCAGAATGCCCAGCAGCGAACGCTCCGCCAGCGCCCCGTGGCCGATCTCGCGCCGGCCGGGGCCGGTTACGCGCTTCACTTCGCCCGTCGAGAACGGCGGGAAGTTGTAGTGCAGCATGAACTTCTTGGAGTACTCGGGCAGCAGGCCGTCCACGATCTGCTCATCACGCCCCGTGCCCAGCGTGCACGAGACCAAACTCTGCGTCTCGCCCCGCTGAAAGAACGCCGAGCCGTGCGTGCGGGCGAAGACGCCCACCTCGCTGATGATCGGGCGGATCTCCAGCGGCCCGCGGCCATCGGCGCGCGTGCGCTGCTCAACGATCAGGCGACGCGTGATCTTCTCCTCCAACCGCTTGAACGCGTCCTTGGCCTGGATGCGCCGCTTCACGCTCTCCTGGTGCACGGCCACCGTGCCGGTGGCGTTCTCTGCGAAGTGCGTGTCCAGGCATTCCTTGCGAAGGGCGTCCACCGCCGCGTGCCGCTCCTTCTTGCTCTTGATCTTGCGGGCCTCGGTGAGTTTGCCGTCAAAGTGCTTGGAGACGAACGCCGTGATCTCATCCGACGGCAGGAAGATCTCGCCCATCACCTTGGGCTTGCCCGCCTTGCCCGTCAGGTCGTTGATGAGGCCGAGAATCTGCTTCACGCCCTCGTAGCCGAAGGCGATTGAAGCGTGCACCTCCTTCTCGCCAACCTCGGCCGCGCCCACCTCGATCATGTTGATGCCGTCCTTGTGGCCGCTCAACACCAGGTCCAGGTCGCTGAACTCCATCTGGCTCACCGTGGGGTTGAGCATGAAGCGGGGTCCGTCGTCCGTGTGAATCCGCGCCACGCGCACGGTGGCAATCGGCCCCTCGAAGGGGCAGTCGCTCAGCGCCAGCGCGGCAGAGGCCGCCGTGCCCGCCAGCACATCCGAATCGTTCTCGCCGTCGTGGCTCATCACGAAGCACTGCACCAGCACCTCGTCAAAGTACCCGTCCGGGAAGAGCGGGCGGATCGGCCGGTCGATCAGCCGCATGGTGAGGATTTCCTTCTCGTTGGGCGCGCCCTCGCGTTTGCGGAAGCCGCCGGGAAACTTGCCCGCCGCGCTGGTCTTCTCGCGATAGTCCACCGTGAGGCCCAGGAAATCAGTTCCGGGCCGGGGCGCGCCGCGCGTCACCGTGGCGAGCACGGTGGTTCCGCCGTAGGTGGCCAGCACGGCCGCGTTGCAGAGCTTGGCAACCTTGCCGGTTTCGAGCGTGAGTGTGCGGCCGCCGATGTCTGTGGAGACGCGGATGGAAGTCGACATGGAAAGTGGTCCTTCTGCGAGTGAGGCCAGGATTGAAACGACCGCCGGACTCTCCCAACGTCAGGGACAGTGATCCGGCCGCCGCGTGGCCGCAGATCTCGCGAGGGGCGGGAGAAAACCTCCAAACGCCCAAAATGCCAGATCGCCAAGCCCGAGCCGCGTGTGCGCGGCTGCACAGGGTTGGCGGAGTGGCCATTTGGGTCTTTGGCTCTTCGCCCGCCACCAACGATCTCGGTGGCCCGGAAACAAGCATGCCCGCGGACAAACATCCACGGGCGTGTGAGGTGCGTTACTTGCGCAGGCCCAGCCGGCTGATCAGGCCGGTGTAGCGCTCGCGGTCCGTCCGCGAGAGGTACCGCAGCAGCCGGTTGCGCCTCGAGGCCATCATCACCAGACCGCGCCGGGAATGCGCGTCTTTAAGGTGAATCTTGAGGTGCTCGGACAGATCGTTGATCCGCTCGGTGAGCAGGGCGACCTGCACTTCCGGCGAGCCCGTGTCCCCGGGCGTGGTGGCGTAGTTCTTGACGAGCGTTACGCGAGCCTCTTGAGCGGTGGTCATGGTGTTCTGCGTCCTGATCAACGCCGCCCCGGGTGGGCCGGGATGGGTGCGGATGTTAGGCGAGCGGTGTGGCAGGTTCAAGAACTGCGCGGCGAATGAACGCCGAACACGCCCCCGTTGTCAGCCCGAGCGGGGGCACCCCCGGTTCCTTCCGGGCCTCATTCACCAAGCCGGGCGACGCGCGAGGGGGGGGTAGCATTCCCGCGCATGGGCAGAATCCACACATCCTGCACCATCGCCAACATCATCCACGAGCGTGAAACGTTCACGATGGACAAGGTGCCCGTCGACCCCGGTAGCGAGTTCACATGGATGGCGACCGATGCGCTGAACAAGGTCGGCATCCAGCCGCGCAAGAAGTACGCCGCGTTCGTCATGGCCAACGGGCAGGCGATCACCCGCAGCATGGGCTACGCGATCGTACGCGTGGGCGAGCACGAGACGATCGACGAAGTGGTCTTCGGCCTGCCCGGCGACCTGATGCTCCTGGGGGCACGCTCCCTCGAAGGCCTGAACCTCATGGTCGATCCGGCACGCAAGCGCCTCGTCGCGGCCGGGCCGCGGCCCGCGGCGTGATTCGACACCCACGACGCAGGCGTCCATCGAACCCTATGTGATCGGGCAGGGACCGCTGGCGGCTCAGTCGCCTGTACGGGATTGGGTAGCATCGGACTCCGTATAATCCTGAGTCAGGCAACCCCGGCAGCCGGAGCCCCTCCACATGACCACGCATCGCTACACCGTCATCCTTGACCGCGAGCCCGACGGCGGCTTTCACGCCTCGTGTCCGGCCCTGCCGGGCTGCCATTCGCAGGGAGATTCTCTCGACGAAGCGCTCCAGAACGTGCGTGAGGCGATCGAGGTGTACCTGGAGAGCCTCACAGCGCACAACGAGCCCTTCCCACGTGAGGACATGCTCTTCACGCCCGTCGAGGTTTCCGTATGACCAAGTTGCCGGTGGTCCCGGCACGCGATGTGGTGCGGATCGCCCAGAAACTGGGCTTCGCGTTTGATCGGCAGAAGGGCAGCCACGCGGTCTATCTGCGTGCATCGGACCATCGGCGGGTCGTGATCCCGATGCACAAGGGGCGCGACCTGAAGCCGGGGACCCTTCGAGGCATCATCGACGACATGGGCGTCACGGTTGACGAGTTCAATGGGTTGCTCTAAGCCCATGCCTCGGCTCTCAGCTCTTGTTCCCCTCTACCGTCCCCCCATGAACCTCTCCCGCCGCGTCAGCGCCCTCAAGCCCTCCTCCACCGTGGCCGTCATGAACAAGGCCAAGGCCCTCATCGCTCAGGGCGTGCCGGTGCTGAACTTCTCCGCCGGTGAGCCCGACTTCAACTCACCCCAGAAGGCCAAAGACGCGGCCATCGCCGCCCTGCAGGGCAACCAAACCAAGTACATCCCCGCGGCCGGAGACCAGCCCACTCGCGAACTCCTCGCCCGCCTCATCTCCGAGCGCAACTCCATCCCCAACTGCACCGCCGACCACGTCGTCATCACCACCGGCGTGAAGATGGCGTTGTATCTCACGTACCAGGCCCTCTTTGACGTGGCCGGTACAGCGCGGGGTGAGGGCGGCGCGGCGGGCGTGGCGCAAGCGAGTGTGGGTACGGAAGCGAGTGTGGCTACGGAAGCGAGTATGGAAATGCTCCTGCCCGTTCCCGCGTGGGTCAGTTTCGCACCCATGGCCGAACTTGCCGGCGCCAAGGTCATCGAACTCGACACCCGCGCGGAATCCGGCTTCAAGATCACGCCCGAGCAACTCAGGGCCGCCATCACGCCGCGCAGCCGCGTGCTGATGCTCAACAGCCCGAGCAACCCGTGCAGCACCATGTACACGCGGGCGGAACTGGAGGCCCTCGCCACCGTCGTCGCCGAGGCCGCACGCACCATCGCCCCGGAACTCGTGATCGTCAGCGACGAGTTGTACCAGCACATCGTCTTCGGTGACACGCCCTTCGTCTCCATCGGCAGCATCGCCTCCGTCGCCGAGCACACCATTACCATCAACGGCCCGGGCAAGAGTTTCGCGATGACGGGCTGGCGTCTGGGCTGGGTGAGTGGCTCGGGCGACTTCGGCAAGGTCTTTGCCAACGCCCTCATCAAACTCGCCGGCCAGACGACCACCTGCGTGCCACCGTTCGAGTTGGCAGGCATGCGCGTCGCCCTCACCGAGTGCGCCGATGAACTGGAAAAAATGCGACAGGCCTTCGCCGCCCGTGCCAAGGTCATCTACGACCTGCTCGCGGCCATCCCCAGCGTCAAGGTCGCCCGCCCCATCGGCGCGTTCTACGCCTTCCCCGATCTCGCGGCTTACCTCGGCAAGAGCACACCCAGCGGCAAGAGACTCAGCACACCCGCCGAGTTCGCCGCCGCGCTCCTCGAAGAGAAGCAGATGGCCGTCGTCCCCGGCGAAGACTTCGGCGGTGTTGGCCGCACCAGCGTCCGCATCAGTTTCGCCTGCTCCGAAGACCAGATCCGCGAAGGCATGAAGCGCCTGCGAGAGTTTCTGCTGGCCATGAAGTAGCCACGCCTATTTGGCTTGGCCCAGTGAGACCCCGGCGCAAGCCGGGGCTTTCCTCGCGGCGATCTTTCGGTCAAACAACTAGGTCCCTTCGCCCGCTTGCCCGCGCGGCATCGCTTCCGCTATGCTGTCGGCCCGCAGCCCCGCATCCCCCGCACGCTTCGCCCGGAGCCTTTGCATGGCCAAGAAATCCAGCCGCCGCGCCACCCGCTCGTCCGCCCGTGCCAAGCCGGCCGTGCGCAAGCAGTCTTCCCCCGCCAAGAAAGCCGCGCCCGCGCGGCACCGTCGCAAGAAAGCCGCGGGCAGCGCCCGCAGCGCACCGCGCGCAACTCCGGCGATGGGCACCTCCATGAACAAGGCCGAGGCTCAGAAACTTCTCGACTGGGTCCACGCCTTCACGAACAAGATGATCGACACCTGGCCGGCCGACAAACTCACCTTCCAGTCCGCACCAACAGACAACCACCTCCTCTGGACCGTCGGCCACCTCGCCACCACCTACACCTGGCTCACCGGCCTCCTCACCGGCACCATGGGCACCGGCGACGGCGGCCCGCTCCCCGCTACCTACAACGACCTCTTCGGCTATAAGTCCGCCCCCAAGCCCAGCGCGGCAGACTACCCGCCACTCTCCGAAGTTCGCCGCCACATGGACGCGGCTTACGCCCAGTTCGTGGCCGCGCTTCGCAGTCTCGCCGAAGCCGACCTTGCCAAGCCCTGCGCGATGGACGCGATGGGCTTCGCCTCCACGCGCCTCGACGCGGTGCTCAAGGGCTGTTGGCACGACGGCTGGCATCAGGGCCAACTCAGCACGCTCCGCCGCGCCCTGGGCCTGCCCGGCGTGATGTGAGCCGCTTGGGTGGTTCGCATTCATCCCCCTCCGACCCCGTCGGAGGGGGTGGTCCGCCGCGGCGGACCGGGGGAGGTGCCGCGTGTGCCCCGCCGAGCCGAGTTCCACCTATGCCGTCGCCCGCGCCAGCCGATCCGCAATCGCGAGCCACACAGCAGTCGCGTCCGCGTCCGGCCCCTCCACCGGCGGCCGCTCGATGGCGATCAGGTCGGCGCGACCACTCCCGCACACCGCATCGGCCTCACGCAAGGCCGCGTACAGACGCGTCGCGTACGCCCTCGCCTCCACCGGCATGCGCACGAGCGTGCAGCCGCGGTCTGCCCACCCTTCATCTTCCGCAGCAACCGTGTACGCCAGCGCGACAATCCGCTCTCCGTCCTCCACCAGTTCCTCGATCAACTCCCACGAGTCAAACAGCGCGGCACGCGTGAGAGGTGCGTAATGCGTCGGGAGCATTCCCGGCGATGTCAGCGGCACCGGGCTTGGGCTGCCGGCGGTGCCCACCTGCTGGGTGGTTGTGGCATCCACCACGGTGATACCCAGCACCCCGGCAATCGCCTCCGCCCCTATCACCCCGCGCCGCAGCACACATGGCTGCGCGCCGGCGAGCGAAACCACCGTCGACTCGATCCCCGTGCCGCACGCGCCGCCGTCGAGCACCAGCACATCCCGCTCATTGAACGCCTCGCGCACGTGCGCGGCAGCCGTGGGCGATACTCGGCCCGAAGCGTTCGCGCTCGGGCCCACCAGCGGCCCGCCGAAGAGCATGAGCAACGCCGCGGCCGTCGGATGGTCCGGCGAGCGCACGGCAACCGTGGTCGCGCCGGGCCCGCCAACCACATTGTCGGGCACATCCGTCCCCCTTGGCAGCACGATCGTGAGCGGGCCGGGCCAGAACGCCCGTGCCAGCCGTTCTGCCGCATCCGGCCACGCCGCCACCACGCGCTGCGCCATGGCCGCGCCGTCCACATGCACGATCAGCGGGTTGTGCGCGGGGCGGCCCTTGAGCGCAAAGACCCGCTCCACCGCGTCGGCGTTCAGCGCGTCCGCCCCCAGCCCGTACACCGTTTCCGTGGGGAACGCTACGACCCCGCCCGCACGCAAGCGCGCCGCCGCGGCCACCAGGTCATCGTGCGACGTGAGCACGGCTTCGTTGTCGTGTCTGTCTGGCGGGGGGGGTGGCGGCGTATGCACGGGCGATTGTTGGTGAAGCGGCCTGCACAAGTCGGGGGTCGTCGTGGGTGGTGGGGGGGGCGGGGCCGGGCCGCCGTTCACTTCGGCTCTGGCAGCACAGGTGTGGGCGGCAGCGTGGCGGACTCCAGGCCCGGGTTGTTGTCGTCGAACGTCTCCGAGACATCGAACTTGATGCGGTTGCGCTCCAGCGCGTTGCCCATGGCGCCGGCGAGGCGGGCGATGGACGTGTTGTACGCCGTGAGCGAGCCAAGTTCCTGGAGTTCGGCCCGGGCCAGCGCCTCCTGCTTGCGCAGTTTCAGGTCCAGAAACTCCGGCGAGAGCGCCTGGAGTGTCTTCTCGCGCACCTCCGTCGTCCGCAGGTCCTCGGCCGCGGCGAAGCGAAAGGCCCGGTTCTGCTCGATGAGTTGGTAACTCGTCACCACGTCGCGCAGCGCGTTCTTCACGTCCAGCACGATCCGCTGCACCACGTCGCGATACACCGTCACCGATTGCATCTTCTCCAGCCGCCGCTGACGAAAGCCCGCCTCCGCGGCCCGGTTGCCCACCGGCTGCTCGAACTGCAGCCCCACCAGATACGTGATCAGTTCGCCCTCTAGTTCCTGGCTCAGCGCCCGGTCCGCGCTCTCCGCGAGGCCGCTGAGGCGAATCTGGGCTCGCAGATCCAGGCGCGGCAGACGGGCGTTGTCGGCCAGCCGCTGGCGTATCGAGGTGTCGTCGATCGCCAGCAGCGCCCGCGACACCTCCGGGCGGTTGGCCAGGCCCGTCTGGATCGAGTCGAGCAAACTGAACCGCACCGGGGCATCGATGGGCACGTCCACGGGCAGGATGAGAATCTCCGAGCCGATGGTCAGTTCGGGATCGTTCAGCAGGTTCTTCAACTGGTCGCTGGCGGAGCGCACCGTGTTCTCGGCGCGGATCACGTCGCCGCGCCGGCTCTCGACCGCGGCGACGGCGTTCGAATACTGCGAGGGGTTCGTGTCGAACTCGCGCCGGTCACGCAGCACCTCGCGCACCTCGATGCCGCGGTCCAGCAGGCGCTTGGAGATCTGCAGGTTCCCATAGGCCTGCACCAGGTCCCAGTAGGCCGTCTCGGTGTCGGTGATCGTGGTGAGGAGTTGGGCCTTGAGTTGGGCGATCTTGTCGCGCTCGCTGTTGGCCGCGATCCGCACCTGCGCCAGCGCCACGTCGCTGCCGAAGCCGCGCAGCAGCGGCTGGTCGATCTGCACGATGGTGTCGCTGGAAACCGCCGGGTCCGGCACGGCCACCAGGCCGCCGACCCCGTTGTCCGAATAATCGAAACTCTGCTGCACCGTGAACGAGCCGCCCGTGGTCAGCGCCTTGCGCAGGCCCACCTGTGTGCTCATCACCTGCCGCTCATCAAACGTCCGCGCCGGCGTCAGGCCGGGAATCTGCTGCGTGCTCACCGACTCCGCATCGATCGAGTTCCACGTGAAGTTCGTGAAGAACAGCCAGTCGAACGCGGCCTGGGCCGCCAGCAGCCGGGCCTCGTCAATCGCCGGGCTCAGCCGCGCGAACTGCACCGACAGGTTGTTGCTCACCGCCGTCAGCACCGCCCGCTGCAGGTTCACGCTCACGGCCTGCTGCTCGCCCCCCACCAGCGACGAACCGAACTGCACCCCCGTCTCGCTCACACGCCCCACCGGCACCAGATCGGGCAGCCCCGGCGGCGGATACGAGCCCGGCCCGGACTTGCGTTCAAGTTCCTGCAGCACCGTGTCCTTCAGTTCCAGCGTCTGCACGCGCGACGCCCGCCGCGTCTCCTGCGTCTGGGCCCGCTCCGCCGGTTCGCGCAGTTCCCTGCTGATGGAGTCCGCGATCGACCGGCGCAGTTCCGCCTCCGCCCCTTCCCTTGAGGGGTCGAAGGGTGAACTGCACCCGCCGCCCCCGCCCACACCCCCAAAGATCGTTCCGGCCAGCAGCGCCAAGCCCAGGGGCCGGGTTCGTTGCGCACGCCATGTGGAGCCGCTGGCCATAGGTAGACGCGACAGTAAGGGGACGTATCAGGCACCGTCAAAGAAAACCCGCGCCATGGTCGCACTCTCCACACCCCTCGTGCAACTCGCCACCACGCCCCCGCGCCCTTATCATGCACCCAGGGCAACCCTCTCTCGCACGATTTTCTCGGAGACCGACCGTGATGACCCGCTTCCCCGCCGCTCGATCTCGATCCGTGTCCAGCCCGGCCCTCCGCGCCGCCCGATCGTTCGTGGCCTTTGTGGCCCTCGGTGCGGCGCTCCTCGCCGCCGTGCCCGCTCTGGCCGCCGAGCCCTACGCCGCCGTCGTGGCCCGCGACGACACACCGCTGCGCTCCGGCCCCGCGGTGCTGCACTACCCCGTGGCGAACCTCAAGCGAGACACGCTGGTGATGGTCGACGGCGAGGAGAGTGGTTTCCTCCGTGTCGCCTACCCCGCCGGTGTCAAGGCCTTCGTCAAGGCCGAGGACCTTGCGGGTGAGCCCAGAGCCGGTGAGGCTGCCAAACTCCAGAAGGGCTCGCGCCTTCGCGCCGCCAACGCCACCGCCGGCGACCGCGGCTCGTGGTACCCCCTCCTCGAAAAAGAACTTGCCGCCGGGGCAGACCTGAAAGTGCTCGACGTCGTCAAGGGCGACGACGGCAAGACCACGATGTACGCCGTCGCCGCCCCGGCCGAAGCCCGCGGCTGGATCAACAAGGAACTTGTCCGCCGCGCCACCCCCGAGGAAGCCGCCAAGGTCGCGCCCGCCGTACTTCCCTCCGCGCCCGCCGCGACCACCACGGGCCCCGGCGCGCCGGGCACGCCGCCTGCGCCCGGCACGTTCGTGCCCACATCCGGCGGCACGGTCAATCCGCCGTCGATCACGGTGCCGGCGAAAGTCAGCGTGCTCCCGGAACAAGCGAGCCCCGCCCCCGTCGCCGCCCCGCCCGCACCCGCCAAGCCCTCGCCCATCGAAGGCCTGGTGGCCATGTACGAGCGCGTCCGCCAGCAGCCCCTCAACGAAGCCGAACTGGAGCCCGCCGTCGCCGCCTTCAACGCCGAGATCGCCAGGTCCGACTCACGCACCGCCAAGTACCTCCAGCGCTACGTCGACGTGATGCAGATCCGTCTCGACCTGCGCGGCGACGTGAAAAACGCCGCAGCCACCAAGGCCTCCATCGAGGCCCAGCAGATCAGCATCGCCAAGCAGGTGGAGGAACTCGACAAGAACGCCATCTACAAGGCCATCGGCCGCCTCATGCCCAGCACGGTCTACGACGGCATCCGCCTCCCCAAACTCTACCGGCTGGTCACGGCCGAGCCGGGCAACGCCCGCACCATCGGCTACCTGCAGCCCGACGCGTCGCTCGACCTGGACAACAAACTCAACCGCGTCGTGGGTGTCATCGGCGAGTCGCGCATCGACGAATCACTGCGGGCCATGCTCCTCACGCCCTCGCGCGTGGACCTGCTCAACATCACGCCCACCGTCATGTCCACGCCCGACGTCGCACCCGCGCCGCCCGACATGAACAAGTAATCTGCTGCGCCCCGCGCATCTCAACCGCCCGCGCATCCCAATGAGGCCCCGGCGCCAGCCGGGGCTTTCTTTCGCGCCCGTCACCCGCTCGCAAGCCAGCCGCGAGGCTTCCGCCACGCGGCCGGTTGGGTTACAGAATCACTTCGTGCCGCAGGCGCCCGTGGGGCAGCACGCCGGAGCCGCGCACCCGTTGCCCGCGCCCGCGCCGGGCTTGGCCGCTTCGCCGCAGCAGGTCTCGCTGCACGCGCCCGAGGTGGGGCACGGGCAGCCTTGCGGGCAGCACGCATCGCAGGCCGGGCCGCAGCAGCAGCCTGCGCCCCCGCTCGTGCCCGCGCCGGTCAGGGCCGGGACAAACAGCCCCGCGCCCGCGGCCAGCGCAGAGGCCGCCGCGATGAAGCACGTGTTGACAAACGCACGACGATTGAAACTCGTGTTCATACGAAGACTCCAGAACTGAGCGCGCCGTGGCACGGGCCGCAGCCCGGCCAACGCCGCGCGAACCATGTGATTGAGTGCCCGGCGGAACATCCGTCGGACAGAGAACAACGGACCCTGGCAGTGAGGGAAAGGCTGCCGATCTACGTCGTTCGCACACAGGTCCACGCTTGGAGTGGCGTGGAAGAAGGAGCCCGGGCCCGGGCCGCCCCAAGCCGCACGGGAACCGATTGCCGCGACGGCGGCGGCCAGGCAGGGCCCGCATCAAGCGCGTCGAACAGGCTGTCCGCGGGGGGGCGAATCTTCTCGCCCGGCATGGCGGGCAGCGGCTCCGGGCAGCACTCTGCCGGGCTGCACCACGGCGGGCAGTCGCCGGGCGCACAGGCTTGATCCGTGGCGGGGCGTTCCTCGTTGTCGTCGCAACTGAGCGGTGAGTCGGAACACGTCTCACCGCAATCGGGCGAGGCAGTCGCCGCCGATGTGGCAGACAACGCGTGCCGCTCCGCGGCGTGCATCGGTGGTGTGGTCGGCACCGGGCAGGGGCACAGAGCCATCAGCACCGACGGCTGAAGGGTCATCAGGCCCAGCATGAGCAGACGTGGGCGGTTCATTGCCACAGGCTTCTACGCAACAGAGGTGCCGCGCGGTTCACCGATTCCGGGGAAACATGGAGCCTCGCGCCCGAGAACCTTGTCGAGATGCCACAGGCTGACCGCGCGCAACCTCCGAAAGGGCCGATGCGCAGTGCGGAAAAACAGGGGTACTAGGATTTGAACCTAGGCTAACTGAGTCAGAGTCAGTTGTGCTACCGTTACACTATACCCCTAGCAGATTCACGCTCCGGCCGCTGGGTCGGCCGCCCGAGCCCGCAACTTTACGCCGCTCGCGGCCCGCTTCCACCGCTGCGCCGTGGCTTTGGGTACCCCCACGCTCCGAGGTTTATGCAGCAACCTGCCGGGTGGGTCTGGGGATGGCCCCTCTGGCGAGGGCGATGATGAGCTTGGATTGAACCCAGGCACGGGTGCGTGGGTAGGTTCGCACC
>JBJXEW010000032.1:0-12828 GCA_046156035.1 Phycisphaerales bacterium | reverse complement strand
TCACGGGTTCGGGCCGCTTGGGCCTCAACACCATCAGCATCGTGAACCAGGCGGCGGGCTCGATCCTCGCCACCAGCAGCAGCGGCATCACCATCGACCCCGGCAACACGTTCATCAACGAGGGAACGCTCCGGGCCGAGAGCGGATCGTTCCTGAATCTGGTAACGGGCTCGTACACGTTCACGGCGGCGGCGGTGGCGGGCACAGGCGGCGTGGTCTTCTTCACCAACGGCACCTACACCGGCACGATTGACTCCGAGGGCACGGGTGTGTGCCGCCTCAACGCGGCCGGGGCGGGCACGGTTTTCAACACCCTCACCAACCTGGGCGTGCTGGACTTTCCCAACGACACCGACGCGACCTTCTCAGGCACCCTCAGCAACCAGGGCCTCATTGACATGCGAGCGGCGGGCAACGGCACCGACTTCTACCTGTCGACCAACCTCCTGCTCACGGGCGGTGGCACCATCGCGCTCTCCAACAGCGTGAACAACCAGATCTACGACGTGACCGGCGGCCAGCAGGGGCGGACGCTCACCAACGTGAACAACACCATCACGGGTTCGGGCCGACTCGGGCTCAACACCATCAGCATCGTGAACCAGGCGGCGGGCTCGATCCTCGCCACCAGCAGCAGCGGCATCACCATCGACCCCGGCAACACGTTCATCAACGAGGGAACGCTCATCGCCTCCGGCGGCACCGTCACCATCCACCCCGGCACCTTCACCACCTCCGGCAACGTCGCGGCCAATGCAGGCCGGCTCATTCACCACGCCGCGCCGGGCAACTCGTGGGTGCAGACCGGCGGGCAGGTGCTGGCCAACGGTGAGATCCAGGTCGATTCCAACAGTTACCTCCTTCAAGGCGGCACGCTCGGCGGCTCCGGCCTCCTCGATTCCAACGTCATCAACTCCGGCGGCGAAGTGGCCCCCGGTCAATCCCCCGGCCTGCTCACCATCGAGGGCACCTACACGCAGCAGGCCGGCGGCCTGCTCACCATCGAGGTGGCTGGCGAGGTGGTCGGCACCGAGTTGGACCGTCTCGCCATCACCGGCGCCGCCGCGCTGGGCGGCACGCTCCGCATCAACCGCCAACCGGGCTACTTCCCCGACCTGGGCACGCAGTACACCATCCTCACGTGCGCCTCGCGCACCGGCACGTTCAGCACCGTCGAACCCTTCGGCGCGTACACCGTGCAATACAACCCCACCAGCGTCGTCATCACGGTCACGTCCATCATCTGCATCCAGGAATACAACGGCGACGGCGTGCTGAACCCCGACGACCTCGGCGACTTCATCACCGACTACTACACACCGCCCCCCGTCCCCGGCCCCGGCGGCTACGCGATTCTCTGCCCCGAGAACGACCCGCCCTACGACCAGGGCTACAAAGCCGCGTTCACGCCAGACGGCCTCGGCCAGTGCAGCGAGCCCTTCCCCGACAACCTCGGCGACTACATCACCGCCTACTTCACGGGGTGCTGAAGCAGCCGACAAACGACCCGCTAAAGAGGCCACGGCGCAAGCCGTGGCTTTTTCGCTGGACGCGGCGTGCCTGACGGATGCCCGCCCCCTACCCCTGCCCCCTGCCTTCATTTGTCCATTTGACCATTTGTCCATTTGTCCATTTGACCATTTGGCCATTTGGCCATTTGGCCATTTTCCTCACGCCCCCGCCGCGGCAAGTCTGCGCGGGTCGGTCTTCGCAATGATCTGGCTCACACCCGTCTGGTTGAACCCCTTGAACCCGTCGTTGCGCTCCAGGTTCTCCAGGTGGCTCCCCAAAGCGCCCTGCGTCCGGAACATCTCCGCCTGCTCCGGCGTGATCTGCCCGTTCGCGAGCAGCCGCCCGATCCGCTCCGGCCTCACCGCCCACTTCTCGCCCTCCGTAAACGCCTGCCGCAGGTACGGGAACGTCGTGAACGGGTCCATCGTCCGAATGCCCCCCTCCGCCTGCATCTGGGCCTTGAGCGTGTGCCAATCGAACATCGCCTCAAGGTGGTGCATCCCCGCCTGCAAAAACGCCTCGCCGTGCAGTTCGCACCACAAACCGATAGTGCCCAAATGCTTGTCCGCCCGCGCCGGCAGGCCGATGTGCGGGAAATCCCCCATCAACTCCTCCGGGCTCATGTCCACATCCGCGAAAATAATCACGCCCGTCTCCGGCTGCTCCAGCACCTGCGCGCCCCACCCCGCCTCCGCGCCCGCATAAAACCGCTCGCGGCAGAAGAACCCCAGTTTCTCCAGAAACGCGATCATCGCCCTGTACCCCGCGCGGCTGCTGCGATACGTGTGATGATCGTGGTTCGCCCACCCCAGCCCCAGCCGCGCCTGCCGCGCGTACTGAAACCGCGCCGCCGCATTCCGCCGCATCCAATAGTCCCTCTCGCCCTGAAAGAACAGGTCGCACGCCCAATCGCGCCCCAGGTCCGCTATCGCCGCGTCGATCACCCGGTTCGCCTCCGCAAACCCCGCCGCGTCATCAAACCCAAAGTCCCGTTTGCGGCTCGTGATGAGTTCCTGATGCCGCTGCGCCGCGATGAGTTTCTCCGCCGGGTGCTTGTCGTAGTCGTAGCCACGCAGGCCGTGCCGCTCAATCGCCCACAGTTCATACCCGTTCTCGCGGCTGTGCGGGGCCATGCGCATCTGGCTCCCCGGCGGCGGGCCCTCAATCTCGTGCGCCAGCGGCAACCCCTGGGCCGCCAGAAAATCGTTCACGCGCTCCACCTTGATCGCGATGAACATCGTCATGCTTCCGCACGGGCCCAGCAACACCGGCGGAAACATGCCCTTGTCGCACACATACTGCCCCGGGCCGTGCGGCACCGGCTTGTGCTCGAACCCGGCATCCAGCAGGCGCGGGCGAAGGGCCGCCTCGTCCGCCACGGCGATGTGGTCGATCCAATCGACAAACCGCGTGCCCGTCTCGTTCTTCATCCGCGCCGCCAGCGCGGCTGCGGGCGCGTTGTTCTTCAGGAACGTGTCCACCAACTCGTTGACGAGTTTCCACGCCTTGGGCTGCGGCTGCCAATCCCACACCTTGAGCGTGCCCTGCGTGTGCCCGTTGCCGGTGCCATTGCCGCTGGTAGACATGTCGTGCTCCTCTTTCCTGCGCACCCCACTTTAGGAGCCTGACCCGCGGTTCATCCCCCTCCGGTTCCCACCGGAGGGGGTGGTCCGCCGAAGGCGGACCGGGGGAGGCGCTGGGAATGCGACCCGTTGCAGCGCACTTGGCGATGGGCCAGCCATCTCGCTCCGGCCGCGCCCCTCAATACCCTTCCCCCATGACGCACCCGTTCACCACACTCGCCGCCGCCGCGCTGGCAACCGCGTCGCTCGCGCTCGCCCAGCCACTCGCGGCCGCGCAAGACCAATCCACTCCCCCCTCCTCCCGCCTCTTCGAGCGCTTCGCCGTCGCCGCGGACCACCACCTTGCCTCCGAGGCCGGCGCGCTCATCCTCGCCCAGGGCGGCAACGCCGTAGACGCGGCCGTCGCCACCAGTTTCGCCCTCTCCGTCGTCCGCCCCTTCTCCTGCGGCATCGGCGGCGGCGGCTTCATGCTCGTCTTCCTCAAGGCCCACGCGCGCCTCGCCATCGACCCCAAGGGCGAGTTCTTCGCCCTCAACTACCGCGAAACCTGCCCCGCCGCGATCGGGCCGGACTTCTATGCCTCCATCGGTAACGGCGCCAGCGACTCCATCGCCGCGGCACGCACCGGCGGCAAATCCATCGGCGTCCCCGGCACCGTCTCTGGGCTGCTGCTGGCGCACGAGCGCTGGGGCACCGGCCTGCTCGACCGCGCGGCGATCCTCGCACCCGCCATCCGCCTGGCCCGCGAAGGCTTCGCCGTGGATGCCGCGTTCCACAAGGCCGCCATCACCGAACTCCTGCCCAAGTTCAACGCCAACCCGGACTGGAAAACCCGCTTCCCCTTCGTCTGGCAGCGCTACCTGCGCGAAGGAAAACTCGCCGTCGGTGACATCATCAAGGCCCCCGAACAAGCCGAAGCCCTCGAACTCATCGCGCGCGACGGCCCCGCGGCGTTCTACACCGGCCCCATCGCGCAGGCCCTCGTCAGCGCCATCGCCGCCGATGGCGGCGTCCTCACCGCCGCCGACCTCGCCGCGTACGCACCGGCGGATGCCACGCCACTCCGCTTCCGCTTCGAAGACACGGACTTTGCCACCATGCCCCCGCCCAGCAGCGGCGGCATGGCACTCGCCCAAACCCTCATGTTCCTTGAGCAGGCCGGGGCTCGCCGCATCGTCGAGCAGCACCCCACCGAACCCGGCGGCTACCCGCCCCACTACACGCACCTTCTCGCCGAAGCCTTCAAGCACGCCTTCGCCGACCGCTCCCGCTACCTCAGCGACCCCGCCTTCGCTGCCATCCCCCTCGCGCGGCTCACCTCGGAGGAATACATCCGCGAGCGCGTCGCCACCTTCCACCCCACACGCTCGCTCGATTCGCCCGACTACGGCACATTCCCCGATGGCACCCCCAAACCCGACGAGGCCGCCCCGGAAGATGCCGGCACCAGCCACCTGTCCGTCGTCGACGGTTCCGGCAACGCCGTCGCCTGCACCGAGACCATCAACCTCGAGTTCGGCTCCCTCCTCGCCGTCGAACGCTTCGGCTTCGTCCTCAACAACGAAATGGACGACTTCACCACCCTGCGCGGCAAGGCCAACGCCTTCGGCCTGCGCCAATCCGATGCCAACCTCCCCGCGCCCGGCAAACGCCCCCTCTCCAGCATGTCCCCCACCATCGCCACCGTGAGCGGTGCCGACGGCATCGCGCGTGTGCGCCTCGTGGCCGGGGCCTCCGGCGGGCCGCGCATCATCACCGGCACCGCCCAGGCCATCCTCAACACGCTCCTCTTCAACTGCGCCAGCGCGGAGGCCGTCCTGCGGCCGCGCATCCACCACCAGTGGATGCCCAACGTGCTGGAGATCGAGAACCAGTACCCCGGCGTGCACAACGGCCTGCCCACCGCCCTCTGGATGCGAAAACTCCACCACCAGGTGAAAACGCCCAAGAGCGCCGCCAACGTGCAACTCATCCAGCGCGCCATGACCGCCGGCGGCGAAAAGTGGGACGGAGCAAGCGACCCCCGCAAGGGCGGCGCGCCCGCCGGCGAATGATCGCTGCCCACCTTTGCACCCCCATGCCCACCCTCTTCCTCAACGGCGCGTTCCTTGACAGCCCAGACCAGGCCCGCATCAGCGCGCTGGATGCCGGCCTTCAGCACGCCGTCGGCCTCTTCGAGACCATGCTCGCCGTGCGCGGCCGCGCAGAGCCCGTGGTCCTGGGCCTGGAGCACGTGCAGCGCCTCATCGAATCTGCGAGCATCCTCGGCCTGAGCCACGACCTGCGAGAGGCCGCGCTCTACGAAGCCCTCGTCGAAACCTTCCGGCGCTCGGACCTCGAACGTGCCCGCATCCGCCTCACCATCACCGCCGGCGACCTCAACATGCTCGCACGCGCCAGCGCAACGAAACAGTTTCAGAACACCCCCTCCCAGAGGGAGGGGGCAGGGGGTGGGCGGCGCGTTTCGCGTTCTGAAACGGACTCAAAGGGCAGTGCTCCTGCCACACCCTCCGACCCCACCGTCCTCATCGTCGCCCAGCCCGCCACGCCCTATCCCGCTCGCATGTTGGAAGAGGGCGTGCTCGTCTCCATCGCCGAAACCCGCGCCAACCCCCTCAACCCGATGGAGAGCCACAAAACGCTCAGTTACTGGTGGCGACTGCGCGAACTCCAACTCGCCGCGGCCAAGCAGGCGGGCGAGGCCCTCGTCTTCAGCGTTTCCAATCAACTCGTCGGCGGCTGCGTCAGCAACATCTTGCTCGTCAAGAACGGCACACTCCAGACGCCACAAGCCCGCACCGACGACGTGCCCGCCGCCGACGAGCCCCACGCGCAAGCGTGGGGGCCCTCCGCCGTCCTCCCCGGCATCACGCGCCAGTGGGCCATCCACACCGCCGCCGGCCGCGGCATCCTCACGCACCGCCGCCCCCTCACCATCAACGACCTCCTCGCGGCAGACGAGGTCTTCCTCACCAACTCCAGTTGGGGCGTGCTGCCCGTCGTGCGCATCGAGGCCCACACGGTGGGCACCGGCTCCCCCGGCCCCATCACGCGCCAACTGATCGACGACTGGGCCGCCGAAACCCGTCCGCTCGTGTAGCCGCTGCCCCGTGCCATCGAAGTCGGGCCGCTTCGGCCCCGACTTCGATGCGAACTCCGCCGCACCCCTCGCGTGCCACTCACCCCGCCAGCGCCGCCGCCAGCCGCTGGTTCAGCGCATGGCCAGACCGGTGCGCCACCACCCGCCCGTGGATCGGCCGCCCCGCCAGCGCCAAGTCCCCGATCACGTCCAGCACCTTGTGCCGCGCCGGCTCATCCGCAAACCGCAGCACGTTGTCGATCGGCCCCGCCGCCCCGATCACCAGCACATCGCGCGGCTGCAGGTGCGCGTGCATCTTCGCCATCGCCATCAGCCGCGCCTGCTGCTCCGTGCAGAAGGTTCGCGCCGGCGCGATCTGGGCCGCGTACAGGTCCGTGTCGGGCCTCGCGTGGTTCACCTCAAAGTACGCCGTCTGGGCACCGATCACCTCACCCTCATCAAACTCCAGCGCATACGACACCGCCAGCGTTGGCTCTGCCGGCTCGCGCCCGGCCTCAAAGGGCAACGCCTGGATCCGCGCTGCGCCCTCCCGCAGGTCGATCACCTCGCGCACGCGGATCGGCTCGCACGGCGGGGCCCCCGCCACCGCCACAACGCCCGCCTTCAGCACGGCCTCCGTGAAGGGCTGCGCCGACCCGTCCATCATCGGCACCTCCGGCCCGCTCACATCCAGCACGCACTCACTCACGCCGCACGCCGCCAGCGCGCTCAGCACGTGCTCAATGGTCTGCACGCTGGGGGCCGGTGTGCTCCCGCGAATCTCGCCCAGCGAGAGCACCGTCTGCCGCTCACGCGCGATCACGTGCCTGTGCGACACAGGGATCACCGGCTGCCCCGGCAGGTCCACCCTGCGAAAAACCAGCCCTTCACCCGCTCGCTCCGCGGGCCGCATCGTCAGTTCGCACACCGCCGCGCAGAACAGCCCCACACCCCGCAAGTGCACAGCCTTGGCGATGGTGCGGGCCGGGATGGCGGTGAGTGGCGGCACGCGTCGAGAAACCAACAGGGGCGGGCAAACCGAGGGGGATGAGGCTAGGGCCGCGCGGGCCAGAAAACCAAGCCCGCACCGCGCGCTGGCCCGCTCCCCGTCGCCCTACTCGTGCCCGTCCTTGTGCTTGGCCGCCAGCGTCTTGCGGTCCAGACCCGCGAACTTCCGCAGAATGGCGATCTGGCGGAAGGCCTGCCGCGCCGGCACCGACGGAACGCCGAAGTGCGTCTCCCCCGCCGGCACCGGCCCCATCACCGCCGTGAACGCCCCGATGCGGGCGTGGTCGCCCACCGTGATGTTGTCGGTGATCCCCGCGTGCCCCCCGATCATCACGCCCTCGCCGATCGTCACGCTCCCCGCCACGCCCGTGCAGCCGCAGATCAGCGTGTTCTTGCCGATGCGCACCCCGTGGCCGATCTGCACCAGGTTGTCGATCTTCGTGCCCGAGGCGATCGTCGTCGGCCGGAACTTGCCCCGGTCGATGCAACTGTTGGCGCCGATCTCCACATCATCGCCCAGCACCACGTGGCTCATGTGCGGCACCTTCACCACGGCGCCGCCCTCCGTGGCCGGCCGGTAGCCAAACCCGTCGGCCCCGATCACCGCGTTGGCGTGCACAATGCACGCGCTGCCGATCTCGCACCCGTCGTACACCACCACGCCCGCACGCAGCACCGACTCCGCGCCGATGCTCACGTTCGCCCCCAGCGAAACCCGCTCCGTCAGCACCACGCCCTCGCCCAGCCGGCACCCCGCCCCAACCACGCAGAAGGGCCCGATCGTCGCCGATGCCGGCACCGTCTCGCGCACCCCGGCGTCCACGATCGCCGTCCCATGGATGCCCGCAGGGCCCGCCCGCCGCGGCGGCTTGAGCATGTTCATCAGCGTGATCATCGCCAGGTCGGCATCATCCACAATGATCAGCGCACGCCCCGCGGCAACCTCGGGCCGCTTCACGCTGCGCGAAACCACCGCCGCGCCCGCCCGCGATGACCCCCACTGATGCGCATACCGGTCGTTGCGGATGAACGTCAGGTCCGTCGGCCCGGCCATCTCGATGGGCCCGAACCCGCTCAGCACCACGTCCGCCGGGCCGACGAGTTCACCCTTGAGCATCGCCGCAAGTTGGCCGCTCGTGGCCTTCACCCCGGCCGCAGCCGCGCCCGACCCGCCGGCGCCCGACCCCCCCGCGCTCGACCCATTGGTGCCTTGCGTCATCGCGTGCTCCCGCCAACGTTTTCCGGTGCCGGGGCCCGCTCAGGGCTTGCCCGTCGGCATCGGCGCGGCCGCGCCAACGCCCGACTTGAACTCGTTGTTCATCAGGCTCACCAGTTCCGTCGTGGCATCGTGCGCCTTGCCCACGTACAGGAATCGCTTCAGCGAGATCGTCCGCTCGATGTCCGCGCTGGGCCCCATCGGCACCTGCACGCCCTCGTCGCTGGCGATCACCATCGTGTACGCGTTCTGCTCCGCCAGCCGCCGGCTCGCCGCGGTGATCTTCTCGTACAGGTTGCGGAAAACCTCGCCGCGGCGCTGGTCGATGCGGGCCTCGTAGATCTTCTTCTTCGCCTCGGCCGTGGCCTGCATCTCGAGGATCCGCGACGCCGCCTCGCGCTTCTGATCGCCGTCGAGGACCTTCATCTTCGTGTCCTCGTCCTTGAGCATCTTCACGAGTTTGTCCAGTTCGCCCTGGAGCGTCTCGCTGAAACTCTTCAGTTCGTTCTCGCGCATCGCGCGCTCATCCAGCGTCTTGATCGCCTCTTCGAGATTGACCGTGGCGATGACCGCGGGGGGCGGCCCCATCCGCGCGGCACTGACCGCCACCGACGCGGCACACACACCCAGCAACGCCGCGCCACACAGGGCCACACCAATCTTGCGAACGCTCAAAACCATGGCTTGTTCCTTTGCAAAGTGCCTAGGAACAATGCTAGGAGCCCGCGTCTAGCGCCGCCGCCGGGCCGCCGCCGCAAGGCCCAAACTCGCCAGCAGCCCCGCACCCGGAGTCGGGATCCCCCCCGGCACGATCGTCAACTGGTCCTGAGCGTTGGGGAACTCGCCGTTCGACAGGTTCAGCACACGCACGTCGCCGATCCCCGACCACGCCCCGCCCAGAATGGCGGCCTCGGCGAGCGCGACGAAGGCGTTGTTGGTGCCGCCCTCGTTCTCGATGAACCAGATCGCCTGCTGGAGCGCGCCAGCGGAGCCCTGTCGCCCGCCCGCCGAGTAATCGAACAAGGCAAGCGTCTTGTTGCGGAAGTGGTGATAGAGGTACGCGGTGCGCGGGTCGAGCGGATCAAAGTTCGGGCTGGTCTGCCCGCCCACGCCGCCCTGCACCGCCCCCGTGTTGATGACGAACGCGTACGTGTCGCCGGGCCGGTAGTGCTCGTTGGCCTCGACGCAGAAGGTCTCAAAGGTGGTGGGCGAAAGGTCCGCCAGCAAGCCCACCACACCCGCCGAGCCGGTGAGTGGTGTGGCCGTGAACTCACCGCCCGGTGACACCGTGAAGCCGTTCGTGTCGATGCGAAGCGTCTGGGCCATCGCCCCGCTGGTGCCAGCCAACGCCACAACCAATGACGCGAATTGATACCGCATGGCTCTCTCCTCAATCTGGTTGTCGTCGCCGCTCCCGGCGACCGCGGTCGGTCAACCCAACCACAACCGCAGTCTACCCGCGCGGTACCGGACGTGCAACCACGCCCGCCTCGCCGACCGCAATGTCCTGCGGTTTCCCTATCTCAGGCCCCCACCACCCTTGGCAATCTGGGCAAACTCCGCCCCGCCGCCCATCCCCTCAGAACGGCAGGTCCACCGCGAAACTGAAGAGCCGCTCGTCATCCCCGTCCTGCTTGGCGATCGGGAAACCAAAGTCAAACGCAAGCGGAGCCGGGCCCAACTGCGGCAAATACAGCCGCACGCCGCCGCCGACGGACACCCGGTACTGGTCAAAGCCGATCTCGTTGGTCACCGTGCCGGTATCCATGAACGCCACCACCGAGATGATCTTCTGCACAAGCGGGAACTCAACCTCCGGCCCGAAGAAGAACGCCCATGTCCCGCCAACAGGGTCCTGCCCGGGAACCGACGGGGTGGCGGGGTTCAGGTCATCGTCAAACAGCCCGCGCGGCGACACGCCCCGGAACGCGAAGCCGCGGAAACTCCGACCACCCAGGTAGTACCGCTCAAACACCGGCACGTCGCTCACGTCCTGGGGGATGTAGAACGCCTCCGTCTTGAACGTCAGCGTCGTCTTGCGACCCAGATAGTCCTCGTTGAGCGTCAGGTACACCTGATGGCTCGCCCCCAGTTTCGTAAAGTCGTAGTCGCCCGACAGCGCCCCGATCCACTCCGCCGACACATCAAACCTCGTGCCCCCCGTGGGTCGCACGCGGCTGTTCAGCGTCGAGCGCGTCAGTCGCACCCCCACGCCCGACAGCGTCGACTCCCCCGAGAACTGCTTGATGTCGTCCGCGGCAAACGGGGCCACGTCGTAGATGTCGATGGCCTCTGCCCGCACGCTCACGTTGCCGGACCAGCGCTGGCCGAAGACCCGCCCGATGCTCGATGTGGCGGCGAGGCGGTCCTCGTCGTACTCGTCAAACTGGCGCTGGCGATACGACAACGCGCCGCCGAGCGTGTACTCGCTCCCAAACAGCGACGGCTCCGTCAGCCCGATCGAGTAGTTCGACGTCTCCGTGCCCGGCTGCAACGCGATGTTGAAGATCTGCCCCGCCCCGCGGAACGCCTTGCCCGTGAAGAACTCCCCGAACGAGTCGGGCGTGTCGTACAGATCAAAGTTCCGCTGCGTGAGCGTGATCTGCCCGATCACACCCGAGTCCGAACTCACCGCCGCGCCAAAGCCCAGCGAGCCCGTGTTCTTCTCGTCAACCTCGATCAGCACGTCGCGATAGCCCGGGTTCGCAGGGTCCGGGTTCTGGATCGTCACGCGCGGCGCCGGCCGCCCCTCACGCGGCCCGGCGAACAGGTTCGTCGCCTCCAGCAACTCCTCCGTGTCGCGCACCGCCGTCGTGTCCAGCGGCCGGTCCGGCAGCACACGCACCTGCCGCCGGATGATCTTCTCCTGCGTCAGATCGTTGCCCTTGATCACCACCAGGCCCGTCTTCGTCGGCGTCCCCTCGCGGATGATCAGCAGCAGGTCAACCTGCGGCGAGTTCGGGTCGCGCACCTCCGCCTTCGCCACGCTGGCATCCACGTACCCCATCTGCCCGTACGCATCGCGTATCAAATCCACCGCCGCCGTCACCCGCGCCACGCTGTACGTGTCTCCCGGCTTGATCGGCAGCAGCGTGCCGATCTGCGCGGGCGTCAGCACCGTGGGCGGCTTCGCCTCGGCCACGTTGCCCGTGTCCAGCACCGCCCGCGCCGACCGCAGCGTGTACACCGGACCCTCATCAATCAGGAACGTGAGGATCGCCTCCTTGCCGTCGGGCGATGGCCTCACCTGCCGATCCGCCCGCACGTCCAAATGGCCCCGGTCCCGATAGAACTTCACGATCGTCGCCACGTCCTGATCCAGCAGGTTGTCATCCAGCGTGCCGCTCGTGAACCAGTCCGCCTCCTCCGTCTTGATCTCCGGACGGATCTGCCCCGACGGAAACGACGTGTTCCCCTCGAACTGGATCACCCGCACCTTCAGCCGCTCACCCTCGCGGATCCGGAACAGCACGATCCCCTGCTTGTCCAGTTCCTCCTGATCGATCGTCACCTGCGCCTGGTAGTACCCCTTCTTGCGGTACAGGTCCTCGATGCGCCGCAGCGTCCGATCCAGTTGGAACCGGTCCACCGGTGTCCCCGCCAAGATCGACACCTCTCCCCGCAGTTCACCGTCCGAAATCTGCCGGTTGCCAACCACCTGCACGTCGGCGATGATCGGCGTCGCCGCGAACTCGAAGGTCAGCAACACCGTCTGGTCCTCAAACGGCTGGATCCGCGCCGAGATGTCCTTGAAGCGCCCCAGCCGCGTGCACCGCGCAATGTCCTCCTGCACCGTCTGCTGGCTCAGCGGCCTGCCCGCGGCACTGCGCACCTGGTTGCGAATCAACGCCTCATCCTCCACGCTCAGGCCGATGAACTTCACCTCGCGGATGAGGCGGTTCTCGAAGGGTTCGAGCGCGGGGTTGAGGCGGCTGGGCTCCGCAGGGCCCGCCGCGGGAGGGGGAGGCGGAGGAGGGGTTGGCGCGGCCGCTGGGCCGCGAGGCGGCGTGGCAGGCGCTTCGGGCCGTGGCTCAGGCGGGCGACCAGGCACCGCGGGTGCCGACCCCGGTTGCGGATCACCCGTGTGCTGCGCGCCCACACCCGCAGCCGCGAGCGCGACCACGCCGCCCGCGAGCGCGGCCAGCGCGGCGCTGGTGCGCGGGCCGAGGTGAGGCAATGCGGCGCGGCAGTGTGTCGGGCGAGTGGGGTGGGGCATGGGCTAAGGAGACGACGATAACGACCCAAAGGCGCGAGAACAACCCCGAACCGGGCATTACACGGATCGCCGACCGAAGTCCGGGTCTTGGGTACCCCCACGCTCCGAGGTTTATGCAGCAACCTGCCGGGTGGGTCTGGGGATGGCCCCTCTGGCGAGGGCGATGATGAGCTTGGATTGAACCCAGGCACGGGTGCGTGGGTAGGTTCGCACC
>JBJXEW010000025.1:0-152908 GCA_046156035.1 Phycisphaerales bacterium | reverse complement strand
GAGAACCGCCGCGTGGGCACCCGCTACGACAAGTTGGCGACCAGCTTCCTCGCCTTCGTCAACCTCGCCATCATCCGCCGATACCTCCGTCTCCTCGCCCCGGATGATCCGTCAGACAGAACCTAGGCCTTGTCTTGTCGGCCGTCGGTGGGTTTCTCAGCCCTCCGAGCCGAGTCGGAATCTTGCGAGTTGCCATGCTGGCCCGATGAGCGTGCCACGCCCAACGCATGAGCTAGACTGACACCGGCAGGCTGTTGAACATGTCGGCGGATGTCCCAAGTCTCCGGTTTTGCCTTGCCCACCGCGGGCCGGGGCTGACAACGCTGTGGGGCACGGGACGCACCGAACGGCCAACGTGGACTTTCAGCGGCCTGCTGACATTGGGCGGGATAACGGAGCCGACCATGCGTCGTTTGCTGGTGTTCGTCGGCCTCATCGCATTGGCTGTGGTCGCCGCCGGCGCGTGGTGGTCGCTGCGCGGCGGGCATCCGCCGCTCCCTCTCCAACCGGCTGCCAAAGCGGGCTCGGCCTCGCCGGTGCCGGTCGCGCCAGGTGGTCAACCCACCGATCCGGCCCTCCGGCCCGCCTCCTTGGCGGAGGCAATCAAACTCTCCTCCGCATCGGCCGCGTTGGACGTGTGGAAGTTGCCCGAGCCCGCCGCACGCCAACTGGCCCAAGACACCCAACGCATTCTCGATGCTATCGCCGACGAGACCACCCTCACGTTCGAAGACCTGGCCAGCCGAAAGCGGCTGAGCCTGCCGCGGGGTCTTGCACGCGGGACGGACGAGCAGCGGCTGGCGTTCTGGCGTAGCACCACCGACTACTTCCGTAACCTCGACATCGATATCACCAGCGCGGTCGTCCTTGTGCGTGGTTCGCGGGGCAAGTTGCTGGCCGGGCCGCAGCCCGGCCGCACGTTCAGCGTGCGTGTCAAGGACGACAGCGAGGCCCCCAGTGATGAGCCCGTCTACGAGATCGTGTTCGCGGCAGTCGTCCGATCTGGCGACGGAGCCGGAAGCACCATCCGCTTCGGCGTGTGGATGGTGAAGGACGCGCCCGACGGTTCGTGGCGGTCGTGTGGTGTTTCCCACTACGACGTCCCGCAGGGGCAGTCTCGCACGCTCATCCCCTCCGCCTTCCCACCCAAGTGAAGGGGTCGCCTTTGCTGCCGCCGCGAGCCACCGGAGCCATGCTCGCCGTCTCAGCGCGCGAGAACCGTCGCACGGGTGCCTTCACGATCATCGAGGCATTGGTCGTGATCACGGTGCTGTCGGTCTTGGTGGCGCTCGCGGCCTCCGCGCTCGCCCGCGCCCGCGAGTCCGCAGACCGCACGCTCAGCCTCTCCAAACTCCGCGACCTGGCAAACCGCTTCGGCGTGTACTACGGCGAGTATCGCGACACATTCCCCTATTCCACGAGCGACACGCTCCACCCCCTGCCGGTTGGTGGCCCGGGAAGTGCTTCAGGCTTCGGCCATTTCCAGATTGACATCCACTGGCCGATGCTCATGCCCGACCTCATGGCCGCCGCGCACACACCCACCGCCCCGCACCTCGCACCCAAAGCCACATTACACCAAAGATCGATGTTCAGCGGCCCCGGTGTTGAGCCGTTCTGGCCCTCGTCGTCTTATCACTACAGCCTTAGTTTCGTTGCCGACCCGGCCGTGTGGCTGTCGGGCACCCTCGTCTCCGAAACGCTCCTGCGCGCCGTCAAAGTCCACGAAGCCGTCTTCCCTGCCCGCAAGGTCCTGCTCTGGGACCGCGATACTCCCTATCTCTGGCCCCCGCCCGGCGGCTTTCGTTGGGATCGGCCTGACCCAGTGCCCATGACCTTTGTTGACGGCCATGCTGCCCAACTCGCGCCGGCGGATGCGCAACCCGGCGCAGCCGCGGTCTTCAAGAACCTGCCTGTTGGTGGCCTGCGCCTCCGCGACACACCCGGCGGCGTGCGCGGCTACGACTACTGAGTGATCCCCTATCTCCGCGCCAGCGTGTTCGCCACACTCGCCAGTCTCCCCGCAATCACCGCCGCCGCGCCCTCATCGCGCGTGGCGCTCAACGCCCCCGTCAGCACCGTCGGCCCCAGTTTGTCCGCAAAGTCGGCCGTCGCCTGCCCCAGCCGCAAGGTGGCATTGCGGATGCGTCCGTCGTACGTCGCGCCCCCCGGCACATCCGTCGGGAAGAGAAACCCGCCTCCCGCGTACAGGCCCACCGCACCCCCCGAAAACACCACCATCCTCGCCGCGGCGTTGCACGCCGTTGAATCCACCGGCGTGTCCCCCGCCGACGGCACCAGAAACAGGTGTACGTGCACGATCGTGCCCGAAAGGTCGCTCATCGCGTCCTTCGTGTTTGCCAGCCGGTCCAGGGGCAGGTCCGTCAGGTAGACATCCGCGGAGTTCTCATCAATGGGCTTGTACACCCCCGTCAGCACGCCGGGCGCGAACGCCGCCGTGCCGTTGGCGCTCACCGCTTGCAGCGGTCCGCCGCTGCCGCCCATCCACTCCAGCGTGCTCATGCAGCCGCCCACACCACTGGCCGAAGCGAAACAGGCAAACACCAACAGCGCGGCAAGGGGTCGTGTGGGGTTCATGAGCGCACAGCGTATCGGGTTGGCGGACGGGACGTTCGCCCCACCACCCCCCTCAGCGCGACAGCGAGTCCGTGAACCGTCGCAGCATCGGCACGGCCACCAGCGCGGCCGGCACCGCCACCACGAACCCGATCAGGAAGGACCGCCCCCACTTGGCCATGAAGCCGCTGGTGAAGCCCGCGCTCACGAACGTCATGGTGAACGACATGACCGTCGCCATCACCAGGCACATCAGCACAATAAACAGCAACGCCCCGCCGCGCTTCGTGAGAATCATGGCCCCTGAATCGGCCTCCCCCGCCGCCGGCCTTCAGTCCGGCTCGGGTTCCGCCGCCGCCGGTGCCCCCGCGGGCGGCGCGGGCCGCTTCCACCCGCTCTCCTCATCGTGCTCCAGCGTCCCCGTGCTCTGCTTCACGCACCGCTTGCAGATGAAGGCCGTCTCCACCATCGGGCTCTGCCACTGGGGTTCCTGCCGCTCCTCCAGGCACATCACGCACTTGGCACCCAACTTCTTCACGCCCCCGGCCATGTGCACCACCTCCACATACGCAGTGCCCAGGCAGCGGCAGCAGATCAAACTGCCCTGGTGCCCCTCCACCATGGGCCGGTCCTCCGCCCACGGCGAGTGGCAGAAGTCGCACTTGAAAAACTCGTTGCCCTCAGCGTTCGTGTCGTGCATGGCTGCCGCAACGGTACGGAGCACGCGCGTGTCTTGGGTACCCCCACTCTCCGAGTGGGGTGTTGGCAGGCCGCCTCGGGTACCCCCACTCTCCGAGTGGGGCTGCGGCTTCCCGCTTTCCCTCACACCACCGCTGGCTCTCGCACCAACTGGTGCCGCGCGATCTGGCGATACACCTCGCACCGTTCCAGCAGTTCCGCGTGCGTCCCCTGGTCGGCAATGTCGCCGGCATCCATCACCACGATCCGGTCCGCGTGCAGCACCGTGCTCAGCCGATGGGCCACGATCAGGCACGTGCGTTTGTGGTGCTCGCTCCCGGTCACAAACTCGTCCACCGCGGCCGCGATGGCCGCCTCGCTCGACGCATCCACCATGCTCGTGGCCTCGTCCAGAATCAAGATCGCCGGGTCGCGCAGCATGGCCCGCGCAATCGCCAGCCGCTGTCGCTGCCCGCCCGAAAGCCCGGTGCCGCCCTCGCCCACCGGCTCGTCATACCCGCGCCCCTTGGCCAGAATGAACTCCTCCGCCCGCGCCAGCCGCGCCGCCGCACGCACCTGCTCCTCCGTCGCTGCCGCGCTCCCATACGCAATGTTCGACCGCACCGTGCCCGAGAACAGCACCGTGTCCTGCGTCACCACACCGATCTGTCCGCGCAGCGATCCGAGGTTCACCGTTCGCAGGTCCACATCGTCCACCAGCACGCGCCCGCCGCCCTCGTCCGGGTCAAACAGGCGCGGCAGCATCGCCAGCAGCGTCGTCTTCCCGCAGCCGTTGGGCCCCACCAGGGCCACCGTCTCTCCGTGGGCCACGCTCAGGTTCACACCGCGTAGCGCCGGCCGAGATGCCCCGGGATACGTGAACCGCACATCCTCAAACCGGATGGATCGCCTGTGCCGTCCGAGCGCCGCCTTGCCCGCTCCATCGTCACCCTCGGCCGGAATCGCCAAGAGGTGCCGCAGCCGCGTCGCCGCCGCGCCAGACTGCTGAATGTCCGCCAGCAAACTCGTGAGCGGCCGCAGGGATGCCCCCGCCACGCCCAGCGACCCGACCACCAGAATAAAACTCGCCGCGTCCAGGTTCCCGTCCAGAATCGCCTTGGCCGCAACCACCGAGACGCCCCCGAGCACGAAAATACTGATCGTCTCCACCAGCGGGCTCGCCAAGGCTCGGGCCGTCCGGATCCGCATCTCCTGCCGCACCACCTCGCGTGAGATCGATGTGAACCGCCCCGCCTCGTGTGCCTCGGTCGTGTGCACCTTCACCACCCGCAGGCCGCCCAGCGCCTCGCTCGCCGCGTGATACAACCTCGCCTGCGCGACCAGCGCGGCACGGGCTGCCCGCCGAATCCGCTTGCCCAGCACGCGGATCACCCACACCAAGAGCGGCCCCACCAGCAGAGCCACCCCGGCCACACGCCAGTCAAACCACACCGCCACCACCAGCGCCGCCGCGCCCTTGGTCGCCTGCGCCAAGGCCTTGGAGAGCAGCGCATTGAAGCCGCCCCCCAGCGTGCTTGTGTCGTAGATAATCCGGCTCACCGCATCGGCCGGGCCCGTCGGCCCGGTGCCGCCCCCGGTCGTGTCGCTCTGAAACAGAGCCCGCAGGGGCAGGTGCACCACCCGCGCAAACACCCGCTCGCGAATGTCGCCCACGGTGAGCGACACGGCCGTGAGCGCAAAGAACTGGTGCAGAAAGTTCGATGTCGCGCCCACCACAGTCAGCACGCCCAGGCCCACCACAATCCACAGAATGGCCTTGTACGGTCCTTCCGGCAGCGTGGAAATGAACGCCTCGCTCAGGCGCGCCCACTCTGGCAGGGTCGGGTTCATCTGCCGCGCCATCTCCGGCAGGCCCACGCGGCTGCCCAGCACGTTCTCCAGCAAGGGCTTGATCGCCAGCAGCCCCGCCCCCATCCCGCCCGCCGAAATGATCGCGAACACCACCGCCAGCGCCAAGGTGCCCTTGCGCCTCAGCAGTTGGCGGGCAAAATGCCAGAAGTCGTGCATCCACGGCAGGGTAGGGAACACGACCTCCGCGGGCAGCCCGCCGCGTTCCCCCGCGGCACGATTCTGATACACTCGCCCGCCCCCTCAACCCCCCGAACCGCGAGAGCACCCACCATGGCCAAGGGCAAGTCCAAACCCGTCATCGGCATCGACCTCGGCGGCACCAATATGCAGATCGGCGCGGTCACCGCCGACTTCAAGATCGCCGGCCGCAGCAAAAAGAAGACCCGCGCCACCGAAGGCCTGGCCAAGGTCATCGAGCGCATCTGCGACGGTGTGCAGGAGGCCTGCGGCGAGGCGGGCATCAAGGTCAAGGACTGCGGCGCGCTGGGCATCGGTGCCCCCGGCGCTATCGAGCCCCACAACGGCGTGGTGCTCATGGCCCCCAACCTTCGCTGGACCGACGTGCCCCTGGCCGCGATCCTCCGCAAGAAACTCGGCATCCCCGTCGTGGTTGACAACGACGTGAACGTCGCCGTTCTGGGCGAGCACCGCCTCGGGGCCGGCAAGGGCGTCTCCGACATGATGGGCCTCTGGCTCGGCACCGGCGTCGGCGGCGGCTTCATCTTCAACGGCCAACTCTACTACGGGGCCAACTTCACCGCGGGCGAGGTCGGCCACACCATGCTCTTTCCCCACAACCCGCCCGGCTCGCGCAAGGTGGAGGACAACTGCTCGCGCACCGCCGTCGTCGACCGCATCCTCCGCCTCATCCGCAACAACAAGTCCATCATCCCCGAACTCGCGGACAACAACCTCGCCGAGGTCCGCGCCAAGACCGTCTCCATGGCCTACGCCCGCAAGGACAAGGTCACGGTGGATGTCATCAACAACGTCGCCGAACTCCTGGGCATCGTCTGCGCCACCTACGTCACGGCCCTCAGCCTGCCGATGGTCGTCCTCGGCGGCGGCCTGGCCGAGGCGATGGGCGAGGCCCTCGCCAAGCCCGTGCGCGAGCACACACGCCGCCTCGTCTTCCCCGAAAGCCTCCGCAACGTCCAGATCGTCTGCACCAGACTCGAGGCCGATGCCGGCCTCCTGGGCGCCGCCATCATGGCCCACGAACTCCTCGACGGCACAGCCGCGGCATCCAAGAAGGCCTCCGCCGCCAAATCAGGCAAGAAATGACCTCGCTCCACACCGGGGGGGCGTTGAAAAACCCGGTCTCCGTGGCGATCCTGCCGCTCCACGCGCGGCCACTTACCATGCGCCAAGCCGCACTCTGGATCGCAGACCATCACCACCGTCTCGCGGCACTGCGCACGCAGGGCATCGTCATCAAGGTCGGCGGCTCGATCCAAGACAACCCCCAAACCCTGCGCGCCATCTGCCGCGATGCCGCGGCGCTGGTCTCGCTGGGTCTGCGTCCGGTGCTCATCCACGGCGGCGGCAAGGCCATCACCGCCGCCATGAACGCTGCCGGGCTCACAGCGCGCTTTGTGCAAGGGCAGCGATACACCGATGCGGCCACACTCGCCATCGTCGAGAAGGTACTCGCCGGCCAGATCAACCGCGAGATTCTCGGCTACCTCGCCGACGAGCGTGCCCCCGCCCAGGGCCTGCACACGCTGGCCGGCGGTGGGGGCGTGCTGTATGCCAAGCGCACACCCGCCCCGCCTGCGAAGGAAGGCGACCCCGGCGAGGACTTGGGCCTTGTCGGCCGCGTCACACGCGTCAACACGCCCCTCATCATCGGCCTGTGCGAGGCGGGCGTGGTGCCCGTCATTGCCCCCGTCGCCTTCGATCTGGCCGTGCCTGCCAAGCCCGCCACGAGCGACACCCCCGCCGCGCCCCCCGGCCGCCTGAACGTGAACGCCGACCTCGCCGCAGGCACCATCGCCGCGGCTCTGGGCGCGCACGCCTTCATCCTTGTGTCTGACACGCCCGGTGTGCGTCTGAGCGCCGATGCGGATGCACCCACCGCTGCAAGCATGACGAAGAAGGACTACCAGCAGGCCGCGGCGAGCGGCGCGATCGCGGGCGGCATGGTGCCCAAACTCGATGCCTGCTACGAGGCCCTCGCCGCGGGCGTGAAGCGCGTGGCGATTGTGGATGGCCGCGAAAGCGGCGCACTGCTCACCGCCGTGCTGAGCGAGCCGGGCGAGCCCGTGCCTGGAACGTGGGTCGCCTGATCGGAGACGGATGTTGATGGGCACGCATCAGCCAACGAGGGAATGCACGCAATGAGAACAACACGCTTTCCGTTGCAACAACTCCGCCCTGTTCGCGCGACGATGTTTGCGCACGTGTTTGAGAATCGAAGTGCGCGTATCCGGCGTCAGGCATTCTGGCGACTTCGAGTGGACTTCCGACGGCTGGAATGGATGAACGAGGAGATCGAGAGTTCGATCATGTCCGAGTTCCTGTCGCTGCCGGTCAGGGATTGGTCATCACTCGTCGGCCCAGTTTTCAAGGATCGGTCTGGGCGCAAGTTTCAGTTCGGCTGGTACGGGCTGGACTGGGAAGATACGCGCCGAGTGGAGTTCGAGTTCGTGCGTGGTCGTGGCTCACGACTGAGGCTCAAGTGGTCGGGCGAAATCGACATGGGCGGCTACGGTGCCGCAAGGGCAAACCGGTGGGAGGCCTTCTCCTTTGAGGTGCCGGTTCGGCTGGAGGGCCTCGTGATACCAGCCGAGTTTGTGCCGCCGAGCTCGAAGAACCGCAAGCAGGCCACGACCATTGCCGCACGGTACTTCGACCTTGGCTTTCTTGGCAAGCCCGTCGCTCGGCAGCACGAATGGGGTGGTCGCGCGTTTGTCCTGCCCATCCAAGCAGGACTTACTCCCTGAACGCAAGCGAGCAGCCGGTGAGCAGCAATACGCTCCTGTCATGCACGCGCTCCTCCTCTCCACGCTCCTCGCTCTTGGGCAACCCCCGGCAGCACCCGCCCCCCTCCCTCCCATCGACGAATCCCGCCTCTCCGCCACCATCCGCTCTCTCCCCGCCCAGCGCTCCCCCGGCCCCACCGATGAGCACATCGCAGGCCTCAAGCAGGCCGAGGAACTCCTCCTCGCCCACGCCAAGCGCCTCGGCTTCGAGCCCACCACTCAAACCATCCGCTGGTCGCGCCGCGATCAGCCCAAGCACGAATGGCGCAACATCCTCTTCGAACTCACCGGCAGCGAGAAGCCCTCCGAAGTCATCATCGTCGCCGCGCACTTCGATGCCGTTCCCGATTCCCCCGGCGCGGATGACAACGCGAGCGGCGTCGCGGGCCTGCTCGAGATCGCCCGCGTCCTCAAGGCCCGCGCGGCAGCCGGCGCAGGCGCTGCGGGGTCATTCCCCAAACGCACCATCCGCTTCGCACTCTTCAACCTTGAAGAGGTCGGCCTCGTGGGGGCCAGCCAGTACGCACCCCTCGTGGCGGAGCGCGTGGAAGCGGGCGACGATACGGTTGTGGGGATGCTCAGCCTCGAGATGCTCGGCTACTACAGCGACAAGCCGGAGTCGCAGCAGAACCCTTTCGCCGCGCTCAAGGGCTTCACGCTCCCCGACACGGGCGACTTCATCGCCATCGCCACCACCCTCGCGCACCGTCCATTCGTCCGCGCTCTTGAAAAGCACATGGCCGCGGCGGTGCCTGAGGCCAAGGCCCTCGTCTTCGACCTCCTCCCCATCGCCCCGCCAGACCTCCTCCGCTCCGATCACGCCCCGTTTCTTCTGTACGGCATCCCCGCCGCGATGGTGACGGACACGGCCAACTTTCGCAACCCGCACTACCACCAGCCCTCCGACACGCTCGAAACGCTGGACCGGCCGCGCTTCGCACGCACGGTTGCCGCGCTCGCCGCGGGCATCGCCGGCCTGGCCGATGAAGGCATCCCGGCCCCAGGTGCCGCTGCGCCGCAGAAGAAGTAGGTCCGCTCGCACCCCCTCCCAGAGGGAGGGGGCAGGGGGTGGGCGGTGTCTTCGTTCTGCTCTCTGCTCCCTGCTATTCGCTATTCGCTGTCCGCTGTCCCCTGTCCCCTGTCCGCTGTCCCCTGTCCGCTGTCCCCTAGCATCGCCCATGTCCACCGATCTCATCGCACGCTACTCCGCCGGCTCGGCCGTCCTCTCCTGCTCCGTCGCGGGCCTTGCGCCCGCTGACCTTGACGCCTTTCCCATCCCCGGCACCTGGAGCATCCGCCAGATCGTGGTCCACACGCTCGACTCCGACCTCATCGCCACCCACCGCCTCCGCCGCATCGTGGCCGAGGAACTCCCCCTCCTCGTCTCCTACGACGAAACCCTCTTTGCCAAGACCCTGCGCTACGAAGATGTGGACATGGCTCTCGCCCTGCGCCTCTTCACCGACAACCGCGCCTTCACCACCCTTCTCCTCAATCACCTCCCCGAGCCCGCGTGGGCCCGCGTGGGCATCCACAGCCAGCGCGGCAAGATCACCGTCGCCGACATCGTCAGGATGTACGCCGACCACGTTGACCACCACGTCGGCTTCATCATCAAGAAGCGGGCCCTGCTCGGCAAGCCGCTGCCAGGGTGAATGCCGGGCGGGCTCGTTTCAGATTCGGTTTTCGCTCGGTTCGGCGCACCGCACGGCACAGCGGAGCCCGCGCGGCCACACCCGCCAAGCCTCCCGTCTTCACACGGTGGGGTGGGTGAATCCCTGTTTTTGCCGCTATTCCACCGGTGCAACGCGCCACGCACACGTTTCAAGGGCGGAAACGCCGCCATTCCCTACGGTTCCCTTGTCAGCCTCAAAATCTTGGTGTATGGTCATTTCGCCAAGGTGAGGGAGGAAACTCCGTTTTGTCACCTTGCGCCAAGCTGACCAGCGACCTCCTCGCGAGAGACCGCGGCGATGTCGTTTGGGCCCCGGGAAACCGGGCCGCCCCTCAAGGCGGTTGAGCTTGCGGAAATCTCTCTCCCGCACCCGGTTCTCTCCCCGGTGGTGGCGCTCATGCTGGGTTCAAATGGTGCAATCCGCCGTCGCGTTCAGCCGGATAATCCGGCCGCGGCGATCGTTGCGCCCGTCAAGGCCCAACCCCTCATCGGCATCAGCCAAGCCATGGACCGCCTCCGCGCTGTCATCGCCGCCGTCGGCCCGCGCGATGCCACCGTGCTGGTGCAGGGCCCCTCCGGCTCCGGTAAAGAACTCGTCGCCCGCCACCTCCACCTCGCCAGCAAGCGCGTGCGCGGCCCCTTCGTCGCCGTTGATTGCACCGGCCTGCGCGACACCCTCCTCGAAAGCCAGTTGTTCGGGCATGTGAAGGGGGCCTTCACGGGCGCGGATCAGGCCACTCTCGGCTTCTTCCGCGCCGCCGACGGCGGCACGCTCTTCCTCGACGAGATCGGCGAACTCGATTCCAAGATGCAGGCCAAACTCCTCCGCTGCATCCAGGAACGCTGCGTCGTCCCGCTCGGCTCGGTCCACCCCGTCCCCGTCAACGTCCGCGTCGTGTGCGCCACGCACAGAGACCTTCGCGCCATGGTCGCCCGCGGCGAGTTCCGTGAGGACCTCTTCTTCCGCCTCGACGTCGTGAAGATCGCCGTCCCCGCCATGCGCGAACGGCCCGACGATGCCCCCGTCCTCGCCGGCCACTTCCTCAACCAACTGGCAGACCTCTACGAGGAGCCCGCCAAGACGCTCTCCCCCGAGGCCGAACTCCTCCTCTCGGCCTACTCATGGCCCGGCAACGTGCGCGAACTCGGCAACGCCATCGAGCACGCCGTGGTCTTCTCCACATCCTCCACGCTCTCACCCGCCGATTTCCCCGAGCGCCTCCGGGCCGGCGCGATCGCCGCGGCCAACCACGCTGCCAACAACCTTGCGATGGTGGACGGGCCCATCGTCTCCCTCGAAGTCGCCGAGAAGGCCCTCATCGCCCGCGCCCTGCGCTTCACCAAGGGCAACCAGTCCGCCGCCGCCGAGATCCTCCGCATCGATCGCCGCCGCCTGCACCGCAAGGTGGAGCGTTACAGCCTCACGCACCTTCTGCACGCCCGCGTAGATGAATCCGCCGCGCCTCTGGAGTCTTGAGAGCATCTCGCGGTCCATCACCCAACGAGGCCACGGCGCAAGCCGTGGCTTTTTCGGTTCTGGCCCGCGTGTCGCGTGTGCTCTGTCCTACCTCCTCCCGCACTTGGCGTCCCATTCACGCCCAATCGCCCCGAAGAACCGCGCCGCAAACGCCGGCCCATCGCACAACACGGACCCCAGCAGCCGCCCCCGCAACTCTCCCCGCAGGGCCTCCAGCCGCGCAGCATCCCCCGCGAGACGAACCGCCACGTCCACGTACTCCTCCGGCGTTCGTGCGATCCATTCTCCCAGCCCCGTGTTCGTCAGCAGACTCACCCCCACGCGCGATGCGTGCGTCTGGCCCGCCAGCGTCACCACCGGCACAGCCATCAGCAGCGCCTCGCACGTGGTGGTCGTGCCGTGATACGGGAACGGGTCCAGCGCGATATCCATCCGCTCATACGCCGCCAGATGTCCGGCGCGTTCATCAATCCGGCCCAGCAGGTCCACGCGCCCGGCCTCGAACCCCGCCGCGCTCACACGCCGCGCCACATCGTCCCGCACGCTCGCATCCTCCAGCCCGCGAGACTTCACCACCAGCCGCGAGCCCGGCACCGCGTCGAGCACGCGCTTCCACAGCGCAAGCGTGAAGTCGTTCACCTTGGTGATGGTGTTGAACGAGCCGAAGGTGAGCGGCCCGCCGCGCGAGCCCGGCCCGCCTGCCACCGGCGGCGTGTCGGTAGGGGGGGAGTAGCACAGAAAGCACGGGTCGATCCGCACCAGCCGCTCCACCGCCTGCCCATCCGCGTCCGCGCCACCCGGAGGAGCGATGGGCGTGGCACTGGGAGGAGTACGGAACGAAACCGGATCGGTGAGCGAGTCCACGATCCGCAGATCAATGACACGCATCCCCGTCGTGTTCGCGTAGCCCATGTACGTGGCCAGCAGGGGCGCGGGCCGGCGCGCCATCACCCGCAGGTGGTGCCCGCGCGTCAGGCCCGCCGTCTCGATCAGCACGTCGATCTTCTCCCCCCGCACCCGCGCATCAATCTCCTCCGGCGTCGCCATCACCGCGTGGTGCCAGCGGCCGTGCGGCACGAGGGCCCGCAACCGGGCCGACACCTCATCTTCCGCCGATCCGTAGTGGAAGACGTGCAGTTCCACGCCTCCCTCCACGCCAGCCGCGTGATGCTCGATGAGCGACCTGGCAAAGTTCGCCACCGAGTGCCCCCGCAGGTCGCCCGACAGCAGGCCCACCCGCAGCGGCCGCGTCTGGCCCGCCGCGCGATCAACCGCCGGCGGCTTGGCTCCAAACGCCCCTCGCTCCACCAAGGCCCCGAACTTCTTGTGCGTCGCCAGCACCTCGGTCGCGCTCAAGTCCGCGCAGTAGGTGGCGCAGTTCGCGTGCCCCTCGGCCAGGTCGATCGAGTCCGGGCACGCCGCGCTGCCGCGCTTGTAGATGTCGAACGCCTCGTCCGTCCGCCCCATGCACTGGATCGCCACGGCCCGCTTCAACCACAAATCCGCATCGCGCGGCGACAGCGCCAGCCCCTTCTGGGCCCACTCCGCCGCTTCGGTGAACCGCCCCAAGCGGTGCAATATCCACGCCACGCCTCGAAGCCGGTCCGCGTTTGCCGGCTCCAGCCGCGCCGCCTCGCGGGCCGCGCGCTCCGACTCGGCCCGGTCATCCACCTGCACGCACGCCTGCGCATACAGGCCCCACATCTCCGCCGACCCGGGCGCCAGCCGCGTGCCTTCCGTGGCCTCGCGTTTGGCATCCGCGAAGCGTCCGCTCAGGCCGAGCACCATCGCGAGGTTGTAGCGCACATCCGCATCACGCGGCCAGCGGGCTGCGCACGCCTCCATCTCCGCCAGGGCCTCGGCCTTGTGCCCGGATGCGAAGAGGTCCGCCGCGCGTTGAATGGCCGCCCGCACATCCGACATGGTGGCGATGGTACAGGGCCGCGCTAACGCCCGCCCGCCGCCAGTGCCACGGCCCGCTCCACCGCCGCTTCCCATCGGCGCGCGAAGGCCGGCCCATCGCACAGCGTCGAGCCCAGCATCCGCTCACGCAGCCCCGCTCGCAGCACGCACCGCCGCGCCGCATCCCGGGCCAGGTCCGCCGCGATGCGCACGAACTCATCCTCGGTCTTGGCACACAACTCGGGCAGACCCACCGCCGTCAGGAGCGACAGGCCCACGCGCGACGCGTGCGTCTTGCCCACCAGCGTCACCACCGGCACGCCCATCAGCATCGCCTCGCACGTTGTCGTCGTTCCGCAATACGGCGTTGTGTCCAGCGCGATGTCGATCTCCCCGTACGCGCTCAAGTGCGCCCTCAGCGGGTTGATCGCCCCCGCAATCGCCACGCGCCCGCCGCGGGGGTCCAGCCCCGCGCGCCGGCACCGTTCCTCCAGGTCTTGCCCCACCTCCGGCACTTCGCTGCCGCGTGCCTTCAGCACCAGCCGCGATCCCGGCACGGCCTCCAGCACGCGCGCCCACAGGCGCAGGCACGGCTCGTTCAACTTGATGAGGGCGTTGAACGACCCGAAGACCACCGGCTCATCGGCCCCGCTCGCCCGCTCATGCACGGGCGGCAACTCGCCCTCTGGCGGCGGCTCGAAGCACACGAAGCACGCCGCCCCGCCGCCCCCCCCCAGCCTTATCAGTTCCTCGCTCACCAGTTTCTCCGCCGTCGCTGGCTTGGTCAGCGGGTCCGTCAGATCATCCACCAGACGCACATCCACCGTCCGCAGCCCCGTCGTCATCGGCGAACCCAGATACGTCACCACCACCCGCGCGGGCTTGAGCGCCAGCGCCGCAAGGTTGTTGTTCTCCGTGTTCCCCGCCAAGTCCACCAGCACATCCAGTTGCTCCGCCGCGATCCGCTCCGCCAACTGCCGCGGCTCCAGATTCGCAAGCCCCCGCCAGTTCCCCTCCCCCGCCAGCGCCCGCAGCGCGGCGGTCTCGGCATCCTCCCGCTTCACCGTGCTCAGGCACACCAGTTCCATCTTCGCGCGGTCCACGTGCCGCAGAATCGGCCTCACGAAATACGCCACCGAGTGCCGCCGGAAATCCGGCGACAAGAGCCCCACGCGCAGCGGTCGGCCCTCCGCCCCTTCCACGCGCCCGCCCCCCGTGTGCTTCATCGGCCGCCCCATCGCCCGCTCGATCACGCGCGCCATCGCCTTGTGCGCCTCGAACACCCGCACCGGGTCCGCCCCGGCCAGGTAGGCGTGCATGTTCGCCAGCGCCATCGCCGGTTCGACCCCGTCCGGCGCGCCCCGTACCACTGCCTTCAGTGTCTCGATCGCCTCCGCCACGCGCGACAGGCCCGTCTGGCACGCGGCCTTCTTCGCGAGCAAATCCACCGCGCGCGCCCGGATCAGCAGGGCCCGCTCCGTAGCCTCCAGTGCCGACCGGAACCGCCCGGCCTGAAAGTGCGCCGTGATGAACTCGTCCCATCGCTCCGGGTTCTGCGGCTCAATCGCCGCGGCCCGGCCCAGCGCGCGGCACGCCTCTTCGCCCTTCCCCAGCGCCTTGGCCGCGCGGGCCACGAGCAGCCACGCGTGCACATCGCCCGGCCGCATGGCCGCCGCGCGTTGGGCAAGCGACCAAGCCTCCTCCAGTCGCCCCAGCCGCCCCAGCGTCTCCGCCAGATACGCCAGCGGTTCATACTCCCCCGGCGTGCTCGCGTGTACACGCTCAAAGCCCAGCAGCGCCTCCGCCGGGCGTCCGGCCTCCAGGTGCGCCACCGCCGCGTTGTATTCGTCAACCAGCGACGGGTCCGGTTGCGCGGGAGTGGGGGTGGGTGAAGGTGGCGGCACGGCTCGCATTGTTCGCGCTAGGTCGGGCAGGCATCAGGTGGGGCGGGTGTCCGGTGGGGCGGACGTCCCGTCCGCCATTGATGCAAGTTCAATCGCCAACTCCACCGCAGCCTTCATGCTCGTTGCATCCGCCACGCCCTTGCCCGCGATGTCAAACGCCGTCCCGTGCGCCGGGCTCGTGCGGACAATCCGCTCGCCTGCCCACACCAGCCCCACCGTCGTGTTCACGCTCCGCTCGCGGTCCAGCAGTTTCACGGGGATGAGCCCCTGGTCGTGGTACATCGCCACCACGAGGCCATACTCCCCCTTGGCCGCCCGCGCGAACACCACATCGCCCGGCACCGGCCCATCCACATCCAACCCGTTCGCCCGCGCCTGCGCCACCGCCGGCGCAATCACACCCGCATCTTCCTTCCCCAGCAGCCCATGCTCCCCCGCGTGCGGGTTCAACCCCGCCACACCCACGCGCGGCTGCTTCACCCCCATCTCCCCGCACGCCTGCGCACCCAACTCAATGCACTCCAGCACACGCGCCGTCGTCAGCACGCTCGCCACATCCACCAAGGGCACGTGCACCGTCGCCAAGATCACGCGCAACCGCGGCCCCACAAACAGCATTCCGCTCTTGGGCGACGCGAACCGCTCCGCCAGCAACTCCGTGTGCCCCGGCCACGCGTGCCCCGCCAGCGCCCACGCCTCCTTCGAGATCGGCCCAGTCACGATCGCATCCACACGCCGCGCATCGCCCCGCGGCCGCTTGGCATCCGCAATCGCCTCCTCCACCCATCGAAACGACGCTTCCCCTCCCTCCCGCGTGGGTCCACGCACGCCGCTTTCGGGTGCCGCCCGTTCGCCATACACGCGCATCTTCGCTCGCCCCTTCAGCCCCACGTCGCCCGCCGTCTTGTGCGCAATCTCCGGCCCGATCCCCAGGGGGTCGCCGACGGTGATCGCGATAACGAGTCTGCCCGGCACGGGGGCATGGTATCTGGTGGGGCGGACGTCCCGTCCGCCGTCCGTCCCCGCGTACACTCCGCGTCCAAACCCAGCCCCCACCCACCACCCGGAGGCCTCCCATGCTCCGCCCCCTCGCCGTCTTCCTCTCGCTCGGTCTTGCCGCGCCCGTCCTCGCCCTGAGCGGCGAGCCCCCCGCCAACACACCACCCCCCGCCGCCAAGCCCACGGAACCCGCCATGCCCACCACCCTTCCTGCGCTTCCCAACTGGCCGGACAAGGCCCTCTCCACCACCACCACGCCCACCGGTGTGGTGATCGAGGAATACAAACTCGGCGAGGGGAACGAACTCCGGGCCGGCAGCGCGCTCGTCGCCCACTACCGCGGCACACTCAAAGCCAACGGCCAGCAGTTTGATTCCTCCTACGACCGCAAGCAGCCCCTTCCCGCGCCCCTGTACGGCCTCATCAAGGGCTGGCAGGAGGGCCTCGTGGGCATGAAGGCCGGCGGGATGCGCAAGGTGACGATCCCCTCTGCACTGGCTTACGGCGAGAACGGTCGCCCCAAGATCCCGCCCAACTCCGACCTCGTTTTCGAGGTGGAACTCGTCGACGCCATGCTCATGGAAGACCTCGTCGTCGGCACGGGCGAAGAGGTGAAGCCCGGCGCCACCGTCACCTGCCACTACCTGGGCACCTTCAAGGCCGACGGCAAGAAGTTCGATTCCTCCTACGACAAGAACGAGCCCGCCACCTTCGGCCTCTCGGACGTGATCCAGGGGTGGAAGTTCGGCGTCCCCTTCATGAAGGTGGGCGGCAAGCGCAAACTCACGATTCCCTGGCAACTGGCGTACGGCGAGCGCGGCGCCCCCGGCGCGATCCCGCCCAAGGCGGACCTCGTCTTTGAGATCGAGGTGCTGAGCGTGAAGAACCCGCCCGCGCCCCCGCCCCCCGCCGCGCCCGCGACGAAGTGAAGGCAGATTCACCACAAAGACACAGAGGACACAAAGGAAGACATGCAGCCCCCGCGTCAGCGAGGGCTCGAGTTGTGCCATTGTGCTGTTCCCGGGTTCCGCTCGCGTTCACCCGCCTCCAAATCCTGGTCGCTCCCTCTGCCAGCCGGGCCATGTGTCGTTGGTCACGAGTACGGCCTCGACCTCTTCCGCCACGAATGGGATCAACGGCAGGTCGTGGATGTGCGTGATGAAGCCACCCGTCACGACCGCGCGCTCGAACCTTCTGCCATCACGCAGCACCACCGTGGCAATCTGGCTGCCCATGCAGACCTCGCGTGCCCCGACCAGCGCTGGCGCGAATCGTTCGGGAATTGCGACCACTGCCGGACTCCTCTTCGTGCTCGCCGCGGTTCATGTCCCCGCTTTTTCCGTTCAACATCCTCGAGTCTTTATCAGGGTCGCAATGCCTCTTTGCCTTCCTTTGTGCCCTTTGTGCCTTTGTGGTTCATCCCGGCTCACACCCTGAAGATCGCCCCCAACTTCCTCCCCATCAGCACGCTCGCGCCCGCCAGCGTCACCGTGAGCAGAGCCATCCCCCACACGCCCATCGCGCTGGCGATGTACGGCCCATCCGCCAGCCGGTTCGCAAACGTGTAGATCGCCTTGGTCATGGGGTAGTTTGCCTCCTGCTGGGCGAGCATGAGGCTGTCGCTCACCTCCAGCATGGCGAAACTGAACGCCAGGAGCGCCCCCGCGATCAGGTTCGCCGCGATCAGCGGCACCACCACGCGCCGGATCGCCGTGAACCGGCTCGCGCCCAGATTCAGCGCGGCTTCCTCCATCTGCCCGCTCGTCTGTTCCAACCCCGCCACCGTCGCGCGAACGATGTACGGCAGCCGCCGGATCGCGTACGCCGCGATGAGCAATGGCACCGGGTTGGGCTGGGCCCCCAGCACGCTCACCCACCCCTCCAGCGGGTCGCCCTTGCCAAAGGGCCAGCGCAGGCTCATCGCCACATAGCCAAACGCCATCACCAGGCCCGGCACGGCGAGGGGCAGCATGCACAAGGCGTCCAGCACGCCGCGCCCGCGAATGTTGGTGCGGACGATCAGGTACCCCACCACGATGCCGATCACCAGATCTAGCCCCACCGCCATGCTCGCCAGCAGCAGCGAGTTGTTGATACTCGAACTCGCCAGGTCGCTCCCCAGGGCCTGCCCGAAGTGGTCCAGCGTGAACTCTGCTGGCAGCACGCTTCGATACCAACTCCCCGGCTTCGCCAACGCCGTCAGCACCACGCCGATGTGGGGCATGAGTGCCGCGAGGCTCACCAGCGTGAACAGGGCCACGGCAACGAGCGCGCCCAACGGCCCGAGCGTCTTCTCGCCCGCCGCGCGGCTCGCCTTCGCCTGCATCGCGTGGCCACGCTGCCCGAAAAGCACCTTGCCGACGATGTACGCCCCGATCGCCAGCGTCAGCATCACCAGCGTCAGCGCATACGGCTGCGCGCTCGCCTCCACTTCTTTCAGGCCCAGAAAAATCTGCACCGGTGTCACGCGGTTGTAGTCAAACACCAGCGGCGTGCCCAGTTCCGTGAGGCTCCAGATGAACACGATCGTGCCGCCCGCGAACAAGCCCGGCCGGATCAAGGGCAGCGTGATGCGGAAGAAGCGCCGAAGCGGCCCTGCGCCAAGGCTCTCGGCCGCCTCGTCCATCGCCGGGTCCAGATTCGCAAGCGCGGCGGTCGTGTTCAGGTACATGATTGGGTACAGGCTCAGTGCCTGCACGATCACCACGCCCCAGAACCGTCCGCCGCCCATCAGGTCCCACTCTGTGCCCAAGAGCGCGTTCACCGCGCCCTCGCGCCCCCAGATGAGTTTGAACCCCAGCGCACCCACAAACGGCGGCAGAATCATCGGCACCAGCACCAGCGCGCTGAACACCCCCTTGAGCGGGTAGCGATACTTCACGCTCAGCACCGCCAAGGGCAGCGCGAGCACGGTCGCGATCACCGTCGTCGTCGCGGCCACGCGCAGCGAGTTCAGCAGGCCCTCGTACAGCGTCGGGTCTTCCGTCAGCAGGCGCAGGTTCAAGAGCGTGAACCCGCGGCCCGCGGCGGGGTCAGTGAAGAACGCCCCACGCGTCGTCAGCCAGATCGGGTACAGCAACAACGCACCAAGCACGACAAACATCGCGCCGAGCAAAGAGTAGTTCACCGTGTTCCGCGGCAGCCGCATGGGCCGAGTGTACACGAACGGCCATGCGAGGCTCCCTCCTCCTGCTGGTGGCACAGCCTTTCAGGCTGTGGCTCCATACCTCGTGAAACGGGGCGTTCGCTTGTCGGGAGGTCCGGTAGGACACAGCCTGAAAGGCTGTGCCACGAGACTGGGTAGGGGATTTCAACAGAGCGGGCTTCCAGCCTGTGCTCTACCGGGACTGTTCACAGAGGGCCAACCGCGCGAGCAGGCCCTCCGAGTCCGCATCGCCCCGCCTTCGCCCCTCTCACCCCTCCACAGCCTTCAACCCCTTCGGCCCCAGCGTCACCACCGTCAACCTCCCCATCGGCGCCCGCGCCAGATACTCGTTCAAGCCCTTCAGCGTCGCCCCGTCCACCTGCGCCGCCATCTCCGCCAAACTCCTGCCGCGCCCCAGCCGGTGAAAATCACCCGCCAGTGAGCCCGCCCGCGCTGATGTGCTCTCGCCGCTGAACACCAGGCCTGTCTTTGCTCGCACCACGGCGCGGGCGAACTCCTCGGCGGTTGCCGCGCCCGCGGGCGTGCGCAGCCGCTTCAACTCCGCGACCAGCACATCCAAACTCTCCTGCGCCTTGTCCGGCGTCGTCCCCACATACGCCACCACGCGTCCGAACTCCCGGTCCGGCCCGTACCCCGCGCTCACCGAGTAGCACAAGGCCCGCTTCTCGCGCACCTCCGTGAACAGCCGCGCACTGCTCCCGCCGCTGAGCACGGCCGCCGCCATCTTCTCGTGAATGCTGTCGCCGTCCGCCTCGCGTGGCGCTGCGTGAGCCACCATCACCTGCACCTGGCTCGTCCCGTCCTCAATGTGCCGCATCGTCCCTGCCAGCGCGTTGGGCGCGAGCGCGGGGAGCGGTGCTGAACCCTCCCACCCTTTGAGCAACTCGTCCAGCCGCGCGGCGGTTGCGGCCGCGTCCACCGCGCCCGCGATGGCGAGGATCGCCCCGCGCGGCCGCACGCGCTCGCTCCAGGCCTTCAGCACATCGTCGCGAGTGATGGCCGCGAGGCCCGCTTCCGTTCCGTGCGTGCACCGCTCCAAGGGCAGGGGGTTGAACGCCTCCGAGAGCGCGATCGCAACCCGTTCCTGCGGGTTGTCCTTCACTCCGGCCAGAGATTGCAGCGCCAGTTCCCGCGCCGGCTCCAGCGCATCCGCCCCCAGCATGGGCCTCCTCACGATGTCCGCAAACAACGGCAGCGCATCGTTCAGCCGGTCCCCCGTCAAGGTTGCCGTCAGCCGCAGATACACGCCCCCCGGTTCAAGCCCACGGTTTACGCCCAGTTTGTCGAAGGCATCGGCCTGGGCGCGGGAGTCCAACATCCCCGCCCCGCGCATCGCCATCTCCGCGAGCACTGGTGTGAGGCCGCGGCGGTCGGGCGGTTCGGTCGCCACGCCGGCGGGCAGCAGCCAGGTGAGGCCCACCGAGCGCACCCCTGACATCGGCTCTACCAACAGAGGCATGCCGCAGGCGAGCGTGATCGTGGAGATGGTGTTCATGGGTTGAGCGCGTCCGTTTCGAGCCGCGCAGGCAGGATTCGTGCGGTTCGGACCCACTGTACGCCGTCGTGTCAACGTCCCCGACGCGTTATCCTGGGTAGAAAGTCTCCGCAATCTCACAACCCGCGCAATCCCTGTAGGGAAACCGCCGATACCAAACCAACCGGTCCGGGCGTTCTGCTCGGGCCACCACGATGCGTCCCTCGACTCAGGGCCACCCGCATGAGCCTTCCTCTCGAACGCCGACACGCCGACCGCCTCGCCGTCGATAAGCCGGTGAAGGTGCAACGCGCCTCTTCCGGTCGCTTCGACGCGGCACGCACGGTCAACGTCTCCGCGTCCGGGGCCCTCATCGAGGTCCACTCGCCCCGCTCCCTCAACGCGGGCGAGCGTCTCGCCCTCGCCATCGCCGCCGAGCCCTCGGTCATCCTCAAGGCCCGCGCATTCGTCCCCGCGCGCGTCGTGCGCGTGCTCGGCACTGGGGAAGGCGGCTCCCAGCGGATCGCCGTCGAGTTCCTGCAGGTTGCCAGCGAATCCTTGCCCGTGGCTCTGGCGGCGTAGCCCGGCGCGGCCGCGGGGCGCTGAGCACTTCCTATAATGGTCCCGTGTACGCAATGAACGACGACATCCAGTCGGTTCTCGATGCGGTGGTGCGGGAGTTCCGCCCGGACCGGGTGATCCTCTTCGGCTCGCGTGTGTACGGCCAGCCCCGCCCCGATTCCGATGTGGACCTGCTGGTGGTGCTGCCCTTCGAGGGTTCGCCCGTCGCCCTGATGTCGGCGATGCTCGTGAGCGCGTACAAGGCGATGCGCCAGCCCTTCGCCATCGAACTTCATCCGCGGCGGCCGCTCCCGCCCGGCACCACACCAGACCCCGTCATGCGCGATGCCCTTGAGAAGGGCGTGGTCGTGTACGAGACCCCCGCATGAGCGCCAATCCTGCCGACTGGCGGGCGAAGGCGGAAGCGGACTTCCACAGCGCCGCCCTCCAGCCCGGCGCGGTCCTGCTCCGCTACCCGGACTATTCCGCCACGGCCGCCGATGCCCGCGCGGCCATCGAGTCGTGCACGCGCCTGCGCGCCTCGCTCCTGCCGCACTTCTGATCGGGCGGGCTTTCGGCTCTACGATTCTCGACGAACGTCAGGAGGCATGGATGCTCTGGCAGCCCGCTCTCCCAGAAATCTACACGCGTGCCACCCCGGCTCAACTGGCCGACCGCATCGCCGCGCGCCGGCGCGAACTGGGCCCGCGCCTCGTCATTCTCGGCCACCACTACCAGACCGACGAGGTCCTCCAGCACGCCGACTTCACCGGCGACTCTCTCAAACTCAGCCAACTTGCCGCCAGCGAGGTGCAGAGCCGCGGCGCGCAGTTCGTCATCTTCTGCGGCGTCCACTTCATGGCCGAAACTGCCGACATGCTCACGCCCGACGGCACCGCCGTCATCCTGCCCGACCTCTCCGCGGGCTGCTCCATGGCCGACATGGCCGACTACGACCAGGCCATCCACGCCTGGGACACACTCACCGCCACCCTGAAGAAACGCCACTGGAAGGGCCGCATTATTCCAGTGACGTACATCAACTCGACTGCCGCCATCAAGGCCTTCGTCGGTCAGCGCGGCGGGATTGTCTGCACATCCTCCAACGCCCCCGCCGTCCTCCAATGGGCCTTCGCCGGTGGCACACAGCCCAAGAAGAAGGGCGAGCAGATCAAGGTCCTCTTCCTGCCGGACCAGCACCTGGGCCGCAACACCGCGTGCAAACTCGGCCTCGATGCCGACACCGACACCGCCCTCTATGACCCGCGCCTCGCCGCCGGCGGCACCGCGAGCGACCGTCTCGGCGGCATGACCGAAGCCCAACTCGAACGCGCACAGGTCCTCCTCTGGGCCGGGCACTGCTCCGTCCACAAACTCTTCCGCCCCGAGCACATCCACCAGATCCGCAGCGCAGAGAAGGACCTTCTCAAAGACCAGCGCACGCGCATCCTCGTTCACCCCGAGTGCTCCAAGGAAGTCGTCGACCTCGCCGACGACAACGGCTCCACCGAGTACATCCTGCGCGCCATCCAGTCCGCTGCGCCCGGCTCCTCGTGGGCCATCGGCACCGAGGTCCATCTCGTCTCCCGCCTCGCCCGCGCCGCCGCCCTGCGCGGCGCAAAGGTTCGCATCCTTTCCGATTGCCAGTGCCTCTGCACAACCATGTACCGCATCGACCAGCCCCACCTTCTCTGGGTGCTCGACCAACTCGCCGAGGGCAAGGTTCCCAACCGCATCACCGTCCACCCCGATGCCCGCCGCTGGGCCCTGACCGCCGTCGACCGCATGTTGGCCCTCTCGCCGCCCGCACCCGCCGCCGTGCGCGAAGCGGCTATGGTCGATTAGTTCCACGTGCCCGCACACCCCCTCCCAGAGGGAGGGGGCAGGGGGTGGGCAGTCTTTGAGGCTCTGCCAGCGACGAAGCGCACGCAAGCACCATCGCCCGGCCCATATGACGCGCGATCCGCGTCCGTGCGTATAACTCTGCGTCCCTCTCCCACGCACTCCCCTTGCCCGCCACCGCGCCATCCTGGTCGCCCTCATCGCGCAAGCGGCTTGACCTTGCCGCGCCTGTTCTCTGCGCAATCATCAACACCACGCCCGACAGTTTCTCCGACGGTGGCCTCCTCACCGACCCCTCCCGCGCGGCAGACCACGCCCTTGCCGCGCTTGCCTCCGGCGCATCCATGCTCGATCTCGGCGCCGAATCCACGCGCCCCGGCGCGGCTCGCATCTCTGCCGCAGATCAACGCGCCCGCCTGCTGCCCGTGCTGCGTGCCGTCCGGCACGCCATCGGTGACGCCACCCCCATCTCCATCGACACCACACTCGCCCCCGTCGCCGCCGCCGCGCTCGATGAAGGCGCGGACGCGATCAACGATGTCTCCGCGGCAACAGAAGACCCCGCCATGCTCCCGCTGGCGGCGGGCCGCCAGTGCGGTATCGTGCTTATGCACCGCCTCGTGCCGCCCGGCAGCGACCACTACTCGCACAGTTACGCCGCGTCGCCCGCGTACGCTCACGTCGTGGAAGACGTGCGCGCCTTCCTCGCCCTCCGCACGCGCGCGGCGCTCGACGCCGGCCTCGCGCCCGACCGCCTCGTGATCGACCCTGGCTTGGGCTTCGGCAAGTCCGTCGAGCAGAACCTCGCCCTCATCACCGGCACGCCGCGCCTCCTCGACCTGGGCTTTCCCGTTCTGAGCGGCCTCTCGCGCAAGAGTTTCGTCGCCATCGCCTCGGGCCTGCCTAAAGACTCACCGCCCGCTGGCCGCCTCGCGGGCACCATCGCCCTCACGCTCGCGCACGCGGCTGCAGGTGCCCGCATCCTGCGTGTTCACGATGTGGCGCCCATCGCGCAGGCCCTCGCCGCGTGGCATGCGGTCTCCACCCCCTCCCAGAGGGAGGGGGCAGGGGGTGGGCGGTTTCTTGGTGCGGCCTTTCCCTAGCGCCAGTCCGCTGTGCCTTCGCCCTACTCACCCACCGCGATCAGCATCCGTCTGAGCACCACCCGGTCCTGGATCGGCCCGCGCTCGCCAGATTCCACCTCCACGCGCAGCCGCGCCCCGGCAGTGCCGCCCAGCCCCTGCGCCAGCGTCATCCACGGCTTCTCGGCGTTCAGCCGCCCCTCGCGCAGCACGCGCGTCGTCTCCGCGCCGCCCGCGCCCGTCACCTCCGACACACGCACCACGCAATCGCCCCATTCCCTCGCCGCGGCGGGCATCACCAGCCAGCCCGCCAGCCGCCGCGCACCCGCGGGCAGCACCCACTCGGCCGTCATCGGCCCGGGCAGTTCAATGTCCGCCGCGCCAAGCAAGTCTTCCGTGCGCGTGTGCACACGCAGCGCGCCCGGCGCAAGCCGATCTGCCGCGGCCTTCTGCGCCGCCACCGCAAGCCCCGCCAGCGCCACCACCCGCTCCGCCCGCGGCACAATCGCCCGGTACTGATCCAGCCGCACGTTGATGTTCCGGCTCAGCCCCTCCGCAGGCTCGAACACCAGCCGCGCCGAATCGCTCCCGCCCGCCTGCAGGTCGCTCACCCGCAGCGTGTTCCCACCCCGCAGCCACACCATCAGCCCCGCCGCCCGCGCCGGCGGGTTCGCCAGCCGCACACTCCGCACCACGTGCGCATCCGGCGTGCTCAACTGCGCGCTCGCGCCGCTCCCCGCACGCACCACGATCTGGTTTCCCAGCCGCTCCACAAACCCCACCAGCCGGTCGCCGTTGGCCAGTTCCACCACATCGCCCGCCTCGGGCAGTGCGCTCTGGTCGTCCGCGTGCCGCGTGCTCCTCGCGCCACCCGCGCCCCCGGCCCCGCCCATCAACTCCTCGGGCCCGAAGTCCACGCGCTTCACACGCTCCAGCGCGAACACCATCCGCCCCAGGGCTGGATGGTTCCATGCAACCAAGTCGGCGTTCTCCGGGTCTCGCGCCGCCAGCGTGCCCACCAGCCGCGTGCCGTCGGTCAGTTCCAGCACGCCGCGCTGCGAGCGGTCCGTCCCGCCCATCAACCCCCCGCCCTCGCCCACCGCCGGCGCGGCCACATCGCTCGAGCCCGGCTCCGGGTTCCACCAGTCCGCCTCCACAATCGCCAGCACCTCGCCCGCCGCGAGCGCCACCGCCTGCCCCTGCGCATCAGTCACCAGATACGCACCCTCGCGCACGCCCAGCAGCGCGCCGGCCCTGGCCGCCAATGCGCGATCCAGCACCACCACGCTGGGCGCCTGCGCCGCGGCCACCGCCGCGCAGCCGCTCACCGCCAGCACACCCGCCACACACATCGCACGCAGTCGCTTCATACACCCCTTCTATCGGCAAGGCACCGCGCGGCGGCAGCCGGTTCCCTCCGGGTACCCCCACTCTCCGAGTGGGGCCTTTGCCCGGCTTCGCACGCCCGAAAACCGCCCGGTACCCCCACGCTCCGCGTGGGCTTTGGCCCCTCCCTCCATGCTACGGCCCCGCCACCGGGTCAAGAAAAAAAGTGTCAAGGGCTTCACCGGGGTTGGGTTTATGCCGACCACCACTCATCAACGGGACCGCGGCTGTCGCTGGCTCCCTCACATCCACCGGCCACACGCCCTTCGCGGTGGCCACAGACCGGAGCCAGTTCATGCCCAGCACCTCTCGTTCACGCACCCGCAAGTCCAGCAAACGCACCTTCCGCCGCGTGGCCAAGCGCCCCGCCGCGAAGAAGGCCAGCCGCCGCTACGGCAAGAAGCCCGTGGCCCGCCGCTCGTACGCCAAGGCCACGTTCGCCAAGACCTTCGCCAAGAAGTTCTCCAAGAAGGCGACACGCAAGAACTTCAAGAAGCCCGCGGCCAAGCGCAGCGCGGCCTTCAAGAACAACCGCAAGAACCCCGTGAAGACGTACAACGGCTTCAACGGCTTCTCCTTCAACTACGGCTTCGCCAACCCCTTCAACAACAAGTCGTTCTCCAGCCCGGCCAACTTCTTCTCGGCCTTCAAGAAGACCGCCAAGAAGAACAACCGCAAGAGCACGGCCAAGAAGGCCACTCGCAAGAACAGCCGCAAGAACTCGCGCACCAGCGCCAAGTTCAACAAGAAGCCCTCCAACAAGCGCAACCCCAACTACTCGTTCAAGAAGGCCAAGAAGGCCTCCTACAACCGCAACTTCAACTCGTTCAACCGCTACGGCTACGCCCGCAAGGCCGCCTGAACGGCGCGAGTCGCAGCAACCAGGCCAATACAACACCGGGTCGTGGGTTCGCTCCCACGGCCCGGTGGGCTTTTTGGCTTTGTGCCATCGAAGTCCGCTCTGGGACTTCGATGCTGTCTTGCTGATCGACGAATCACATCCACGGCCCGATCAGTACGTGAGCAGGAAGTAGTAGGTGATGAAGTCGCCGAGGTTGTCGGGGAACGGCTCGCTGCACTGCGGGCTGCCGTCGGGAATGAACGCTGCGCGATAGCCCGTGTGGAATGGCGGGGCGTTCTCCGGGCACGCCGCGGCGTACCCGCCGGGGCCGGGAATCGCGGGATCGGTGAAGTAGTCGGTGATGAAGTCGCCCAGGTCGTCTGGGTTCTCGACCGTGTCGCAGTTGTAATCGACAAGGCGTACGGAAACGGTGGCGGCTTCGCTGGTGGCGGTGCCGAAGGGCGTGGTGATGATGCAGTCGTAGATGCCGGCGGCCGCGGGCGCGGCGGGAGTTGTGTAGGTGGCGGACATGGCCCCTTCAATGTTCGCGGCGGGGATGCCGGAGCGCCACTGGTAGGCGAAGGGGCCGGAACCGGATGCGGCCACGGAGAGGGAGGCGGGTTCGGAGGGGCAGAGAGATTGAGAAACGGGTGATGAGGAGAGGGAGGGGGTGGTGCCCCAAAGCCACGTCTGCCCATTGTAATTGGTGCCTGTGTACCCTCCAAAGGTGACCGTCGTATCGCGCGTGCTGTCATAGGCCATGGCATGGCTGTGTCGCGCTGGCGGTCCGGGCGCAAGGCGCTGCGTCCATCCGGTGCCGTCCCATTGCCACGTCTCGGCATTCACGCCTGCGCTTGTCGAGCCTCCATGAAGGAGCGTGACACCCGCGGCCGAGTCGTATGCCATGGCGTGCCCCCACCGCGCGGATGGCCCGGTCACTGTGCGCTGGGTCCACGTCGTTCCATCCCACTCCCACGTCTCCGCGCTCCTGACATCGTTCAGCATTGTCCCCCCGAAGAGGACAGTCACGCCACGACCCGAGTCGTAGGCCATTGCGTGGGAACTACGTCGTGTGGGCCCGCTAACCATCCGCTGAATCCACAACGTGCCGTTCCACTCCCATGTGTCGTTGTAAAACGTACCGCTATCGACACTGCCGCCGAACAGGACCGTCACGCCGCGCAAGGCGTCATAGGTCATGCCGTGTCCGGCTCGTGCCGGTGGGGCGCTCCCGGCCCGTTGCGACCATGTTCCGCCGTCCCATTCCCATGTCTGGTTGCTGTAGGAGGGCTCCACGCTGCCGCCGAAGAGGACGGTTACGCCACGGGCGGAGTCGTAGGCCATGGCGTGGCTGGCTCGCCGCGACGGGCCGCTCACCAAACGCTGCGTCCACACTGAGCCATTCCACTCGAACGTCTGATCTGACCTTATACCGTCGGAGCCACCAAAGAGCACCGTGACGCCGCGGTGCTCGTCGTGGGCAATCGCGGAGCCGGTGCGTTCGGATGGGCCCCTCGCTGCCCGCTGTAACCAGGCAGTGCCATTCCACTCCCACGTGTCGCATTGGAAACTACCGCTCGCAGAGCCAGCGAACAACACCGTGACGCAACGAACGAAGTCGTACGTCATGCCGTGCGCGGTCCGCGGCGACGGGCCGGCCACGACACGTTGGGTCCAAGCCGCGCCGTCCCACTCCCATGTTTCGCCGTTGAAGGAGCCCGTGTAGCCGCCGAAGAGGACGGTGACACCCCTTGCCGTGTCGTAGACCATGGCGTGGAAGTTGCGTGCTGTTGGGCCGCTCACCGTTCGCTGCGTCCATGCCGTGCCGTTCCATTCCCATGTCTCGTTGTTGCGGGTGGAACCGTTCGTCCCACCGAAGAGCACGGTCACACCGCGTACAGCGTCGTAGGCCATCGCGTGATCCGACCTCAAAGAGGGGCCGGTCACTACCCGCTGCGTCCACACGGAACCGTTCCACTCCCACGTTTCCGCGCTGCGACCCCCGATGATGGTGCCGCCGAAGAGCACCACAACGCCGCGGGCGGAGTCGTAGGCCATGGCATGGGATTCTCGCGCCGATGGGCCGCTCACAAGTCGCTGCGACCACACGCTGCCGTTCCATTCCTACGTCTCGTTGTTGCGGGTGGAATTGTTCGTCCCACCAAAGAGCACGGTCACTGCACGAGCCGGGTCGTATGCCATGGCATGGCCGTATCGTGCGGATGGGCCATTTCCAGCGCGGTATGCCCAGCTGGTGCCGTTCCATGCCCACGTCTCGCGGCTAACAGAATTAACGACGAAGCCGTTCGGGTTGCCGCCGAAGAAGAGCGCGACGCCGCGTGCCCCGTCGAAGGCCATGCTTTGGCCGAACCGTGCGACTGGAACCAACTGTGTCCACGCGTGCTCCTGCGCCGCCGAAGTCGAGACGCACACGAGGTTGAGGAAGAGCAACATCAGGCCAACCACCGCACCCTGCCACGCGGCGCAGAGCCGCGGGATGGGGTTGCGACCGAGCGCGTATTCAATGGGGGTTGTGCGAGCCGTGGCCAAGCGGGCCTCCTGGGGGCGCGGCGTGCTGGACCGGCCCAATGCAGTTTACAACACGCCGCGCGTGCGGGCCAGCGATTGGCCGGTGAATGTTGGGGGCGGGGGGGAGCAAATGGCCAAGTGAAGGGCGAAGGCAGGCGGCGGGGGGCGATTCGGCCCTCCCGCCCGTCCGCCTTCGTTCGTTTTTCTCTCCCAACGGCCGCGTTTGCGCGCCATTTCGTGGTCATCGCTCCGCTCGCCCTTGCCCGCCCGCAACCCCGCGTGCATCATCGCCGCGTGGACCTGCACACACTCCCCCAACCCGCCGCCTCCGCTTCTCATCCCCCTCCGACACCGTCGGAGGGGGTGGTCCGCCGCGGCGGACCGGGGGAGGTGCCTCCCCGTGCCACCGACTCGCGAGGCTCCGCGAGGACCTCGGTGCCGATGAGCGCACAGGCCCTTCGAGCCGCGAGCGCGGACTCCTCCCGTGCCATCGAAGTCGGTCCTGCGACTTCGATGCTCTCCAGCTCCGCTCACCGCCAACCGCTCACCACCCGCCGCTCCTTCGCCTCCCGCCTTCTCGCCGCCTGCGGTGCCGCCCGTTCATCCGGCGATCCGTGACCGCTCGCTCTCCCCTGCCTTCATTTGGCCCTTTGGCCATTTGGGCCTCCGGCTCCTCACCGCTCCGGTATCGCCACAGGCTCGCTCTTCTGCAAGCCGAGGTCGCCCGCGCTTCCACCCGCCCGCGTCTTCTCGCGGATGCCGCTCCCGTTGTACAGGTTGTGCGGGAACCTTTTCCGCAGCGCCTCCAGCGCGGGCGAGGCGCCGGGCTTCAGGTCTTCGTTGCTGAAGACGCCCACCGTCACCATGCTCAGGCGCGTGCCGTGGTAATAAAAGGCCAGTTCGCCATCGCGCCGCAGGCTTGCCGCGCCCTGCTCCGCCGCGCGGCGGGTCTCCGCCAGGTCCGCCGGTGTGGGGTTGGCCAGATCGCGCCGGCCGTACACAGCCACCTGCAGTGTTGCCGCGGCACGCTTGCCGAACTGCTCGCGCGCGGTGAGCAGGTTGTACTCCGGACGAGCCCCCAGGTTGGTCTGGTCGGTAGGCGGCGCGAGAAACGCATCGGCAAAGACCTTCTGGCCATTCACCACGATCTCGCGCACGCGTTTGAGCAGCGTCTGGGCTTCGGGGTCGCTGGCGTCCTTGAAGCGGCCGATGCCGATGAGCACGCTCTTGGGCCGCGCCGAGACAAACGCGCCCTCAAGGCCCGCGACGGCGCGGATTTTCGGGAGCGAAGCGTCTGCCGCGGCTTGGCGATCGGCCTCTCGAAAACCCGCGAGGACGATGGTCCACCCTTCGCTGGTCGCGGCGGCGGTGGGGGCCTGTGCATCTGCTGGCGCACCTGCGGGTTTGCGGGCGGTGGGGGGGGCGAGCACCTCGCGCGCGTCTTTGGGGTTGGCCGCGGGCTTGGTTGCCTGGGCGCAAACCTCGCGGTGGGCCGCGCCGGCCGTGAGCGCAAGCACCAGCAGCGCAAGGTTTGCTCTGCACAATCCACGCACTTGGGGGGGCACGAGCCGACGGTGGGGTTGCATCGTAAAGCCTTGTGCAGAGGACGGTTACGCGGTTTGTGCCGAAAATCCGGAAGGGCTCAAGGTCCGAGAGAGTTTAGTCGATAAAAAAGCAGATCGCGGTACAGACAGTCCCAGGTTTTCGGAAACGTACAACAGGTTCTCGGCCTCAAGAAAGCGGCCTCGGCATGGATGCTGGGTTTGCCCCACCTATCCATTCGCCCGGGCTCGGTTTTCGCGGAGCGACGAGCCCCTTGTGACGGAGTGATCGCATGGAATCCATCGCCGCCCTCAATGGCCTCTCTTCCGTCACCCTCGGCCGCCCTGTGGCCCTCGCGGCCGCGGGCACCGCGCCCGCCGCGTACCCGCGCGTGATCGACAGTGTCGAAATCTCCGACGAGGCTCGGGAGGCCAGCGAGACCGACCGCCCGGTGCGCCAAGGCAGGGTCGATGAAGTGAAGGGTGCGCTGGCCGCGGGCACGTACTTGCACCCCGACAAGTTCGAGCGGGCGATTGACCGCCTGCTGCGCGACCTGCAAGACTGAGCGGGCCGGCAAAGACTGAACTCCGGCGCGGCAGGCCGTCCTCCCCGGCGGCCTGCACACGCCGGCACCATCCATCTCGGTCATATCAGGGCGTGGGTTGAGCGGCCCGTCCAGAGCCACGAGCCAGTTGGATCGCACGCTCGTACACGCCCTCAAGATCGGCCACCATTCTTTCGGCGGCAAACTCGGCCGCGCACCACGCCCGGCCGCGCTGGGCCATCGCGGCACGCTCCGCGGGGTGGTCGTGCATCCAGCGGATCGCCGCGCTCAGGCCTGGGTGGTTGCCGGGGGGCACGAGCAAGCCGGTTGCGTGTGCCGCGCCCACGCGCGCGGGATCGCGGCAGGCCTCGCCGGTTCCGTCGGTGTCATAGGCGACGACGGGCGTGCCGCAGAGCAGCGCCTGGGGCACGGTGCGGGGGAGGCCCTCGCGGTAACTCGGATGGGCGAGCACATCCATCGCGCGCATGTGTCCGGGAACACGCTCAGGAGGAACCAGGCCCGTGATGATCACCTGCGCACCGGACCGATCGCTTCGCTGGGCCGCCGAGCCGCTGTCCAACTCGGCCACGCCCAGGCCCAGCGAGCGGGCCTTGCTCACGAGGCGCTCGCGCCACCACCCGTCGCCGATCCAGAGGAGTTTCCAGCGGCGATCAGACCGCACCTGCCCCGCCAGCGCATCGAGCAGGTCGTCGTGCCCCTTCTGATGGGCGAGCCGCGCGACGGTGCCGATGACGAAGTCGCCGTCGGCCAGCCCGAGCCGCGAGCGCATTGCCGCGCGGTCTTCTCCCGGCGCGGCGTGCAGGAACGTCTCCACCTCCATGCCCGAGCGCACGGTGATGTACCGCTCGGGCGTGCCGATGCGTTCGGCGAGATACTGGTTGGTCATCGCGTCGGCAACGGAGACGATCATGTGGCAGCGTTTCGCGGCGAAGCGCTCCGACTCGATGTACAGGCGTCGCACCAGCGGATTCTGACCGGTGTAGAAGGGCGGGCCGTGGATGGTGTGGATGACGGCGGGGCTGCGGCACGCCCACGCCGCGGCGCGGCCCAGCACGCCGGCCTTGCTCGAGTGCGTGTGGACGATGTCGGGGTTGGTGGCGCGGATGAGGGCGATGAGTTGGCGGTAAGCACGCCAGTCGCGGAGCGGATGGATGGCGCGGATCATGTCCGGCACAACGTGTGTGGAGATGGGGCGCTTGTCAGGCGTGCGGAAGCGCTCGACGCGCTCGAGGAGCGAGCCTTCGGGGCCGTAGATGGGGCCGAAGGCGAGGTGAACCTCGTGGCCGCGCCGGGCCTGGCCTTCGCAGGAGAGAACGGTGTTCTCTTGCGAGCCGCCGAGGATGAGCCGGGTTGAGATGTGGAGGATGCGCACGATCAGAAGGTCTCGATCTTGCCGCGTTTCGGCACGCGAAACATGCTGCCCTCTGCCGTTCTGCTCGCAAGATCGACGATCTCCGGCCACTTGTTGATCAGCCAGCGGACCTGCTCCCACTCAGGCAGCCGGGTGTATCCGTCCGCAAGAAAGAAGGTCGACAAGCGAGCGCGCCGCAGAGCATCGCGCTCGGCCGGTCGGGTTCGGATTCTGATGTCACCGCTGATAACCACCCAGTCCGACTCGCGCGAGAGCCGCTCGATCCACTCCGTATCGGGCACCGTGACGCGATCCGCACGCGGCCACATCTCTCTCAGATGAACGACCTTGTGTCCGGGCTCAACAAGTGCGTGCAAGGCGGTGGCGAGACGGTGCGACACGCAGTTGTCAAAGAAGAACCTCATGCCGCGATTCGCTCGGAGAATCGCAGGGCATCCTGCACTTCCTGAGAGTCAACGCCGTACCACCGAACGGTCGTTGGAACGCCATGTCGTGCCGCGTGGCTTGCAAGGATCGCCACGGGCACGCCGCTCCTGGAGCCCACGGGCTTCCCGAAGCAGACCAGCGGATCAATGACGACTCGGCCGGTGGTCCCCAGCGGCCACCAACGGACCGCACGAGACGAATCGAACTGAACTCCCCGCAGGGCAGGTTCAATGACGCTGCGAAACACCTGCTGCCTCTTCCGGATGTGGACGAGTTCACGGGCCCGCCCATTTGCCTTGATGTCGGCAAAGATCTGGCGACCGTCGGTCTTGAACTTCATGCTCGCAAATGGGTAGTCCGTTTTGAGCAACTCCGCGCCGGCACGGGCCGCGTGCCTCAACTCCTTCCAACTGACCCCGAACTTCAGGAACTCCTCTATCAGCCGGATTTCGATCAGGTCCAGAAACGAGAGCTGCAGGACACCGTCAAAGTGTCGCGGCTGAACCGCGACGACCGGGGGCATTCTGTGGCGACGGTCCAGCGGCCCAAACGTGTAGCCTTCATGCCAGCGACGAATGCGGCGCGGCGAAACGCCGGAGAGGGCTGATGCCTCCTGCACGCTGTACACACCTTCGCCCAAACCCGCTGCCATCGCTGAACAGTATCATCGGATCACCCCCCATACCTGATCCACTCCAAACACAGCCCTTCCGGCGGCAGCGTCGGCCCGGCCTTGGTGCGCTCACCCGATTCGAGCGCGGTGCAAACATCCGCGGCGGTGCGGCGGCCCAGGCCGACATCCATGAGCGTTCCGCTGATGATCCGCACCATGTTCCAGAGGAAGCCGCTGCCGGAGATGCGCAGGACGACCCGCTCGGGCGACTCGCGCGCGACGGTGAGGGCGTGGATCGTGCGGACGGTGCTGAGGCGGCCGTGGCCCGCCGCGGCGAATGCCGCGAAATCGTGCTCGCCCACGAGCATGGCCGCGGCCGTGTTCATCGGCTCGACGTTCAGGCCGGCGGGGTTCCAGACGTGATGGACGAAGCGCCGGTCCCAGAGCGGGCGCGAGGGCGAGACGTGGAAGGTGTAGGTGTATTCCTTGCTTACCACATCGGCCACGGGATCGAAGGCGTTGTCGGCGGGTTCCGCGGCGACGACGACGACATCGTCCGGCAGGCGAGAGTTGATGGCGGCAAGCAGGCCGGATGTGCCGCGGGAGATGGGCCAGCCGGTGCGGCCGGATGTGCCCGCGATGTCGGTCTCTGGCTCGCGCGGCTCGCAGGTGAAGGCGGCGACCTGGCCGCGTGCGTGTACGCCGGAGTCGGTGCGGCTGGCACCGGAGAGTTCAACGCTCTCGCGGGTCACACCACGCACCGCCTGCTCCAGCACACCCTGCACGGTGCGGAGGGCGACGCGGCCCTCGCGTGTGGACTCGATGAGGGGTGTGGATGGTCCGAACGCCGAGCCTGTCGGGCGAGCGTCGGCACCGGCCGGTGTGCCGCCTGCCCCTGCCTCACGGTCGGGGTTCGTGTCCGCCAGGGGTTCCTGCTTCTGCCAGCCGCAGAAGTCGGTGCCGTCGTAGGCGATGGTGAGTTTGTAGCGGGGCACGGGGGAAGGGTAGAAGCGTGTGAGCGACCCTCCCCCTGCCCCTCCCAAAGGGAGGGGAGACGCGCGCGCGCTAGCGCACCCGGCCCACCACGATCGTCCGGTCGTCGTCGGCAGGGCGACCGTTGGCGAAAGCCTCCACGTCGCGGAGAATCTCGTCGATCACGCCTTGGGCGCCGGCAACGGGCGCGACCTTGGCGCAGCGGTAGATCGTTGCTTCAAGGCGTGCCTCGCCGAAGAGGCGGTCGCCCGTGGTGTTGGCCGGCGCGTGGGCCTCGGTGATGCCGTCGGTGTAGAGCACGAGCGTGTCGCCGGGGTCCAGGGGGGTGCTCGCGTCGGTGTATTTTGAATCGTCCAGCACGCCCAGCGGCAGGCCCTGCGCGCGGTCAAGCCGCCCCACCGCCCCCGTCTGCCCGTCCAGCAACAGCGGCGGGTTGTGGCCTGCGCTCGAGTACGTCAGCCGGCGTGAACGCGGGTCGTAGACACCGTAAAACGCCGTCACGAACGTCCCCGTCGTCATCGTGTAGCGCGCCGCCAGCGCCGCGTTCAGATCACTCAGCACGTGCGCGGGCGGGTCCGGCTCCCCCGGCCGCATGTGCGCGATTGCGTGCAGAATCGCCATCAGCACCGCCGCGGGCGTGCCGTGCCCCGAAACATCCGCGATCAACATCCCCAGCCGCCCGTCCGCCAGCGGGAAGAAGTCGTAGTAGTCGCCGCTGGCACGGGTTGAGGGGCAGTACTCCGCCGCGAGGTCCAGGGTCGGCAGGTCCGGCAGCGTCGAGGGCAGCAGCGACCGCTGAATCTCCGCGACCACGTTCATCTCGTGTTCCAGCGCGGCGTTCGCCGCCGCGAGTTTCCGCGACAGCACGAGCGAACCCGTGGCTCGCCCGAAGAGGCTGGAGGTCCACACAAGTTCGGGGACGAGTTCGGGTTCAAAGCCGCCGACCTCGGCCTGGAGGGAGACGACCATGTTGACGGCCACACCGTTCTCGTAGTGTGGGATGGCCAGCAGAGCCCGCGAACCCGCGAGGTGTTCGTAGCCGGGGTCGGCCGGGTCGGGCGTGAAGTCGTTGATGAGTTGCGGACGGTCGGCGTAGAGCAGTTCGCCCAGGAGGCCGCCGGAGAGGAGGGGAAGTTTGTGGCCGTCCTTCCACGGGTCAATCGCCCGGCCCTGCCACTTGCTGGAGCGCGTGACGCGGAAGAACGGCGGTTGCACGCCGCGGCGGCTGAGGGAGACGAAGTCGGTGGTGCCGAAGAACTCGCGGACGCGCCGGCCGTATTGCTGGACCATGGCCTGCGGGTCGGTGTGGGCCGACATGTCGCGCATCATCTCGTCTACGCGGGCGAGACGCTCGGCCCACGGGCCCCAGGAGCGGTGCGGCGCGCTCAATCTCCACCCCCGCCGCCGCCCCCGTCTCCATCGCGGTCGTGCTTGCGTTCGCTGTCGTGGTGCGAGCCGGAGGAAAGAACCACGATCGACGCGGCATCGAGACCGTCAGCGCGGGTGGAGGCCTTGGCGCGGTCGGTGTGCTTCATGCTCCAGACGCCGTACATGGAGCGCCACCAGAAGAAGATGAGCGCGCCGAGCGTGACGACGAGGACGACCACGACGACGACGATGAGCGTGTTGGTGGAACCGGGGCCGGGCATGGCGTCAGTCCTCCGGTGGGCGTTCTACAACTCCACGACCTGCATATCCGGCACCTGTTGGACGGGCACGCTGGCCGCGTGAACGCCCGTGGCGAAGAGGCCCAGGTCGGCGTGAGTGCGGGCCATGGCGCTTCGCGTGTCGGCGGCGTTGAAGAGCGTGCACAGGCCCGCCGCGGCGAGCGCGGCCTCTCCACCGGCGGCGCGCAGCAGGTCTGTGGCGACCTGGCCCTCGGCGCGTGCGCCGTCGAAGACAGCGATGGCCTGCTCGAAGGCTTGCACCATGTTGCGGGCGTTCTCGAAGGAGCCCGCCTTCTCGGCCCACGTGGCGGTGGGGAGGAGGATGTCGGCGCGGTCGGTGAGGCGCGAGGGGAGCGTGTCGAGCACGATGCAGAAGGGGCGGGATGAAGCCATGGCGGACGGGACGTCCGCCCCACCAGAGCCTGTCCCACCAGCGCCAACTGCGCCAAGTGCCGTCATGAGCGTGTCCGTCGCCCAGTCGCTGGGGTAATTGCCGGTGAGGATGATGCCGGCGACTTCGCCGGAGCGCACCTGCGTGATGAACTGGTCGAACGTCGGGACGTAGCCGTTGTGCGCTGTGCCCTTGCTCAGGGCTTCCAGCACACGCCGAACGCCGCGGCTGTTGGGGCACTTCTCGGCGTACATCTTGAAGGCCTTGGGGTCGGCCTCGTTGATGCCGATGGGGAAAACCTTGTCAGCGCCGTGCGTGGGGATGGGCCCGACAGCGAGGAAGGCTTTGGGGTCGATGGCGAGCGCGGCCTTGGCGAGGATGTACGCCTCTTCGCAGGAGAGCATGGGGCTGACGAGCAGGCCGAGACGCTTTCCCGTCGCCGCGACCTTCTTGAGGCTCTCGCCGGCTTCGCGCGTGGCACGCTCGAAGTCGGTGTCAACCTGCGTGCCGAACTGGCGGCGGCGGGGCGTGTTCAGGCGGTCTTCGCGGTGGATGAACTTCCAGCCGAAGCGGACCTCATCGGTGATCCACCACTTGTTGACGGCGAGGTTGGTGCGCGGCTTGAAGCGGTAGACCTTCCCCTCGTTGTGCTCGATCAGGATGTTGTCGCCGCTGGCGGTGAGGCCGTCGATGGAGGGCGTGCTCTTGAGGAACCAGACGCGCTGGACGAAGAGGAAGTCTTTATCGAGGAGCGCACCGACGGGGCAGAGGTCCACGACGTTACCGGAGAGTTCGTTGTCGATGGGGTGGCCGGGGAAGACGTCGATCTCCTCGCGGTTGCCGCGTCCGGCGATGAGGAGTTCGGAGGTGCCGCTCACCTCGCGCGTGAAGCGGACGCAGCGTGTGCACATGATGCAGCGGTCGGCGTAGAGGTAGACGTGGGGTCCGAGGTCCTTCTTGGCCTGCTTGACCTTGGTCTCCTCGAAGCGCGACTGCCCGCGCCCGTACTCGTAGGAGTAGTCCTGCAGGAAGCACTCGCCCGCCTGGTCGCACACCGGGCAATCCAGCGGGTGGTTGATGAGGAGGTACTCCATCACCGCCTTCTGGTTGGCCACGGACTTGGGCGAGTCGGTGTAGACGACCATGCCGTCGAGGCAGGCCGTCTGGCATGTGGGCATGAGTTTGCCGCCCATGTAGGGCTCGAGCGCGCCCGTTTGCTTGTTGGGCATCCAGAGTTCGGCCAGGCAGATGCGGCAACTGGCCACGATGGAGAGGCCGTCGTGGTAGCAGTATTGAGGGATCGCCTGGTTGGCGGCGTTGGCAACCTGGATGATCATCTGGCCCGGCGTGAACTGGTGTACGCGGCCGTCGATGGTGATCTGGGGTGTGGGGGGCATGGCGGGCGGATGGTAGGGGAAGCGGGACCGGAGATCACGCGCCCCCGACGCCGGTGGTCGCGCAGGCGTGGGCTTCCAGGCGGCGGCGACGGGCGGCCTGGCGGCGGGATTGGGTGCGCTCGCCGCGGCGGGCCTGCTCGGTCCAGACGGCCTGCTCGTGCACCTCCCAGAAGTGGTCGAAACTGGCATCGATGCTCATGGTCTGGGCGTACTCGCGCGCGGCCAGGCCCATGCTGCGGAGGCGTGGCCTGTCGGTGATGAGTGCGACGAGGGCATCGACCCAGGCCTGCTGGTTGTTGCCGGGGAGGACCAGGCCGGTGGTGCCGTTGCGCGTGACCTCCTGCGGGCCGCCGAAATCGCTGACGAGGACGGCGATGCCGGAGGCCTGGGCTTCGAGCACGACTTGCCCCAGCGTGTCGGTAAGAGAGTTGAAGAGGAAGAGGTCGCTGGAGGCGTAGAGGCGGGAGAGTTCGGCCCCGAGGCGGAAGCCGAGGAAGTGCGCGTTCATGCCCTGCAACGCGGCTTCCATTTCGCGGCGGTAGGGGCCGTCGCCGACGATGATGAGTTCGGCCGTGGGCGTGCCCGGGCCGGCCCGGCGCAGTTGGTTGCTGACGGCGGCCCAGATGCGGGCGGTGAAGGGGAGGTTCTTTTCGACGCTGACGCGCCCGACGAAGAGGACCTTCACGCTCTGGGGGTCGCAGCCGGGGATGGTGCGCCAGATGGAGCGGTCGGCGTGGCGTGGGTGGAAGGCCTGCGTGTCCGTCCCCGGCCGCAGCGAGCGGATGCGCGAGCAGCGGATGCCCAGGTCCTTGACGACACGGGCGTACTGGGCCGAGCGGGTCATGACCTTCGCGAAGGGTTTGTAAAACCAGCGCATGGCGGCGGTGGAGGTCCAGGTGAGGGCATCGTCGTCGAAGAGGTGGGCGATGTAGGCGGGGAAGTCTGTGTGGTAGATGCCGACGATGGGGATGCGCAGGCGCCGCGCGGCCCACCACCCGGCGATGCCCACCGGGCCGGGCGTGGAGAGATGGACCGCGTCGGGCCGGTGCAGAATCACCATGTCGAAGATCCGGCGCATGGGCGGGAGCACCGCCTCCAACTGCTCGTAGCGCGGCATGCGCGCGGCCAGGAGCGGGGGGATGTTCACGATGTTGGGCAGGCTGGGGCAGGCCATGCGCGTGGACGTGACCACGGTGAGGTCGCGGGCGCGTTCGTGCGCGGCACGGGCGACATCGAGGATGAAGCGGGAGACACCGTTCACATCCGCGAGTGTGTCGGTGAGGAGCATGAGGCGCAGCGGCCTACCGGACGAGGCGCGGCCGTTGAGTTCGGGCGGGCTGGGTGCGGCGGGGGGGTGATGCACGGGTGTGAGGATGCTAACAAACCCGTGGGCGGGGGTGATCCGATGGCAAAAAAGAAACACCCCGCGGCGGGGAGGCATTCCGTCGCGGGGCGTTTGGCAGGGGCGGGGTTGGCGGGCAGGGGAAGAGTGAGATTCATCGCGCCGGGGTGCAAGCGTGGGCGTGCGCGCCGGGCGCGTGCGGGTGGGGTTGTGTCGGTGGGGGGAGAAACGGAGTGGCGGGGCGGGCTGCCGCGCGTCCGGATAAACTGGGTTGTGGCCAAGCGAGCAACAAGGCGGGCGGTTCGAGGCACAGCGCACCGGCACGTGGCGATGTTCCCGGGGAGTTTCGACCCCATCACGTTCGGGCACCTGGACGTGATTGCACGCGGCAGGCGGCTGTTTGATGACCTGGTGGTGGCGGTGGGACGCAACCCTGGTAAGGGCGAGTTGTTCTCGGCCGCGGAGCGCGTGGAGTTGACGCGCGAGTTGATCGCGCAGTTGGAGCGGCGTGAGCCCGCGGGTGCGCGGGTGCGCGTGGAGGCGTTCAGCGGGCTGACGGTGGACTTTGCGAAGCGGTGCGGGGCGACGGTGCTGCTGCGGGGCATCCGGAACTTGTCTGACCTGCAGAACGAGGTGCAGCAGGCGCTGACGAACCGCGAGGTGGCGGGGCTGGAGACGGCGTTTGTGGTGGCGGGGCAGACGTTCGCGTACACCAGTTCGAGTTTGATCAAGCAACTCACGGCGATGGGGCGTGACCTGCGGGTGCTGCGGAAGATGTGCCCGCCGGTGGTGGTGGAGGCCCTGCGGCGGAAGAAGAAGGAGGGGCACCCGGTGCTGGTGCGGCTGATGAGCCAGAGGGATGTGGCCGCGGAGGCCTGAGACAAATGGCAAATGGCAAATGGCAAATGGCAAATGAAAAACGGCAGACCGCAAAGGGCACTGGCCCGCGCTGTGGTTTCTTTCTGGCTCGCCGCTAACGGCTCGCGGCTCACCGCTTGATCGACCTCCGCGTCATCTCGATCGGAACGCTTGGAGCCCACCCGCTGTGGGGCGAGCGGCGGCCCGTGCGCACCGGGCACGCCACCACGACGCTGATCCGCACGCGCGAGGAGACGATCCTGGTGGACCCCGGCCTCCCGTCTCAGGCTCTGGGGGCGCGGCTGGCGGAGCGGGCCAACATCACGCCCGACGACGTGACGATCGTGTTCCTCACGAGTTTTCACCTCGACACGCACCGGGGGATTGACGCGTTCGAGAACGCGCGCTGGCTGATCCATCGCACGGAGCGCGAGATGGTGGGCATCCCGCTGGTGTCGGCGTTGCGGCACGCGGTGGAGCACAGCGATGAGGAACTGCGAGAGACGATCGAGCGGGAGGTGGCGATCTTGCATCGCTTCGAGGAGGCCCCCGAGTCGCTTGCGGAGGGTGTGGACCTGTTCCCCCTGCCGGGCGTGACGCCGGGCATGTGCGGCCTGCTGGTTTCGACGGGGCGGGATCGGGATGGCGAGGGGCCGGTGGACCTGGATTTGCCGCGCACGGATGTGGACCGGAGCGTGCTGGTGTGCGGCGATGCGATCCCCACGGTGGAGCACCTGTTCACGGGGCGTGTGCTGCCCAGCGCGGGGAACGTGGAGCACGCCAAGGCGAGTTTTGCGGAGGCGGTGGAGATTGCGGATTGGCTGGTGCTGGGGCGCGACAACGCCGTGCCCAGCCCGGGGCGCGTGGCGGGCGAGGCGCGGCGGGGGGATGGCGAGTGAGCACGGGCGATGAGTCGCGGGCCACGGATGTCGGGGCCGTGGGCGGCCGCGGCGGGGGGGTGTTCTTCTGCACGTTCGGCTCGCGTGGCGACATTCACCCGTACGTGGCGGTGGCGCGGGCGCTGATCGCGCGGGGTGTGCCGGCAACGATCGGCACGGGCGAGGAGCATCGGGAGACGATCACTGGGGCGGGGGTGGGGTTTGTGGCCCTGCCGCCATCGCGCCAAGAGTTTGAGGCCGGCGGCATCAGCATGGAGATGGTGATGCACGAGACGCAGGGGGGCGACCACATCTTCAAGGGGATCGTGCTGCCGTGGCTGGAGCGCTCGCACGCGGCCCTGCTGGCGGCGATGCGGGCGAAGAGTTACGACATGCTCGTGGGGCATCCGTTGGCGTTTGGAGCGCCGATCGTGGCGGAGCAGTTGCGTCTGCCGTACGTGTACACGGTGCTGCAACCGATGATCCTGTTCTCCGCGTACGACCCGCCGGTGATCCCGCCGCTGCCGTGGTTCGAGGTCTTCAGGCCGCTGCGGCCGTGGCCGTACCGGTTCATCTTCGGGCTGGCGAAGGTGGTGACGTGGCGATGGGCGAGGCCGCTGCGGGAATTGCGGGCGAAGGTGGGCCTGCCGCGGGATGCGCGGCACCCGATTCTGGGCGGGCTGGTGTCGGAGAGGTTGAACCTGGCGATGTTCTCGCCGATTCTGGGGCCGCCGCAGAGGGACTGGCCGCCGAACACGGTGGCGACGGGTGCGTGTCTGTTTGACGATGCCGCGGCGGCGACGGGCAGCGCAGAGTTGGAGCGGTTTTTGGAAGCGGGCGAAGCGCCGGTGTTGTTCACGCTGGGGTCGGCGGCGGTGGACGTGGCGGGGGCGTTTTACGAGCACGCGGTGGAGGCGTGCGGGCGGGTGGGGAGGCGGTGCGTGTTGCTGGTGGGGAAGCAGCCGGTGCCGCGCGGGTGTGATGGGGTGAGGGCGCTGGCGGTGGGGTATGCACCCTACTCGCGGGTGATGGGGCGCTGCGCGGCGGTGGTGCATCAGTGCGGTGCGGGGACGACAGCGGAGGCGATGCGGGCGGGCGCGCCGCAGGTGTGCGTGCCGTTTGCGCACGACCAGCCGGACAATGCGGCCCGGCTGGTGCGGCTGGGTGTGGCGGCGAAGGTGAAGCGCAAGCGGGTGGGTGTGGAATCGCTGGAGGGTGCGCTGCGGCGCGTGCTGGACCCGGGGGAGGGGTTTGTGGAGCGGGCGCGGAAGGTGGGTGCGGAGGCGAGAAACGAGGATGGCGCGGCGAGGGCGGCGGAGGCGATTGTGGGTGTGATGGCTGGTACGGGAGCGCGAGCATGACGCTGCGCGGCATGTATTCGCGTGGTTGCCTGTTTCACGTGGTCGATCTGCCGGAGTGGAAACTCTTTCCCAGCGAGGCGGAGCGTGATCGCGCGTTTGCGGATGTGAACGCGGGGCGGATTCCGGGGTGGGCAGGGTTCGTGACGCGCCCGCTGGTGTTGATGGGGCTTGGCGGGGTGGTGGGTGTGTCTGCGCTCGTCGGCGCGGGCTTCTTGCTCGGGCGTGGGACGCCGTTTGTGTGGCACGTTGGCGCGCTGGTCGCCGCGAGCGTGGCGGTGTTCGGGAGTTTCTTCTGGTTCGTGCATCGCCCGGCGGTGCGGGCCTTCGCGCGGGCGCGGCTGCGGGCGTTGGGCGTGAGCGTGTGCGGGGCGTGCGGGTATGTGCTCAGCGGCATCACGGAGGAGTCGGCGGGCGGCGGAGGGCCGGCGCGTGTGCGCTGCCCGGAGTGCGGAACGGTGGATGCGGCGGTGATCCAGCCGCCTGCCAACGCGGCGGTTGAGCGGGGAGGTTGATCGTCCGTGGCACGTTATCTGGCGTCAGGCTGGCCTGCGTGGCCGCGCGTGGAGGGCCTCACTCTCGGCACGGGCCTTGCCGATACACCTACCGTCTTGCTCGTGCCGCGACGGCTTGTTCGGTGGCGGTGCGGTTTGCCTGTGTTTGTCTGGACCCGCGGGCCTGTCGGCGTGGCCCTCTCAAAGGATCGAACGTGAGCATCACCTATCAGCGCACGCGTGAGATGACGATCGATGAGTTGCTCCTCGAAAACCGGGTGGTGTTTCTCATCGGGGAGATCAACCCGTCATCCGCGGCGCGGGTGATGATGCAGATGCTGTATCTGGACAAGCAGAAGTCGGCGACGGACATTCACCTGTACATCAACTCGCCGGGCGGCGCGGTGGACGACACGCTGGCGTTGTACGACACGATGCGGTTCCTGGGCAGCCCCGTGAGCACGTACTGCCTCGGGCGTGCGTACTCGGGCGGCGCGGTGCTGCTGACGGCGGGGACGAAGGGCAAGCGGTTTATTCTGCCGCACGCCAAGGTGATGATCCACCAGCCCTACGGCGGCGTGGGCGGGCAGGCGGAGGACATCCGCATTCAGGCCGAGCAGATCATCAAGAGCAAGAACGAACTGATCAACATTCTGGCCAAGCACACGGGCCAGACGCCCGCGCAGGTGCGCAAGGACGGCGAACGGGACAAGTACTTCGACGCCGAGGAGGCCAAGGCGTATGGCCTTGTGGACGAGGTGATCGCGGAGCCGCCGAAGAAGTGACCGCGGCTGTGCCGCGGAAATGACCAAATGGCCAAATGAGCAAATGGCCAAATGGAGCGCGACGCTGGATTGGATTTGGCCATTTGATGATTTGGTGATTTGGCAATTTGGAACTTCCCATGTCATACCTCGTTCCCATCGTGATTGAGAAGACCGGCCGCGGCGAGCGGTCGTACGACATCTACTCGCGGCTGCTGAAGGACCGCATCATCTTCCTGGGCGGCCCGGTGAACGATGAGGTGGCGAGTTTGGTGATCGCGCAGACGCTGTTCCTGGCGAACGAGGACCCCAAGAGCGATATTCACCTGTACGTGAACTCGCCGGGCGGGAGCGTGTCGTCGGGCATGGGCATCATCGACACGATGAAGTTCGTGCAGTGCGATGTGTGCACGTACATCGTGGGTCAGGCCGCGAGCATGGGCTCACTGATCGCGGCGAGCGGGACGCGGGGCAAGCGGTTCTGCCTGCCCAACGCGCGAAACCTGATGCACCAGCCGCTGATCGGCGGCGTGCTGGAGGGGCAGGCGACGGATTTGGAGATCGAGGCGCGGGAGATGCTGCGCATACGCGAGCGGCTGTACAAGATTTATGCGGAGGCCACGGGGCAGAAGGTGGAGCAGATCATGCTCGACTGCGACCGCAACAAGTGGCTGGACGAGACGGAGATGCTCGAGTACGGACTTGTCGACAAGGTGCTGAGGCAGATGCCGCGCACGCGGAAAGAGGGCGAGCCGCGGGATGATGAGTGAGGGGGAGAGGCGGACGGGACGTCCGCCCCACCAGAGCCCCATCCGGCCGGGGCTGGTAGGCTTGGGCCATGGACACCATCGAACAACTGGAACGCGAGATTGTGGAACGCAGCACGCGACTGGCCGCGCTGCGCAAGGCGGCCACGCCCACGCCGGTGAAGGACTACGCCTTCACCACGCTTGATGGGCGGGTGTCGCTGAGCGGGCTCTTTGCGGGCAGGGACAAACTGCTGGTGATCCACAACATGGGCCAGGCGTGCCGCTACTGCACGCTGTGGGCTGATGGGTTCAACGCCTTCCTGCCGCACCTGGAGCACGCGTGCTCGGTGGTGCTGGTTTCCAAGGACCCGCCGCAGACGCAGCGGGCGTTTGCGCTGTCGCGGGGGTGGCGCTTCCGCATGGCCAGCCACGGGGGCGGCGAGTACATCAAGGAGCAGTCCGCCGACACGGAGCATGACAACGCGCCGGGCATGGTGGCCTATGTGCTGCACGAAGGGAAGCCGGCGCGGCTGAACGCAACAGGGTTCGGGCCCGGCGATGCGTACTGCGCGCTGTGGCCCATGCTGGGCTTGCTGGGCATGGACGAGAAGGACTTCACGCCGCAGTTCGCGTATTGGCAGCGGCCGCAGAAACTGGAGGATGGGGGGTTGAAGGTGCTGGGGTGAGCCTGGCGCGGGTGCGCAGGGACTCGGCAAACCCGGACCGGCGGGGACCGCCGGACCACCCAAGGGCCCAAGACCCCCACGAAGTATGGGCCCACTTACAGGCCTCAGGCTTTGATGCCGCTGAGGCGCACCTTGGCGGGTGAGAAGCCGTGCTCGTCGAAGATGACGACCTCGTTGTCTTTGCCGGCGTGCAGCCACGCGGCGGGAACGAAGAGTTCGGTTTGCGGGCCGACCTTCTGGCCGGCCTCGGTCTGCGTGAAGTAGCGGCCCAGGTGTTTGCCGTTGACGTACGCCTGGCCCTTGCTGAGGCCGTCCGTGTCGAGCGTGAGGTCGGCGGCGTGGGCGAGGGGGAAGGTGGCCTTCCACCAGCGGGGTTCGTGGCCGCGCTTGTGCTCGGTGTGGAAGGCGGAGGCGGCGGGCTGCTCCCACTTGGCGAAACTCCACTCCGCCTTGGCGGTGAGGTTGTCCTCGCAGTCGAGGAACTCGACGGCCTCGGCGAGGTCTCGCAGCGCGGCCGCGCCGCCGCCGAGGAGGGCGAGTTCGAGCGTGTTCTTGCCCTTGGAGAGTTGCGCGGGCTCGATGAAGAGCGTGTCGGGGCCGCTGGGGTCGAAGAAGCGGAAGGGCTTGGCGTTGAGCAGGATGAGGCCGCGGTGGCCGTGGGGGTTGAGGCGGATGAGCAGGCCGCCCTTGTGCTTGCCGGGCACGGCCCAGCGGAGGCGGCGTGATTCGGTGACGTCGCCCGGGGAGACGTTCCAGAGGGGTGCCTTGAAGCCGAGCACGTCGATGGGTTCGGCCTCGTGAACTTCACCCTTGGAGGTGCGGAGGGGTTCGACGCCCCAGAGGTGGCCGAAGATGCCCTTGAACTCGCCGAGTTGCGAGCCCTCGGCGAAGCGGCCGAGGTTTTCGGCGAGGACGACGAGGGTTTGCTCCCCCTTGTGCAGGCGGAGTTTGGCGGTGGGCTCGGTGCCGGGGCCGCGGCCGATGTGGGCGATGCGCTTGCCGTCTTCGAAGAAGGCGAGGCGGTCTCCGGCGTGGGGCGCGGCGAGAAGGACGGTGCCGGCGGAGGGGTTTTTCAGGGTGATGCGGTACCAGCCGTAGCCGCTCGCGGCGCCGAGTTTGCCGAGTTCGGCGGGGCCGGCGATGGAGGCGAAGCGCGGGCCGGTGCCGTCGATGTAGGCATCCTGAGCGGCGCAGAGCCAGTGGGCGATAGTCACCTTGCCGATGGGCTTGGTGTGGGGCACCACGAAGCCGGTGGGCTTGCCGATGACGATCTGGGTGGTGGGCTCGGGGGGCGGGACGAGGGTGTTCTTGCCCTTGATCTTGACGATCTTGGGCGGGGGAGGCAGTTTGCGGCGACCCCGCACGTAGACGGGGGGCGGGGGCGGGATTTTGACAACGACCTTGGGTGCTTCTTCGGCGCTGATGGTCTGCCAGGTGGCTTCGGTGTGGACCTTGCGGTACTTGGCGCCCCACGCTGGCACGATGGGTTGGCCGTCGTGGGTGAGGCCGTCGATGCCCATGTAGACGGCGTCGTCGCCGATGTGGAGTTGGGGGAGCAGGGTGTCGGGGGTGAGGCAGAGGATGACGCCCTCGTGGTCGATGAGCAGGGGCTCGTCGCCCTCGGGGACGTGGGCCTGGAGTTCGGCGCCGTTGATGGAGAGCCGGGCGTCGGAGCCGGCGGGGCCGCAGATGACGAGCACACGCCCGGCGATCGCGACGCAGGAGAGGTTGCAATAGTCGAGTTGCGAGCGGCCGACGATGCGGGTGTCGAGCAGCACCCAGGCCACTGGCTGATCGCCGAGGAAGACGGGGAGGGTGGTGCCGTCGGGGAGGAGGAGGTCGACGGCGTCGCGTGTGTGGTCGGCTACGCCGGGCTCGGGGGCGAAGATGAACACAACGTGGCCCTGGCTGCCGCTGGCGTGCACGATGACGGGGCCGTCGTAGCCGACGTGGGCCGCGGCCTTGCCGCCCTTGGCGCGGCGTTCGCCGTCTCCCGCGCGGGGCGGCACGAGGGTGACGGCGTGGCGCTTGCTGTCGAGGTGGCTGAGCAGGCGGCCGAAGCGCGAGGCGAACATGCTGACGCGGCGCAGGGCGTGGTAGGTTTCGCGCGGCTGGCCCGCCTCGTCGAGGGGCGCGCCGCGGTCGTCGTTGGTGATGGCGAAACTGTCGGGGCCGTCGCCCAGGCGGCCCGCTGAGAAGCCGAAGTTGGTGCCGCCGAAGAAGGGTTCGACGCTGTACTGGCCGCCGGCGGCGAGGATTTCCAGCAGGCCGCGCTGGACCTCGTCGGTGCGCGGGGGCTTGGCCGTGGGGCGGCCCCAGGTGGCGCGGGAGCCGAGGCGATACTCGGCCACGAAGCGCGGCTGGCTGGGGCGGACCATGTTGAGTTGGCGGAGGTTGGCCAAGAGGGGGCCGGTGCCGACCCAGCCGTCGATCTCGCCCTCGACACCCTGCCAGAGGTTGTTGGCGTTGACGAAGGGGACCTCGAAGCCGGACTCGCGCAGGTAGCGGTTGAGTTCGCCGAGGTAGCCGTGGGCGAGTTGATCGTGGCCGCAGGTCCAGCCGGATTCGCTCTGGACGAGGACGATGGGGCCGGCTTTCTTGGCATCGTCGGCATCGCCGCCGGTGGCCTGCAGGTCGGCGACCTGGCGGGCGACAGCGCCGATGAAGCGCGAGCAGCATTCGAGGAACGGCTGATTGGTGGTGCGGAGGGTGATGTTGGCGTTGCCCAGGAGCCAGGCGGGCAGGCCGCCCAGGTCCCACCCGTTGCCCTGGTAGGGACCCATGCGCAGGACGAGGTAGAGGCCGGCCTCAGCCACGAGGTTGACGAAGTGGCGCAGGTCGTTGTCGCCGGTGAAGTCAAACTGGCCGGCGCGGCCCTCGTGGCGTGCCCAGACAACCGAGGTGGTGATGGTGTTGAGGCCCGCGTTGCGGGCGGCGGCGATGCGCTCTCGCCACGCTTCGCGCGGGCAGCGCGTGTATTCGACCGAACCGGCCACCAGCCAGATCCGGCGACCATCGATCATGAAACTTTGCCCGTCGTAGGTGAGCGCGGCCATCGGTAGGTGGAAACTCCGGGAGGGGCCAAATCGCCGGCGGGTGGCGCGGTCCAGCGCCCCGCACAGGCCCGCGTGCCAGCCGGTTGCTGGTCGTGCGGCTCTACCCCCCCAGACGCACGCTTGCCGGGCCTATCCGCAGGCCCGATCAAAACCCGATTCTGATGCCAGCGTTTTGCCTGGCCGCGTGCGAAAACGAATCTGGCCAAGCATAGGTAAGTGAACACTCAACTGCAACGACCGGACACGAAGGGCGTACATTTGGACGCTTTCTGCCCTCAAATTGACCCGAATCTTCCCCGTTTGTGACCCTAACACTTTCCGATCCGGATGCATCATGCAGACAGTGGGCAACAGCGGCGGGGTCGGCAGTCGGGCTTTGGCTGGTGTGCTGCTGGTGCTGGCCGGTGGGGCTTGCGGGTGCACCGACAATCTGGCGGATGTGGATGCTCGCACAGCGGAATTGATCGAGCGGCGGAGCGGGTTGTTGGGGCCTTCGAGTCGGGTGCCGCGCCGGGAGTTTGGGGAGGCGACGGATGCGGACGCGGCGGCGAAGGCCAAGGTTCCGGGGAGTGTGAACCCTGCGACTGAGGAGTTGTCGTTCGTGGCGGCAGACGAGGCGCGCGATGTCGCGGCGCGGCTGGAGGCGTTTTCCAGGCCGCCGCCGGATGCCGTGCGGCTGGACCTGCAGGGTTCGTGGCGGCAGGCCCAGCGCTCGGCCCGTGAGTATCTGAGCGCGGAGGAGGAGTACATCCTCGCGGCGATCCGCCTGCTGATCGAGCGGCACGCGTTTGACCCGCGGTTCTTTGCGACGGCGACGGCGGCGGTGGACAAGACCGACACGCCGGGAGATGCGCGCGAGCAGGTGCCGCTGTCGATCATGGGGAACCTAGGCGTGGTGCAGCGGTTTGAGAACGGGGCGGACGTGGCGGCCCGTTGGGTGTGGGATGCGACGGAGGAGTTGCGGACGTCGGCGACGGGGCGGTACACGCAGAGTTCGTCGCTGGTGTTGTCGGGCAACCTGCCGCTGCTGCGGGGCGCGGGCGATGTGGCCCGGGCGGACCTGATCCAGGCGGAGCGGGAGTTGGTGTACGCGGCCCGCGCGTTCGAGGATTTCCGGCGGACGTACCTGGTGTCGATCGCGCGGGACTATTTCACGCTTGCCCAGCAGGTGGCGCAGATCCGCAATCAGGAGCGGCAACTGGCGAGTTTGGTGGACCTGCAGGAGCGGACGCGGGCCCTTGTGGAGGCGGGGCGGCTGGCGGAGTTCGAGACGGCGATCGCGGCGAGCCAGGTGCTGCAAGGGCGATCAACGCTGGCGAGTGTGCGCGAGTCTTTCATTCTCGCGCTGGACCGGTTCAAGGTGCGCCTGGGCATGGACGTGAACCAGCCGGTGGTGCTGGAGGCCGTGGCGCTGCAACTGCCCGAGCCCGAGATCTTGCCCGAGGTGGCGTCGGCGATGGCCCTTGACTTTCGGCTGGACCTGCAGACCCGGCGTGACCGGTTCGAGGATGCCCGGCGGAACGTGGAGTTTGCCCGCAACAGTTTGCTGCCGGACGCGAACCTGTTCGGATCGGTGACGGCGCGGACGCGCCCGGCGAGCGGGGCGGATGGTGCGCCGCGTGAGGGCGGGTTTGTGTACGAGCCGGACGATGTGGTGTATCGCGGGGGGATCGCGGTGAGCGTGCCGCTGGATAAGGAGATCGAGCGGCTGAACGTGCGTGCGGCCACCATCGGGGTGGAGCAGCGGCGGCGGGACGTGGAGCAGACGCGCGACACGATCATCGTGGAGGTGCGGTCGCGGGTGCGGCAGATCGACCGGGCGCGGTTTGCGCTGACGCTGGCCGAGCAGGCGGTGCAGATCAACCAGCGGCGGCTCGAAGAGCAGGAACTGAAGCGAGACGAAGTGACGGCCCAGCAGATCGTGGACACGAACAACGTGCTGCTGGGGGCGGAGAACGCCCGAGACCAGGCCGTGACCGACCTGCGCAACGCCATCCTTGATTACCTGGTCTCGACGGCGACACTGCGCGTGGCCCGCGATGGGACGCTGGAGTCGCTTCCGGGGATGGGCGACGTGAACGCGCCGGACCCCGTGCCTGCCGCGGGCGACGCGGCTCAACCGTGAGCGGGGGCACGGTCGGCTCGTGGCGTCGTCGGCGCGTATAAACTGGTGGAGGGAGGCGTGCCCGGCGCGCTCCTGAAGGAAACGCTCGTCGCTCAACACACCACCATCCCACTCATTTCTGCGCCCGTGCTGGCCCCGGTGCAGGTGCCGTCTCGCGCTCGCCTGGCCCTGCCCGAGGCCGTGCTGGTGCCGCCGCCGGCGGAGGATCGGCTGCGGGTCCGCTGGGTGTACACGCTGAGCATTGTGGCGGTGCACGCGCTGGCGCTGCTGGCGTTTGTGCCGTGGCTTTTCTCGTGGACGGGGGTCGTGGTGGCCGCGCTGGGCGTGTATGTGTTCGGCACGTTGGGCCTGAACGTGTGCTTTCACAGGCTGCTCACGCATCGGAGTTTTGTGTGCCCGTTGTGGGTGGAGCGGACGCTGGCGATTCTGGGCGTGTGCTGCCTGCAGGAGGGGCCGGGGAGGTGGGTGGCGATTCACCGCCAGCACCACCAGCACGCCGACGAGCAGCCCGATCCGCACTCGCCGCTGGTGGCCTTCTTCTGGGGCCACATGGGGTGGCTGATGGTCGAGAACCGCTCGACCGACTCGGTGCATCTGTATCAGCGGTATTCACGCGATCTGCTGACCCAGCCGTTTTATCTGAACCTGGAGCGGCGGTTGAACTGGCTGTGGGTGTATGTGGCGCACGCGGTGTTGATCGGTGCTGCGGCGCTGCTGGCGGGGCGGCTCATCATGGGGAACTGGGGCGAGGCGTGGAGCCTGTCGGCGAGCGTGATGGTGTGGGGCGTGCTGGTGCGGACGGTGGTGGTGTGGCACATCACGTGGAGCGTGAACTCGCTCTCGCACCTGTTCGGGTATCAGAGCCATGAGACGGGCGAGAACAGCCGCAACAACTGGTTTGTGGCGTTGATCTCGAACGGCGAGGGGTGGCACAACAACCACCATGCGGACCAGCGGAGTGCCGCGCACGGGCACCGGTGGTACGAGTTGGACGTGTCGTACCTGACCATCCGCGCGATGGAGATGGTGGGCTTGGCGAGCAAGGTGCTGCGGCACGATCGACACTGAGAGACGCCAGACGCCAGACGCCAGACGCCAGACACGAGACACGAGACGCCAGCGCAGCCGTGAACACAGGGCACGCGGGCTGGTACCATTCGGGCAACCCTGTCGCAAACCGGAGCTGAACCGCATGGCCGCAGAGACGATTGCACCGATCCACCGGCGCGTGTACGCAAACATGGCCGAGTGCGTGGGCCAGACGCACCTGGTGCGGCTGAACCGCGTGATTCCCAAGGGCGGCGCGGAAGTGCTGCTGAAACTTGAGTTTGACAACCCCTGCGCATCGGTGAAGGACCGCATTGCCAACGCGATGATCGCCGCGGCGGAACGTGACGGGAAGATCAGGCCGGGTGAGTCGCACATCATCGAGCCTACGAGCGGCAACACGGGCATCGCGCTGGCCTTTGTGTGCGCGGCCAAGGGATACAAACTCACGCTCACCATGCCCGAGTCGATGAGCATGGAGCGGCGCGCGGTGCTCAAGCACCTGGGCGCGCACCTGGTGCTGACACCGGCGGACAAGGGGATGCGCGGGGCGATTGCCCGCGCGGCGGAGTTGCTGGCCGAGGACAAGAGCGGGTTCACGCCGCAGCAGTTCGAGAACCCCGCGAACCCGGCGATTCACGAGGCCACCACCGGGCCGGAGATCTGGGCGGACACGGGCGGCAAGATCGATGCGATCGTGTCGGGCGTGGGGACCGGCGGGAGCATCACGGGGGTGACGCGGTTCATCCGCAAGCACAACCCGGCTTTCCAGGCCATCGCGGTGGAGCCCGAGGCATCGCCGGTGATCTCCGGCGGTGCGCCGGGGTTGCACAAGATTCAGGGCATCGGCGCGGGCTTTGTGCCCAAGAACCTGGACACCACGCTGCTGAGCGGCGTGGAGAAGGTGGGCAACGACGAGGCCTTCGAGTGGGCCCGCCGCCTCGCCAAGGAAGAGGGGATCATGGGCGGCATCTCCACCGGAGCGAACGTGTGCGTGGCGGCGCGGGTGGCGGCGCGGCCGGAGTTCAAGGGCAAGCGGATCGTGACGATCGCGTGCTCGTTCGCGGAGCGGTATCTCTCCACGGCGCTGTTTGTGCCGGCGTGACGCGGGCGGCCTGGCAGCGAGGTTTGGGCATGAAGTTGCACAGCATCGTCTTGACCGTGGCCGGCCTGTCGAGCCTCGCCTGCGCGATCGCGTTGGCTGGGGGCGCGCCGCCGGCGGGGCGCACGGACTCGGCCACCCCCGTGGCGCGTGCGGGTGCCGACAAGCCGGTGGATGTGGCGGGCCTGCACAACGTGGTGGCTTTCTACGACGGGGTGTTCTCCGGGTCGGTGCCGGAGGGCGACGCGGGGTTTGAGACGTTGAAGGCGTGGGGCGTGCGGACGATTCTGTCGGTGGATGGTGCCGCGCCGGATGTGGAGCGGGCGCGGGTGCGGGGGATGCGGTACGTGCACCTGCCGATCGGTTACGACGGGTTTGATGAAGCGCGGCGGGCCGAACTGGCGCGGGCGGTGAGAGACCTGCCCAAGCCGATGTACATCCACTGCCATCACGGCAAGCACCGTTCGGCGGGTGCCGCGGCCAGCGCGCTGGCGAGTTTGGGGTGGATTGCGCCCGAGCGGGGTGTGGAGAGGATGAAGGTCTCGGGGACTTCGAGCGCGTACACGGGCCTGTATCAGTGCGCGGCGGGGGCGACGGTGATGACCGCCGCGGAGGTGGATGCCGCGGCGGCGGACTTTCCGGAGGTGACGCGCCCCGAAGGCTTGGTGGCCGCGATGGTGGCGATTGACGAGGCCATGGAGCGGTTGAAACTGATCGAGAAGGCGGGGTGGCGTGTGCCGCGGGACCACCCGGACCTGGTGCCAGCGGCGGAGGCGGGGCGGCTGGCGGATGCCCTGCGTGTGTCTGGGGAGCACGGGGCGCCGGGCCGTGCGTTGGCGGCGCAGCGGCAGGAGTTTGCGGCGCAGGTGGCGGCGGGGGTGATCGCGGCGACGGCGCTGGAGGAGACGCTCGCCCGGGCGGGGGCGGTGGACGTGGCGCGGGCCAGCGGGGCGATGAGACTCGTGGCCGCCAACTGCAAGGACTGCCACGCGGTGTTCCGGGACAAGCCAGCGCGGTGAGCGTGGCGGGCCTGGGGGAGAGGTGGGGGCATGAAACGGCGGGCGGGCGGGCGGTTATGATCCGTCCGGACGCACCATTCTCCCCCTTCGCAGCCCCCCACCCACCATGTTTGAATCACAACTCATCAAGGCCGTTGCTGACAATGGCGTGCTGGTCGTCACCTTCAAGTGCGAGAAACTCGCGGAGTACGAGGCGACGATCATCCAGAACGAGATCACGCCGCTGGCCAAGGGGCTGAAATGGAAGGTGGCGCTCGACTTCGGCTCGGTGGGGCTGATCGCCAGCGTGGGGCTGGGCATGCTGGTGGCCATCAACCGCCTGGCCAAGGCGGACAAGGGCAAGGTGGCGATCTTCCGCATGAACGAGTCGATCCGCAACGTGATGAAACTGACGCGCCTCGACTCGGGCTTCACGATCGTGGAGGATCAGGCCGCCGCGGTGAAGGCGTGTGCGTGAGGGAAAGCTCAAAGCAGCAAATCTCAAACCTCAAATGAAGGCAAAGGGCGATGGCGCCTGTGCATCAGTTTGAGACTTGAGATTTGCTGCTTTGAGTTTTCGCACTCGGGCCCTTCGTGTTCACCGGCGTGGTCCGTTGCTGCCCGTAGCCGCGGCGCGGTGTGCCGCATTCGGGGCAGAGGTCCGTGTCGGTATCGAGGCCGGAGAGGTCGTACCAGCAGTAGTGGCAGTGCCGGCCGCGGGGGGGGCGGGGAAGGCAGACGATGAAGAGGGAGACGCCCGCGACAACGGCGGCCTCGGCCCAGAGGAGAATCTGCATGCCCTCGAGGCCGCGGCCGGGCGTGGTGGGGACGGTTCCGGTGGAGACGCCGAAGGTGGCGAGGGCGGGGACGTATCTGGCGGCGAGCAGCATGGGCAGGGCGCAGAGCGCGGCGATTGCGAAGCCCATAGGGGTGCGGCGGTGGCGCATGGCCATCCACCAGACCACAACGGCATAGATCGCGAAGAGGATCATGTGGCGCAGGACGCTACGCGGCCTGCGTGCGCGGTGCGGCGAGCGTTCAGCGTTGGGCCGTGCTCAGGTTGAGCAAAGCCCCGGCTCGGAGAGCCGGGGTACCCAGCGGGTGCCTACGAGCCGAGTTTGAGGTCGCCCAGGCCGCCGCCGAGGAACTTGGCCTTCTTGCCGAAGCCGCCGGTGAGTTCCTTGTTGCGGAACTTCTCGCGCTGCTTGCGGAGTTGGGGCGTCTCTTTGGCGATCTCGGCGAGGCGTTCGGCGGCCTGCTTCTCGCGGTCGGCCCGCATCTTGGCGCGGGGGTCGTTGGGGTCGGCCTCGGGGGCTTTTTCGAGGGCCCGCATGGAGAGGCTGATGCGGCGCGTGTCGGCCTCGATCTTGATGATGCGGGCGGTGATGACCTGGTCCTGCTTAAGGACATCGCCGGGTGCGTTGATGCGCTTGCGCGAAATCTCCGAGACGTGCAGGAGGGCATCCACACCGGGGGCGATGTTGACGAACGCGCCGAACTCGGTGAGCCGCACCACGGTGCCCGAGACATCCGAGCCGATCGCGATGGCCCCGGTGGCGACGGCGAAGGGGTCGCTGGCGAGTTGCTTGAGGCCCAGGCTGATCTTGTTGGCTTCCCAGTCGATCTTGAGGACCTTGACGTTGACCACGTCGCCCTCGTTGACGTGCTTGGCGATGTGCTTCTCGCCGGGGAGCACGCGGTCATAACTGAGGTCGGAGATGTGGATGAGGCCGTCGATGCCGCCGATATCCACGAACGCGCCGAAGGGCATGAGTTTGCGGACGGTGCCCTCGACGGTCTGGCCTTCCTGGAGGGTTTCCTTGATCTTCTTGGCCTTCTCCTCGCGTTCGACCTTGAGCATGTCGCGCCGGGAGAGGACGATGTTGCCCTTGCCGCGGGTGTCCACCTGCACGATGGTGCAGGTGAACTTCTCGCCGATGAAGATGGAGAGGTCGGGGATACGGTCGAGGCTGACTTGGCCGGCGGGCATGAAGGCGCGGTGGCCGGCGACTTCGAGGTCGAGGCCGCCCTTGTTCACGCCGGTGACGCGGGCCTCGACGACCTGGCCGATTTCGAGCAGTTCCCACTTGGCCTTCTGCACGGCGGTGGGGCGCGAGCAGAGGAAGAGGCTCTCGGTGGTGTCGAAGCGGTCGACGACAACCTCGATGGTGGTGCCCGCGGCGGGAACCTCCTCGCCTTCCTTGTACTGCACGCGCGGCAGGACGCCGAGTTCCTTGGGGCCGAACTCGAGGAAGATGTCGGAGGGGCCGACGGAGACGATGGTGCCGTGGCGCTTCTCGCGGCCACCCTCAACGACGCGCGGCCCGCGGATGCGGCCGGGCTCGCCGGGCTTGTGGCTGATGACGGGCTTGTTGTGGTGGGCGGGGGGCAGGTCAGCGGGCATGAGTTCGCCGCTGGCCATGGCGGCGGCGATCTCGGCCTCCATCTCGGCGGTCATGCTGCCGGCGGAGCCCGCGTCGCGAGATTCATCGCTGACGGAGTGGAGGGTTTTGCGAGTGTCGGGGACCTTTTCGGGCGCTTCGGAGGGTTTGTCTCGGCGTGGGCCGCCGAACTTGCCGCCGCCCCCGCCGCCCGGGCGGCCTTGATAGGGCTGCTCCGTGCCTTCGGAGCCGACGACCTGGGCCTTGGTGATTTTGGGCAGACCCTTCATCGGGTCCATGGCGGAGGGAGCGGGCGCGGCGGGTGCCGCAGCCTGCTCAGGCGCGGCCGCGGCGGGTTCGGGCCCGGGCGGTGCCGCGTTGGTTGTGCTGGGCACGCCCTGATCGGCTGTGGGGGAGGAAGCGGGAGGGTTGGTGGTGTCGTCGGCGGACATGTGAACGGCTCGTTCTTCGGGTTGTGCCGGGGCGAAAGAACCGCCCGGGCAAGGTTGCGCAAGGGGGGAGTGTATTCCCGCGGCTGTGCGGGTTCTGGCGGCGGCTTGAGGGTGGTGGACGGACGGTGGGAGAGCACGCGGCGGACTTCAGCCCGGCCACTTCCACTCGCGTTCTTTGCGTGCGGCATCGACGATGCGCTGGGCCGTGCGGACATTGGCGAGGCCGGCGGTGGCATCCACCTCGGGGCGTGTGCCGGTGCGGACGGCCTGGATGAAGTTCTCGATCTCGGCGACGATGGGCTCGGCATCACCGACTTCGAGTTCCTCGATGTTCACCAGTTCGTGCCACTTGAGGTTGGAGAGGTCCTGGCCCTTGCGGAGAAGTTCACGCACTTCCTTCATCTGCACCTCGTTGGCGGTGCGGCGGATGAGGGTGCCTTTTTTGGCGGCGTAGTCGATCTTGACGTAGGCGTTCTCGCCGGTGATGCGCGTGACGCGCTCGGTCTTGAGGGCGAGGCGGCTGGTGGAGATGGTGGCGACGCAGGCGCCGTGGGGCGTGCGCCAGGTGAGGCGGGCGTTGCACACATCCTCGTGCTCGGTGACGACGGGCACGCCGGAGGCCTGCACCTCATCGGGCTCGCGTCCGCCCATGAGCATGATGACCACGTCAAGGTCGTGGATCATCATGTCCATCACCACGCTGGTGTCCACGGAGCGGAAGGTCATCGGGCTGACGCGGTGCACCTCGATAAAACGCGGCAGGATGGTGCGGCCGTTCTCGGTTTCGCGGCGAAGGGCGACCATGATGGGGTTGAAGCGCTCGATGTGGCCGACCATGAGGACCGCGCCGGATTTTTCGGCGATCTCTTTGATCGCCGTCGCGTCTTCCACGCTGCCGGCGAGGGGTTTTTCGATGAGGCACGCCACGCCCGCCTTGAGCAGGGGCTCGGCGACGGAGCGGTGGTAGGAGGTGGGGACGGCGACGGAGACGATGTCGACCCCGGCGGCGAGGAGTTGATCGACGGTGGCGAAGCCGTTGCAGCCGCGCTCTTCGGCGATGGCCTCGCGGCGGTCGGTGTTCTCATCCACCACGCCGACGAGTTCGGCCTGGGCGAGTTGCTGGTAGACGCGGGCGTGATGGCGGCCCATGCGGCCGACACCAACGACACCGGCGCGGAGTTTGCCCGTGGCGTGAGGCTGCGAGGGGGCTGAGGAGGTCGCCGTCTGCATGGGTGTGTGGGTCCGGCGAGCGTGCTCGCGGAGAGGGGGTGGGTTCTGGCCCGGCCTCACGCCGCGCTGAGCGCGGCGGCGAAGGCGGCCTTTGGCTGGAGGCCGACGAACTTCTGCACCAGTTCGCCGTTCTTAAAGAGCAGGACGGTGGGGATGGCCTGGATGCCGTATTTGACGGGCACGCCCTGGTTGCTGTCGGTGTTCATTTTGCCGACCTTCACCTTGCCGGCGAACTCGGTGGCGAGTGCTTCGATGGTGGGGGTGAGGGCGCGGCAGGGGCCGCACCACTCGGCCCAGAAATCCACGAGAACGGGCAACGGGCTTTTCAGCACGTCGGCATCAAAGTTGGCGTCGGTGAATTCGAGCACGTTGGCAGCGGCCATGGTGGTCCTTTCGGAAGGTCGCGCGGGCGGCCGGCGACGGCATGAGACGGTGATGCTACGTCGGCCGGGGGCCGGAGTGAACGCGCCGGGTGGGTGTTGTCTGCCTGTTTGGTGCCCGTGGGTGCGGGCGGTGTCGTGATTCTGCCGGGGCCCTGCCACCATCACGCCAGAACGCCGTAAGACGTGTGGCCGCGTGGCGGCGTGTGGAAATGAACCGAGGAGTTTGCAGATGGCTCGATTGCCTGTTGTTGTCGCTCTGTTGGCCGGCGCGGCGCTGTCTGTGGCGGTGGTGCCTGGTGTGTCGGCGGTGTTTGCTCAGCCGGCGGGGATGAAGAAGCCGGTGAAGACGGCGGACGACCTGCCGCGGCACACGTACAAGATCGAGGGGAAGGCGAGCGAGTTTGTGCTGACGGACGGGCCGTACAAGGCGTTTCTGGCGCAGGTCAAGACGAACCTGGAGAGCGACCTGGCGGGGTACGACATCACGGACCCGACGACGCTGCAGGGGTACTACAACGCGCTGATGAGCATCGCGATGATCGAGGGGCGGTTTGAGGACGCGGTGCGCCTGGCGGACAAGGTGAAGGACCTGGAGACGAAGGAGGCCCAGAAGATCTACGCGGGGACGTCGGTGCGGGCCATCGCCAAGGCGAAGGCGGCGGGGGGAGGCGAGGCGGCGGTGCGGGCGGCGTTTGCCAAGGAACTGGACGCCGCGGTGCGGGCGATGCCGTGGGAGAAGGTGCGTGAGATTGTGGTGCGGAACAAGGGCACCGCGGAGATCATCACGCGGGACCTGCTGCTGGGGCAGATGCAGGCCTCACTGGACCCGGTGGTGGAGAAGAGCGGTGGCGAGGTGTCGGGGGACTTGGCCAAGGGTTTGTTGGCGGTGCGGTCGCAGTTGGACGTGATGCTGCCCTTGCGTGAGGAGGTGGTGGCGACTTTCAGCAAGATCATCGAGGACAACGCGACGGCGGCCAAGGACATCTGGGCGGAGCGCTCGGTGGTGCTGAGCGAGAAGGACGGCCTGACGCCGGTGGTGATTGGTGTGTGGGATTCGGGCGTGGACCAGGCGATTTTCGAGAAGACGGCGCAGGCGTGGACAAACACGAACGAGAAGGTGAACGGCAAGGACGATGATCAGAACGGGTTTGTGGATGATGTGCACGGCATCGCCTTTGACCTGGACAGCCAGCCCGTGGTGGACCTGTTGCACCCCCTGACGGCGCTCAAGGGCGACAAGGCGGAGGTCTTGAAATACACGAAGGGACTGACGGACCTGCAGGCGAACATCGACTCGCCCGACGCGGCGGCACTGCGCAAGCATTTGGGCACCCTCAAGGGCGAGGCGGTGGGCACGTTCATGGAGGACCTTTCCCTGTACGGCAACCACATGCACGGCACGCACGTGTCGGGCATCGCGGCGGAGGGCAACCCGGCAGCGCGGATTCTGGCGGCGCGGATCACGTTCGACTACAAGCAGATCCCCACCAAGGCCCCCAGCGTGGAGGACATGCAGGCGATCGTCGGGGCGGCGAAGGCGACGGTGAACTACTTCAAGGCGGCGGGCGTGCGGGTGGTGAACATGTCGTGGGGCCTCTCGCGGCAGGATGTTGAGGGGCAACTGGAGCAGAAGAACGTGGGCAAGACGGCGGAGGAGCGGGCGGAGATGTCGCGCCGCATCTTCAACACGATCAAGGAAGGGTTGGACGAGGCGATGCGGTCTGCCCCGGACATTCTGTTTATCGCGGCGGCGGGCAACAGCAACAACAACAGCCAGTTCAGCGAGATGATCCCGTCGGGGCTGGAGATCGGGAACATGATCACGGTGGGCGCGGTGGACCAGAGCGGCAAGCCGACGGGGTTCACGACGTTCGGCAAGAACGTGAGGTTGTACTCCAACGGGTTTGAGGTGGAGAGTTACATTCCTGGTGGCGGGCGGATGAAGGCGAGCGGCACGAGCATGGCCGCGCCGAATGTGGCGAACCTTGCGGCCAAACTCTTTGCGCTGGACCCGAAACTTTCGTCGAAGGACGTGGTGGACCTGATGATGAAGGGGGCGGACCCGATGCCGGGTTCGAGCGAGGCCGACGGGCGGTTGCTGATCAACCCGAAGAAGAGCGTGGAGTTGCTCAAGAAGCGCGGGGGGTGAGCCGGTCTGTCGCGCTCCGACCCAACCCCGCCCGCCAGCGGGCCGATATCCTCACTCGGTAGCGCGTTGGCCGCACACGACCCGCCCGGCTCGGAGCCGGTTGGGCCGCGTGGGCGTGCGCGCTGGGAGCGGCCTGGCCCATGGACGTGCTTGCGCTGGTGGCCAACGACGGGTCAGTGGCGCGGCTCGCGGCGGCTGTGCGCGCCTCGGGGCGCGCGGGTGTGCGCGGGGCCGTGGGGGCTTCAACGGCGCTGGTGGCGGCGGCGCTCTCGCGCTTGCTCAACACGCAGGCGGTGCTGATGGTGGCGCACGGGGATGATGCGGACGCCGCGTACGACGACCTGACGTTTGCGGGTGTGCAGGTGGTGCGGTTTCCCGCGCTGGAAGTGGCACCGGGCGAGGCGGGCTTTTCGCTGGACCTTGTGGGTGAGCGGCTGAGCGCGATGCGGACGGTGGCGGGGTGGGACGGGCCGCTGGTGATGAACTCGGCGGGTGTGGCGATGCCGCGCGTGCTGGTAGCGCCGGTTGCGGCGCTCATGCAGGCGGTGCCGAGCGCGAAGGCTCTGGAACGGTGCCTGCTCACGCTGCGCGTGGGCGATGAACCCGCGGGCGGGCCGGCGGGTGTGGTGCGGTGGCTGGACGCGGCGGGGTATCGGCGTGTGGATGCGGTGGAGGAGGCGGGAGACTTTGCCGCGCGTGGGGGGATTCTGGATGTGTTCCCGCCCGGCGAGGAGGGGCAGGTTGAGGGGGCGGAAGGCGGGGTGATTTCAACGGGTGCGCCGGTGCGGCTGGATTTTTTCGGCGACCAGATCGAGCGTGTGAGCGAGATTGATGTCGCGAGCATGGCGGTGGACCGGAGCGTGGCGGGCGTGCAACTGGTGGCCGCGAAGCCGGAACTTGTGCGCGGCGATGAGGCGCCGGTGAACCTCTTGGAGTTGGTCGGGAGGGGCGCGGTGTGCGTGGTGCACGAGATGATGGAGGTGACGGAGCAGGCACGGGGGTATTGGGAGCGGTGCACGGACACGCGCGGCGTGTTCGGGCCGCCGGCGGTGATGAAACTGGCGCGTGAGCGGCTGGCGGGGTTTGTGGAGGTGAGTCATTACGCGCCGTATGCCGCGGGACAGGAGGGGACGCTGGTGGAGTTGCCGGTGAGGGCGGTGCCGCCTCTGCCGGAGGATGTGGGCAAGGCGGTGGGCGAGATTGCGCAGATGAGTCGGAGCGAGGGCGGCGGGCCGCCGATGCGGGTGGTGGTGGTCTGCGGCACGCCGGGTGAGCGGCAGCGGCTGGGTGAGTTGCTGAGGGAGTTTGGGGCGGGTGAGGCAGGGGAGGGTGGTTCGGCGGGTGCGGCGCACGGGGTGGAAGCGGTCGTGGGTGTGCTGCACGCGGGGTTTGTGTGGGAGGGGAGCGTGGGGGGGACGGGCGGGCCGGGGGGCACGCTTGTGCTGCCGTATCACGAGTTGTTGCAGCGGCCGGGGGTGACGGGGCGGGCGCGGTCGCGGCGCGTGCGCGGCAGCCGCGCGATGGACGCGTTTTTGGATCTGGAGGTGGGGGACTATGTGGTGCACGCGGACCACGGGATTGCGCGGTTCAGCGGGCTGAAGTTCATGAAGCCGTGGGAGGTGGGGGGGGCGGGTGGGGCGAGCGTGGAGGCGCGCTTGAAGCAGATCGCGACGGCGCGGCCGGGGAAGGGCGCAGCGGAGGAGAAGGCGGCGGAGAAGGGTGAGGATGACCTGGAGGAGTACCTGACGCTGGAGTTTGAGGGTGGCGCGAAGTTGCACGTGCCGGCGATGAAGGTGGCGCTCGTGCAGAAGTATGTGGGTGGGGGGAGTGGTGGTGCGGGGCGCGGCAGGCCGCAACTCTCGACGTTGGGCGGGAACAGGTGGCGGAACCAGAAGGAGCGCGTGAGCGAGGGTGTGAAAGACCTTGCCGCGGAGTTGCTGCGTGTGCGGGCGGCGCGGGAGCACCTGCCGGGGATCAGGTATCCGGCGGACACGGCGTGGCAGAAGGAGTTTGAGGCCGAGTTTCCGTTTGAGGAGACTGAGGACCAGTTGGCGGCGATTGCGGAGATCAAGAAGGACATGGCCAAGGCGCGGCCGATGGACCGGCTGTTGTGCGGCGATGTTGGGTATGGGAAGACGGAGGTGGCGATTCGTGCGGCGTTCAAGGCCGCGGAGTTTGGGAAACAGGTGGCGGTGCTGGTGCCGACGACGGTGCTGGCGGAGCAGCACGAGCGGACGTTCAGCCTGCGGTTTAGGGATTACCCGTTCAAGGTGCGCTCGGTGTCGCGGTTCAAGAGTGATGCGGAGGTGCGCGAGACGCTGGAGATGGCGGGGACGGGGCAGGTGGATGTGGTGATCGGCACGCACCGGCTGCTGTCGAAGGATGTGCGGTTCGCGGACCTGGGCGTGGTGATTATCGATGAGGAGCAGCGGTTTGGCGTGGAGCACAAGGAGCGGCTCTTGGCGCTGCGGATGACGGCGGATGTGCTGACGCTCTCGGCCACGCCGATCCCGCGGACGCTGCACATGAGCATGCTGGGGCTGCGGGATATCTCGAACCTCACGAGCGCCCCGGCGGACCGACGGGCGGTGGTGACCGAGGTGATCCCCTTCAACGCGACGAGGATGAAGGCGGCGATTGCGCGGGAACTCTCGCGTGATGGGCAGGTGTACTGGGTGCACAACCGGGTGTTTGACATTCTCTCGCGGGCGGACGATGTGCGCAAACTCGCGTTTGATGCGGGCTTTCCGGATGTGCGCGTGGTGGTGGGGCATGGGCAGATGCCCGATGATGAACTGGAAGAGGTGATGCTGAAGTTCATGCGCCGCGAGGCGGACATCCTCGTGAGCACCACGATCATCGAGAGCGGGATTGACATCGCCACGGCCAACACCATGGTGATTGATGATGCGGACCGGTTCGGGCTGGCGGACCTGCACCAGTTGCGGGGGCGCGTGGGGCGGAGCAAGCACCGGGCGTATTGCTACTTGCTTCAACCGGAGAGCCGCCCGCTGAAGGAGCAGGCGCTGTTGCGGCTGAAGGCCGTGGAGCAGTTCTCCATGCTTGGGGCGGGGTTCAAGATCGCCATGCGCGACCTGGAGATTCGCGGGGCCGGGAACATTCTGGGGCCGGAGCAGAGCGGGCACATCGCCAGCGTGGGGTATGAGATGTACTGCCAGTTGCTGGACCGGGCCGTGCGCGAGTTGAAGAACGAGGTGGTGGCGACGCCGAATGAAACGAACGTGGAGATCGGCCTATCGGGGGCGATACCGCGCGGGTACATCCCGGCGGATTCGAGGCGGCTGGATGCGTATCGCAGGCTGAGCACGGCCGCGACGGCGGAGGAACTGACCAAGGCGCGCACGGACCTTGAGCAGGCATACGGCAAGCCGCCCAAAGCGATGCAGCGGCTGTTAGACCTTGCGGGGGTGCGTGTGCTGGCGCGGGCGCTGGGCGTGCGTTCGGTGGCGGTGCGCGGGCCGGATGTGGTGTTTCTGACGGAGCGGCCTGCGGACCTGGTGGCGTGCTTCACGAAGCCGCCCGCGGCACGGGGCACGGCCACAGCGCTTGCGCCCGTGGAAAGGAACGGGCCCGCGCAGGTGTACTTTCGGCCGGAGAACAAGGCGGCCTTGGAGGCGGGGACGTTGAGTTTGATTTTGAGGAAGAGGTTGGCGGGTGTGTGATGGCACGCGACAGACGTTGGGTGAACAAGACCTCGCCCACCCCCCACCCCCTCCCTCTGGGAGGGGGCTTCAAGGCCACGCTCACGCCGGGTCGGCCTTCCAGCCATACGGGATGTAGTCGCGGCGGAAGGTGCCGTCATCGAACAGGTCGAGCACGGCGTAGCCCTCGTGGCAGGTGTTGTTGGGGCCCTTCCACCAACTGCCGCTCACGGCCCCGTCGCAGAAGTAGGTGACGCCCTGGAAGTCCACACGGTCCACCTCGTGGATGTGGCCGCTGAGGCAGAGTTTCACGTTGGGGTGCTTGGCGAAGAGCCGCACGAGGCGCTTGGCATCCACGTGCATGAAGCCGGCGGGGATGGAGCGCTGGAGGGAGACTTCGGGCTTCTCGGTGAGCAGGGCCGTGGCGGTGAGGATGGGCATGTGCGAGCAGATGAGCACGGGCGTGGCGGGCGGTGTGGCCGCGAGTTCGCCGGTCAGCCACTCGAACTGCTGGTCATCAAGGCGGGCGATGTAGCCGTCGCCATCGGGGAAGGTGCTGTCGAGCACGATGAACTTCCAGCCGCGCTGCGTGAAACTGTGGTACGAGTTTGGAAGGCCCAGCGTGTCGATGGCGAGGCGCTTGCCCCAGCCGGGCTCGCTGCCGGTGGTGCCGGACTTGGACTTGTTCCAGCCCCACGAGTCGTGGTTGCCCAGCGTGTGGTGGAGGGGGAGGTTGCAGTGGTCTTTGAAGGTTTTGAGCCAGAGGTCCCACTGGAGTTTGGCCCGATCGAGGCCTGTGTCGAAGGAATCCATGATGAGGTCGCCGCCGGTGAGGATGAGGGCGGGCTTGTCTGCGAGTGCCTGCACGTGCGCGAGGCACGCGGCGACACCGGCCGCGGCACGGCGCTCGGGCTGGATGTGCGGATCGGTGAGGTGGGCGATGCGGAGGGAGCGGGTGGGCGCGGGCGGAGCGGCGAGTGTGGCCGCGCGTGCGGGGCGGGCGGTGGGTGCAAGGCCCAGAGCCGCGGCACCGGCAGCGCCTGCCGCGAGGGCGGAGAGTTTGAGGGCGTCGCGGCGGGACAGGGCGGGGGCTGGGGGGTCGTGGGGTTGAGGAGTGGTCATGGCGAGAGCCTACCGCGCCGGGGGGAGGGAGCGAAAGTGCTTACAAGAACTTTGCGCGGGGGTGGGGAGCGCGGCGGACCGTGCGTTGCCAACATGCAGCCCGAGCGTGAGCGAGGGCTCAGGTGGCGTTGGCCGGCCACCGAAAGAAGCCCTCACTGACGTTCGGGCTGCATGTTTGAGGACGGCGTGCCGCACTCGGGGCAGGCGACGGTGGCGGCGATGCCGCGGCGGTCGTAGCCGCACGTGGGGCACGCGCCGATGCGAGCGCGGCGGCGGGCGACGTGGTCGAGACGCCAGGCGAGGGCGGTGGGGATGAGGACGGGGAGGACGAGCAACCAAATCGGGATGGCAAGTCCGTAGCGGCGCGATGTGTACACAGTGCCGAACCACCAGTTGAACGGCCCCGTAAAGCGCGCCCAATGCCCCCCCAAATAAGACACCGCACCCGAGGGCGAAAGCCGTTCGTACACGGCCATCTGGCCGCCATCGAGCGAGACAATGACCTGATGCCCTACATAGGTCATGGGGTGGTCGAACTGAGAGTGCCACGAAAGGTGCTGCCACCCGCTCCCAATCCACGCGACCGTGAGAAGCAAGGTCGCGACCAGTCCGCCCCACTTCACGGCCTTGCGGATTCGCGGGTGGGGCTTCACGGCGCATTTTACTGCGCGCACGACCGTGCCGGACACCGACTCCGCCGAGCCGGAGTCGGTGGCACAAAAGCCCTCACTGACGTTCGGGCTGCATGTTCCGGAGTCGGTGGCACAAGGAATTACGCCTTTTCGAAGGTCAGGCCGCCGCGTTTGGCGTCGATGAGGACGGTGTCGCCGGCCACGAAGTGCCCTTGCAGGAGGCGCGTGGCGAGGGCGTTCTCGATACGTTGCTGGATGACGCGCTTGAGGGGCCGGGCACCGAAGGCGGGGTCCCACCCTTCGCTGGCGACGAAGTTTTTCGCTTCGGCGGTGAGTGAGAGCGAGATTTGCTTCTCGGCCAGGCGCGTGCGCAGGCGGTCGAGTTGGATGTCCACGATGGCCGCGAGGTTCTCGCGCTTGAGTTGGTGGAAGACCACGGTCTCGTCGATGCGGTTGAGGAGTTCGGGGCGCAGGAACGTGGCCCCCATCATGGCCTGCTGAGCGCGCACGATGGCCTCGACCACTTTGGGCGACATCACGCCCGCGTGCTCATCGTCGGCATCTTCGCCGCTGTGGGCCTTGCCGCTCTTGCCGGCCTTGGCGAGTTCCTTGTTCAACTGGCTCATGGCGTTGGAGGCTGCGCCAGCCGCGCCGCGGCGGAGAAGGTCGCGGACGGCGGCGTCGATCTCCCAGTCTTCCGCGCCGCTGGCGGCGAGTTCCTGGATCATGGCGGAACCGAAGTTGCTGGTCATGACGATGATGGCGTTCTTGAAATCCACGGTGCGGCCTTGGCCGTCGGTGAGGCGGCCGTCGTCGAGCACTTGGAGGAGGACGTTGAAGACGTCCGGGTGGGCCTTCTCGATCTCGTCGAGCAGGATGACCGCGTAGGGGCGGCGGCGAACGGCCTCGGTGAGGGCGCCGCCTTCTTCGTAACCCACGTAGCCGGGGGGCGCGCCGATGAGACGTGAGACGGAGTGCTTCTCCATGTACTCGCTCATGTCGATGCGGACCATCGCGTCTGGCGTGTCGAAGAGGAACTCCGCGAGGGCGCGGCAGGTTTCGGTCTTGCCCACGCCGGTGGGGCCTAGGAAGAGGAACGAACCGATGGGGCGGGCCGGATCGCCGAGGCCGCTGCGGGCGCGGCGGACGGCATCCGAGACGGCCTTGAGGCCGTCGTCCTGGCCGACCACGCGCTTGGCGAGTTGGGTCTCCATGCGGATGAGTTTTTCGCGTTCGCCTTCGACGAGGCGAGAGACGGGGATGCCCGTCCATGCGCCGACGACCTGCGCGATGGACTCGGCGTCGACGACTTCTTTGACGAGGGCGTTGCCCTTGGCGTGCCGGTCGCCGAGGGCTTTTTCAGCCGCGGCGAGTTGCTTGTCGAGTTCGCGCACTTCGCCGTACTGGATGCGGGCGACGGCTTCGAGGTCGCCCTTGCGCTGGGCCTGGTCCATCTGGGTTTTCTTCGCGTCGATCTGGGCCTTCACGCTCTTGACTGCGTCGAGGTCTTTCTTTTCTTCCTGCCAGCGCGCGGTGAGGGCGTGGTTCTGCTCCTGGAGTTCGGCGAGTTGGCGTTCGATGAGATCGAGTTGGGATTTGGTGCTGGCCTTGCCTTCATTTGGCAATTTGGCCATTTGGCCTTTGGTTATTTCTGCGGCCTCCAGCCGCAGCGCCTCGCGCTCGATTTCGAGTTGCATGATCTTGCGGCGGAGTTCATCGAGGGCCGTGGGCATGGAGTCGTTCTCGATGCGCAAGCGGCTGGCGGCTTCGTCAACCAGATCGATGGCTTTGTCGGGGAGGAAGCGCTCGGTGATGTAGCGATTGGAGAGTTGCGCGGCGGCGAGGATCGCGCCGTCGAGGATGCGCACGCCGTGGTGGGCCTCGTAGCGGGGCTTGAGGCCGCGCAGGATGGCGACGGTTTCTTCGACGCTTGGTTGGTCCACGAAGACGGTCTGGAAGCGGCGTTCGAAGGCGGGGTCTTTCTCGATGTGCTTGCGGTATTCATCGAGGGTGGTGGCGCCGATGCAGCGGAGTTCGCCACGCGCGAGTGCAGGCTTGAGGAGGTTGCCGGCGGAGACGGCGCCTTCGGCAGCGCCCGCGCCGACGATGGTGTGGAGTTCGTCGATGAAGAGGATGATCTGGCCGCTGCTGGCGGTGACTTCGCGGAGGACGGCCTTGAGGCGTTCCTCGAACTCGCCGCGGAACTTGGCGCCGGCGAGGAGTTGGCCGACGTCGAGAGCCATCACTTTCTGGTCGCGCATGCTCTCGGGGCAGTCGCCGTTGACGATGCGGAGTGCGAGGCCTTCAACGATGGCGGTTTTGCCCACGCCCGGTTCGCCGATGAGGACGGGGTTGTTCTTGGTGCGGCGGCCGAGCACCTGCATGGTGCGGCGGATCTCTTCGTCTCGCCCGATCACGGGGTCGATCTTCCCCGCCGCGGCTTTCTCGGTGAGGTCGATGGCGTATTTCTTGAGGGCCTCGAACTGGCCCTCGGCGCCGGCGTCGTGAACGTTCTTCACGCCCGAGGCCTCGCGGATCTGCTTGATGGCCGCTTCGATGGCCTTGCGCGATGCGCCGCTGACGGAGAGAACTTCTTTGGCGGGGCCGGCGACTTCGGCGAGGGCCAGGAGGACGTGCTCGGCGGAGATAACGGAGTCGCCCATGTTCTTGGCGAGCACGTCGGCCTTGGCGAGGACTTCGACGAGGGCGCGGCCGGTGCTGCCGCTGCCGCTGGTGACGGTGGGAAGACGGCCGAGTTCGGTGGCGGTGATGGAGGCGGCGCGGGCGGCATCGGCACCGGCCTTGGTGAGGATCGCGCGTGCGGAACTTTCCTGGTCTGCCAGGAGCGCGGCGAGGAGGTGGAGGCCGGTCACTTCCGGGTTGGAGCGACCGAGGGCATCGCTCTGGGCATCTGCCAGAGCCTGCTGCGCGGCGGTCGTGAACTTATCCATACGCATGACGAACCCCTTTTCCTGACCCTGCGCGGCTGTCGGGCCCGTGGGTCAGCAGGAGAAGGGCAAGTGGCGTGCCGGAATGCGAGGCTTGCGGGATGGGGTTTGGCGCTGGACGGATGCCGGAATGGCAGGGTGCGCGTTATCGCAACGGCCGACCCGCACGCCGGGCCGGGCGCGGCAGCGGGGTGCGACGGGGGGGCGAGACGTACTCGGCCCTTGCGGCGGGCTTGGGGACCGGGAGCCCGTCCTCGCGCAGGCCGTCAAGATGGAACGAGATGGCTTCGCGGACGTTCTTGCGGAGGACGGGGATGGTTGCGCCCGTGGCGATGCACCCGGGAAGGTCGGGAACAAAGGCGGAGTAGTTGCGTGTGCCGCGTTCGATGACGATGGCGTATTTCATGTGCCCTGATCCTTCAGGCCAGCCTGCTTGAGGATGCTATTCAGCGTGCCGGGACGGCTTTCAACGGACGCACACCACTACCATGCGGCCTTCATGACCACGTCATCCGTGCCGGATTCTGTTCACCCTCTCGAAGCCCAACGCCGCGCCAATCGGGCGGCCGCGGCGGCGCTGGGCCTGCGGCCCTACGGCACGCGCGAGGATGGGCTGGATTCGCTCGCGGCGGCGAAGGGCAAGTACAACGAGGCGGCGGACCGGGCGCATCAGGCGGCGGATGCCGCGGCGAAGGCGGCGAAGAAGGAGGCGGGCGCGGAGGGTGCGGTTGGCGCGGCGAGCCGGAGCCCGGATGCACGCCCCAGCGTGAAGGTGGCGGGGCGCGTCGTGCTGCTGAGGGACAACGGCAAGTTGTTGTGGCTCACACTGCGGGACAGCACGGGTGATTTGCAGGTGGCCGCGAGCCAGCGCGATGTGGACGAGGCGGGGTTCAAGTTCGCCAAGACGGTGGACCTGGGCGATGTGATTGTGGCGGAGGGCTGCCTGATGAAGACCAAGACGGGGGAGACCACGGTGTGGTGCTCTGGCCTGCGCCCCGCGGCCAAGTGCCTGGCCACGCCGCCGGAGAAGCACGCGGGGCTGAGCGATGTGGAGTTGCGGTATCGCCAGCGGTATGTGGACCTGTGGGTGAACCCCGAGACGGCGCGGGTGTTTGAGTTGCGGTCGAGGATCATCTCGCGGATGCGGGCGTTTCTGGACGGGCGCGGGTATGTGGAGGTGGAGACGCCGATGCTGCAACTGCTGGCTGGCGGCGCGGCGGCGCGGCCGTTTGCCACGCACATGAACGCCCTGGGCCTGCCGCTCTTCTTGCGCATCGCGCCGGAGTTGTATCTGAAGCGGCTGCTGGTGGGCGGGATGCCGCGGGTGTACGAGATCAACCGCAACTTCCGCAACGAGGGGCTGGACAAGCAGCACAACCCCGAGTTCACGATGCTGGAGGCGTACCACGCCTTCGGCGACTTTGAGACGGTGATGGAGATGACGGAGAGTCTCGTGCGCGACGCGGCACGGGCGGTGGCGGGTGGCGGGTCGGTGGCGCTGTCCTTTGGCGACCTGACGATCGATTACGCCAAGCCCTTCGCAAGGGTGCGGTATGGCGACCTCTTTGAGAAGGCCCTGGGCTTTGCGATGACCGATTCCGCCCGCGTGCGGAAGGAATGCGAAGCGCGGCACATCAAGACGAAGGCGGCAAACGGTTCGCCCGTGGCGGATGTGTTGCTCATCAACGAACTCTTTGAGCATGCCGCGGAGCCGACCGTGGATCCGAGCGTGCCTACGTTCATCACGCACTACCCCGCGGCCATCAGTCCGCTCACGCGCCCGAATGTGGAGGACCCCACGCTGGCGGACCGGGCCGACCTGTTCATCGGCGGCATGGAGGTGGCCCCGCATTACACGGAGTTGAACGACCCGGACGTGCAGGCGGCCAAGTTCCGCGAGCAGTTGGCGGGGGCGGATACGGAGAAGAGCGCGGAGGAGGCGACGTTCCGCACGTTCGATGCGGACTTCATCAATGCGCTGAAGGTGGGGATGCCCCCCGCGGGCGGCATGGGCCTGGGGATCGACCGGCTGGTGATGCTGCTGACCAACCAGCGCACCATCCGCGATGCGGTGATGTTTCCGCTGATGAAGCCGGTGGAGTGAAGAGCGGCGGGCACGAGGAAGGCAGGGAGGCACTGCGCGTGCGCCGGGTGCCACGGCCATGCAGCGTGTTGGGGTTGCGGCCTACTTGCCGCGGAAGGTTTCGGCCTTCTCCCCCTCGGGGAGTTCATCGGTGACGGCGGTGAGGGCGACCTTGCGCTGCTGGCCGGAGAGTTGTTCGAGGACGACGGCCATCGCGTCGGCCTTCTCGGCGGGCGTGCTGGCCTCGGCCACCTTGGCCTCGGCATCGGCGATGAGTTTGGCTTGGGCGGCGGTCATGGCGAGGGCGGGCTTGACCTTGTCCCAGCGCTCGGCGACGCGGACGAGGAGCACGTTCAGTTCGCGGATGGCCTCGAGCGTGTTGCTGCGGGTCGCGTGCCAGCGGGCCACTTTCTTGATGCCGTCGGCATCGTTGGGGGGAAACTTGGCCCGCGCGGCCTTGTTGATCTCTCGCTGGTACTCGGCGACGGCCTCATTGACCTTCACGAGTTGAGGCTTGCTGAGCGCATCCTTCTGGCGGAGTTGCTCGACGAGATCGAAGCGCATCACCAGCACGTCGAGTGCGGTCTTCACCGCGTCGTGCTGCTCGTCGGTCGCGTTGGCGGGGCTGGTGCCGAGTGCCTTCACGCCCGAGCGCACCTGGAAGGCGTTGTCGGCCAGGCGCGACAGCACCTGCTGCACCTGCGTCTTCCGCAGCGCTACGACGGCGCGCGTGGCCTCGCGCCGCTGGATGGACGCTGAATCAGCGACCTTCAACGCGGCGACCTCGTTGGCCGGATCGCTCAGGTACTGGATATTGCCCGCTTCATCACGCACGAGCACAGAGACCTTGGCGGGCACCTCGTCGGGGTTGGGAACGACGTCGTCTTTGGGCTTGACGGGCGGCGCTTTGGGCGGCGGGGTCCACTCGGGTGTCGGCTTGGGCTTCTCCGGAACCGGCGCGGTGACCTGGCCGAGGGCGGAGGGGGCCACAAGGGCTGAGATGCACAGGAGAGAGAGTGAAGGCCGGCGAAGCATGGTGAGGACTCCGGAAGGAAAGCCGCGCGGGTGACCGTTGACGAGCGCGGGCAGATGGTATTCGTCTGGGTCTATCGGCAGAACTCCGCCGAGGGAGTACGCCGCCCCCTAGACTTGCGTTCTCCCCCCGTGGACCGTGGATTCATGGAGAGGTGGGCGACTTGCGGAGCAGGCAGGCATGAACGTATTGAGCACGAACATAACGCAAACATTGGCGGTGGAGTGGTCGAGCGTCGGCCTGATGGCGCTGACCGTGCTCTTCCTTTTCGCGTGCCTCTTGCTCATTCTGGTGGTGCTGATCCAGCGTCCGCAGGGTGGCGGATTGGCCGGCGCATTCGGGTCCGGTGCCGGCTCGGGCCAGACCGCTTTCGGCACGCGCACGGGCGACGCGCTGACGGTGGCAACGATCGGTCTGTTTGTGTTCTACCTCGCCACGGCGGTGGGACTCACGTATTTCGTCAAGCCCCGCAGTGCGCCGGTTGTTGCGCCACAGGTTGAGAGCGCGCCGGGCGTGCCTGTCGAGGGCGCTGGGGCGGCGAAGGCGGGCGAAGGGACGGCTGCCGAGCCGGGTGCCGCGCCACCTGCCGGGACCGGCGCGGGGGAAGCGCCGGCGGAGACGGCCAACCCGCCGGGCGCGGCGCCGGTTCCCGCTCCTGCTCCCGCACCCGAGCAGCCCAAGTGATCCGCAGCATGACCGGGTTTGGCGACGCCTCCGCGCAGGAGGGTGGCGCTTCGTACTTCCTCGAGGTGCGTTCGCTGAACAACCGCTACTTCAAGGCCACGATCCGCCTGCCGGAGGAGTTTCAGGGGCTGGAGGCGGAGCTGGAATCGCAGGTGCGGCGGCGGCTGAGCCGCGGGTCGGTGACGGTGATCGCCATCTGCAACGAGGCGTCGGCGGAGGGCGCGCACATCATCAACCACGCGGTGCTGGGGCACTACATCGAGCAGTTGAACAAGACGCCGCAGGTGGCCAGCGGCAAGGTGGTGGTGGAGATTGCGCCGCTGCTGGGGTTGCCGGGGGTGCTGAGCCCGCCGGCCAACGAGGAGGCGCGGATCGAGCGGGCGCGCGGCGCGTACACCAAGCTGCTGGAGCGGGCGTGCGAGAAACTCGCGGCCATGCGCGAGCGCGAGGGCAAGGCTCTGCTGGAGGACCTTTTGGCGCAGCGCGAGGTGATCGTGGAGCGCCTGAAGATCATCCAGGCCCGCGCCCCCCAGTGCGTGCAGGACTATGAACTTCGCCTCAAGAACCGCATCCAGATGATGCTGCAGGATGCGCAGTTGCGGGCCAACGAGGTGGACCTGATCCGCGAGATCGCGGTGTACGCCGAGCGCAGCGACATTTCCGAGGAGATCACGCGGCTGAGCGGGCACATGGAGCAGTACACGCGGCTGCTGACGGCGACCGACGGGCCGGTGGGCCGGACGCTGGATTTTCTGGCGCAGGAGATGCTCCGCGAGGCCAACACGATGGCCAGCAAGTCGGGCGATGCGGCCCTGAGCCGCGCCATTGTGGAGATCAAGGGCGCGATCGACCGGATCAAGGAGCAGGTGCAGAACGTGGAGTAGCGACCGTGTTGTTACGGGTCGAGCGGCCTGAAGTCCAGGCCGGGCTCGCCGCGCTTGGTGAGCTCGGCCAGCGCCGCGGCAAGCACCGCCGGGCAGTCGGTTTGAACCACTTCCCACAGAACCGTTGGGTCGACCCGAAAATACTGATGGATGAGCACGTCGCGGACGCCGGCCAAGCCCTTCCAGTCCGGCCCGGGCATCGCGGCGAGCGTCTTCTTGGCCACGCCCTTGACAGACTCGCCCAGAATCTCAACTTGCCGGATCGTGGCATCGCGTGTCTTGGCATCCGCCAGGAACTGCTCGAACGTCATGCCGCGCGTGTAGTTCAGCACGGCGTTGGCCGCCGCAGCCATGTCGTGGCGCCTGTCGGTTTCACGCCGCATAGAGCACCCGGCGTGTCCGCAGCACGCTCTGGGAAAAACGATCTGCCGGCGCGTGGTCGATGGCGCCAGCCGTGACCATGTCCACGCTCCGTCCGAACACATCACCCAAGCGTGCGCGAAGGTCAACCAAGGTGCTCAGGCGGGGCCGCGCACCGGGACGGAATCGCACCAGCACGTCGTAGTCGCTGGCCGCGTCCGCGTCGCCGGATGCGCGCGACCCGAAGAGCGACAACTCTGCAACGGCGAACTGCCTGCACACTTCGCTGAGCCGGTCGGGGTTCCAAGGCCGGGATGTGGACGGCTCTGTCACGTGTGGCTCTCGCTTCGCTCACCTTCGCCCGGCACCCGCCAGCGTGCCGCGGCTCCCGATCACGTTGCGGGCATACTCGCTCATGGCGTCACGCAGTTGCTGGAAACTCTCCAGCACGTAGTAGATCGGCTGGTAGTGGTCGATCTCGAAGGGTGTCTCGCAGACGCGTTCGAGATCAAACGCCCGCCACTCGGGCACGGGCCGGTCTTTGATGGGCTCCGCCGCGGGCCCGCCGCCCTCCCAGCGGCCGGTGAGGGCGTACGCGCTCTCGCCGTGGCTGCTGACCAGGCCCGATCCGTAGACCTTCACCTGGTTGTCCTCACGGATAAGGCCGAACTCCACCGTGAACCAGAAGAGCCGGCCGAGGCGTTCGATGTGGCGGGGGTCGTCGCACAAGAGCGCGGCACGCCCGTAGTCCTGCAGAAAATCGGCGAACACACGCAGCGCGTGCAGGGGCACGTGCCCGAACACGTCGTGGAAGATGTCGGGCTCGGGGAGGTAGTCCATCACCTCGCGCGGGCGGATGAGCACGGTCGTGGGGAACTGCCGCTGCGCCAGGCACGCGAAGAAACTCTTGGCGGGCAGGTAACCGGGCACGCCGTAACTGGCCCAGGTGCTCTGGGCTTGAAGGAACTTGTTGATGCCGTCCAGGCGCGTGCCCTTGGCCACCTTCACGCCGCCGGCGATCTCGATGTCCGCGTCGAGCACCAGGTCGTCCAGCAGCGGCAGGCGGTCGCGCGTGAGGCGGAGGATCTTCATCCCCTCGATGAACTGCCCGCTGACCTGCTTCTCCAGCATGGACCAGCGGCGGTCGAAGAGGTCACGCCACACGTCGTGGTTCTCACGCGTGTACCTCGTGTAGTGCTGCGTGATATAGAACTGCCGCGCGTCGATCTGCTCGTGCGGCAGGCCCGGCGCGGCATCCGCCCGGGCCTGCGCCAGGCGGGCCTCATCCGAGTCGATGATGTTGTTGTAGTGGATTTCGGGGCGCATGGCTCGGGCTCCGTGGCCGGTACAGTCAGCGTGGGGCAAGGGGAGCAGGCCTGTGCCGCGGCTCCCGTCCAGAAGTATAACTCGGGCAGAACCGTACGGGCCTGAAGCACCGCTACCATCGGCCCGCGATGCTCCACGCGTGTCCATGCTGGCGGGTGGTGAGGCGAGTCCGCGGCGTGGTTGCCGCGCTGGCGTGTGGTGCCACGCTGTTGGTGAGCGCCTGCGAGCAGCCGCGGGCCACGGGGGAGGGACAGGTCGTGACCACACCCACCGGCTCGGCGGCCACCGTGGTTGCGCTACCCCCGACGGACACGACGGTGGTCGCGATCAACACGGGCGTGGTGGGGCCCGCGGCAGGAACCACCGCCGCAACCACGGCTGTGACGGTGAACCCGGGCCAGAAACTCATCGACGACGGCCGCGTGATCGTGGCCAAATTGCGCTCCGGCGAGAAAACGCCTCAGACGCTGACGCCGGCGGAGCGGCAGACGCTGCTCACGCTTGAGGCCCTGCGGCAGCGAAGCAAGAAGCGCGACTGACCGCGGCCCGGGGGCGCTCAGCCGGGGCCGATCAGGCCCCTTTGCAGCACATCGCAGAAGCGCTTCTGGAGCGAAGCCTTGCTGAGCGTGGTGGCGATGACCTTCGCCGCGCGTTCGCCCATGGCTTTGAGGTCGGCGGGTGGCAGCGCGGCCATTTCACGGAGGACGGTGAGCGCGGCATCCACGTTGCCGTGCGAGATGTGCCAGCCGATTTTGTGCTGGTCGATGAGGTCGCTGACGTGGCAGGGGTTGGGGCCCAAGAGGAGGATGGGACGGCTGACGGCCATCGCTCCGTACACCTTGCAGGGATGGACGATGCCCACCACCGAGTCGCCGATGGAGACGATGTGCACATCCGCCGCGGAGAGGGAGTACTTGATCTGGTTGAGGGGCTGGTAGGGGAGCGAGCGGATGTTCTTGATGCCCTGGGCTACGCGCTCCTCGACTTCTTTCTTGCCGCCGCCGCCGCCGATGCACATGAAGACGAAGCGGTCGTCGTCTTGAAGGCGTTCGGCGGCGTCGAGGATGGTGGCGATGGGGTTGGCGGGGGAGTGGTTGCCGGAGTACATGACGACGAACTTGCCGTCGAGTTTGTGCTCTTTGCGGAAGGGGTTGTCGTCGTGGGCGATGCGGGCCAGTTCATCCTCGTGGGGCCAGGGGGGCATGACGTGCATCTTGCTGGCCAGGGCTCCGTGCGGAAGTTTGGCGTTGAGGCGTTCGACCATGAAGCGATCGAGGGCGATCACCTCGGTGGCGCGCCGGAGGGTGACGCGGTTGAAGAGATTGAAGACGCGGGCCGAGAGTGACTTCTCGGTGATCTTGCGCATCGCGATCATCTGGTCCGGGTTGAGGTCCATGGCCCAGTACTTCATGGGCACGCGCCGCAGGAGCGAGATGAGCGCGCCGCCGACGCCGCAGAAGGGGGGCGAGGTGCTGACTATGAGGCCGACGAGGTTGCGGGTGAAGAGGCCGCGGAGGGTGGCCTGTGCGAGGAAGATCCACTGGGCGATGAGGCGGATGGCGATGGAGGACTTGCCGAGCGAAGAGAGGGGCAGGCGGCGGACCTCGACGCCGCTCAGTGTTTCGCGGGAGGGGTATTTTTTGGTGGGGTCGTCGTAGCCGCGTGCGGAGGCGTAGACGATGACGCGATAGCCGCGCCGGGCCATCTCGGCCGCGGCATCGGCGATGTGCTGGCCCACGCTGGCCGGGTCGGGGATGTAGACCTGCGAGATGATGAGGAAGGTTGCGGGTGTAGCCATGAGGGGGGAATCATCGGCGGGAGCGGGTGAGAAGTAAAACGCCGAGCGTGGGGCGCACCGCAGAGAATGCAAGGGCCGTCGCCGGGGTCTGCCCACCCCCCACCCCCTCCCTCTGGGAGGGGGCTTCAAGGCCACGGGTGGGCCAACGCACGCGGCTACGGGCGAGTGGGCGCCGGAATGCTCGCGGGCACGCTGGCGAGCGGCACCTTGTCCGGACGCTGCTGGTTGGTGTCAAGGTCCTTGACGGTGGCTTCCGCGCCGTTCTCGATGATGACGGCGAAGCGGGCTCCCGCATCGGCCCCTTCTTTGAGGAGTTTGCCGATGTTCTTCGTGCTCTTGTAACTCCGGCGCGCGTGCAGGCCGGCGCGCCGAAGCGACGCGAGCAGCGGCGCCACCTGCGCATCGGATTCGCTCAGGCCGTTGGAAATGACGAACGCATCGGGCCGCAGGCCGAGAGCCGCGGCGATGTCGCGGTCGCTGGGCATGAGGGCCTTGCCGTCCGGGCCCTTCTTGTCTTGCAGCACGAGGGAGAGCACGACATCGCCCATGCCGAAGCCGACGGCGGGTGTGGGGGGGCCGCCGAAGAGTTCGATGAGGTTGTCGTAGCGGCCGCCGCCGGCGATGGCGCGCATCGCGCCGGAGGTCTCGTGAACCTCGAAAACCATGCCGGTGTAGTACGCGAGGCCGCGCACGACTTTTGTGTCGAGGTGAAACCAACGCAACAGGCCAGCTTTGGCCACCTCTTCGGCAAGCCTGTTCATGGACTCAACCGATGTGCCGATCTGCACTCTGACTAGCTCACGTGCGGCAGACTTGATCTCTTCCGCCGTGTTGCCCAGCCCACGCGCGTGGAGGGCGGCTTCTGCTTGGTGCCTAGCTTCTGGATCCGTGCCGCTCAGCAGATGCGTTACCCGCAGCAACTCTTCCGCTGTGGCGCCGAAGCGTGCGGCTTCTGTCATGCGATCAGATTCGGAAAGGCTCGCGAACCGGTCAATTAGCACAAGCCAGCTCGGCACACTGCTTCGCTGGATCCCTACCGAGACCAACATCTCACTGAAGACAGTGCGGTCTGATATTTTGATGGTGACATCCGCAGGCGTCAAGCCACATGCTTGGAGAAGGTCCACGCAGCAGGCAAACGCCTCCACGTCGGCCGATAGCGAATCGGCTCCACCGATGATGTCGCAGTTCCACTGCCAGAACTCGCGCAGGCGGCCGCGCTGCGGGCGTTCGGCGCGGAAGCAGGTGCCTTGCCAGAACCACTTGGTGGGCTGGGGGAGTTGCTTGGCCCGCGCGGCGTACATGCGTGCGAGCGTGGGTGTGAACTCGGGGCGGAGGGCGTAGGGGGCCATGGCGTCGCCGCCGCGCTCGCCGGTGGCGAGTGCCGCGCCCATCTTCTTGACGCGCTCTTCGTCTTTGCCGCTGAAGGTCTGGAAGAGTTCGCCGAGGATGCCGTCGCCACTCTTGACGGCGTAGAGGGAGGCGTGCTCGAAGGTGGGGCCGTCGATCTCATCGAAGCCGTGGCGGATGGCGACCTTGCGCCACTTGTCTTCGATGAAGCGGCGGCGTGCGAGTTCGATGGGGTAGAGGTCGCGCGTGCCGGTGGGCGCGGCGATCGGCGCGGCGTGCTGGGGCTTGGGTGCGGGGCCGGGGGAGGGAGGTGCCGTCATGACGGGGCGAGGGTAGGTGTGCGGGGCCGCTGTCTCGGCCCTTACGACAGCCGCGCCTTGAGGATGTCCGTCAGCCCGTCGGCTTGATGGTCCGCGTGGTAACTGGAGCGCACCAGCGGGCCGGACTCGACGACCTTGAAGCCACGCCTCAGGCCCTCGCGCTTGAAGAGCGCGAACTGGTCGGGCGTGACGAAGCGCTCAACCGGCAGGTGGTTGCGTGTGGGCTGGAGGTACTGGCCGATGGTGAGGATGTCGCAAGACTCGAAGGCACTGGGCACTGGGGACTGGGCACTGGTGCAGGAGCCTGTGTTTGCGGAATCGGCCACTGAAGCCCGATGCCCAGGGCCCGATGCCTGCGGTGATGCCTTCGTGCCTTCCAGCACTTCGTCGAGAAGTTCCAGCACCTCGTCATCGTTCTCGCCGATGCCGACCATGATGCCGGTCTTGGCGACGCAGCCGGCTTCTTTCACGCGGCGGAGGAGTTGCAGCGAGCGATCAAACTGGGCGCTGGGGCGCACGGCGGGGTACATGCGGCGGACGGTTTCGAGGTTGTGGTCGATGATGTGTGGCTTCGCGTCGATCACCATCTGCAGCGCCGCGGCGTCGCCGAGAAAATCGGGGATCAGGACCTCGATGCTCATCTGCGGGCAGGCATCGCGCGTGCGGATGATGGTCTCGGCCCAGATGCCAGCGCCCCCGTCGGGGAGTTCGTCGCGGTTCACACTCGTGATGACGACGTGCTTGAGGCCCATGAGGCGCAAACTCTCGGCCACGCGCCGTGGTTCGTCCTTGTCGAGAATGGTGGGGCGACCGGTCTTCACGTTGCAGAAGCCGCACGCGCGTGTGCAGGTGTCGCCAAGGATCATGATGGTGGCCACGCCGCGGTCCCAGCACTCGCCCATGTTGGGGCAGCCGGCCTCCTCGCACACGGTGTGGAGGCGGTGTTCCTGCATGATCCCCTTCAGCCGCTCGTAGCCCGGCCCGCTGGGCACCTTGGCCTTGAGCCAGGGTGGCTTGCGTTTGGGCAGGTCGTGGTCCAAGGCTCCGCCCGCGTTGTTCAGCACCATGCCCGACAGGCTGACGACCGGCGCGGGCAGTGAACGCACGGGGTCGCCGCCCAAGGCCCGTGGGTGGCGGGAGAGGGTCCGGGCCACGGCCGCGGCAGCCGGAGAATCGCCGGGTTCGGGTGTCGGTGCTGGCACGGGTCAATCGTAGAGCGATGCGCGACGGTGGGGTGTCGTTTGGTGACCGGGCTGAGTGGTTGCCGTCCCTCTTTTTCGCGTTCAATGCGGGTTGGGGCTTGACATTCTCGGTCCCTTGTGGCATGTTGGGGTGTCCGGAGTGGTTCATCATCCGGTTTTTTGGAAGGAAGAGCGAAGGAGAGAATCCATGTCTTACACCGATGCCCCTTTGGGTCTGCGTGCGCCGTGTGTGCTCAGTGTCGCGGCCGTCGCGGCGATTTTGACTGCCGCGGGCACGGTGCAGTCCGCCGTGGTCCTGATCCAATGGGACAAGATCAAGGCCCCGGACGGCAACGACCGGCACGGGTCGACCGACGATGGCCCGTATAAAACGATGCTTGACGGGCTGATGGGCGACGCCAAGACCAAGGGCATCACGCGCGATGACGTGACGGGCGGCGACCTTGCGGGTGCGGGGCTCTTTGACAGCACCAAGCCCATCGGGTTCCAGTCGATCGGCTTTCCCACGCTGGTGGCCGGCGCCGCACCCCCGGCCGGCAAGGCCCACGGCGCGATCTTCCAGAACAAGACGAAGAAGAAGATCGGCGACATCCACATCAACTTGCTGCGCAAGGATGGCCTCGGGGCACCCAAGGACACGATCGACCCGGCCAGCACCGGCGGCAAGGCGTTCCCCAACGTCACCATCTCCCCGGACAAACAGATGATCACGCTCGCAACCGATCCGGGCAAGGAGATCATGCCCGACGAGTTCCTTTGGTCGTTCATCACGCGCCTCACCGGCGCTGACAACGGCGGCAAGTCGCCCTACGAGGGGTATCTGACCGAGGCCGCGCCGCCCAAGAAGAAGGAAAAGGCCAAGGAGTCGGGGACGTGCACGGGGGCCACACCCGAGTCCTCCGGGAACTCGTCCAAGATGAGCTTTGACGGCAGCGCGTTCTCGTTCTCACCGGTCCCCGTCACGTTCGTCAAGTACGCCGATGGCAACATGGGCCCCTCGGATGCCCTCGTGGGCTCGACGCTTTCGGTGCTGCCGATGATGCTTGTCGGGCCGGACTTGGACATTCCCGGCGCGTGGAGCCTCAGCGAATCGTCGCTCATGATCACGCGCGGCGATGGCCTCATCCCGCTCATCGCCACGCTCGTTGATGCCTTCATCGTGCCCGACACGAGCGTGAGCGGCGCCAACAGCATGCTTCAAGCCACGCTCACGTGGTCCATGGGCGACCTCACCCTCGGATCGCGGGCGATGAAGGAGTTCTTCCCTACACAAGGCCAGCAGGAGATGGAGTTCTTCGTGCGAGGCAACTTCCTTGATACCTTCGGCAACCCGCTCCTGGGCACCTTTGACGCGAGCCAGTTGGTGAGCCTGCCGGCCCCGTCGGTGGGCGTGCTCGCCGCGTGCGGCGTGCTGTGCGCGGCTCGCCGGCGCAGGGGGGCCATGTGAGGCCCGGGTTCACGTCCTACGGCGCGCGCGGTGCCGTGGTGCGCCGGGGGGTGCGCGTGGGCGTGTGGGCGGCGTTGCTGCTGCTGTGCGCCGGTGCGCATGCCGACATTGTCATCACGGCCGACCTGCTCAACTTCAACAAGGACTTGCGCAAGTTCACGGGGATGGCGGACAACCCGTTCAGGCAGCACTTTTCCGCCGCGGAGTTCAACGAGGGCGTTCCGGCCAACCACGCGAAGGTGACGCGGAGCAAGTTGCACTCGGGCATGTTCACCAAGGACGCCGCGCTGCTGGCGTACGGCGAGGCCGACGGCACTTTCTCGATCAACGATGCCGAGGCGATCATCACGGACCTCCACTTCAAGATTCCCGAGGGCAGCACCGCCAAGTTCAAGGCGACGGGCAACGTGGGCGGCAAGGCCTTCCCGATGGTGACCGTGGCCGACAACGGCAAGAGCATCACGTTCGATGGGGGAAATATCCCCAAGCGCGATCCTGAATCGAGAGACATCCCTTACGTCTGGTTTCGCTTCGACGACCTGGGCGACACCAAGCCCGAGGTGCGGATCACCCCCGAGAAGCCCAAGCAGCCGGACAAGAAGGGCAAGGAGGGCGGGGCATCCGCCGGAGCCGCCAGCGGGGTGCCGTGTTCTTACACCCCCGACACCGGCGTTTTCCAGTTCGGCGCTTCGCAGGTGGGGCTCATCCAATACCTCGACGGGTCTTCGGGGATCGGTTCCGACCCCCTCACGGGCCAGCCGCTGCTCATCGGTGCCTCCACGATGGTGGGCCCATCGCCGGATCTGGCCGGCGCGTGGCGCCTGACGGATTCGTTCATCAGTTTCGGCAGCCTCGGACTCCCGTCGCTCTACGCGACACTCACGGATGTGCTGCTCATCCCCGATTCCTCGGTCCCCGGCTTCGATTCGGTGATTCAGGCCTCACTGGTGTGGGCGCAAGAACGCCCGGCCTTCGGCTCGCGCGTGTTGGACGAGTTCTACGGCCCGGACTCACCGGTAGCCCAGCCCACGCTCTTTCTGCGTACCAACCTGCTCGCGGCGACCAGCGGCCTGACGGTGGCCGGGGAGTCGGACGGCCGCGCCTTGGTGAGCCTGCCGACTCCGGGGGCGGCCTTGTTGCTCGCGGCCGCGGGCGTCGTTGCGGGGGGTCGGCGTGATCGGCGCCAGGGCGCGGTGTGAAGCGGTGGCCGTGGTCGCCCGTCCGAACCATCGTCGCGACGCGGACGTAACGAGCGGCGATGCTCATGATGGTGATCGAGCGATTCCGGGCGGGCAGCGCGGCGGCCGTGGGGGAGCGGTTTCGCAGCCGCGGGCGGCTTATGCCCCAGGGTTGCGGTGTGGAGTATGTGGCGAGTTGGATGGCCGCGGACGGCGCGAGTTGCTACCAGTTGATGGAGGCGCCCGACCGTGAGTCGTTGGACCCGTGGATGGCCAATTGGGCCGACCTTGTGGAGTTCGAGGTTGTGGCCGTGCGCACGTCGGCGGAGTTCTGGGCCGTGGCGAGCCCGGCCCTGTGAGTGCCGGGCGGGGGGACGACGGCGCGGCCCCGCGGCCTGCGCCCGATGCGAGATGATGCAAGCGGCCGAGCGCCGTGCTACCTTTTCCCCCAAGTTGCCGCGATTGGCCGATGCACCCTCCGAGGGCCAGCCCGCGCGGCAAGGATTGGTTTGCAGACCCAAGGACGGCAAGAAAGCACACCGATGGCGCACGCACGCAGCATGGATGGAGTCTCACTCGCCCGACCCGGCACCGATCCTCGGGAGGTCGCTCACGCGGCTCGTGCGAAAGGGGTGAGCGTGCCGGCGATGCTGAAGTGCGCTGGCCGGGCCGCCGCACTGGTCGCGACCGGCGTGGTCGTGGGTGGGTTGTCGGGCTGCGCGGCGGATTCGTTTCTGGACCCCAGCAAGGTGGGCCGGTGGGACCCGACGCCCACGACCGTGCCGATCTTGGAGCGCTTGGCCGCGATCGAGGGCTCTGCGGGTGCGGCGAGCGTTGAGACCAGCCCCGTGCGGCCCGAAGACCTGATCCCCGAGGTTGAGTCGTACCGCGTCGGGCCCGGCGACGGGATGGATGTCCGCATCCAGGACTTTTACCGTGAGGGCATCGAGGAGAGTTTCCCGCGGCTGATTGATGCGCGCGGCTTCATCGACCTGCCCCAGATCGGCAGCGTGTACGTTGACGGTCTGGGCGTGGATGACCTGCAGGCCGCGATTGCGCGCGTGCTGGTGGACAAGTCGATCCTGAAGGACCCATTGGTGTCCGTGCAGGTCACGGAGAGGCGACGGCTGACGTACAACGTGATCGGGTCGGTCAGCAACCCCGGTCTGTACGGGATCCCCCGGCCGGACTACCGGATTCTCGAAGGGCTCAATGCCGCGGGGCGGTTCTCGGAGAGCGTGCAGAATGTCTACGTGATTCGCCAGATCGCGCTCTCAGACAAGGTGACGCGCGGGTCGGGTTTGCGGGCCGGCGGCGGTGCCGGCACCACAAGCCCGCCGGCGCAAGGTCTGGAACCACCCGCGACTCCCCCGGCGGCCGACCCGGCACGGCCAAAGGAGAGCGTAATCGATCTGATCGACGAACTCACCAAGCCCAAAGCGCCCGCCCCGGGTGAAGGTGAGGCCCCGGCACCCGCCGCCCCGCCCCCGGCCACGCCCGGCGGTGGCGGTGCGGGCAGCCCAGCGATGATGCGCGGCACGAACGCCGCGCTGGTGATGCGCCAGCCGGAGAAGAAACCGGAACCGCCGATTGATCTTGACGACACGAAGCGGGCCACGCCTCCGGCACCGGCTATGCCCAACCCGAACGCGGGTGCGCGGGCTCCGGCCGCGAAGCCCGCGCCGCCCGGAGCGCCCCCCGGAGCACCCCCCGGAGCACCCCCCGCGGCACAACCCGTGCCCCCCGCGCCAGCGGTGCCGATGCCGAACAACGCCGATGCCCCCGCCGACCCGCTGCCGATGGGCGATGGCGCGCTGGGACTGCCGGATGATTATTGGGTGTTCCGCGACGGCCGCTGGATGAAGGTGTCTGAGGCCCGGCTTCTTCCGCCGCTGCCGGTACGCCCGGTCACGCCGCCGCCGGGTGCGGTGGTAGAGCCCGTGGAGCCGGTGGAGGTGCCCGCGGGCGAGGCCCCGCCGCTGCCGCCGGAGGGGTCGCCCTCGCCCGTGCCCAGCGTTCCGGGGGCTGAGAATCTGGTGACGCAGCGGGTGATCGAGGTTCCGGTGGGTCCGCTCTTGGCGGGCTCGGCCCAGTTCAACATCATCATCCGGCCCGGCGACGTGATCCGCGTGCCGTCGCCGGCCGAGGGCATCGTGTACATCACCGGCGAGGTGCAGCGGCCGGGGACGTTCAACCTGCCCAGCACGGGGCGCTACACCATCAAGCGAGCGATCGCGTCGGCGGGCGGCCTTTCGAGCATCGCGATTCCCGAGAAACTCGACCTGACCCGCATGGTGGGGCCGGACCGCCAGGCGACCATCCAACTGAACTTGCGTGCGATCGAAGAGGGCACCCAGCCGGACGTGTTCCTCAAGCCCGACGACATCATCAACGTGGGCACGAACTTCTGGGCCTACCCGCTGGCCGTGGTGCGCAACGGCTTCCGCTACAGTTACGGGTTCGGCTTCGTGCTGGACCGGAACTTCCAGGGCGAGGTGTTCGGCCCGGACCAGGCCAGCCGCGGGTTCTGACGGGCGTGTCCAACGCGTGTGCAGGCGGCGAAAGTGCTTGTTTTGCAGGCACTTACATCGCCCGTCCGAACCGCACGGGCACCGCTGGCGTACGAGGCGACCGGGGCGGCAACCGAACGCGAGGAGCGAGGCGTGGTGGGCGACGGGGTTTCAACCAAGGTGATGGCATCGGTGCCGAACGCCGATCCAAGGACCACCGTGGGTGCTTGGGGCACCGCGGGCCAGGGGCTGTCGCTGCGCTTGACCTCCACCAATCTGGTCACCATCGGGCTCGTGGGCGCGGCGTTCTGCGGCCTGTTCCAGTACTGGTTCCACGTCCAGAACTTTCAGTCGTGGAACCAGAGCGAAGACTGGGGCCACGCGTACTTCGTGCCGCTCGTCAGCCTCTACCTGCTCTGGCTCAAGCGGGGTGAACTGGCCCGTGTCTGCCCAGCGGTCTTCTGGCCCGGCCTCTCGATCGTGCTGCTGGGCATCGCGACCTACACGCTGTTTCTGGTGGGCTCGATCAACAACCACATGCTGCGCGGGCTGGCCCTCATCATGACGTTGTGGGGTCTGGTGCTCACGATGGGCGGCCCCGGCCTGGCTCGGGTGTGCTTCTGGCCGGTGGCGTACCTCGTGTTCGCGATCACGATCTCCGAGAAGATCATGCGGGATGTGACGTTCGCGCTCCAACTCGCGGCCTCGCAGGGCGCCTGGCTCCTGCTCAACACCGTGGGCGTGACGACGGACCTGCGCGGCAACGTGCTGGAGGTCACGACCGCCAAGGGCGAGGTGTTCCCTCTCAACGTGGCCGAGGCGTGCGCGGGCATGCGCATGGTGATCGGGTTTGTTGCGCTGGGCGCGGCGGTGGCGCTGGTGGCCGCCAAGCACTGGTGGCAGCGCGTGGCCTTGCTCCTGCTCGCGGTGCCGGTGGCGCTGCTGATGAACGTGGGACGGGTGGCCGTGCTCGGCGTGCTGACGCTGAAGGACCCGGCCCTGGCACAAGGCCAGGCCCACATGCTCGTGGGCACCATTCTGCTGATCCCGGCGTTCATCTTGTACATGGGCATTGTGTGGGCGCTGAACCGCACCGTGCGCGATGCCGAGGAAGAGAGACCCGGCCCGCCGTTGCCGACGCTGGGAGAACTCTGGCAGGGTGGAGGCGTGCGCTGGTCGGCCCTGGCGCGCGTGAGCCTTGTCGTGCCCCTCGTGCTGCTCACATCGGCCGCGGTGGCCGTGCCCACGGCCGTGCACTACATGGGCATCCACCTGCGCAAGCAGCCGATCAAGGCCGCGGGCGATCGGGCCGTGCAGGCCGTGCCCAGCGAGACCGAATCGTGGGTGCGGATCGGCGCAGACACGATCGAGTCTGCGGAGATGGTGGAGGAACTGGGGACGGAGAACTACCTGACGCGCACGTACGTGGAGCGGCAGGCCCGGGAGGGCCAGCCCGCGCGGATGCTGGGTCTGCACCTGGCGTATTACACCGGCAAGATCGACACCATCCCCCACGTGCCCGAGCGGTGCATGGTCGGGGGCGGCATGCAGATCACCGGCCAGGCCAGCGTCATTCCCCTCAAACTCGAGCGCGCGGCGTGGGCCGTCGACCGGTCGGTGCAGGGTGAACTGGCGGGGAGAATCTTCACCGCGCCCACCGCCCGCGGCAGCACCCGCAACGAGGACGGCTCGGTGCGCACTTGGTCGCAGAATCCCGGCTCGCGCTTCCGTCTGCCCCGCAACATCGACGAGTTGGCCCTGCGCACGACCGAGTTCACCGACCCCAAGAGCGGCCGCAAGATGTACGCGGGCTACTTCTTCATCGCCAACGGCGCGGTCACGGCCAGCGCCGAGAGCGTGCGGCTGCTGGCCTTCGACTACCGCGACTACTACGCGTACTACCTGAAGGTCCAGGTCTCCGGGCAGGGCTACGGCAGCGCCGAGGAGGTGGCCGCGGCCGCGGAGAGCCTGATCGGTGAACTGCTGCCGGAGATCATGCGAACGGTGCCCGACTGGGTGGAAGTGCAGGAGGGGCGTTACCCCGAAGGAAACCCCCGCGCAAAGGCTGCGCCTCGGGTTGCGGGTTCTGCGGATATGCCGGCGGGCAAAGGTGCCGCGGGCTCCGGGGCGGCGAAAGATCGATAGACAGGATGGCGGGCCCGGTCGGGGCCAGGCGGTCTCGGTTCGGGTGGCGGTGTGCAAAGGACTGATCGACTATGGCTACGAAAGTGAACGTCAAGTTCGTGGTGGGCCTGAGCATTGTGCTGCTGGGCGTCTTCGGTGCCGCGGCCTATGTCGGCAGCCGGACGATGCGCAAGTCGGCGGTCGATCACGCCGTGATCGCCGAGCAGGCGGAGGCGGAGGGCCAGTGGGAGCGCGCGGCGGGCAACTGGTCGCGAGCCGTCAACAAGGCCACGGGCAACACCGAGTACATCCGGCGGTGGGTGAACGCGCTCTCCAAGACCACGCCGCGCCCCAGCGAGGAGTACCGCGAGCGCTACCGCAAGGACTATCTGCTGGCCATCCAGGCGCTGGGCGACGCGAACCCGACGGACGCGGCCGGCCACCGGGTGTTCCTGGACCTGATCCTGAACGAGGCGAAACTGCTGGGGAGCCAGCAGGGGGTGTGGGAGAGCATCGTGCAGCGGACCGATGCCGTGCTGCGCAACTTCCCGGAGGCGGACAAGGGTGCGGCGGGCATCCGTCGGTATCGGGGCATCGCGCGCACCGCGCTCATGGGCCTGACCGGCGAGCAGACCGACCTGCTGGTGGCGCAGGCGAAAGATGACCTGACCGCCGCGATCGAGGGCGACCCGGAGGACTTTGAGGCCGCCGCCTCGCTGGTGGACTGGCACCGGTTCGAGGCCGTGCGTGCCCGGAACAAGGCCACGGTGGAGGCGGGCGACGCCCTGACCAAGCAGGGGCTGGCCTTTGCCGCGGAGTTCCTCACGAAGCACCCGACGGCCTCGGCCGTGCTGGTGGCGGAGATTCAGATCACGCTGGGCGAGGCGGTGCGGTCGGCCGCGGGTCGCGGGCTGCTCATGGGCGAAGTGTTCAAGCAGGTGCACCCGCGCATCTCCCAGTTGCTCGACAGCGTGCTGGCCACGCCCAAGGAGAAGGTGGACCGCAACGTGGCCTGGCAGGCGGCGCAACTCGCGCTCGCTTCGGGGCTGGAGGGCGGGGGCGCCAGGGGCATGGCCGCGCTGGAGCATGTGGCCGCGGCCGACGAGAAAGACGTGCTGACGCTGTTCCGCACCTCCGAGTTGGAGATGGCGACGAAGAACTACAAGGGCGCGGTCGCTCGACTGCAGAAACTGGTGGAGATGCCCGACATCCCGCTCTCGCCCAACGGCATCCTGCTCTTCGGCCTGCGGGAGGAGGCTCTGGCCCGGCAGGCCGAGTGCTCGCTGGCGCTGTGGCAGGTGAGCAAGGACGACAAGGAGCGTGCGGACCTGCTCGCGCAGACGAAGTCGTACCGCGAGAAGTACGGCGAACTGGCGGGTCCGTCCACGCCCCGTGGGCGGCTGCTGGACGGCAAGGTCAAATACGCCGAGCGTGACTTCATCGAGGCCCGGCGCCTGCTGGCCCAGTACCTCGACGAGATGACCCCCGCGCGGAGCGATCTGGGGGCCCTCCGGCTCCTGGGCGACATCCTGCGCGCCGAGCAGAACGTGGGCGGGGCCAAGCAGCAGTACCTGCGGATTTTGGAGATCAACCCGCGCGACACCGAGGCGATGATGAAACTCGCCGAGATCGAGGTCGGCCTCACTCAGTACCTCGCGGGTGCCCAATTGCTCGAGCAGGTGCTGCTGATCGAGCCCAAGCACCCCCAAGCCGCCGCGGTGCTTGAGCAGGTGAAGGACGTGATGGCCTCGGGCAAGGCGAAGGACCCCCTCACGGCGGCCCTGGGGCAGGCGCAGGAGAAACTCATCGCGAGCCCGCCCGACATCGCCGGGGCCAAGGCGGTGATCCAGAAGGCCGCCAAGGACCTCAAGCCCGAGCCGCGCACGGCCAACGCGCTGGCGAACCGGCTGCTGGTGCTTGACGACCGCGAGGGTGCTGTGGAGTTGCTGGAGCGCGCCGTCGCCCTCAGTCCCGACGAGCCGGGCCTGAAGCGGATGCTGGCACAGGTGAAGGAGAACGACCCGGTCAAGGCCCGGCTGGATGCCATCGAGGGCTCCACGTACCCCGACTCGGCCAAGGCGGTGCTGCGGTATCAGTTGTACGCGAGCACGGGCAACAAGGAGGAGGCGAAGAAGGCGCTTGCGCAGGCCAAGGAACTGGAGCCCGAGGGCCCGCTGGTGATCAGCGCCCTCTTCGAGCAGGCGGTGAACGACGGCGACAAGGTCGAGGCCAAGCGGCTGGCGGACATCGCCGCCGCGAAGGACATCGACCGCGTCAACGGGCTGATCTTCCGTGTGCGACTTGAACTGATGGAGGGTCGCATCCGAGAGGCCGTGGCCCTGGCGCAGCAGGCGGTGCAGGCCGACAGCCTGAGCCCCATTCACTGGCGGCTGCTCGGAACCGTCCGCCTGGCCCAGGGCAAGGACCACTACACCGAGGCCCTCGCCGCCTTCGAGAAGGGCCAGCAGATCAAGCCCGACGATGTGGAGTGCATCAAGGGTGTGCTGCGGGCCCGCATCGGGCTCGAGCAGTACGTGGAGGCGCTGGCCATCGCGCGACAGAACCTGCCGCTGGCGTCGGGCGACCCGGAGTTCGGCGACATCTGGCTGGCGCTGGAGGGGCAGTTCGGCGACGTGGAGAAGGCGATCGCGTACCGCCAGAAGCAGTTTGAACGCAACCCCTCCGACCGGACCAACACGCTTGAACTGGCCGCGATGCTGGTGCGCACGGAGAAGTGGGAGGAGGCCCGCAAGCCGCTGGACGCGGCCAAGGCCGCCCAGAACGACGTGAACGTGGTCAACTTTGAAGCGGCGTGGTTCGCGGGTCAGGGCAAGGTCGCGGAGGCCCGCAAGGTGTGGGACGACTACATCGCCTCAATGCCCGAGAAGGACCGCTCCCTCGCGCTCTACGTGACCTACGCGAACTTCCTGCGCGAGACGGGGCAGGCGATGGCCTCGCTGGAGGTGCTGCGCGGCGTGCGCAACCAGCAGAGCCCCGAGCGCATGGAGATCGATCGCGAACTGGGCGACCTGGCGTTCGGTGCCGGCGACTGGGAGATGGCCATTGGCTACTACCGCTCGGCCCTCAAGAGCGTGAAGGAGGACCCCGAGAACAAACTGCTGCTCAGGCTCACGGAGTCGCTGATCAAGAACGCGGCGGTGCTGGCGCAGTCGACCAAGCCCGAGGACGCGGCCGTGCGACTGGAGAACCTGAAGGAGGCCGACGCGCTCTGCGAGAGGGCGGAGGCGGTCAAGCCCGACCCCAGCCTGATTCTGTTGCGGGCCGATGTGGCCACGGGCATGAAGGACAAGGAGCGGGCCCGCGCGCTGCTGAACCAGGCCGTGGAGGCCAACCCGACCAACAAGATCGCGTACCTCAAGCGTGCCCAGATCCTTGTGGAGCAGAACAACCCCGAACTGCTGCAGGACGTGAAGGCGGACCTGAACCAAGCCCTGCGGCTGGACCCGAAGTTCGCCCCGGCGCGCCAGATGCTCGCCAAGATTCTGTACGCCACGCAACAGGCCGACCAGGCGCTGGCGCTGCTGCGCGAGGGCGTGGCGCTGGACCCGACGGCCTCGTCCGTGCGCGTGGACATGATCGGCCTGCTCATGGGCATGGGCCGGACCGACGACGCGCAGAAGGCTCTCGAAGAGGTGATGAAGCGCGACAGCAGCCCGGACTGGCGCGTGATGGCCGGACAGTTGGCCGAGCAGGTGAACGAGCCCGCCAAGACCGTTGACTACTACAAGCAGGCGTGGGCGAAGCGCAAGAACCCCATGCTGGCGCAGGCCCTGGCCAACGCGATGCTGCGACTGCCCAAGCCCGACCTGGAGGGTGTGAAGGCCGTGCTGGCCGAACCGGCGTCGAGGATCGAGACCAGCGCGGACATGCTGCTCATCCGCGCTTCGGTGGCGAACATCGAGAAGCGGACCGACGACCGCAACGCCGACATCGTGGCCGCGTACAAACTCCTCGACGGCACCAACCCCGAGACCATGCTGGCGCTGACCCAGAAGTTGCGCATCATGGTGAACGGGAACGCTCCCGAGACGGTGGCGTTGTTCGACCTGTTCAAGCCGGCCGGCGGTTTCCCCGAGGGGGCGGCGCTGCAGTTGGCCCGCACCAAACTCACGGACCCGAAGTTGAAGGCCGAGGGCCTGGCAGACCTGGACACGATCATCGCCGCGTCCACGGACCGCGCCGCCACGGGGCGGTCGCTCGTGCGCGGCGCCGATCTGCTGTATCTGGAACGGGCCTACGAGTCCGCCGCGGACGTGTACCAGCGCGGCACCGTGCTGCTGCCGGACGACGCGAGCGTGAAGAACAACCTCGCGTACACGCTCAGCAAGCACCTGAACAAGCACGAGCAGGCCCTCCCGCTTGTGGAAGCGGCCGCGACGGCCGAGCCGAGCAACCCGAACTTCCTCGACACCATGGGCACGGTGCTGATTGCGCTCGGCGATCTGAAGCGGGCCGAGGCGACGCTGCTGAAGGCCCGCGACGTGGCCACCACGCCGCGCACGCAACTTCCGATCTACCTGCACCTTGTGGAGGTGTACCTGGGTGGCGGCAACAAGACCAAGGCCGACGAGTTCTACGGGCAGGCCCAGAGGGCTCTCGGACGCGACGGCCGTCTGAAGGTGGAGTTTGAAGAGGAACTGGCGCGAGTGGACAAGAAGATGAAGGGCGGACGTTGATCCGTCGCCGACGACAGACCGAAAACGCTCCTGTGTACGCACGAATGTCTCCCGAGTACCGAGTATGAGCATCGCGACCCCATCCAGACCGATCTCCGCACCCGTTGGCAGGCCCGGCGGGTCTCCCGTCTCTGGCGGTGGTGGTGGGGGGGGGGCGGGGGGGCCCGGTGCCACCATCGATCCGGTGCGCTTGATCCGCCAGCACAAGTTCACGCTGCTGGTCGCTTCGGCCGTGGGCGTGGGCCTGGGCATCGGCGCGTACTGGCTGCTCGCACAGTTCGCGCCGCAGTACCGTTCCACGGTGACCTACCAGGGCCTGCAGCCCGAGGGCGATCTGACGCAGGCCAACCCGGACCAGGCCTCGGGGCTTCAGGAGTTGGACAGGTTCACGCAGACGCAGGTGCGCATCATGACCAACGAGCGCCTGCTGCGCGACGCCGTGCAGAACCCCAAGATCCGCCAGGAGACGCGCTGGGCCAAGGACTACCTCACCGAGAGTGGCCAGTTGGACTCGGTCGCCGCCGTGCGTGACCTCAAGGAGATGGTCTCTGCCCGTGTCATCACCGGCACCAGCCTGGTGGAGATGACCGTTGCGGCCAAGACGCCCACCGACGCGGCGACCATCGCCAGCGCGATGCACGACTCGTACTGGCGCGACTTTGCCAGCCAGACGAACAACCTCACGCGCGAGCGGCGCGAGGCACTGGGCAAGCAGTCGGGCGATCTGCAGCAGGAGATCTCCCGCATCGGCACGCAGCAGACCGGCATCATGGCGAACACGGCCCTGACGTCTATCGACGCGCAGGGGACGGCCGAGCGCAACAAGATCAGCGTGCTCCAGCCCCGGCTGGCCGAGACCACGGAACTGCTCAGCCGCCTGGAGACCGACCTTGCCGCGCAGGAGGGCCGCCTGGCGAACGAGGGGGGCATCCAGTACGGCGACGACCTGAAGGAAGAGGTTGAACGCGACGCCGCCCTGTCGAGCATCAAGGCGGAGATCGGCTCGCTCCGCTCCGCCAGGGATGCCAAGCGCGAACGGTTGGGCGAGGGCCACCGCGAGATCACCCAGTTGCAGAACCTGATCGACGCCAAGGAGGCCGAGTTCAACGCCACGCGAGAGAGCGCCCTGCGCAAGGCGTTTGACGGTCGGCTGGAGCGCACGCAGCAGGCCGTCGAGTCCACCAAGATTCAGATCAACGAGATGCAGGCCGAGATGGACAAGACGGTGCAGCGCATGGAGGACATTGTCCAGAAGGTTGAGCAGTACCGCGACCTCGAGGGCAAGAAGTCCCAGAAACAGGAGCAACTGCGCGAGGTGCAGCAGGCGCTGGACAACATCAAGTCGCTCGAGAGCATGGCCGGCCAGGACCGCATCGGCCGCATGCGTCTGCTGGAGCGCGGCCGCCCCCCAGACAGCATGGCGTTTCCCCGCCTGCCCACCATGCTCGTGATGGGCCTGTTCGTGTCGGTGGGCCTGACCGGGGCGGTGGTGGTGCTCCGCGAGGTGCTGGACCAGCGCATCAAGGGCCCGTCCGACATCAACATCATGCCGCGCATGCGTCTGCTCGGGCTGGTGCCGCTCGCCGCCGACGATCCCGGCAAGCCGGTGGCCGCCGAGACGGCCTTCCGCGAGTGCCCGGCGGGCGCCGTGGCCGAGAGTTTCCGCCAGTTGCGGCCGTCGATCGTCAAACGGATGACACAGGCCGGCCACAAGTCGCTCCTGTTCATCGGGGCCATGCCCGGCTCCGGCACCACCACCATCGCCGCGAACTTCGCAATGGCCTGCGCGGCCGCGGACATGCGTGTGCTGCTGATCGACGCCAACTTCCGCCGCCCGGCCCTCCACAAGGTGCTCAAACTCGGAGAAGGCCCGGGTCTGGGTGATGTGATCGCACGCACGGGCACGCTCGACGCGGCCGTGCAGCAGACCAGCCTGCCCAACCTGTTCCTGCTCGCGGCCGGTACCGCGCAGGTGCGGTCCACACCCGAGCGGCTGGCGACCGAGGCGATGACGCAGGTCGTCCGCGAGGCGAGCGAGAAGTTCGACTTGGTGATCCTTGACACGGCGCCGGCCGTGGTCGCCGGCGACGGCCTGGCGCTTGCCAACAGGTGCGACGCGAGCGTGCTCGTGGTTCGCGCCATGGCCGAGCGGCGCGGGCTCGTGGCCCGTATCCGCGACACGTTCTCCGACACCCGGGCCGAGTTCCTCGGCGTGATCGTCAACGCGGTCCGTGCTTCCGCCGGCGGCTACTTGCGCGGCAACATCCGCACGCAGTTCGAGTATCAGAACAGCGGCGCGGCATGAACACGCCCGGCACCCCGGCAACGCCCGCCAAACGCACGCTCGTCACCGGCGGCGCGGGCTTCATCGGTTCGCACCTGGTTGATCTGCTGCTCGCCCGTGGCGACGAGGTTGTCGTCGTGGACAACCTCAGCACGGGCCGACGCGAGAATCTTCCGACCCTGCACCCGCGCCTGCGCTTCGTCCACGCCGATCTGTCGGTGTTCCTGGCTGCGGAGGGTGCGGGCCTGCGGTTTGATCGGGCCTTCCACCTCGCCGCGGCTGTCGGCGTGAAACTGGTGATGGACGAGCCCGTGCGGTCGATCGAAACCAATGTGGGGCAGACCGCGGCGCTGCTTGAGTACGCGCTCACGCACGGTCCGGCGGGCGGCCCGGTGCCGGTGCTCATCGCCTCCAGTTCTGAGGTCTACGGCAAGTCCGAGAAGTGCCCCTTTGCCGAGGATGATGACGTGGTCTACGGCCCCACCAGCAAGGGCCGCTGGTCGTACGCGGCCAGCAAGGCGATTGACGAGTATCTCGCCCTGGCGCACCACGCCAAGCACGCCCTGCCGGTGGTGATCGCACGCTTCTTCAACACGGTCGGGCCGCGCCAGGTGGGCGAGTATGGCATGGTGCTCCCGCGGTTTGTCAGCGCGGCGGTGGCGGGGCAAGACCTGCTGGTTCACGGCGACGGAGGGCAGTCTCGCTGCCTCTGCGACGTCCGTGACGTGGTGCCCGCCGTTGCGGCGCTCCTAGAAGCGCCGGAATGCCGGGGGCGCGTCTTCAACGTCGGGTCGGATCGACCGATATCTGTTCTGGACCTTGCCCGCCGCGTGATCGCGGTGCTCTCGTCGTCCAGCCGCGTGCGCTGCGTTCCCTATAATGAGGTCTACTCGAAGGGGTTCGAGGACTTGAGGCGGCGTGAGCCGGATCTGCGTCGGATCCGGTCGGCGATCGGGTTTGAGCCGCGGATCGGTCTCGACCAGACCATCCGCGACCTGGCCGCGTCCGTGCGTTCGTGATGCCGAGTTGTACGAAAGACGAGCCGTGCTGCCAACGAATCTTCCCAACCTGAGCACGGCCGTGTCCCTTCCGCACGAGGGCGCAACGGCCGACCGGTTGCGGCAGTTGATCGACGACAACAAGGTTCAGGCCGCGCAACTCGAAGACCTGGCCCGGAGTCTGGGCGTGGCCAAGTCGGTGGTGCCGGCGCGTCTGGACATCTTCCATCAGTACATCGGCGTGTTTCTCGCGGCGTTCCTCGTGGCCATCATCGCCACGCCGATCATGCGGCGGCTGGCCATTGCCAACGGCATCGTCGACAAGCCCGACGACCCTCGCAAACTGCACAAGTTCCCCATCGCCTACATGGGTGGCGTGGGCGTGTATCTGGGCATTGTGGCGGGCATCATGTTCAGTTACCTCGCCCCGCTCCACGGCCTGCTGACCTTCCACGCCACGACCCATGTTGATGCCGACGGCGGCGTGATCCGCGTGCCCCTGTCCATCCTCGGTGGCCTCACGATCATCATGCTCGTGGGCTTGCTGGATGACGTGCTGAACATCAGCCCGTGGCAGAAGATCGGCGGGCAGTTGCTCGCCGCGGCGTTCCTGGCGATGGAGGACGTGGGCACGAAGGTGGCGCTGCAGGTGCTCGCGCCCATCGGCAACCTGCTGCACAACCCCACGCTCCGGTGGGACATTCCCCTGGGCTTCGACGTTCCGCTCTTCGGCTCGCACATCCCCATCGACGTGGTCTACTGGACCGGCACCGCCATCATCGCGGTGTTCGTGCTGGGGGCCTGCAACGCCACGAACCTGATCGACGGGCTCGACGGGCTGGCCAGCGGGGTGACGGCCATCGCCTCGGGCGGTCTGCTCATGGTGAGCCTGTGGCTCGCGGCGGCCGATTCCGGGCCGCTGGATTCGGCCCGCGTGGTGATCTGCCTGGCGCTGCTGGGGGCGTGCCTGGGCTTCTTGCCGCACAACTTCAATCCCGCCGTCATCTTCCTCGGAGACTGCGGCAGTTTGCTGCTGGGCTTCGCCACCATTGTCATTGTCATCACGCTGGGCGACCAGGGCCGGACGGACCTTGTGCTCGCGGGTCTCATCATCTACGCCATCCCCATCATCGACACGGTGCTGGCCATCGTGCGCCGCAAACTCTCGCGCAAGCGCATCTCCGACGGCGACGACCAGCACCTGCACCACATGTTCAAGCGCACGCTGGGCGTGAAGGGCGCGGTCTTCTCGCTCTACGGCATCGGCATCGGGTTCGCCCTGCTGGGCGTGTGGCTTGCCATGAGCAAGGCCCGCGTCACCTATGCGCTGGCGATGGTCTTTGCCCTGTTCATCTGCGTGATCGCCATCAAGGTGGCCCGCCGCAAGGCCTTCGAGGAGGAGGTCGTGGCCAGGTACGGCAACGCCGGGAGCGCGGCGGATGCACGGTCCATGGCTCCGCCTCGCAACGGTGCCGCGGCACCGGCTGCGGCGCCACCGGCCGCCTGAGGGGCCGCGGCCGATCGAAGACGCATCCCCGGGCCGGTAGACCACGATCCTCGCGGAGCCTGTGTGCGTGGCGCAAGTTCCGCGCTTCTGCCGATATACTCGGCACCATGATCGCCCCCGGTTCACAACCGCACCCTTCCGACCGACCGGCCATCTTTACCCGGTCAGTGGCGCTCATGAACCAGAAGGGCGGCGTGGGCAAAACCACCAGCGCTGTGAACCTGGCCGCGGGCGTGGCCCTGGCAGGCAGGCGTGTGCTGCTCATCGACCTGGACCCGCAGGCCCACGCCAGTTTGCACATGGGCGTGAGCACCGAGGGCAGGCAGACGGTGTACGACCTGCTGCTGGACCCGTCGATCGGTCTGGAAGCAACGGCGGTGGAGGCCCGCACGAACCTGTGGCTGCTGCCCGCAGAGACCGCGCTCGCGGCGGTGGAGACGGAACTGGCGAGCGCGGCGGACAAGTTGACGCGCCTGCGCACGGCGCTCGAGGCTGCCGCGGGCGGCATCGGCGGCGGCCCACCATTCGAGTTCATCTTCATCGACTGCCCGCCGAGTCTGGGGCTGCTCACGCTCAACGGCCTTGCCGCGGTGCGCGAGGTGTTCATTCCCATGCAGGCACATTTTCTTGCGCTTCAGGGCGTGGGTAAGTTGATGGAAACGGTGTCGCTCGTCGGGCGCGGCGTCAACCCGCGGCTCTTCGTTACCGGCGTGGTCCTCTGCCAGCACGACAACAGCACCACGCACACAAAGGAAGTGGTGGCGGACCTGGAGGGCTTCTTCGAGCAGGCCCGCAACACCGACACGCCCTGGCGCAACGCCCGCGTCTACAAGCCCGCCATCCGCCGCAACATCAAGATGGCCGAGTGCCCCAGTTACGGCAAGACGATCTTTGAGTATGCCCCGTGGTGCCCGGGCGCGATCGACTACCGCTCACTCGCCGAGCAGATCGTGAGCGAGTGGGACAGCGTCAAGGCGCGGCAGGCTGTGGGGGCGGCGTCGGGTGGCGCTGCGGGCGCAGCCGCGCCAGCGCCGAGCGTGGTCGTGACGGGCGCGGCATCAGCCACAAGCCCGGCGCACGCGGCCTGATCAACCGCTGTGGTGCTGGCCGTCGTCGCTACGCCGCGCGTCGGCGGGAACGGTTGTTCATCGGCTTGATCGAAACCACCAGCAGGAGGTCAATGGTCTCGATCACCCCGTGGTTATCCGCCACGGCGAACGTCCGTTCCGCACGCGGGGGAACCAGCATGAAGTCTCGGTGCGGAACCGGGATCACCCTCCCGTCCGCAAGGTACAACTCGATGGGCTCGAACGGCTGCTTTTCGTAGGCCTTGCGGAGTTGTTCCACGGTCATCGGCGATCCCCTCTTGGGCGGGCCGTGCGCGGCTCGCCAATAGATGATAGTGCGGCACCACGGCGGTCGAGCACAAGTCGCGAGGGACACACCTCACCCCCCCAACCCCTTCCAGTCCACATTCCTGAAGTCCACGCGCGGCAGGGGGCGCTCGATGAACTCCACGTACTTCTGTGCCGCGCCCGTGTTGTAGATCACCGCGGTTTCGTTGCGCTTCACCGTGCCCGCCGCGAGCGCGTCCTCCAGTGCCCCCACGCACGCCGCGGCTTCCGGGCAGAGCGATATGCCCTCCGCCTCCGTGGCCAATCGCATCCAGCCGTCAAGGCGGTCTTCGGGCACGGCGACCGCCGCGCCGTTGCTCTCCCGCACAGCGTCGAGGATCATGAAGTCGCCCAGCGGCTTGGGCACGCGCAGGCCGCTCGCGTTCGTGCGCGGCATCGCCGGCGCTTCGCAGAAGCGTTCGCACTTGTCGAAGGCGGTGGCAATGGGTGCGCAGCCGTCGCTCTGGCAACTGAAGAGGCGCGGGCGTGCAGGCGAGGGCAGCCACCCGATCGCCGCGAGTTCCGCGAACGCCTTCCACATACCGATCAGGCCCGTGCCGCCGCCGGTGGGGTAGAGGATCACCTCCGGCAGCGTCCACCCCATCTGCTCGGCCAGTTCCAGGCCCATGGTCTTCTTGCCCTCAAGGCGGTACGGCTCCTTGAGCGTGCTGAAGTCAAACCAGCCCATCTTGGCCGCGCCCTCGCGCACGATCGTGCCGCAGTCGTTGATCAGGCCGTTCACAAGAAACGTCTTCGCCCCGAAGAGCGCGGCCTCGGCCTGATTCACGATCGGCGTGTCATCGGGCATGAACACGAAGCACTCGATGCCCGCCCGCGCGGCATACGCCGCGAGCGCGCCGCCCGCGTTGCCGGCCGTGGGAATGGCCACGCGCTTCACGCCCAGTTCCTTGGCCAGCGAAACGGCCACGGCCATGCCGCGAGACTTGAAGGAGCCCGTGGGCAGTTGCGACTCGTCTTTGATGAGCAGCCGCTCCATGCCCATCCGCTTCGCCAGGCGCGGGCAGTCGAGCAGGGGCGTCATGCCCTCGCCCAGCGTGACGATGTTGGCATCGTGCTCGACGGGCAGCAGTTCGCGGTAGCGCCACAGGCTGGGCGGCCGCGCCGCCACGGCCTCGCGCGTCATCGCCGTGGCCACCTTCTCCAGGTCGTAGCGCACCCACAGCGGCCGGCCGGCGTGGATGTTCTGGAGCGTGCGAGCGGGCAGGATGGTGCCGTCGATCGCGGCTTCAAGGTGCGTGACGAATGAGGGCATGGGGCGAGGATACCGGCCGAAAGCGGAAGAGGTTCCACCACAAAGGCACGGAGGGCACCAAGGGAGACATGCAGCCCGACCGGCATCCCGCTCCGGTTCTGACCGGAGGGGGTGGTCCGCCGACGGCGGACCGGGGGAGGCGTTCGTCAAGCCCGTACGCAGAGATTCGCAGAGGGTGTGGAGGAACGCAGAGAGAGGATCGACTGTGCGTGCTGGCTACGTCGCGTCGGCCTCGAACGCCCCGGAGGGGCGTCGGGTTGTAGCCACGGGTGAAGCGACGCGGCTTTGAGCGTCGCGGAACCCGTGGAACGCTTCGCGCAACACGGAGCCCGCCCCGGCAGGGGCGGAGGAGTCCTGCGCGACGAGGCCCCGGGCCGAGGCAATGCCGCACCGCGACGCACGCCACCCGTTACGATGCGTCCATGCCACACGACCGGGGAAGCAGACCGCACATCGTCTCGGCTGGAAGGGCCATCGGGCTCGAGCGCATCGCGTTGGACGACCGGGCGCTCAGCGAAACCTGGTACCAACGGTTGCTGTACGAGCATCCGGCCCTCATCCCCGTGGACGAACTGGAACCCGTCTTCGCGCCGCTCATCCCGCTGGCCAGAGAACTGCAAACGGGCAACGGGCCGGTGGACATCGCCTTCATCAATCCGGACGGATACGTCACGCTCGTCGAGACCAAGCTCTGGAACAACCCCGATGCGCGGCGGTCGGTGGTGGCTCAGATCATCGAGTACGCGTCGGGCCTGTCGAAGTTGACGTACGCTGATCTCTGCGAGAAGGTACGCCGGGCGCGTCGTGGCGAGTCGGACGCGGCGACCACGAGCGAGACGACCGAAGCAGGCGGCGACCCGATCCTGCCCTTGGTGCGCGGCCAGCCGGGCTTCAACGAGGCGAGATTCATCGACACGGTCACTACGAATCTCCGTCGCGGCAGGTTCCTGCTCCTCATCGCGGGCAACGGCATCCGCGAGGGCGTGGAGGACCTGGCCGAGGTGATGCAGAAGAGCCCGCTGCTTGGCTTCACGCTCGCCCTCGTTGAGACGGCGGTGTACAAGATGGGCGACGGGCACGACAGCGTGCTTGTCCAGCCGCGTGTGCTCCTGCGAACACGGGAGATTGTCCGGCACGTCATCGAGGTCCGCAACGACCATCCAACGGCCACGGTGAACGTGACGGTTCCCGACGTGTGCGACGGGGACGGGATGCCGGTTCGACGCAGCATTACGGAAGCGGCGTACTTTGAGCAACTTGCTGAGGAAGCAGGCCAGGAGATCGCGGACTTTGCACGTTGGGTGCAGGTGAAGGTCGTTGAGACGCCGGGCATGAGCCTGACGTGGAGCAAGACCGGTATGTCCGTGTGGTGGGAAGATGAGTCGGGTGCGCACAGTGTCAGAATGATCCGCCTGCGGCCTTCCGGCGAGTTCAGTGCGACGAGTGACATCTCGAGGTTCTGTGTCACAGAGGCGCTGCCCGCCGTGCTGCCGAACAACTATCAAATCAGGCTCGCGGCCCTCGCGGGCAATGCGCAACAGGCCGCTCAGGGAGTGAAGGGCTATACCGGTGTCAAGGCGCTCGACGGTGGGTGGCCAAAGTTCGCCGGGCTTGCAGCCAAGAGGGATGAGTTCTGGGCGCTCCTGACGGAGACCACGCAGGCGCTGGCCGAAGCCCTCGCAAGCCGGGCCGATGACGCGAAGCGCTGAGCGGGTCCGCTCGGCGGGGCAAGCCCGCAGGGCTTCGAGACTACAGCCGGGGGCAACGCCCGCGGTCAGGGTTGCCCCAACGGGTTCGACCCTGTCAGGGTCGAATCTGTGTGAACGCGCATACCGGGGGCGTTGCCCCCGGCTGTCATATTTGAGGCCTTCGGCCTCGTGCACAGATGATCGTGGCACTGCGCACGCGGCCGCGCCGCGTGCGCGAGCCCTCGCTCACGCTCGGGCTGCATGTCTTCGCGCCTTTGTGCGGCCTTACCTCGCCCCGGCCTTCTTGCCCCCCGCAAAGTTCGGCACGCCGTCGCCCTTCTCGAAGAGGTCGGCGAACTTGAAGCCTTTGCGCTTCTTCCAGTCGCCGCGGTGGAACGCGTCGGACGCGAGCAGCGGGAAGAGCGCGGTGAGTTCTCCGAACACCATCTGCTCGTGCACCACATCCACCTTGCCCCACGAGCAGGCCTCGCGGAGCGTGGAGCCCGAGAGGGCCCCGTCGCGGCTGTCGGCCACGGTCATCTGGATGGCGTACTTGTGCATGCCGATGTCGCCGCGGGCCTTGCCGCCCTTGCGCTCGCTGAGGAGTTCCGCGGCCACGACGATGTCCTGCGCGAAGTTCTTGGGCACGCCGCCGCCGAGCATGAGCAGGCCCGTGTCCTTGCAGGCGAGTTTGATGTCGGTGAGTTCGCGGAAGTCTTTGCCGCTGTCGAAGGCGACCTGCCCCGTGCCGCGCTCGATGGCTTCGGTTTGCTGGAGGACGATGCCGAAGCCGGCGGAGCAATCGCTGAACGCGGGCACGAAGATGGGGATGCGCTTCTGGTAGCAGGTCTTGACGATCGACTCGTTCTTGGGGTGGTGCTTGACGAGGTACGCGCCCATCGCCTCGATGAACTCGCGGCTGGAATAGGCCCCGGGCTCAAAGGTTGCGAACACCTTGTGCGTCGCGGCGTCGCAGGCACGCAGGTCGTCCTCGTCAATGTACGTGTCGTAGATGCGGTCGATCATCCAGTTGCGCAGCGTCATGTCGTCCACCGGCGGGGCCTCGGGGCTGCCGGGGGCGATGTAGTGCTTGAAGCCCAGGCCCTCGAAGAAGTCCTGATCGACGATGTTGGCGCCGGTGGAGACGATCGCGTCCACGCAGTTGTTGTCGAGGAGCGTGATGATGGCCCGCTTGAGGCCCGCGGAGATGAGGCTGCCCGCGAGGGTCAGGATCACCGCGCACTCCTTGTCCTTGAGCATCATGGAGTAGATGTCGGCCGCGTTGGCGAGCGTGCGGCTGGTGTAGGCCATCTGGCGGTAGGCGTCGATGACCGGCCGCGCGTCGAAGGCGGTGACATCGATGTGCTTGATGGGGCGGGAGAGGAGTTCTTTCTTGGTCCAGTTGTGCTTGCCGTTGGCCATGGTTCTTGCCGCGCTGTTGGGCGCGGGCTCCGTGATCGGCCAGACCCCCCGGCCGGTGCGGATGAATGAAGTGCTCGCGGGGGTGGCACGAGCGGGGAATGGTATTCGCGGATCGCGCGGCGTGGCGGTGTCGAGCTTCGCGTTCTGGGGAGTTCTACTCCTCCAGATACGTGTACCCCTCCAGCCCGTCGTCGTAGTACTTCAGCAGACTCTTGCCCTCGCCCAGCGTCAGGCGGTTCTGCCGGCACGCGGCCTCAATGTCCAGCCGCATCGCCCGCTTCATGTCGGCGATGTCGTACTGCACGTACTGCAGCACCTCCTCCACGGTGTCGCCCTCGATCACCTCGTCGATGGTCCAGTGGCCCGCGGCGTCCATCGAGATGTGCACCGCGTGCGTGTCGCCCAGCAGGTTGTGCAGGTCGCCGAGGATCTCCTGGTACGCGCCCAGCAGGAAGACGCCCAGGTAATACGGCTCAACTCCCGCGGCCTCGCCGGGCAGGTCGCGTACCTCGTGCAGTTCAAGGGCCTTCTTGTCGATCCGCTTGTCCACGAACTTGTCGATCTTGCCGTCGGAGTCGCAGGTGATGTCGGCGAGGATGCCGCGGCGTGTGGGCTCCTCCGCAAGGCGGTGGATGGGAAGGATGGGGAAGAGCTGGTCGATGGCCCACGAGTCGGGCATGCTCTGAAACAGGGAAAAGTTGCAGAAGTAGATGTCGCTGAGGAGTTCGGGCAGGGGCTCAAACTCCTCGGGGAGTTCGCCCTTCTTGGCAGCCTTCTCGAGCAGCTTGTGGCCGATGGCCCAGAAGAGTTGCTCGGCCACGGCCCGCATGGGCAGGCTCATGTAGCCGAGCGAGAAGAGGCTCATGGCCTCGTCGCGGGCCTGCGTGGCATCGTGATACGCCTCCAGCAGGTTACGGTCGGTCATGCTCTGGAGGGCTTCGAGCAGGTCGAGGCAAGGTTGGGGCACCTCGGTCTCGGCCTTCATGGCCGCCTCGATGGCCGCGAGGTCGGGGTTGGCCTCGAAGCGGCTGGCCCCGAGCACGTCGATCACCAGCACCGACGAGTAGGCGACCATGGCCCGCCCGCTCTCGGAGACGATGGTGGGGTGGGGCACCTTGGCATCATCGCAGACGGCCTTGATGCGGTAGACCACGTCCGCCGCGTACTCCGTCACGGTGTAGTTGATGCTGCTGGACCAGGCGGACTGGCTGCCGTCGTAGTCAACGCCCATGCCGCCGCCGATGTCCAGCGTGGTGACGCCCGCGCCGAGGCGGTGCAGTTCGGTGTAGATGTGGGCGAGTTCGTTCACGGCGTTCTTGAGCACGCGGATGTCGTACAACTGGCTGCCCACGTGGCAATGCACCAGGTTCAGGCAGTCCAGCATGTCGTTCTTCTTGAGATACTCGACAGCGCGGAGCACCTCGCTCACGAACAGGCCAAACTTGGAGCGGACACCCGCCGACTGCTCCCACCTTCCCGCCCCGCGGCTGGAGAGTTTCACGCGCACGCCGATCTTGGGGCGCACGTTGTACGCCTTGGCGTGCTTGACGATGAGTTCCAGTTCGTCAAACTTCTCGACCACGGGGATGATGTTGCGGCCCAGTTTGGTGGCCAGCACGCACGTTTCGATGAACTCCGAGTCCTTGAAGCCGTTGCAGATGATCGGCATGCCGTTCACGCCCGGGCCGCCGGCCACGGCGCTCAGGCCCAGCACCGCCAGCAACTCCGGCTTGCTGCCGGCCTCCAGGCCGAAGCCCAGATCGACCGCGAGGTTGGCCACCTGCTCGCAGACGTGCCGCTGCTGGTTCACCTTGATCGGGTAGACGCAGGTGTAGCCGCCCGTGTAGCCGTGCTCGGTGCGCGCATCGTCAAACGCCTTGCGGATCTCCTTCAGGCGGTGCGCCAGGATGTCGTTGAAGCGCAGCAGCACCGGCGTGTGGATGCCGCGCTCCTTCAGGCCGGCCACCACCTCGAACAGGTCGATCTGTGCCGCGGCGTCCTTGGTGGGCAGAACGGTCAGGTGCCCCTGCTCGTTCACACCCACGTAGCCCTTGCCCCAGTCGCTGATGCCGTAGAGACGTGCGGATTCCTCGGTGGTCCAGCGGCCGTGCAGGAACACGTTCTTGGTCGTGGTGAGTGTGGCCATGTGAGGGAGAGCATCCGAGGGGAAGCGACGTCCGGGTCGATCCATCACGCATCGCGTTGGTGCAGGCCGGGGGCGCGGGAGCGGGAGGGGGCCGAAAGAATGGACCGTCAACCGACCGCGACGAATGCACCTGTGCGGGTCCGTGGGAGCGGGCTTTTCGCGGGCGTGGACTGCCGCGAGTGTGCCCTGCTCGACCCCCGCCTTCGTCGGGCCGTCGCCGTACCCGACGCGTCGGTGCCTGCTTCCGTGCTCCAGCTGCGGCTCTTGGTTCAGCCGCACAAGGGTCCGCGCGGCTCCGCCGCGAGGAAAACATCGTCCAAAGACCATACAGAATAGAGCGCATCACGCGCTTGGCAAGTGCAAAGTGGGCAAACGTGTCAAGTGCGAACCGTGGCAGCAAGTGGGCGTCCGTGGTCGGCCGCATGCATTCCGCATCGCACGCCCGCGGGGGCTGTATCATTCTGTGGTGTTCCGCATGAAGGCGCTCGCGTTCCATGTCGTGCTGGTCTGCGGCCTCGCGGCGGCCATGGCCGATGGGCACGCCTCGCCGATCGACCGCCTGGTGAGGGGCGCGGACGCCGCGGAGTTCGCGCTGCGTGAAGCCGCCACGCTGGAACTGGCGGTATCGCCGGAATTCTCGCTCAAGGACCTTGAAGGGGTTCTCATGGACGCGCCGCTCACACTGGAGCAGCGGTCCAGGCTTCTGGCTGCCGCCCGGGCGCGCTTCGATCGCGGTCCGCGGGCGGCCTTGGGCGTTGAGTTTGCCAACAACAATTTCGCCGGCGGCATTCCCAACCCCGAGCCCGACAACGGGCTGGTTCTACGCCGCGTGTTCCCGAACTTCCCGTCCGCGGCCGTGCTTCTCCCGGGCGACCGGATCGAGGAGTTGAACGGCGAACCCGTGCGCATCACGAGCGAAAGCACCGCCAGTTTCCGGCCGCTGGTCATCTCTCGCGATCCCGGCGACGTGGTGCGCGTGCGTGTGGTGCGCAACGGCGAGCACCTCACCCTCGACGTGCCGCTGGGACGTTACACCGACCTGCCGCGGTCTCAGAGCCTGAGCGACCGTGAGGTGGCCGCGGCGTGGGCGGTGCGCAGCGCGGGCTATGCCACGAAGGCGATCGACGGGCTGGAGCCGATCGCCGCGGTGGTGCAGGACGATCAGTGGGGCATGGCCATGGAGGCTCGGGGCGCGGGGGAGCCGGGCCCGCGGCGCAACCCCGCGCGGGACCCGGGCCGGGTCGGCGTCGGCGCTGGCAGCGCAGGTGCAGATCGGCGGGTGTCCGTCGCATCGGTTGTGGCGGGCGGGCGCTCGCGTGGCGATCTGGTCGGTCCGCACGGGGCCGGGCTTGGTGGCGGCGATGATGCGATCTTCGTGCGGGGCGGCGACGGCCTGCGGCAGCGTCTGGGCGCGGGGCAGTTGGGGCCGGGTGTCGTCCTGCAACTGGGCCCGCAGGACCCGGCCGAACGCGTTCTGGACCTGAAGCGGCGGCGAGAGTTGACGACGCGTCTGCTGCAAACGCAGGCGGAAGAATCGGCGGCCCAGCAGATCGCCAGAGACACGAGGCTGCCGCCGGAGCAACGGGCGGCCGCCGCGGCCCAGATCGAGGCGATCCGCGCCGAGCGGGGTGAACTCGCGGCCGAGTTGGAGCAGATCAACGCCCGGCAGCGTGGCCTGGTGCCTCCGCCCGCGCGGCCCTAGACCTGCGGGCACGGGCCGGTGGCTGCGCGCCGGCTGCTCACGCCGCGTCGTGCTGCTCGAAGCGTTCCATCCGCTCGATGACGTCGCGGAGGTTGGAAAACGCGATCCGCCGGATGGCCTCGTCCACGGTCATCCACTCGCGAGAACGCTCGGCCTTCTCCGGCCACTCTTCGAGTTGCCGCATCACCGGCATGGGGAACAGCACCACGCGGTACGCCAAGCCGTTGGGCTTTCGGTAGTCGTAGTGGCCCAGTTCCTGCGTGTCCGGGTAGCCGATCACGCCCGCCTCTTCGTACGCCTCGACGCGCCCGGCCTCCTGCGGCGAGTAGCCGGGGTCGATCTTGCCCTTGGGCACGATCCACTCGCCCGCGCGGTTTGTGACCAGCAGGATCTGCACGGTCCCGTCCGGCCGGACGCGATACGGAATGACGCCTGCTTGGAGTGCTGCCTCGGGCATGGGTGCGTCCTGCTTGCCGCGGCGTGTAGAGAGCACGCACCGCGGAATGTGCGATCCTTCGCGCGCCGGGGCATCCGTGGCCCGCCGCTTCAGACCCCTGCATTGTGGGAAGGAAAATCGCCCTTGCCAAGTATGCACAACCAGATTTCACGGGATCATCTTGTTCACCGCCTCCAGCCGCCGCCGGTGCACGGCCTGACCCGGCTCCAGCGCCACCAGCATCCGGATGTGCTCCCGCGCCGCCGCGGGTGCCTGCGCCACCAGCGCCACACGCGCGGCAAGTTCCCTCAATCGGGCGTCATAGGGCGAGATGCGCGTGGCCCGATCGGCCTTCGCCAACGCGGCCCGCATGTCGCCCCCCATCGCGTACAACTCGGCCAGTTGCGCCGCATACGCCGCGAGTTTTTCCTCCCGTACATCCAGGTACTCAAGCGCCCCCACCGCCCGCACGGCGAGGTCTTCACTCGCGTTCTCGGCCAGCGCAAGCCGCGCAATCAGCCGGTGCGGCTTGGGGTCCACCGGGCGTGCCGCGGCATAGCGCTCGATCAGCGGCACCATGGCCGGCGTGGGCTCGGCGTTGTTGGCCGCCAAAGCCCGGTCCAGAGCCAGTTCCAGCACGTCGGCGTGGTCCGGGTAGGTGGCCAGCCACTCATCGAGTTTGGCCGCTGAGACCTCGGCATCGGGTGCCTTCGCATCCTTCGCCGCCAGGGCTTCCAGCACCGCTCCGGCCCCCTCCGCGTCCGCGGCCGGTTCTGGCGCAGGTTCGGGTGCAAGCGATTTCAATAACTCGGCCATGGTCGGTTGGCCGGGCTTGGGCAGCAAGCCCCACGCGATCACCTGGCCCTTCGCCCACACCTTGAAGCGCGACAAAAACTCCGCCCGCGACACCTTGAGCACCTTCTGGTAGGCGTCCTCTTCTCGCACGCCCGTCGCGTACTCCATCATGAGGGCCAGCGGCGCCCGCGGGCCGAACGCCTCAACCATGTACTCGTACATCCAGTGCCCCTGCGCATATCCCTGCTGGCGGTCGGTGGGCTTCTTGGGGCGCACGAACGCGATGTTGATCTCGCTGAAGTCGAACAGCCGGTCCCGCTCCAGCACCGCCGCGAGAAGGCGGCAGGTGCCCTCGTCGCGCGGCTGCTGCTCCAGGTACACCGCCTGGGCCTCCGTGAACCAGTGCGGAATCCGGTTGCCCGTCTTGTCCAACCCCACCGTGTGCGTGTATTCATGCCGCAGCACGCGCGGCCAGTCGTACGTGCCCGTGTGGCCGCCGCCCTCACGCGGAGCCTCCATCGCGATCACCGGCCCGGTGGACGCGGCGATGGTGTGAATCTTGGGCATGCCCGCGATCCGCACCGCGAAGGCCCGATGGTTGGGCATCAGGTCGATGATCGTTTTGCGCGCAGGGGCGTGGTCCAGCCCGCCGGGCACCGCCTCCGGTGCCAGGCACACGCGCCGGTGGTTCTCCTCCAGCACCGGCAGCATCTCAGCGGCCACGATCGCGTCCGGGTCTTCGCCAGCGTCAAGGGGTTGCCCGTCCGCCGTGCGCCCGGGCTGGTAGCGAACGATGAAATGCTCGCTCTCGAGCCGCGAGTAGCCGGCGATGCTCTTCACCAGCGTCAGGCTGTTGGCCGCCCGGATGTGGAAGGGGTCGAACTTCGCGGCCTCTTCCAGCACCTCCCGCGCGGCCTCATCCTCACCCGCCTGCACCAGCAGCAGGCCCAGATCGATCTTGGGCTCCACCCACCCCGGCTCACGCTCGATGGCCCGCCGGAGCAGGGCTGCCCCCGTGGTGTACTGACGCGACTCCGACAGCGCCTTGCCCGCCTCGTGCAGCGCGCGGGCCGAGCCGGGCGCGAGCGTGTCGAACCTTGCCAGCGTTTCGTCGAGCAGTTGCGAATCGAACGTGATCGCCACCGCCGCGGCTTCAAGGGCCCGCACGTCGCGCGCGTTCGGGAGTGCCGCCAGCGCGGGGGCGAGTGCCTCGCGGGCCAGCACCGGTTCGCTCTGGCGGATCATGGCCCGTGCCCGCAGGGCGCAAGCATGGGGCGCGGGGCGCTCTCCCGGCTTGCCTCCAAAGACCACGTCCAGCCGCGCGGCGATGGCCTCGCCGCTGGGCATATCGAAACTGGAAATCGCCATGTCTCCCAGCGCCCGCCATGCGCCTGCCGATGCTGCGCAGAGTTCCAGCGCCTGCCCGAGCACCTCCTGAGCCTGAGAGGGGTTGTCCTTCTCCAGCAGCAAACGTGCCTCGGCCAGTTGCACCGGCCAGGCGAGCGGGTCCAGTTGCTCGCGCGCGTGCTTCAACAGAGCAAGCATCGCGGGGTATTCGCTGCCGCCTTCTTCGGGCCGCACGCGTGCCACGATGAACGCGGCATCCACCGCCCACGCCGCGTCGAGCGCCTGCTCAGCCCGCCCCGCGTTCACGAGCGCCAGCGCCGGCGCCGCGGCGTTCACCGCTTCGTCTCTTCGGCCCAGATCGTCCAGAGCACGCACGCGGATGGAGACGGCCCGCATCGATGCTTCTTCGCCGATCAGCGTGAGCGCTGCCGCGGCATCCCCACGCATGAGCGCGGCTTCGGCCCGATCCAGCAGTGGCGCGGCACCCTCGCCCTCGGCGGTGAATACGGCATCGTCGTAACGCCCGCGGATGAGCGCATCGGCCGCAACCCGTGCGGGCGTGTCGAGATCGCCCTCTTCGGCCAGACCGTGAAACACGCGCAGGTTCTTGGCCTCGTCGGGCGTGAGGAACGGCGCCGAGACAGCGGCGGCCACGGCCGGCGCGGCTTCAGGCAGTTCCATCGGCGTGGGGCCGAGGTTCAACTCTGTCGCGGGTGCGCGACCGGGCGCAACGGCGCTGATCGAGCCCGCGGCGATCCAGAGCACGCCGGCGAACGCACCCAAGCGCATCGTGCGCGTCAGGCGGCCACGCAGTCGAGACCGGCACGCACCGTGATTCGAGCACGCGGCATCCAAGCCCCTCCCAGAGGGAGGGGTTGGGGGTGGGCAAGGGTCCAGCCTTGATCGTGCGTTCATCGTCGTGTGTCCACGTCCGCCCACCCCCTGCCCCCTCCCTCTGGGAGGGGGTCCTATCAACAGCCGCCTCGTTGAGCGTTGAGCCTCAGCGTTCCCGCCTCCGTGCCTTCCTGCCTCTGTGCCTTTGTCACCCCGTCACTTCCCCCCCGCCTTCCGCACATCGCTGCGAATGTCAATGTCCCAGCCCGGCTCGTTCGGCGGCTCGATGGAGAACGCGGCGTCGTCTACCGGCTTGTTCTTCTCTTGGTTGATGAGCAGCACGTCCGTCGAAGACCCGTCGATGTTCGTGGTACGGGCCCGCCGCGGCAGAAGGTCGCTCAGGCGATACCACACACGGATATCGGCAAAGTCGCGGGCCTCCGTTGTCCCCTCGCGGGGTTTGAGCACCAGTTGCACCGTGCCCTTGAGCGAATCCGGCAGCACCTTGTCCTCCAGCCCATCCAGCGGCGCGGCCACGCTGGCCTCAAACCGGGCCACCATGTCTGCCTTCTTCTGGCCGATGGGAATGGGGAAGGGCCCCTCGCCGATCTTGAGCGGGTCGGCCACCTCGCCGGGTGCCACAAGGCGGCGCTTGAAGAACTGCCGCTCCTTCTCGTTGCGTTCGATCAGCCAGCGCCCGTCGAAGATGAACTGCTTGGAGTCCTCCCGCACGGCCTCATCCACGATGAGTTGCGTGAACACGATGGAGAAGGCCCGGGCCGGCACACCGGCCCGCACCACCATCTCGCCCGGCTTGATCTTGGTCGGGTCGATGGGTGTTTCGTCGTCGAGCATTCGCTCGGCGAAGGTCAGTTTGCCGCGCCGGATCTGCTTCTCCCCGCCCACGATCTCGGGGAAGACCTTGGTGTACTGAATCTCCGCGGTGAGCGAGCGCAGACCCTTGTCGGCGGTCTCGAGTGCATCGAGCAGGGCCTCGGCCGTGGCGAAGCGCGTGTTTTCAACCGCCGCGGCCACGGGCGGGCCCGCTTTCGTTGGCGCGGGGCGATCCGCCAACGGTGCGGGCTGGAGCACGAGTACGACTGAAAGGACGGGATGCACGAACGTCATCGACATCGGCGTTCTCGCGGCGGACAGGACACACCAACCCGGGAGCGAACACGGCGGCACCGATTGTTGCCCATGACTTCGGGCGAGCGCGCCGCACCGATTCACGCCGCGGGTGGGGGGGGCGGGGGGGGCGGCCCCAGTGCGGCCAGAAAGTCGGTGAGGATGGCCGCCGCGGCCAGCGCATCCCGCTTGGCCTTCTTCTGCCCCCGCGTCAGGCCCGTTCGGGCCATGGTCCAATCCGCACGCACGGTGGAGAGGCGTTCATCCTGGAAGTGAATGGGCAGGTCGGTGGCCGCGGCAATCCGTGCCGCCAAGGCGCGTGTGCGCTTGGAACGCGGGCCCTCCGTGCCGTCCATGTTCAGGGGCAGGCCGATCACCAGGGCGCACGCATCGGCCTCCTTCGCGGCCAGGGCGATCTGCTCGATCACGGCGGCGCCGTCGTTGCGCGCGAGCGGCAACTCGATCACGTCCAGCGGCCCGGCCATGCGCGTGAGGGCATCGCCCAGGGCCAGGCCCGTGCGTTTCTCGCCGAGGTCGATGCAGAGGAATCTCACGACGGGGGATTGTTGGTGCGCTTCCGCCCGCTCCTCGGGGCGGTCCTTGCCGAAAATCGCGCAGCCACCTGCCCGCACGCGTAGCGTGCCGCTCAGCGGCGACGGCGCCGGGCCATCAGCAGGCCGCCACCGGCGACGAGGGCCGCCGCGCCCGGACCGGGCACCGCCGCGGCCGTGAACGTGATGTTGTCAAACACGGCGCCGTCCGCGTCGGTCTCCAGCACGATCCGCCGGATGCCGCCAATGGAGCCGAAACCGAGCGTGCGCTGGTGGAACCACGGCGTGTTGTAGCCGCCGGTGGAGGCACCCAGGCCGTTGAGGTACATGCCGTTGCCGTCATAGGCCGATATCACCGCGAGCAGCGTGTTGCTCTCCGTGTCCGCAATGTCCACCGAGAAATCGCTCACCGGCATGTCGAAGTCGATCGTGACAAGGTTGCCCCACATGCCCGCGGCGTTGGTGCCGTAGCCGGGGAAGCCGAAGCCAAAGACCTCCACCGAGTTGTGGAAGCCGCCGTTGGAGTCGAACGCCCCGGTGCTGGAGAAGTGCACGCCCATGCCGGCGTACTGCTCGGTCACGACCGCGGGGGCCGTGAGGTTGTCAAAGTTGATGACAAACACATCCGCCGAGGCGACGGCGGTGATGGATGCGCACGACAACGCTGCAAGGGCCAAATGGGCTTTCATGGTGATCTCTCTTTCTCTCTCACTCTCTCAAAGGCCGAGCACCGCCGCCGCACAGGCCAACGCGCGCTCCGCCGGTGGAATATGCGCGGCAGTCTCGCCCGGACCAGCAAATCGGCGCATCGCCGCGCACTTGTGAGCATGGGCAACCGCGCCGTGGCGGTTATGGGCCCGACTTCCCTGCGTGCGCCAGCGCCGCAGGCCGCGGCCCGCACGAGCGACGCGGTTCATGCGGTCAATGCCGAGGAATCTCACTTGGCGTGATTGTCGGCGCGGTTCCACCCGCACTCGGGGCAGCCCTTGCTGAAATCACGCAGCAGGTCGTAGCCGCAGGCCGGGCAGTGGCCGAGTTTGTGGCGACGGCGGGTGCGCATCCTTCGCCACGCATGGAATGCCACGAGCCCGATGCCCCAGGGAATCGCAAAGAAACCTGTATTGACGGCAAGGCCGGTCCAGATTGGAAGCAGGGGGATTGTGCCCAGGTGCGGATCGGGGTAGCCCGATTGCGATGCGTGCAGCGGCATCACGCGGATACAGCCGCGATTGCGGGTATCGCCCGCTGCGTCGGTCCAGGCTTGTGACAGCAAACATCGCTGTGGCCAACCCACGGCACGAAACATGAGTGAGTTGAGAGCCGCCGGAGCGGTTGGCGGGATCGCCAACCAGTGCGGCCAAGTTGCACGATCCAGATCGGCAGCGGTTGCTGTCTCCATAAATTTCAGTTCAGCGAGGTGGCGCGAACGATGCCCGTGAAAGTGATCGAGGACATGGGTGTTCAGCAACGGGGCATCCAACGCAAGGAATGTGGTGCGTCGCAAGCCGGGGTGATGCTGTTCGTTGAACTCAAAGCCTGCAGGCAGCGTGGTTGGCAGTGTCGGCACACCGGCGATTTCAGTGTGCTGTCGCATGGTGGTGCTTGCACTCCGGCGCGGCGGTGCCAGGGAGATCGCCCACGCCAGCAGCACGCTTGTCATCAGCCCGAGCACCGCCGCGATCAGCAGCGACCGGGCAACCCTCCATGTGCGGTGTGCGGCCACGGAACATGGTACGGGTTTGGTCCGTCGCGGCGAAGCCACGTGGTCCTAGACCGGCGCGCCGACCGAACCGATATGATGATGGCAGATGGTCGCCCCCGCACCCAAACCGACGATTGATCCCGTGGCCATTGCCGCGCTCTGCCAGCGGCACGGCGTGACGCGGCTAGCGCTGTTCGGCTCGGTCTTGCGAGATGACTTCGGGCCGCACAGCGACGTCGATGTGCTGGTTGAGTTTGCAGGAGGCAAGTCGCCGAGTCTGTTCACGCTGGGCGGAATGCAACAGGAACTCACCGGCATGTTCGGGCGTGTGGCCGATCTGAAGACCCCCGGTTTCCTCTCTCGCTATTTCCGCGATGAAGTGCGCGCCGGTTCGAGGGTGCTCTATGGCCGGTAGACGCGGCGGCGTGGTGCCCGATCGCGTGCGATTGCGGCACATGCTGGATGCCGCGCAGGACGCCGTCCGTTATTGCCGCGATCGACAACGCGAAGACCTTGATGCCGACTCCATGTTGCTCCGTGCCGTCGTGCAAGCGGTGCAATCCATCGGCGAGGCCGCGGCCCGCACGACCGACGAGGGCCGGGCCCGCGCCCCGGACTTGCCGTGGACGCAGATCGTCGGCATGCGCCACATTCTTGTACACGTCTACTACGACATCGATGCGGAGGCTGTTTGGCGCGTCGTGCAGGACGACCTCCCCGCCTTGGTGCGAGAGATCAGCGAAGCCCTCGCCGCGTGGCCAGAGCCGCCAGCGGGCGGTGAGGGCGTGCAGCCTACTACTTGAGTGCGTCACGCACCTTCGCGTGCAGGTGCTTGAGTTCTTCCGCCTTCTCGCGCGGCATCACCAGCGTGGCCGTGGGCGTGTGCACCACGATCAGGTCTTTGCACCCCAGCACCGCCACCGTGTGGTTCGGATCGCTGGAGGCCACCAGCGTGCCGCTGCTCTGCATCACCATCGCGTGGGCCTCGTCCAGCACGCCGCCGCGTGTGTTGCCGTCGCTGTCGGGCGTGAGCGTTTCGGCGTAACTGGGCCAACTGCCCACATCAAGCCACTTCAGGTCCATCAGCACGGTGCACACCTGCACCGTCTTATCCTGGCTGGCGGGCTCCATGATGGCAAAGTCCACACTGATCTTGGGCAGCGTGGGGTACACCTCGCCCAGCACGCGGGCCTGGTCTGCCGTGCCCCACGCGGCCTGAATCTTCATGAGACCCTCGTGCGCCTCGGGCTTGAACCGTTTGATGCAGTCGAGCACCGTGGCCGCGCTCCAGACGAACATGCCGCTGTTCCACCCGAACTGGCCTGATTCGAGATACGCCTGGGCCCGCTGCGCGTTGGGCTTCTCAACGAAGCGAGCGACGCGATACGCCAGGGCCTCGCCGCCCGCGATGCCGGGGATCGCCGCGCCGCGTTCGATGTAGCCAAAGCCCGTGGCCGCGTGCATGGGCTTGATGGAGAACGTCACGAGCCGCTTCGGATCGGCCTCAACCAATCGATAGCCCAAGTCCACCAGTTTGCGGAACTTGTCCAGCGGCTCGATCACGTGGTCTGCCGTGAACACCGCGAACACGGCCTGCGGGTCGGCCTTCGCCAGAACTGCGGCCGTAAAGCCCACGGCGTTCACGGTGTCGCGTGCTGCGGGCTCGCCCAGAATCTGCGCATCGGTGAACGCGGGAAGCGAGCGGCGGATCATGGCGCGATACGCCTCGCCCGTGCAGATGAACCTGCGCTCAGGGGGCACCAGCCCATCCAGGCGCGCCGCGGCAAGTTCCAGCAGGCTCATCGCCGGGCCGGCCGTGGTGCTCCCGCCTGCATCCATTGGGCGCGGCAGCAGGGGCAGCAGTTGCTTGGGCTCGCCCTTGCGGCTCATGGGCCACAGCCGCGTGCCCGCACCACCCGCCATGATCATCGCGTATCGCATGGACACCCTTTGGTTCTGCCCGTCGCCGTGGGGGGCCGGGCAGCGGAGCGGAGCGTACGCACGCGCGAGCGCGCCCTGGCGGCAGAGGCGAGGTTCGAGGGGTGGGCCCGGGTCAGCGGTGCAAGCGGACACCATGCTTTTACGAGAATCTCGTGGATTCCATAAAGAAAGCCCGTCACGTCTCCGCAGAACGCTGGTTCAGCATGACAGCATGCGGTATGTTGTGGAGCCTTGCGACACCTTCCCGATGCGCCGACCTGGAGCCCTCTGATGACCCGAAGAGCCATTCCTGTGCAGGTCCGTTGCGTCGGCATCGTCACGGCGGCAGTGGTGCTCATGCTGGCACCGGGCTTGCGCGCGCAGGTGGCCGAGCCGGCACCCGGCGGTGCCGACGAGCGAGTCTCGTTCGACGGCCTGTGGGTGAGCAGTGGCCAAGCCCCCGCGGCTGCGTTGGCGCAGCCAGCGTGGGTTCGTCCTGCTGTCGCGCGATATGCTCGCCTCGATGTTGGCGCCGCCGGGGCCACCCTTCGGCGCGCCCCGCTCGAAGGCGATGCGGCCCGTGGCGGCCCCGGGCCGGTGGTGGTGGCTTTCCCCCGCCCAGACGGCACGTTCGAGCGATTTAGCGTGGTTGAGTCCCCCATCATGGACGCGCAACTGGCCGCGCAGGTGCCCACCGTCAAGACGTACGCCGGTGTGGGTCTCGACGACCCGCGTGCTCGAACCCGGTTTGATCTAACCCCCTCGGGCTTTCACGCCCAAGTCTTCAGCCTCAATGATGCAGGCGAGCCGGTCGCGTACTACGTGGACCCGATCAGCAGAGGGAACACGACCGATTACGCGAGTTACTGGCGGGGCGACCTGAGCGAACCGCCGCACCGCTTCGTGTGCGAGACCCCAGCGGGCGACGTGGAGCCCTTCGACCCGCTGTCCTTTGCGGGTCAGGCGGCTGGCGTGCCGGTGCCGCGCCGGATTGTGCAGTTCGTGGTGGCGGCGACCGGTGAGTACACGACGTTTGTGTGCGCGCCCGCCGCGCCAAACGCGCTGGTGGCCTTCGGGGCCGTGGCCACGGCCGTAAACCGCGTGAACCAGGTCTTCGAGATCGACCTGAGCGTCCGTCTCAACATCGGCTTCGGCACGCTGAACGTGATGTACACGAACCCGGCCACAGACCCGTACTCCGGCACGACGGCGCAGATGCAGACGCAGAACCAGACCAACCTCGACAACGTGATCGGCAACGCGGACTATGACCTGGGGCACCTGGTGCATCAGGGCGGCAACGGGGGCAACGCCGGCGGGATCGGCAGCGTTTGCAACGCCGCGAGCAAGGGCCGGGGCTTCACCTCCGGCGCGGCACCCACCAACGACCTCTTCTACATCGACTTCTTCGCCCACGAGATCGGCCACCAGTTGGGCGCGACACACACGTTCAACGGCACGGGCGGGTCCTGCGCCGCCGATCAGTACACCGCCACATCGGCCTACGAGCCGGGCTCGGGCATTTCGGTCATGGGCTACGCGGGCATCTGCGGTAGCAACAACCTTGCCTCGGTCGCCCCCGGTGGCGGCGCGTCCATCCCCTTCTTCAACTTCTCCAGCATCGAGCAGATCCGCGCCAAGGCCAACGAGGCGGGCACGTGCCTCGTCAGCGAGGTGAGCGGCAACAGTTTCCCCGGCGTGACCGCGCCCAACTACGTGCTGCCCGCCAACACGCCCTTCGAACTCACGGCCTCCGGCGGCGATATCGACGGCAACCCGGTTACGTACTCGTGGGAGCAGGCTGATCGCGGTCCGCAACTCACGCTGGGACCGGACACGGGCCAGAACGAGCCGCTGCTGCGCAACTTCGCGCCCTCCCCGAGCGCAACGCGCCTGTTCCCGCCGTTGGCCAACGTGGTGAGTGGCGCGGCGATCGTGGGGATGAACCTGCCGCTCCTCGCCCGCAACAGCACTTTCACCGTGGTGGTGCGCGACAACGTGAGCGCTGGCGGTGGCTTCGCGCGCGCCAACTCCAGCGTGCAGTTTGCCGCGTCCAGCGGCTTCCGTGTAACCGGGCCATCTTCCGGTTCCAACATCTGCGACGGCAACCTGACCGTGTCGTGGGCCACGGCCGGCACCAACGCTCCGCCCATCAACTGCTCCGCGGTGAACATCTACCTCTCCACCGACGGGGGGGCGACTTTCCCGCACCTCATCGCCGCGGGTGTGGCCAACAACGGCACCTGGTCGGGCAATGTTCCGCAGCGTTCGCTCAACTGCCGCGTGCTCATCAAGGGTGCCCAGCAACCCTTCTTCCACGTGAATCCGGGGACATTCTCGATCTCCAGCATTCCCACACTCGCCACAGGTGCGCAGCCCTACTTCACATGCGAGGGGCTCTCCGCGTTTATCGCCTTCACTACCAACGAGCCCGCCAACGTCCAGTGGTACAAGGACGGCGCGCTCCTGCCCGATGCCACTTCCCCCACACTCTTCTTTCCCGCGGTGAGCGCGGGCGACTTCGGCAACTACACCGCCGTGGTCTCAAACAACTGCGGCGGCTTCAACTACGGCCCATTCCAACTCGGCCAAGCCGGCCCCATCCAGGTCTTTGGCGAGAACGAGTTCTTCGACATCTGCGAGTCTGGCGGCGGCACCGTGGGCGTTTCGTCGTCCGGCTTCCCCCGCTCCTTCCAGTGGTTCAAGAACGGGCAGGCCATCCCCGGTGCCAACGGCTCGGGCTACTTCATCGGCACGCTCAACGCGGCCGTCGACGGCGATGTCTACTTCTGCCGCGTCTTCAACAACTGCAACTCGGTGGATTCACCCACGTACACCGCCCGCATCTCCGTGCGCCTGGTGGACTTTGTCACCTTCCCCACCGACACCCAGACCTGTATCGGCGGCTCCGCCACCTTCACCTGCTCCACCACGCCCCCGGCCATCCTCTACCGCTGGTACCGCGATCTGGCCCTCGAGCCCTTCGCCTCCACCACCGTGCCCACCGTTACCCTCACCAACGTGCAGGAGTCCGATGTGGGCGGCTACATCGTGGTCTGCACCAACTCGTGCTCCAACGCCCTCATCAGCCAGCCCGCCGCGCTCACCGTCCGTCCGGCAGACGGCATCTCCGTTTCCGGGCAGCCACGCTCGCTTGTCAGCATCCGCGGCACCTCTGCCCGCTTCAATGTCTCGCTCTCGGGCTGGGCACCCACCGCCTCGCAGTGGTACAAGAACGGCGAGCCGCTCGTCAACGACGGCCACATCGCGGGAGCAACCTCCACGCAGCTCACCATCAACGATGCCGACTTCGCCGATGAGGGTGCGTACCACGTGGTGCTCGAGGGCGGCCTCTGCGGCCCCGCCGTGAGCGAACCGGCCACGCTCGCCATCGACTGCAACTGGGCACCCTTCATCACACCCTCCTCGCCGCTCGCACGCCAGAGCCACGCCATGGCCTTCGACGAGATCCGCGGCATCACGGTGCTCTTCGGTGGCCAGGCCGGCCTCACCACCCTGAGCGACACGTGGGAGTTCGACGGCACCACCTGGACGCAGGTGGCCACGCCCACCACCCCGCCAGCGCGTTCATACCACGCCATGGCCTACGACGCGGTGCGCGGCCGCACGCTGCTCTTCGGCGGCACAGGCACGGGCGGCTCCCTCTCAGACCTGTGGGAGTACGACGGCACCGACTGGTACCCCATCGACACGCAGGGCACCGGCCCCGGTGCACGCACCGCCTCCGCCCTTGCACACGACCGCCTGCGCGGCAAGACCGTCCTGTTCGGCGGCTTTACCCAGGTGGGGATCTTTCAGACATACCACGGCGACACGTGGGAACTCGACTCGGCAACCGGCCTGTGGTCCGAGGTCTTCCCCGATGCACCCGTTCCCAGCATTCGCGCCTACGCGGGTATGACCTTCGACTTCCACCGCGGTGTCTGCGTGCTGCTGGGCGGACATGAAGGGCTCTTCAACACCTCCAATGAAACCTGGGAGTTCGACGGTGCCGCTTGGACGCTCAAAGACGCAGGCTCGGTCGGCACGCGCTTCCGCCCCGGTATGAGTTTCGATTCCGTGCGCGGCACCGTTGTCGCGTTCGGTGGGTCGAGCCTGTTCCCGCTTGTCTATGAGTGGAACGGCGCGGCGTGGGCCACGCGCGGCACCGCCGCGCCCGCCGAAAGTGGTGCCATCGTCTTCGACTTCTACCGCAACTACCACGTCCTCTTCTACCCCGTCAATCAGCCCGTTGGCCCGCCGCTCCCCGCCACATACCTGCTCAACGGGAACGTGCCCGTGCTGGTGGGGGCTCCCGGCGATACAACACTCTCCGCGGGCGTGCAGGGTTTGCTCTCCGCCGCCGCCACCGGCCCAGGTGTGATCACGTATCAGTGGTGGAAGGACAGCGCACCACTCGCCGACGACGGTCGCATCACCGGCGCGGCCACCGACACGCTCACCTTCAACCCCACCGACGCGAGCGATGCGGGCTCGTATCAGGTCTTTGCGACCAGCGCCTGCGGCTACGCCTCGAGCCCGGTCTTCGTCGTGTCCGTGGGCACCTGCCCCCTCGACTACAACCTCGACACCGTCGTGAACCCCGACGACCTGGGCGACTTCATCACCGATTACTTCACCGATCCGGCCATTGCCGGGCCCGGTGGCTACGCGATTGCCTGCCCAGAGAACGAACCGCCCTATGACAGCGGCTATAAGGCCGCGTATATCCCGGGCGGCGCGGGGCAGTGCAACGAACCCTTCCCGGACAACCTCGGCGACTTCATCACCGACTACTTCGTTGTCGGGTGTTGATGCCGGGGCACGCACTTGCCCGCTCATGGCCGCGTGGCCTTGCCGTTCACGCCGCGGCAGCCTTTGCCCCGCGCGGCGAGCGTGCCTTCTTCGCCCCCTTGGCACCGCCACCGATCAGGCCCGTCCACTGGATGCCCACGCCCAGCAGGGCCACCACACCCCACACGATCGCCCAGCCCGTGGGCGGCAGGTCCAGCCGCTCGTAGCCGGGGGCCTTCGCGGCGTTGGCAAGCCAGGCAGCGCACGGCAGCCAGATCGCCGCGCCGGCCAGCGCGGTCACGGCGCCCGCCGCCCACGCGGGGAGTGTGAGCCCGATGATGCCGCCGGCGAAAAGCCCGATGAGCGCGGCGAGCGAAATCACCATCTGGTCCGTGGCGCGGAACCGGCCCCACGCCGTCTGCCACTGCTCCCGCAGCGCGGCCACAAAGCCGCGCACGCGGGCCGAGACGTCGGACGAACCTTCCAAGGTCGGCAGCACGCCCGACAGTTCCGGCCAAGCCCAGGTTGAGGTTGTGGATGTCGCGGCAGGACCTGGCGAGGCCGGAGCCGGCACCGGAATCGCTTCGGAGGTGGCTGGCCCGCCCGGCGCGCCCGCAGGCACGGTCCGCCGCGGCGTGACCGGGGGGTTCACGACCTCTGGATACGGATTCTTCGAGCGTTCGCCCGTCGCTGGCACGGTCTGCTCATCACCACCCAAGCCGCCACCGCGCCCGAGAGCCGCGACGGGCCGGAGGCCCGGGAGCGAAATGAGCGCGGCGGCCATCAGGCCCACGGCCGCGGCGAGCGTGAGGCCAAAGGTAGCGGCGAGTGCCAGGCGGTACAGAAGGAAGCCGGCGAGAACCCCGAGGACCAGGCCTCCAAGACCACCTATATAGGGTGATACACCGGCCTGAGGCGCGATCACGGGCAGCAGCATGAAGCCTGCGATGGTGGTTGCCGAACACCCTACCAAAACAACAACAGGCTTCAGCACCTGCCGTCCGGCGGCCCACAGGATCAGCCCGGCAAGCAGGGTTCCGGCGACCATCAGGTGAACGCCCGAGGGGAGCCGCTGGATGGCATCGGCAAGCCGCTCGGCTGGGGCAAGCAAGGGCAGAGGTGTCATAGCGTTCTCGTGGTTCGGGTCCGGCGTGAATGAGGATTCATCGGCGATCTTCGCTGGCGCGGTGCAGAGGTCGGTGGGTCGAGGCCCGTGCACTGGCAAGTGCCGAAATGCGATGGCTTTACGTGGTGCAATCTGGAACCGCCGGGCGTGCCTTCACGAATGGACGAGGCGGAGGCACGCCAGGGTCCGTGCGCGCCGGGCCGGATGCGACGAGTGTGAGGCAACTCGTTATGGAATCCGGACTTGCGAACGCCGGATGGGTCGAGTAGGCTTGCTCCCCCTTGGCGGTGCGCGCTGGCGCAAAGAAGGCGGATGCCGCGTGCGAGTGGGTGTTCAGCCGCGCCGGTTGTGATACGGGGAATGCATGAGATGGGCACACCGGGTGGCGGCGTGAGTGTTTGGGTGGTCGCGGGGTTGGCATTGGCGATGGTCAGGTCCGTCGAGGCGGCGTTCGGGTCGGGCAACGAGTCGGCAGGGAGCGTGGCATGAGCAAGTCGAAGTCGCGGCGTGATGGCGGGTCGGATGCACGTCGCTGGGCGAAGCGTGGCCAGGCGGACCAGGTGTCGGCGACCGAACTGCAGTCGCGTGCCGGCGCGGCGCCCTTCTCGGGCAACTTCGAGCAGTTGGAGAAGCGCGAGTTGCTCTTCGCGCTGTCGGTCGATCCGTCGTACAGCCTGCGTCGCTCGGGCAGCCTCGATCCGGGTGTGGCGCAGAACACGTTCTTGGACGACCCGGCCACGGCGTTGCTTCTGCCCGCGCTGGCGCGGGGTTCGGCCTACTCACGGTTCGGCTACGTGCTGCCGTTCTTCCAGCGGCAGGTCCCGGCGTCCGGCTTTGCCAATTCCTTGATCGAGACGTTCACGGACCTTGGCGAAGACGTGACCGCGCCGTTGGAACTGCCCACGACGCAGTTGTTCGAGGGTTCGGGCTTCGTGGTCGAGTCGTTGAACTACGACCTCGACCCCACCACCATCGAGCGGCGCGCGTCGATCGTGACGTTGCCGCCCAACCCGAGCCCCACGGACACGGCCCCCACCTCGGAACTGCTGCTGCAGATCGCGGGGATGAACCAGATCCAATTCAGCGTGCTGGACGAGGAGACATCGCAGCGACAGTTTCTCCGTTCGTTCGTCTTCAACATCAACCTGCGCGCCCAGACGGAGATGCGCCCGCCCGGCTCGCTGCCCGGCCCGTTCGAGAGCGGCCCGATCGGTTCGCTGGCACCGGCGCAGCCCGATCCACGAAACCGCATCCACGTCGGTCCGCCGCTCCCGAACGGCAATGGGCTCGTCAACCCCAAACTCCCCAACGATCCGACGGCGCTCGGCTACATCGAGTGGTATGACCTGGACCGCTCGCCGACGGGAACCAAGATCACGCTTTTCCGCGGCACACGCGCCGTGGAGACCTTCTTCGGGGTTGGCACGGTCGACGACCCGACCACGCAGGTCATCGAGTCGCCCATCACGCTGGCACGCACGCCCGACGTCGGCGTTGGCAAGCCGCCGCTGGGGCCGGCGGCGCTGGGGCCGCGGTACACCTTGCAGCCCTCCGACGGTCAGTCGGTCTTCGACTCGATCGTGATCGAACGGATCGACACAACTGACAGGCAGTTTTTGGGCCTGAGTGGCTCGCCGACGGGCGGCACGTTCACACTCACCAGCGACACATTTCCCGCCGGGGAGACGGCACCCATTCCCTTCAACGCGTCGGCCGCGCAGGTGCAAGCCGCGCTGCTGGCCATGCAGCAGCCCTCGCTGCCCCCGGCGCCCCCGTTCCCCGGACAGGGCCCCGTCTTCGCGCCCGGCGACGTGGTGGTGACGGGGCCCAACGGTGGTCCCTGGCAGTTGACGTACTCAGACACGGCCGCGGCCCGGGTGGCCTTCGGCACGTCCACGGGGCTCACGGGCGGCAGCACGCCGGCGGTCATTCTCACCCTGGACACGGACCAGATCCTCATCCAGAATGTCATTCCCGAGTTGCAGACGGGCCGCTTTGCCACGATGGTGGCCGACCGTGTGGCCGGGGCGCAGGTGGGCATTTCGGGTTCGATCGGCGGGGTCCAGAATGGCTCGCAGCCGCGCAACGGCACGTATGTGAGCGGGGAAGAGACGTTTACGACCGTGCCCACGGGCGCGGTGATCCTGGGCCAGCCGTTCGCCAACTCGCGTCTGCAGGTCGATCAGGTCGCCCCCAACATCTCCGCGGCCCAGGTTGTCGCGGGCGGCCTGGGTGCCGGCAATCAACTCACCTTCACGAACAACGAGGGCACTGCCCTCACGTTCTCGTTCCGGGATGACCGTGGCAACGCCCGCCCGCTCCGGAACTTCACGTTTTACGCACCGGCGTTCGGCCAGCCGGGGGCGATCAATCCCGCGTCCGACCTCATTCAGTTGTTCCGCAACGGCCGGCTGGTGCGCGCGTTCACGCCCGCGGACCTCACCGGCGCCCCCATCATCACGGGCACCACAACCCCCAGCAACCCCATCGCGATCAACTCGCTGATCAGTCTGGCCGGACCGGTGCTCTACACGCTGGACACCTTCAGCGAGTCCAACCCGATGTTCCCCCTGGGGAACTTCCGCAACGAGGCCTTCGACGAGGTGCGGTTCCAGCGCGCCACCGGCAGCGGCAGCAGCGCGCTGGCCATCGACGCGGTGTCGGGCTTCTTCCCGCCCATGGTCGAGTTCTTCGACCTCTACGGCCGCCCCATCGTCGAGACGCTCTCCCTGCCCGTGCCCAGCGGCCGCTCGCCCGCACCGGCCGTGGACCAGAACGACGACGGCGTCCCCGATTTCAACGACGGCATCGGGCGGATCGTGATCTCCAACGCACGCTCGGACACCAACTTCGCGATCGTGGGCGGCACGATCACGTACGAGGCCGGCGAGCCCACCGGCACCCCGCCGATTGAAGGGTTCTTCCGCTTCCAGTTCCCCACCAATGCGGACGGGTTGTTCCAGCAGTTTCAACAGAACAGTTTCGGCCATTTCGTTGAACCTCCCGAAGACAATGACGACACCAACCCCATCGTCTTCGGCCTGCCCGCCGCCGGCAGCGGCGGCGGCTCCGTGGTCGTGGGGTCGCCCTTCGCCCGAGACAACCGGAGCACCGACCGCTACCTCGGCTACTTCCGCAACACCAATCTCACCGAACCGAGGCGTTCGTCATTCGCGGGCTCGCGCGGCGGCAACGCGGCCGGCCTTCTGGACATCACCTCTTCCACCGCAACCTTGCCCGGGATCGCGTTTCCGGGCTCGGTCGATGCCCGCCAGGACCTGCAGTTCTCACGCACGTTCATCGAGAACACGCTCGTGGACGCGACGGGTGCGCCGGTGCTGGGCGATCCGACCCTGGGTGCAACGCCGCTCTTCCAGGGCGTGTTCGTGGCCGACGGCCAGTCCGTCGGCGACGTGAAGATCGACGGCGCGCTCTACGGCAGTTCAAGGTTTGGCGGGGCGGTGCGCTCGCTGCTGATCGGGTATCTGCCCGGTTCGCTCACAGTGAACGGCGATCTGGGTGCGCTCACGGTGCGCTCGTTCTCCGGTGCGTGGTTCGATCTTCCGGCCGTGCAGGGTCAGGGCGGCGCGACGATTCCCAACGGCAACGGCAACGGACCGGGCCTCTACAGCACGGGCACGCAGATTCTGGTCGGCCGCAGCGCGGGGCAGTTGTCGCTGGGCACCATCAACCTCGCCAACGTCCAGATCTTGAACGACCGGACCAACCCGCTCTTTTCGGCCCTGGACTTCACCGAGTACGCCGAGAAGGAGGTCATCCAGGGTGCCACCAGCCTCGACGCGATCCTCGGCGACGGCGGCGATCTGGACGACGGAGCGAAGCAGTACGCGTTGCTCTTCGGTGCGTTCTTCGATCCCGAAACGGACCAGTTCACCTTCGGCAGCACCGGCAGCAACGAGTTGGTGCAGATCCGGTTCCCGTTCTCGATCAACCGCACGAACTTCATCACCAGCACGACCGCCTCCGTGGCCGTCGGCGTGACCGACCCGCGCAACACGCCCGACCTGTCGTCCACGGGCATCACCCGCAACGACACCGTGCTGGGCGGGGAGTTCATCGGCAGCCCCACCGGCACCATCCGTCTGGGCGGCGTGCTGGGCGGGTTCGGCCCCGTCTCCACCGCCGAGGACAACGCCGACGTCTTCGGCTTCGCGGCCATCGGCGGCCAGCGCGTGGACACCGTCATCCTCTTCGGCGGAGCCCTCGCCCCGCGCTTCGCGGCCAAGGTTGTGGACTCGCGCGGCCGCACCCTCGCCAACTTCCAGAGTGGCTTCGTGACCGGCGACAGAACGGCCGACAGTCAGTCGCAGCCCGACATCGTGTCGCCCTTCCTGAATTCGGTGCGATTCTCCTTCACGCCCGACGCGACCGACGCGTACTACTTGGTGTTCTCGCGCCCGCCGTCCACGGTCTCCAATGGTTTCATGGGCTACGAGGCCACGGTCACGGGCCTTCCCAACCTCAGCCTGGGCATGTTCTCACAGGTGGGCGGCCTGGCACCCAACAGCATCAGCGTCGCCGGGTCGGTGGGCCTGATGCGGTTCGGCGCGGCCACGAACAACAACGACGGCGTGCTCTTTGTGCCGCCGCGCCCGGGGACCGAGTCGGACAACGACTACCTGACCACACGCCGCCTGCAACTCACGGTCAACGGCGACCTGCACGCGCTGCTCTTCGGCGGCGCGGTGGACACCTCCTCGCAGGACGAGTTGTCGTCGATCCGCGTGACGGGCAACCTTGGCGTGCTGCGCACCGGCGTCAACCCGCTCGCGGGCATCGGGGCCACGGCCGGCGATTTCGCGGCGGGTGTGATCACCGTCGGCGGCACGATCGGCGAGATGGATATCAACGGCGCGCTGGGGGCGCGCCAGAACCCGTTCCCCGACCTCTCGATCGAGGTGGGGCCGGTGGGCCCCGTGCGGATCACGTCGGGCACGTCGGGCGGCCCCGGCGACATCGGCGGGCTGCTCATCGGCACCTACGTGGCGGCCGATCGCGTGCAGGTCCGCACCAGCGCCGGAAGCACGATCGACCGGTTCATCGTGGGCACCCAGGGCCCGGGCAGCACGGCGTTCACCGGCTCCATCCGTCTCAACCAGCCGAGCCTGCTGTTCGCCGCGGGCACCAACATCCGCTTCGCCGATTTCTCGCAGGTCGCGAGCGGTTCCAGCGGCTTCCCCGTAGACACCGACAGCATCATCGCGCTGCCCTTCGGTCAGTCGATCACGCTGGCCGATGCCACGGGCACGCCCTTTGTCATCTCGGTCGCCGGCGGCACGAACGCGGGCGGCAACTCGGGCGCACAGATCATCGCGCTGCCCATCGCCGGCGCGGGGCTGGTCATCGGGCGCATCCAGGCCCAACTCAGCAACGGCTCAGAACTGCGCATCGGTTCCCTGGGCGGCACGGCCATCGGCATCGGCCGCATCCAACTCAACCTCGTCAACGGGGGCACGCTGCGCGGCGGCTCGATCATCATCGGCGGTGCCTCGCCGATCGATATCCTGCGTCTCGAGGTGACGGGCGGCGCGCTGGACCGCATCGTCAACGCCACCGTCGGCGGCGATATCGTCTCCGCCGACGTGCTGGGTGTCCGCACGGTGCACATCGCCGGCAACCTGGGCTCCACCAACACAACGCCGGGGATGCGGCGCAAGATCGGCCACTTCCTGGGCCTGGCCCAGGGCGAGCAGGGTGCCGTGGGCGGCGTCATCGGCGTGCCGGGGTTTGTGAACAACTGGAACGGCACCACGTACGAGGGCCTCCTGGCGTTCTCGCCCACCACCCCCAACACGGGCGATCAGGTGGGCTTGCCCTACGACCCCTTCCTCGACGGCCTGCTGGTCCGCGGCGGCAACGTGGAGAACGTCTCGGTCGCCGGCTCGATCGGCGATGTGCTGCTCACGGGCGTTGGTGCCACGCTCAGGTTGCTGGTGCCGAACTTCAACCAGGTGTCGGTGCCGGGCGTGTTCAACGGCATTGTGGGCTCCATCTACGCCCAGAACATCATCAACATCGACGTCGGCGACGGTCTCGCAGGGCCCGGTGAATCGGGCATCGCGAATGCGGGCATCTTCGCCAACGGCTCCATCCAGGCCATCCGCGGCGGCTACAGGGTGCTCAACCCCGTGGTCTCCGGCGTCATCATCGCCTCCGGTCTGGGTGGCGCCGCGCCCGGGAGCCTGCCCGGCATCAACGGCATCAACATCCGCGGCGGGCGCATCGACGGGGCGTTCATCGGCGGCGCGAGCCTCGACTCCTTCTGGCGGGCCCCGCGCGGCACGTTGGAGAACTCCACCGGCAATATCGACGATCCGACCGCGACCGCCACCGTCGCCTCCGTGGTGGGTATCGGCACGGTCATGTTCCGGTCCACCGTCTTCGGCACCGCCATCGGCACCGTCAACCTCCACAGCGGCAGCGTCTTCGATGCCTCCAGCGTGATCGCCCGCGGCACCACCGTGGTCGCGCCCGGCCAGGGCACCGCCATTGCCACGCTCGGCTCGGTGCAGCAGATCATCGTCGACGAGTTCCGCAACTCCACACTCACGGGCGAGGGCCTCGAGTTCCGGCCCAACCAGATCATCGCCTCCGACATCGTCCGCTACATCGCCTCCGCTCGCGACATCGCCGACCTGGAGATCACCACACCCAACGACCTGGTCACGCTCACCGCCCGCAACGCGACCCGGCTGATCCTCAACATCGGCAACATCGCCCGGGTCGTCTCGATCCGTGGCGACCTGCGTTCGTCCACGCTGAACGTGGGCCGCCTCGAGAGTTTGGGCGTGAGCGGCAACGTGCTCGCCTCGACCATCCGCTCCACGGGCATGATCAACTCCATCACGATCTCCCGCAACGCCACCAACACGTCGATCGTGGCCGTGGGCGCTGGCGGGCGGATCAACTCCCTCAACGTGATCGGCTCGTTCTCGGGCGATATCACGTCAAACGGGCCCATCAACGCCCTTGCCGCCAACGGTGATTTCACCGGCTCGGTCACCATCGTGTCCACCGTTGACGGCACGCTCAACTCCATCCGTTCCGGCGGCGACCTTGCCGTTTCGCTCAGCGTGCCCCTCAACGTCAACTCCATCTCCTCCGGCGGCATCATCGGGCGGCGCGTGGCCCAGGGCGCCACCTCGCGCGACGTGATCGACATCAAGGGCAACCTTGGCAGCGTCACGGCCCGGGGCCAGATCTACGCCGACCTCCGCGTGGGCCAGGCCATCACCGGCGGCGTCACCGTCGGCCGCACCAGCGCGCTGCCCGGCGCCGATTTCGTCTCCGACTTCGTGATCACCGCCGCCGGCCGCATCGCCAGCGTCAACATCACCGGCGACTTCCGCGGCTCCATCCTCAGTCAGTCGGGCGGCATCGGCTCGGTCAACATCACCGGCGGCTCGCTCGTCGGCTCCGCCCGCGCCGCCAACGCCATCGAGGCCCGCGACGGCGACATCGGCTCCGTCACCGTCAGCCGCGGCCACATCCTCGGCAGCATCTCGGCCCGCGACGGCAGCATCAACGCCATCAACGTCATCGCCGATGCCGCGGGCTTCGGCAACATCGGCGTGGACCCCACACTCGCCGCGGGTGTCATTGCCGGCATTCCCGCGGCGGAACGGCGCGGCCAACTGCCCCCCGGCTTCGTCAACACCGCCGGGCGCGACGGCCCCCGCATCTTCGCGGGACTCGACATCGTGTCTCTCAACGTTGGCCGCTCGATCTTCGAGTCCTCCATTCAGGCGGGCCGGCGCGTCGGCAATGTCAGCGTGCTTGGCAACATCGACGGCAACGCCAACCCCATCGCCGCCAACGCGTCCTTCATCGTGGCCGGAGACGAGATCGGCTCCGTGAGCGCCAACGGCACGCGCGCCGTCGGCACCGCTTCGGCCCGGGGCACCATCGTGGCCGCGGGCATCCTCTCACTCGGGACAGACAACCTCCCCGGCGGCGTGGGCGCCGCCGCCGACCTCGTCAAGTCCGGCATCGTCAGCAGTGTGGCCTTCCGGTTCGATGCCGTCGGCACCGCCGTCTACGCCGGCCTCGAGGCCGGACCCAACGGTGTGTTCGAGCAGGGCGGCGGCGATGACACCGTCGCCCCCGGCCTCTCCACCATCACGTCCGTCACCATTACGCGCGGCACCATTGCGGGTGTCTCCATTGGCAACTTTGCCTTCGCCAAGACCCGCATCGTCTCCGTCAGCGCCCCCGCCGGTGCGCTCACGGCCACGCAGGCCAGCGCGTCAACAAACGTGGCCATCACCGGCCTCACCACCGCCGCGCCGCGCGTCACCGGCACGCCAGCACCGGAGTTCGTGGGCGACCCCGTCGCCCTCGGCTACACGCCCATCCCCGTCGCGGGCCTGCCCGTGGTCATCGGCGCCGCCGCCGCCACGCTCCGCTACTCGGGCGGCGCGAATCAGGCCTTCTACGACGCTCTCGGCACCCGCATCGTCATCGTCAACAGCACCACCGGCAGCCTCACGGTTGATGGTCTGGCCACCGCCAACATCGCCGGGCTGGGGATCATCACCGGCCGCAACGCGTCGCTTGCCTCCATCACCGTCCGCCCGCAACTCAGCGGCGCCAGCAACATCTATGTTGACGGCAGCGTCGGGTCCGCCACCTTCGGCCTGGTCACACTCACGCCCGGCAACCGCTTCCGCGCGGGCGAGTCGTTCGGCACCGTCTCCATCGGCGCCCGCGACCCCGCCGCGCCCGCCGCGGCGAACCCCACCAACCTCGTGGCCCTCGCGGCCAACTCGTTCACCAGTGTCACCTTCCTCAACGGGTATGGCGTCTCCAGCAACAGCCGCATCGACGCACGCCGCCTCGGAAACTTCACTGTCACCGGCACGTTCAACGGCGTGGTCTCCAGCGACTTTGACATCACCGGTGTCCGCGTCAACGGCGCGTTCAACGGCCGGGTGCGCTCGGGCGGCTCCATCGGCTCGTTCTCCAGCACCACCGCCACCAACGCCCGCCTCACCGCCCGCGACAACCTCGGCAGCGTGGTGGTCAGCGGCGCGGCAGACGGCTTCACCGTTTACGCCGGCACCGACCTGGGCGGCGATGCTGATTTCGGCGGCGTCGGCGCCAACATCCTCGGCACCGCCAACGCCGACACCGTGACCAACGGCAACATCGCCTCCGTCTCCATCGGCGGCAACTTCACCCGCTCCGACGTGGCCGCGGGCCGCTCGCGTGGGGTGGACGGCTTCATCAACCGCCCCGGCGACCTGGTGGCCGCGGGCCGCTCAAACATCGGCCCCGTGCGGATCGCCGGCGCCGTGGGCTCCATCCAGCAAACCCAGACCTACGGCGTGTTTGCCAGCGGCACGCTCGGCACCACGTTCGTCGGCAACTTCAACCTCACCGGCTCGCTGGGCAACTTCACACGCAGGGCCACCGTCGAGACGGCCACGCCCCTGCAGGTGGTCAGCCTCACCGTTGAGAACCCCGGCATCTTCTCCTACGTCGCCAGGGTGGTCTTCAACCAGAACATCAACCCGGGCGCGGGCAACGCCAACCTTCTGGCCGCGCTCACCATCGCCGAGCAGCGCGACGGCGGGTTCGGCACGGCGATCACGCTCGCCGGCGCGACCGACTTCTCCAGCAATAACGACACCAACCCCGCGAACGACGTGGAATACGCGGTGTCGTACAACCCCAACACCTTCACGGCCACCATCACGTTCTCACGCACCGTCACCGACCGTGCGTTGCTCGGCCCGACCGATCAGGTGACGCTGCCCGGCGGCAACGTTCGCACCAGCCCCGGAGCGCCCAGCCGCACGCTCGCGGGCCCCGGCGTGTACAAGTTCTCCATCGCCTCCACGCTCACCGGTGCCACCGTCACCTCCACCCTCGACGGCAACGGCGACGGTGTGAGCACCGCGGGCGACACCTTCACTCGCAACGCCCTCGTCGGCGATGCCGGCGACCGCTCCGGCAACTACCGCGACGGCGCCACGAGCCTCTACGCCGCCACCGATCTGGGCCTGCTCCTCAACACCGACCGGCCCGCCAACAACGGCGCGCCGGACGTCAACACGCCCTACACCCTGCGTGGCACGATCGGCGACAACGCCGCCATCCTCGCCCAAGGTATCTCCGGAAGCAGCGACATCGACGTGTTCGCCCTGCCCCTTCGCGCTGGTCAGATCCTGCGCTTCGGAGAACTGGGCGGGACCGCCGCGCTTGCCACCAGGGCCATCTACGACAACACGTTCTTGGTGGAGGACCCCACAGCGGGCACCACGGACCCGGTGCGGGTCCGTTCCTCAGCCCTGGCCTCCTCGTCGGGCCTGACGCTCGACACCCTCCGCCCGATCGTGGGCCTGCCGCAGCGCTTTTTCGCTGACACGCCCAGCGAGAAACTGCTGCGCCTCATCGATCCGTCGGACACACGCAACGCCAGCGAGTCGTTCCTCGTGCGTCAGACCGGTGTCTACTACATCGCGGTGGGTTCGTCCGAGACGCAGTTGGCCGTGCCCGCGGCCAACCTGCCCCCGAGCGCCACCAACTTCACCGGCATCATCGATGTCGGCATCCACGACCCCAACGTGACCGAGATTCCCATCACCCAGGGCAACCTCGGCGATTACAACTTTGCCATCACCATCGAGGATTCCGGTTCCAGCGGCTTCTTCGGCACGGCCGTGCCGCAAGCCTCGAGTTCCGGATTCTCCACGGGGAGTACCTTCTCGCCCGCCGGTATCGGAGCGCCGCTGGCCGCCGACTTCCTCCAGAACGCCGGCACCGACGCCATCGTGGGCACTGCCGACGACGTGCTGGCGCCCTTCATCGAGCGGTTCGAGTTGGTGGGTGGTCTCGGCAACGATGTCGATGGTGTTCCGTTTGGGTTGCTCAACAAGTGGATCTTCCAACTCGTGCCCGATGCCAACGGCCTGTTCGGCGTTCAGCCCGACGGCTCCGTCGCCGGGAACGTGCGCGGCACCAACGCCCGCGGCGTCATCGGTCTCCGCGACCCGGCCATCAACGGCGGAGCCGAGACCGAGGTCCGCACGCCCGCCGCGGGCGCCGTGCCCACCTCTCTGCCCGCCGCGGGCGACTTCTCGGCTCCGGTCGGTGCGCTCGCGTCCACGCCCATCACCCGCACGACGATCGTGCAGAGTTTCCCGAGCAGCGCCGCGGTCGCCGTCCCGGGTGTCGCGGGCGTTCCCGCGCCGTTCCAGTTCCAACGCTTCGCCGGCGCCGATTTCACCTTCGGCACCGCCGATGACTACATCGTCGGCTCCGACACGTTCGACCGCGTCGCTGGTGTCGACGGCATCCTCAGCAACGCCGATGACACGCTCACGCCCACGGCCCGTGTCGGCACGACCGTGCGAATCTCCGGCGGTCCCGACGGGATCCTCGGCAACGCGGATGATGTCACACGCACCACCACCGACGCCGGCGACGGCGCGCTGCTCGTCACCTCTCCCCGCCCGTCAGACTTCTTCCCCACCGCCGCCATTCCCGCCGCGGGCACCATCCTCCCCTCCATCGTTCGCGGCGAGTGGACCTTCACCCTCGAGCCCGGCGGCGCCAACAAGACCTACCAGGGCAATGGCACGCTTGCCGTGCGCAGCAATGATCGCGTGGTTGGCACCAACAACCGCGGCACGCGCTACACGGTCTCGGCCGGGGCCGACGGCCGGTTCAACACCCTGGCACTTGCGAGCACCGACGACGCGACGACCGTTGATTCCTCGCTCGGCCGCCGCGGGCTCAACGGCACCAACACGACCACCGTGGCTCCGGACCTGGACGTCTTCCACCTTGACAACGGCTCATCCATCGCCGCGGGCACGCGCTTCCGCATCACGCTCAAGGCGACCGACACCAGCGCCAACCTCGGGCTGCTCGCCCCCCTGCGCGATCAACTCGGCAACTTCACCGCCCTGCGCCTCTTCGACACGCGCGGCGCGGTGCAGATCGGCCTCTTCGACACCACCTTCAACAACGATTTCTCCACCGCCGCCGTCGGCGTTGAGGACTTCGGCAGCAACATCACCAACTCGGCGCTGATCGCCTCCACGAGCGGTCAGGGCGGCTACGCGGGTGCCCGCACCACCACCGTCTCCAACGGCATCACCGGCTACGGCACCGATGCCAACGGCGACACGTTCATCGACGTGGTCGCGCCCAGGGCCCTCAACCCCGAAGCGGCATCACTGGGTGCCGGCAACGCCAACGGCACGTTCGCCGTCTTCGTGCAGGGGGCCACGCGTAGCGATTACAGGGTCGAGATCGTGCGGATGCCCGCTGTCGCCGCCGCCGCGACCCCACGCACGCAGAACGTGCTGATCGAAACCGCCGGCGGTCAGATCACCTGGCTCGAAGCCAACCCCTACTCGCCCACGGTTCTGGGAGCATTCGATCCCGCTTTCAACGCTCTCGACGGCCTGATCGGCGGTGTCAGCCCGCTCACCTACATCATCGATGCGAGCGCCGCGGCCAACCCCGCCGGCGGCGTGGTGCAGCGCCTGCGGAGCCTGTTCAACATCGTCCCCGGGTTCGTCGACAACGTGGCGGATGCCAACGGCTCCTTCGGCACCATCGGCACCGTGCGGTTCTCCACGAACGCGGCCGACTTCGAGGGCCAGTCCTACTCCACCGTCTACATCACCTCATCGCCCGAGCCCGCCTCCATGACCACGTCGCTCCTCTCCACGCTGGTCTTCGGGGCCTCGCAGAAGGTGGACGCGTTCAACAGCAACGCCAACGACGAGGCCGTCGTCTTCGCCCGGGCCTTCAACGTGCTGGCCAACGGAGTGGGCGCGTCCGGCGCGGACCTGCTCATCAACGAGATCACCGCCGCCGCCGCGCGACGCGTGGGCGAACTGCTGGGCATGCGGATCGTCTCCGACACGTCGCTCGATATCCTGAACTCGGGCAGCGTGACCAACGCCCGCACCGGCTTCAACGCGTCGTTCCTGGCCCGGTCCAGCCCGCTCAGCGGCCAGCAAGACCTGATCCGCAGCACCGACTTCTTCCTCGGCCAGCAGCGTTCCGTCGGCCTGCTCAATCGCATCCTGCTCGGCGTGTGACCCGCGTGTCTCCCGCGTCCGGCCCGCTCAGGGGCAGATGCCCGCGGCGATCACGCCCAGGTCGCGTGCAATCTCCCCGCGCAGGGTGTTCAGCGATCGCTGCGCCTCCTCGATCCGCTCCGCCGCGGCTGTCGCCCTTTGCACAAGGTCGGCAAGTGATCCGGGCAACGGCGCGGGCGAGACGGTGTCGTGTTGGCTCTCATCACCCACGAACGCGGGTTCGTGCGCGTGCCCGAGCAGCGCCTCCGTCTCCGCGGCAAGATCCTCCAGCCGCGCCATCAGGTCGGTCAGTTCCGTCTCGCGCTGCCGCAGCGTCTCTTCGGCGCTTCGGGCGGCCATCTGCACGCGTCCCGTGGCCTCCTGCGCGGCGTGCTGCGCGGCCTGCGCCGCAGTGTGAAGCGTCAGCCGTGCCGCTTCCGCCGCGCGGGCGTGCTGTTCGTGGTTGGTGCTCACGGCGGCCAGCGCGTTCTCGGCCGCGCCGCGAATCTCGTCTGCGGAGGCCTGCGCGCTGTGGCTGATCTCGGCGACCACTCGTTCCGCGGCACCACCCAGATCGGCGGTGGCGCGGGCGGCGTGCGCGTCAAGGCGGGCCAGCCCGGCCTCGATGCGTTCGCCGAGGGTGCGTTCAAGGGTGAGCACGCGCAACTCGGCCACCCGCTCGAACTCGGCCAGCCGGGCTTCCGTGCGGGCCAACGCCTGGTCCAGCCGGTCGCGCACGGTGCGTGTGTGCGATTCGATCAGTCGGTCGGCATCGGTGCGGATGGCCTCCAGCGTGCACGCCGCGTCCTTCGCCGCACCCAGCAGACGCTCCGTCTGGCCGCAGCGCTCGTCAAGCGAGGCGAGCGCCCTCGTGGCGGCATCGAGCCGGGCTTGATGCCGTGCGGGCACCTCGCGCACGGCCGCGTGCGCGGCGTCGGCCTCTGCCGCGGCAGCGAGCAGCGCCACCGTTTGCGTGTGGCCTTCCGCGATCAGGGCCCGCAAACTGCCGGCAAAGTCGTTGAACGCCTCGCGGTCGATGACCCGCGGCGAGAGAAACACCTCTTTGATTGCCGGGTCGGGCCGGCCCGGAGACTGCTTGGAGGTGCGGGTGCGCGGCGTGGCCGACAAGGCAGCGGGCGCGGTCGTGGCTGGTTGCTGGGGCATCACGGACTCCGTTCCGTTGGTGCGGGGCACCGATGCGGGAGGGGAGGGATCCGGTGGCATCTCGCCGCCGGTGTGGACTCTGTGCGGGTATCGGCACGTGCTATGCACCAGAGGCAGTTTTTGCGTGCATGCCCTGCCCAATGAAAAACGCCCGGCGGCGTTGGCCACCGGGCGTGTGGTTGATCTGGGAGTGGGGGCAGGGGCTGCCCGGGCTGCTTACTGGGCCAGTTTGGGGCCGCCGGCGTTGTCGGGGTTGAGGTTGATCTCGCCGTTGGCCTGCTCGTACTGGCGGATGACCTGCCCGAGGCTGATGGCCAGCCGCTTGGCACCGCGCCAGTTCATGACCACGCGCGAGCCCACGGAAAAGACCAGCACGGGATCGGAGGTGTTGTTGTTGGAGGGCATGGGGAGGTTCACGCCGAAGTCGAGGATGACCTCGTCGGGCGTGGTGCTGGTGCGGATGGTGTTGGCGTAGGTCGTCTCCATCTTGCTCTCGTCGATGCGGAGTTGGACCTGACGCTGCTGGGGCTGGGCGGGGGGCGTGTTGGAATCGGACATGGTGTTCTCGCTTTCTTGCACAGGGGGTGCGAATGGGTGTGTGCGGGCGCTCGGGCGTTGTGGACCTTTGCGGCCACGCCGCCGCGTCCGCGGTTACTTCTTCTTGACCTTGTCCTTCATGACCTTGTTGAACTCTTCGGCGGGCATCTCGCTCACCTTGGCCTTGGCCAAGATTGCGTCCATGGTCTTGTGCTCGCGGATTTGCTGGAAGACCGAGCCGATCTGGTTGCCCTGAATCAACTGCTGACGCAGCCGCTCGGGGCGCTCGTTGCGTTCCATGGCGATCTGCGAGATGCGACCGTTGATCTCCTGCTCGCTCACCTTGATCCCGAGTTTCTCGGCCGCCTTGTCGAGGATGAAGAACACCTTCAGTTCGGCCTGGGCGCTCTTGCCAGACGAGGCCCGCAGGTCCGCCAAGTGCTCCTCGATCTGCATCGCATCCACGCCGCGATACATGAGTTCCAGCCGGCGGCGCTCCAGGTTCCGCGCGGCCTGCGTGGCGGTGGTGCGCTCGGGCAGTTCCATCTGCACGTTCTCAACCAGGTACTTGCCCACCTGCTGGCGCATCACCATCTGCTGCTCCACCAGCACGCGCTGCTGCAGGCGGTCGCGCACGATCTCCTTCATCTGCTCGGGCCCGCTCATGCCCAGGCGGCTCGCCAGTTCGGCCTCATCGGCGGGGATGATCCTGTCCACCCGGGCAGGCTTGTACGTCACCTTCAGCGGCTGCCCGCGCACTTCTTCGTTCTCGTGGCTGTCGGGGCCGGTGGCGTTGATCACCACCTCCGAGCCGGGCTTGGGCAGGCCCAACTGCGTGGCGAAGTCCTCCACCACGATGCCCACGATCATGCCCTTCTCGCCCTTGTCGGCCGCGGGCACCTGCACCACGATGCCGTCAGACTCGAAGTAGACGGTGCCCGTCTTGGCACCCTCCATCTTGGCGTGGCCCGTCAGGTAGTCGCCCCGCTCGGCGGTGTCGCGCTCCTCAAGCCGACCTTCCTGGATGCAGAACTTCTCGATCTCCTTGCCGACCATGTCCTCAGCCACGCTCAGGAGCGGCTTCTTGATGTCGAGCCCTTCGAGGTTGGGCAACTCGAACTCGGGCGGCACCTCCACCTCCACCTCGAACACCAGCGGCTTGCCGGCCTCGCACACGGCCTCTTCCACGTTGCCGGCGATCTGCCCCAGCACGCGCAGTTTGTGATCCTCCACGGCCTTGGCGTAGGCCTGGGCCACCAACTGCTCTTTGGCCTGCTTGCGAACCGCCCCGCCGAAGACCTTCTCCACCAGCCGCCGCGGGGCGCGGCCCTTGCGGAAGCCCTTGATCTCGGCCTCCGACACCAGCGTGTCGATCTGGCTCAGCAGGGTCTCGTCCACCGTCTGGGCCGGAACCTCGATGTGGATCTTCTTGCGGCTGGGGCCCGCATCGGAGACCTTCACGATGTTGGGGCGATCCGCGGCGGTGGGGGGCGTGCGGGTGGGGGCGGCGGTAGGGGGGGCCGAGGCCATGGTGCAAACTCCGGGGTCCAGGGCCGGCCTACGCGGCCAAGCCCCCCGCCCGAGGTGCGATTGAGGAGGCAAGGATAAGCCGCTCGCTCGGCCGAGTCGCGTGCCCGCCAGAACCACCACCGCCCCCGGCGTACGCTTGGGCCGGCTGGCCCGAGTGGCGGAACTGGCAGACGCAACGGATTCAAAATCCGTCGCCCTCTAAAGGCGTGTGGGTTCAACTCCCTCCTCGGGCATTTATTTGAGCCGTCCCCCCGGCCGGCCCGCAAAGCCCGTTGTGGCGTGAAACCGCCCGTCCATCCGATCCTACCACTTCGTGCCGTCGTATCGACGGTCGGGTGGGCCTGCGCATTCGGTGCGCACGCTTGGCCGCGATCGATCCCTCGCACCCGCAAGGAAACGCCCCCATGACGCGTCGTCCCCACCGCCTGATTCCCGCCGCGCTGGTCGTTCTTGCCGGTGGTGTGCTGACGTGCCCCGCTTCGTCCACACTCGCAGACCAGCCCGCGGCCACGACACCCGAGGCGGGCCAGGGCGGCGCCAACATCCGCGACGGCCTGCGCGACATCATCGGCGCGGCACGAGACAAGGTCTTCCCCGCACTCGTCAACATCCATGTCATCACCAGCGACTTCTACTCCGGTAAAGAAACCAAAAGCGAGTCCGTCGGCTCGGGCACCATCATTTCCAAGAAGGGCTACGTGCTCACCAACGCCCACGTGGTGAGCACCGGCAAGAAGTTCAAGGTGCGCCTCGCAGACAAGCAGGAGGCCAACGCGCGCCTCGTCGGCGAAGACCCCGCCACCGATCTGGCCATTCTCCAGATTGATCTCAAAGACATGAAGGACCCCGCCAGCCTCCCCACCGCCGAACTCGGCGACAGCGACAAACTCCAGGTGGGCGAGTATGTGCTGGCCATGGGCTCGCCCTTCGCTCTCTCCCGCTCCGTCACGCTCGGCATCGTCTCAAACGTGGAGCGCGTCTTCACCTCCAGTTTCTCTGGCAACGACGAGGTTGATGCCATCGACATGATCGACGGCCAACGCACCGGCCAATACACCCGCTGGATCCAGCACGATGCCCTCATCAACCCCGGCAACTCCGGCGGGCCGCTGGTGAACCTTGACGGGCTCGTCGTCGGCGTCAACACGCGCGGCGGCTCGGGCATGGGCTTCGCCTCGCCCGCCAACATGGTGAAAGACATCGCCGCCAAACTCATCGAGTTCGGCGAGGTGCCGCGCAGTTACATCGGCGTCTCCCTCCGCCAGACCGACCGCACCGGCATCAAGGAGGGCGTGCTGGTGGCCAGCGTGAGCCAGGGCAGCCCGGCCGACAAGGCGGGCCTCAAGTCCGGCGATGTGGTTACGCGCTTCAACGGCGAACCCATGAACATCCGCTTCGCCGAGGAGATTCCCGCTGTCGCCCGCAAAATCGCCGACACGCCCATCGGCGGCACGCTCACGCTCACCGTCGCCCGCGAAGGCTCGCCCAAAGACCTCACCATCACCACCGAGAAACTCCTCAAAGACCGCGGCGAGAAGGCCGCCGTGCGCGGCTGGGGCTTCTCCGCCGAAGAAATCACCGACTTCTACGCACGCGAAGACCGCCTCGAAAACCGCGACGGCGTGCTCGTCACCGGCGTGCGTGGCGGCGGGCCCGCCGCGCTGGCAGAACCGCAGATCAACCCCGGCGACATTGTGCGGGCCGTCGGCGGCAAGACGGTGAAAAACCTTGAGGAGATGGTCGCCGCGTACCGCAGCATCATGGACCAGGAGACCATCCCCGAGCATCTGCTGGTTGAGTTCGAGCGGCGGGGCAAGAACCAGGTCACGGTCATCAAGCCCCGGCCGGACAAGCCGCAAGACCCGCCGCGCGAGGCCGCCAAGGCGTGGCTGGGCGTGGCCACGCAGCCCGTGCTGCGGGAACTGGCCGACCAACTCGGGTCCGGTGAGTTGCAGGGCTTCCGCGTGACACGTGTGTACCCCAAGACCCGCGCCGCCGACAGCGAACTCAAGGTGGGCGACATCGTCACGGCCATCAACGGCGAACGTGTGCAGCCGCGCGGCATGCAGGATGCCGGCCTCCTGAGCCGCAAGATCCGCAACCAGAAGATCGACGACCAGGCCAAACTCACGGTGATGCGCGGCACCGAAAAGAAGGAAATCGACGTGTCCTTGGAGCGCACGCGCATCGGCCCCGAAGAGGCGCGGCGCGACGAGAACAAAGACTTTGAACTCTCCGTGCGCGAACTCACCTTCTTCGACCGCGACGACAACAAGTGGGACGACAGCGTGCAGGGCGTGCTCGTCTCCAGCGCCGAGCGGGCCGGCTGGGCGGCTCTGGGCGGGCTGTTCCCCGGCGACCTCATCCAGCGCATCGACGAGGCCGTCATCACCGACATCCTGACGTATCGCAAGGCCATGGAGGCCATCGCCAAGAAGCAACCCGAGCGCATCACCTTCGTCGTGCTGCGGGGCACGCGCACCAGTTACCGCTTCGTGGAGCCTGAGTGGAAGCCGACGCTCGACAAGGAAACGAAGCCTGCCACCGCGCCCAAGTAAGGGGCACATCGCGCTGGTGGGGCCCGCCGTCGGCGGGTCCCGTCCGCTCGTGGAGCCTTGGTGGGGCGGACGTCCCGTCCGCCGGCCGAGCCAACCCCGTTCAGGAGCCTTGCATGCGAACCGCCCTGTCGCTTCTGGCCGCCCTCACGCTCGGTGCCCAGGCCCCGGCCGCCGCCACTCACGAACCCGCCCCTGCTGCCGACCCCGTGGCCGAAACCTACGCGCGGCTGGCGGAGTCGCGCTCCGGCAGCGTGGTCGCCATCAAGTTCGTCCTCAAGATGGAGTTCGGCGGCTTCGGCGATGATGAGAACGAGCAGGAGGTCTCCGGCCTCATGATCGATCCCTCCGGCCTCGTGCTCGTCTCCAACATGCAGTTGGGCGGTTTCCTGGGCATGATGCAGCAGTACAGCGGCGGCAGCAACCTGCACGCCTCCATCAAGCCGGAGAAGATCCGCGTGCTCGTGGGCGAAGACACGGTGGGCGCGGATGCGAAACTCATCGCGCGCGATACCGAACTCGACCTCGCATGGGTGAGGATCGACCAAGCCCCCGCCAAGCCTTACCAAGCCGTGGACTTCGCACGCTCGGCGGCTGCCCGCGTGGGCGACATGCTCTACACCGTCTCCCACGCCGACAAGTTCTTCGACCGCACGCCCGTCGTCGGCGAACTGCGTGTGGCGGGCGTGGCCAAGAAGCCCCGCGCGTTGCTCCTCCCGGGGGCGGGCGGCGGCGGCATGATGGGCGGGGGCGGAGGGGGGGCGGGCGGCGCGGTCTACACCGCGGCTGGCGAGCCCGTGGGTGTGCTCGTCATGCAGATGCCCAGCCGCGAAGACGGCGACGGCGGACGCGATGACATGTTCGGCATGATGTTCTCCGGCGGCTCGGGCGGCGTCGCGATCCTGCCCGGTGCAGAGGTCGCCGCGGCCACGGAGCGGGCACTGAAAACCGCCGCCGATGACGGCAAGGAGGCCGAGGGCGACAAGCCCCCGCAGCCGGTCCCCGCCAAGCCCGCCGAAGGCGGCAAGTAGCCCGTGGAGTTCGAGCCGCGCATCCCGGTGCCCCTGGAGCGTGTCGAGGCTTTCTGCCGCGCGTGGGGCATCAGTGAGTTCTCGCTGTATGGTTCGGTGCTGCGAGATGACTTCCGCCCCGACAGCGACGTGAACGTGATGCTGGAGTTCGCCGCTGGCTGCGGCTTCACGTTCGAGAACACGCCCGAACTGGTCAGCCAACTCGAACAGATCTTCGGGCGCACCGTGACCGTGGTGGAAAAGTGCCGCATCACCAACAAGCGCCTGCGCGAGTCGATCATGGCGTGCCGCCGGGTCGTGCATGCAGCCTAGACGCATCCATCCCTCGCGCGATCCGGCCCTGCTGGAGGTCATGCTCGACGCGGCGAGGCTGGCCGTGTCGTTCGTCTCGGGCAAGACCCTCAACCAATACCTGCACGACCCTCTCCTGCGCTCGGCCGTGGAGCGGCAGGTGGAGATCATCGGCGAGGCCGTGCGGTTCGTCTCGGGCGAAACGCGGGCCCGTGCCCCGCACATCCCCTGGCTTCAGATCCGCGCCCAGCGCCACCGCCTGGCCCACGAGTTTGGCGAGGTGAACCACGCCGTGATGTGGGAGATCGCCACCGTGCACGCCCCGCGCCTCATCGGCAACCTCGAAGACCTTCTCCGCTGAGGGTTGACGGCGATTTTCGGGCCCACCTCATCTTGCACAACGGGTCGTGCGGGTCGATCCGACCGCCCATCGCGCCTAAGTTAGCCCTTGCGTTTGTGCCCGGCTGGTGTCGGTTCGCCACGGAGTTTCGCCATGGTCTCTCGCCGCGTTGTGTCCGCCCTGTGCCTCGGCGCTGCCGCGGCGGTCTTCTCCGGTCCCCTCGCCTCGCCGGCCCTCACCGCCGAGCCCGAATACGCCAAGATCGTGGCCGAATCCAGCGGCGTGCTTGTCTCCATCAAGTACGTGCTCAAGATCGACATGAACGGCCAGGCCCAAGAGAAGGAGACCGAGGCGGTGGGCCTCATGATCGACGGCAAGGGCCTCGTCCTGTGCTCGGGCGTGGACATGGGCGCGATCCCCGGCGGCGGGCGACCGGGCCTCACCGTCTCTCCCACCAAGATCAAGGTGCTCGTGGGCGACGACACCGAGGGTGTCGATGCCAAACTCGTGAGCCGCGACAGCGAACTTGACCTGGCCTGGGTGCAGATCGAGAAGCCCGCAGACAAGGCCTACACACACGCGGATTTCAGCAAGTCCGCGTTGGTGGCTCAGGGCGACAAACTCCTCATGCTCACCCGCCTGGACAAGTTCTTTGACCGCACCGTGGCCATCTCCGACTTCCGCGTGGGCGCTGTCGTGAAGAAGCCCCGCACCCTCATCGTGCCCGCGGATGGCCTGCGCATGTACGGCCGACCCGTCTTCGCTGCCAGCGGCCAGGTGGTCGGCTTCGCTGTGGTGCAGGCCCCTTCTCAGGAAGAGGCCGCCGAGGAGGGTTCGTTCCGCGGAGCGATCGTCGTGCTGCCGGGCGCCGAGGTGGCCGCGGCCACAGAGCGTGCCCTGAAGAACCCCGAAACCGAGAAGCCCGCCGAGTCGGCCGCGCCCAGCGAGGCCAAGCCCGAGGGCGACATGGGCGAGAAGAAGCCCTGACTTGGGTAGCCCCACTCTCCGAGTGGGTGTCTTGCGTCTTGGGTACCCCCACACTCCGCGTGCGCCGTCAGGTCTGCTTTGGGTTTCCGCGCCGTTCAACCGTGAGCCGCGCTACGCCGCGGCCTTCGCCTCATCCTCTTCACTCACCGCCGCCACCAGCGGTGCCTCCCCCGTCGGGCGCGGCTGGTGCAGCGAGCCGCACGTCGGGCACACCGCGCCCGCGGGCCCAAGCGGCTGCCCCGTCATGTCGTGCCCGCAGCCGTGGCACACGGGCTTGTCCAGGCGGTGCGCAACCTTGTTGATCGTCGCCGCGGCCGCGGCCATGGCCACGCCCACCACCGGCACCCACGCCAGGCCCGCCAGCAGAATCGCCGCCCACGTACACAGGCCGATGCCGATCATCCACAACAACGCCTTGAACCGCACGCGGCTCAAAAACGCCGCGCCCGTGTCGACCAGCGTCGAGACGGTGGGGTGATCGCGGAGTGTGCGTGTGAGGGTCTTCACGGGTGGGGGGGTGGAGGGGGTGGCAGCCTGCGGGGCGGGCTGAGTGTATCGGCGCGGCGTGCCAGGCGGTGGCAACGCTACATCACCCGATACGCATCGATCACCTGACGGATGCGGTACGGGTCTGGAACCGCCCTGATGATGATCTCATCATCCTCCTGCCCGGCGTTGGAGATGCTCACCCTGCCGATCCCCAGCAGGCGGTCGGTGAAGGTCTGGTCGATCTCGATGTCCTGCACCGTCCGGTGCAGCATCTCGATGGTGCTCTTGCTGAGCAGGCCGCGCGCGAAGATCACCCGCTTGTTTGTCACCGTCAGCCGCTCCGCATGGGCCAGCACCGCCCAGCGTGCCCAGATGAACCCGCACACCAGCGCCAGCAGCAGCGTGCCGATGGCAAACGGCAGCGTGGCGGGCGTCAGGGCCAGCACCACGCTCCCCGCCAATGCCCCCAGCAGCACCAGCAGGTTCAGGGCATACGCCACCGGCCGCGACCGGAAAACCGACCCACGCACCTCCAGCACGGTGGCCTCGGGCCCGTCTCGCGCCGGCAGGCCCATCGCCAGCGCGCGATCCGTGCCTCCCACGGCCGCCCCCACGGCGCCCCCCGCACCGGTCGTCGCGCTGGCCGCTGCCGCGCCCGGGCCACCCTGCCCCGGAATCCGCTTGATGTCGCCGCAGCGCGGGCATGGGGCCTTGGCGCCCGCCTGCTCGTCAGGCACTTGGAAGGGTCGCTCGCAGGCATCGCAGACGACATCGATCATCGCACCAGCCTAGCACAACCGGGGTGAGGGGGAAGGAGGGGGATCTAGGGAGACCCGCTTCTCACGGGCTCGCACGACAACTGCGGCCCGCCGCGCACCAAGCCGTACACTTGCACGGGTGGGCCGCACGCTCGTTCGGGCGTGATTGCGAACCCCTCCCCTTCCTCTTTGGAGATCGCACGTGAAGCGTTCCGCACTCCTCCGGGCTTGTCTCTCGTCGTCCGCCGCCGCGCTGGTTGCCCTGGCGGGTGTGGCCACACCCTCGGTGGCCGATGAGGGCATGTGGCTGCTGAACAACCCGCCCAGGAAGCAACTCAAGGAACGCTACAACTTCGAGCCCACGCCCGACTGGCTCCTGCACATGCAGCGCTCGGCCGTGCGCATCGGCGCCTCCGGCTCGTTCGTCTCCGCCAACGGCCTGCTCATGACCAACCACCACGTGGCCAGCGACATGATCGCGCAACTCTCCACCGCCGAGCGCGACCTGATGAAAGACGGCTTCCTTGCCAAGACCCGTGCCGACGAACTCAAGTGCCCCGGCACCGAAGTCCGCGTCCTGTGGACCATCGAAGACGTCACCGACGCCATCAACGCCGCCGCCAAGCCCGACATGGCCCCCGCCGCGGCCAACGCGGCACGCCGCGCCGCCATGGGCGCGATGGAGAAGGAGAAGGGCACGGACGGCAACACCTACTCGGTGGTCACGCTCTACGCGGGCGGCAAGTACCACCTTTACGGCTACAAGCGATTCACCGATGTCCGCCTGGTCTTCGCCCCCGAGCACGGCGCGGCGTTCTTCGGCGGCGACACCGACAACTTCGAGTACCCCCGCTTCAACCTCGACTGCACCTTCCTGCGCGTCTACGAGAACGACAAGCCGGTGCAGCCCGAGCACTACCTCAAGTGGAGCGCCGCGGGCGCGGCCGAGAACGACCTGGTCTTCATCATCGGCCACCCCGGCCGCACGCAGCGCCAACTCACCATGGACCACCTCGCCTTCATCCGCGACGTGGACCACCCGGCACGCCTCCACACGCTCTGGCGCGACGAGCAGCGCATCCAGGCGTTCATGAACCGCTCCGCCGACAACGCCCGCATCGGCAGCGACGACTTTTACGGCATCGCCAACAGCCGCAAGGCCATCATGGGCCAGTACGCCGGGCTGCTCGACCCCGCCCCCATGAAGGCCAAGGCCCAGGCCGAGGCCGACCTGCGCAAGGCCGTGGCCGCCAACCCCGAGTGGCAGAAGACCACCGGCGACGCCTGGGCGAAGATCGCCGCAGCAGCCGAGGCCCGCAAGGCTTGGCACGTGCGCTACGGCCTGCTCTCTCGCGGCACCGGCGGCGACCTTTTCCGGGCCGCGCGCACGCTGGTCATGATGGCCGATGAACTCCCCAAGCCCGCCGCCGAGCGCCTCCGCGAGTTCGGCGACGCAGGCCTGCCGAGCCTGAAACTGCGGCTCTTCTCCGACGCGCCCATCCACCCGTCGCTCGAGAAGCACAACGTGGCCAGCGCGCTCTCGCTCATGGCTGAACTGCTCGGGGGCAACGACCCGCTCGTGGTGAAGGCCCTGGCGGGCAAGAGCCCGACGGAGCGCGCCGCTGAACTCGTCAGCGGCACCAAACTCGCTGACGTGGCCTTCCGCAAGAAACTGGCCGACGGCGGGCGCGACGCGATCGACTCCGCCGACGACGCGATGATCACCTTTGCCAAGTTGCTCGACAGCGAGTATCGCGCCGCCCGCAAGGTCGCCGAAGACACGTTCGACGCCGTCGAGCGAGACGCCTACTCCCGCATCGCCAAGGCCCGCTTCGCCATCGAGGGCGAGAACTCCTACCCCGATGCCACCGGCACGCTCCGCGTGTCCTACGGCGCCGTCAAGGGTTGGACCGAGGACGGCGCGCCCGTCCCCGCCTTCACCACCATCGGTGGCACCTTCGAGCGGGCCGAGGCACGCAAGGGCCAGAAGGAGTTCGTCCTCCCTGACTCCTGGCTCAAGAACAAGGACAAACTCGACCCCAAGACCCCGTTCAACTTCACCTGCACAGCCGACATCATCGGCGGAAACTCCGGCAGCCCCGTCGTGAACAAGTCCGGTGAAGTCGTGGGCTTGGTCTTCGACGGCAACCTGCACAGCCTTCCCGGCTCGTTCTACTTTGACGAGCGCGTCAACCGCGCCGTCGTCGTCGACAGCCGCGCGATGATCGAGGCCATGCGGGTGATCTACGGCGCCGACAACGTGGCGAACGAACTGCTCGGCAAGTAAAAGGTGTGCGCGACTCGCCTCCCTCTGGGAGGGGCGGGGGGAGGGTGGTGCGGATCAGGGGCGGTCTCACCGCATCAGCGTGGCGACCATGAAGCCCCCGCCCAGGCGGGGGCTTTTTCGTGCGCTCCGGCCCAACCGCGCCGCGCCCAACCAACGCGGGTTGCTGGGGCTCTGCGCTCACACGCGTGCCCGCGACGCGAACACGCTGCGAACGCACCCCGCGCATTTACAGCAAGTTTCCTTGTTTCTCTCGGACTATCGGGTACCTTCCAAGTGCCATGCGGGTGTCCGCGCGGCGTGTGCGGGCTTGGCCCGCGGAGAGTCAGAAGGAGGGAAGGAAGCATGAAGTCATTCATTTCGTTGGCGGCCGTCGTGGCGGTGGCCGGTGCGGCATCGTCGGTGTCCGCCTATCTGCAGGTGACCCTGCAAGATGTGCTCGTGTCGAGTGCGCGCTTCGCGGCCCCGCCCGAGTCCGCCGCTCGCGTGGGCCTGCACAACTTGCGCAGCGGCCGCTACGAGCGCACCCACACCGCCGCCATTGGCGTGCGCTCGCTGGTGCAGCAGCCCGGCGACGTGATGGGCGACGGCTCCGTCCTGGTCATGGTGCCCGGCGCGGCGGCACCTCCCGAGCGTTCCTTCTTCGATGTCTTTCTCGACGATGCGCCCCAGCCCGGGGGCTCGCACTTCTTCCGCTTCTTCGGCGACCTCACGGGACCCGAGCCCACCAACGCGCTCATCGGTCTCCTCCTCCCCGCCGTCCAGAAAGTCCGCGACTCAGCGGCGCGCATCAAGACCAGCATCCTTCAAGACAACGGCCTCTTCCAGAACCTCACCTGGGACATCGAGGTGCTGGTCCCCGGCGGCACCATCGGCGATATCGACATCGCCCCCGCCGCCGACTCGTTCTTCGACGTCTTCTTCGACGTGCAACTGCCCGCGCCCTCCGCGGCAGGCGGCCTTGCGATCGAACCCGTCCTCCGCATCACGCTCACGGGGGAAGAGTCGTCCGTCCCCGCCCCCGGCGCGGCCGCACTCCTGGCCGGCGCTGGCATCCTCGCCGCGCGTCGTCGTCGCTGACGCTCGCGTTCGCATCCGGCCGCTCGCGCGGCGTTGAACCACGCACAAATAAGGCCCCCGCCCAGGCGGGGGCTTTTTCGTTGCGCGCCCCCTCACACCCGTGCCAACTTGAACTTCAGCGCCGGCCGCGGCTTTTCACCCTGCACAAACTCCACATCAATGTGCAACGCCCCGTCGCGCAACTCGTAGCGCACCGCGTTCAGGTCTCCCGCACCGTCCTTCTCGGCCGTGAACACCGCTCTGGTCGGCCCGCTTTCGGTCAGGGTCAACGCCAGCGGCTTGTCCTTCTCCTCCTTGGCCACAAGTTTGGGCGAGTAGTGCCGCAGGCGCAGCACCGTCGCCTCGCCCTCGCGCGTGATCGTGAGAATCTCGAACATGCTCGGGGTCTGGTCCGGCTTGAGCCACCTGAAGCACCCCATGATGCTGGAGCCGACCGGCGCGCTCCACACCTCCTCGGCCACGCCCCCGCTCATGTCGCCGCGCCACGCACCCGCCAGAAACCCCAGTTCCGCCAGCGGCGAGGCCGTCGGTGCGCCCTTCGTCGGCGTGCTGGCCGTGGGCTTGGCGCCGGGCGTGTCCGTGCCATCGCTCGCCAGCCGCGCCGCGGCCAGCGCGCCAAGGGTCAGGCCCGCCAGAAGCACGAGCGACAGCGTTGATCGACGGTTCCGTCTTGCGTTCATGCCGCGTTCCTTTCAAACTGATGATGATCCATATCCACACGCACTCTCCGAGCATCCCGCCCCGCCGGTTCCCGCCTTCGGCCTCGGCCACGCGGCATTTCTACGCTGTTCTCATCGCCGCCGCGTACCACGCGGCCTCGCTCACCTCCACCCTCACGGCACGCGCATCCACCACCGTGAACACGACACGCACATTCCGCCCTCCCGCGGGGTGGAACTGGTGCCCGTCCACGCGCACGAGCCTCACGTCGTTGCCCTTGCCGTCGTGCCCGTACCCAGCGCCGTCCACACGCAGCGCCATGCCGAAGCGCGTCTCGCTCACCACCATGGTCTCGCCCGCGCGCGAGCCCCCGCCCCCCGCGTACACGCCGGTGTACACCTTCATCTCCTCGCTCGTCAGCGGCTGCGCCGGCTTCGCATCCGCGCCCTCCAGCGTGGAGATGTACGCGATCATCGCCTCGCTCTCGCCCGCCTTCGCGTGCGAAAGCAGCGAGATGCCGTGCGGCCCCGGCGTACGCGCTGCGCCCGGCTGCGCCGCCACCATCGCCTTCACCGCATCCACCATCCCCAGCATCGTCGCGGCAAACAGGTCCAGCCGCGCCCCGTGCTCCAGCAGCAACAGGGCGATCTCGCGGTTGCCCACGTGCGATGCCGCGCCCAGGGCACTCTCCCAATCCCCGTAACCCCAGTCCGTGCTGCACGCGGCCAGCGCGGGGTGCTGCTTCAGCAACTCGCTCACGCGTTCCACGCTGCGGTGCGATGCACCCACGAACTGCTGAACCAGCGCCGGGTCCTGCCGCGGGAAGCCCGGCCACGCATCCTTGGGTCCCTCCGAAGTCGCGTTGCCCTCGCCCGCGGCTGGCTGCACATGCCCGGCCCAAGCGTGGCCAGTCGCCAACCCAGCAAGCGCAAGGCCCTGGGCCACGAGAAACCCGCGACGATCCAGCGTGCTGTTCATGCTCCGTCTACCGGCGGATGGGTGCACGGGTTTCGCCCCCCTCCGCTCTGCCGGCCACCTCAGCCTGCCGCCGCGGGGAAAACCCGCTCGATTCCGGCCCTACGGAACGCGAAGATCCGCTCCAGGTTCGGACGCACGAACAAACCGTGGCTCAGCCAATCCACCGGCGCGGCATACCGCACCACATCCCGCACGCGCGTCGCCTCGCGCCCGCGCTCATCGCGCACCGCCTCGAACGTGTGCTCGTGCACCCACAACGAGTACGGCCCCTTCACCTGCTCATCCACGAAGCGCACGCCGGGCTCCCAGACCGTGATCCGCGAGCGCCAACGCATGGGCACGCCGTAGAGCCGGATCGAATAGTCGATCAGCGCCCCGGCCCGCATCTGGATGGGCCGCGGCGAGAGGATCGCAAACCGCAGAAACGCCGGGGTCAGCCGCTCTAGGTTCGCCGCGTCGGCAAAGAACGCGAACACCCGCTCCAACGGCGCAGGTACCACCTGCACCACGTCCAGCACTCGCTCGCGCATCGCACGTCCGCCTTCTTCTCGCCCGCGGCACACTTTACGCGTGCGACCGTCGCCCCGGCAATCAATCCGCCCACACCCGCCCCTCCACAAACTCCACCGAGTTGCCCGCCGGGTCGCGCACGTAGATCGACCGCCCACCCCGCTCCCACGGAACTTCCATCTCGATGGGCACGCCCACAGACGCAAGATGCACGCGCCACTGGTCGAGTGCTCCCGCACCCACGCGAAAAGCCACGTGCCCGTTCGCGCCCGCAGGCGCACCGCCCTGCGCCGCCGCGGCACCACCGGGCACCACACCCCACGCGCCGTGGCTCGGCACGCCCCGCCCGGGCAGTGAGGCCTGCCGCGGATCAAAGATCAGCAGCACCGCATCACCCTCGGGCAGGCGCAGCACCGCGCTCAACGCGGTCGGCGTGCCGATGGGCCGCAGGCCTACCACATCGCGGTAGAACGCCGCGCACGCGGCCACTTCGCGTGCATAGAGCACGGTTTCGTGGATGCCCGTGATGTGCGGATGCTGATGCGTGATGCCCGGAGCGTACCGACCACGCCGCGCCCATGTGGTAAACTGCCGCGGAGCCCCCATGCCCACACCCTCATCCAACCCCGTCCACGTCCTCATCGCTTCCGATGCCTGGGGCACGCGCCACATCCTCACCATCTGCCAGAGCCTGCCGCGCGAGCAGTTCCACCGGCACTTCGCCATCGGCCTGGGCTCGCTCCACAACACGCTCACGCACGTGGTCGGGGCCATGCGCTTCTGGACCGACCGCCTCGCCGAGCGTCCCGTGCGTCGCTCCCTCATCGCGCGATCCACCCACCCCAACCCAAACGCCGATGCCCGCGACCGCACGCCCGATGAACTGCTCACGCTGCTCGACGATGCCGAGCGTGATCTGCTGGCCGTCGCCGCCGCGGCGTGCCTTGACACCCCCTCCCAGAGGGAGGGGGAGGGGGGTGGGCGGATCGGCTCTGTCGGAGCCACCAACGCGGGCGCCCCTCGAACTTCCACGATCCCCCGCGGCTTGCACTCCACCCTCTCCCTCGACTGGCCCGCGGGCCCGCCGCACCCGCCCGGCTCCATCAAGACGTACACGTTCACCCGCGCCGCCGTGCTGGCGCACGTCACCACGCACGGCTACCACCACCGGGCCCAGTGCTTGAACATGCTCCGTCAACTCGGGGCACCTGTGCCCGGCGTGACCGATGGCTACCCGGAACTCTCCGCTGTGGACTGGCAGGCGGAGGTCGAGAGCCCTGCGGTGGTGCGGGGTGGTTGACTGGGTGCATCGGCAACCTCGACCGGCGGGCGGTCGAGCGGGCAGGTGAAGCCAATGTCCTCTCGCGTACTCGACTCGGATTCCAGCCCGTGGTGAGAGGCATGGTCTGCCAAGGTGTTGTCGGTATGCGGCGATATCTGTATCGTCAGCCGATGTCCAAAGAGCGAATCCGGAAGGCCGACTGGTCGGCGCATGCCCAAGACGCTGCCACCGTCAAGGACCCTGTCCTGGCGAAGCTTGGGTCAGAACTCTGCTGGCGGACGTTTCGTTGGCTCAGGGCTGTTGACGACGGGACAACCCACGAGGCACCCTTGTTCGACGACGCGGCTCGGTTGCTCGCATGTCGATTGACGCGTGCGATCATCGCGGGCGCCCACTGCGCGGGGTGGATTGCTCGCGGCCTGTCCGACGGGCACAGCCGCATGATGGACCTCTACAGGCGCGTTCCCGCAAGGAGCCGCTGCCTGATGCTCCGGTTCGCTACCACGCGGACGATTCCGCCCGATCCGATCACCCTCGACCTGATCCGCGCGGGCCTTGCTGATCGGTCAAAGGCTGTTCGATTGTGGGCTGCCGAGGCCGTGGCAAGCCACGGCGAAGGTGCCCTGAGTGAAGCGCTCGCCGACGCGGCTTCGCGTGAGAACGTTTCCGAGCTGGCGGCGTACATGTCGATCTGCCAAGCCCTGGCTGACACGGGCTACTACCTCGGTCCGTGCGGGAAGGACATGCTCCACGAGTTCATGGTAATCACAAGGAACGAGCATGGCACGTCCTGGCGATCCATGAGCATCCCCGCGCTTGCATTCGAGTCCTCGCCACACTCGAAGGTCATAGACCTTTATCGGGCGCGCTTGCGTCCGGGACCGGACTATGCCAGCGCAGAACAGGCCACGGCCGAGAACTGGCGAAAATGGTGCGTGTCGCAAGGTGTACCTGTGCTATCGGCTGGCAAACGGTGATCACGTAGGCACCTGCCGCGATCTCACTCGACCTCCAGTGTGCCGCCCATCTCCACCACCATCCTCACCGTGTTCCAGTTCCGCACCGTCCCCGCCACGCCCACGGCCTTCTCCAGCGCGCCCATCGGCAGGGTTGACTTTGCCAGGCCGTTGGGGAAATCCATGTACAGATCGCGCCCCATCAGCCGCACCCGCTCCGGGTTCGCCTTGATCGCGCCCACCGCCTTCTTCGCTGGCTCGCTCGGTTCCTCCGCCAAGAACATCACCAGCAGCCTCGTGCCGTCGATCACCGCCGGCCCCGCGCGGCCTCCCCCGAACGGGCTTCCCGCAATCACCCCCCGCACCTCCTCCAGCGTCCGCACCACCACGCGCGGCCGGAACCCGCACCGCTTCTCAATCGCCCCCTCCAGCCCCGCCGCGGCCTTGGCCAGTTCGCGCTTGCCCGCGCTGAACACCACGTTGCCGCTCTGGATGTACGTGCGTGCGTCACGCAAGCCCAGCCCTTCGCACAGGCCGCGCAGTGTCTCCATGGGCAAAGTGTGCTTGCCGCCCACGTTGATGCCGCGCAGAAAAGCGATGCCGACGGGCATGGCCGCAGCGTAGCGGCTTGCCCCCACGCCCCTACACTCCCCACAACGCTCGGGGCGCGGCGGCCTTTGGCTCCTCGTGGAGCCGCGGCACACCGCTGAGATGCACCCGTTGAACCTGACCCGGTTCGCACCGGCGGAGGGAAGCACCCATGTCCACCACCAGCAACGGCACGCCCACATCCCCGCTCCACCGCTTCCGCGCGCCCACCCACGGGGCCACCAACCCCGGCCGCGAGCCCACGGCCACAACGCCCGGCTCGTTCGCCCTCGCCCACGATGTCGGCGGGCCGCTGATGTTCGCCAGCCCGGACACGCCCGGCATGCCCGCGCCCAGCGACAAGACGGCCTGGGACTTTCTGCCCGACGGCTGGAGCGTTGAGTGTGGAACGGCAATCGGCAATCGGGAACCGGCAATCGGCGGGCAAGCCCGTTTGCCGGGCAACGAGCCGCAGCCGGCTGCCGAGCCGAATGCCGAATGCCGATTGCCGATTGCCTCCGTTTCCTTCTCCACCGCCCGCGGCCAAACCCTCCGCATCACGTATCCGGCAGGCTTTACACCGATCACGCAACTCGAATCCGCGCGCCTGGGCATCGTGACGCCGCAGATGAAGCGCGTGGCCGAGCGCGAGCCGCACTTTGACGTGCTCTTCCCCGGCAAGGGCGCCGAAGCCGTGCGAGATGAGGTCGCCGCGGGCCGCATGGTGATCCCGGCCAACATCAACCACCTGAAGCACAACCTCGATCCCATGTGCATCGGCCGCGCGAGCAAAACCAAGGTGAACGCGAACATGGGCGCCTCGCCCATCTCCAGCGGCACGCACGAAGAGGTCGAGAAACTCAAGTGGGCCGAGAAGTGGGGCGGCGACACGGTGATGGACCTCTCCACCGGCGGCAACCTTGACGAGTGCCGCGACGCCCTCATCAAGAACAGCACCGTGCCCATCGGCACGGTGCCGATCTACTCCATGATCATCGGCAAGAAGATCGAAGACCTCGACTGGCCCACCATCGAGGCCAGCCTCCACCATCAGGCCAAGCAGGGCGTGGACTATTTCACAATCCACGCGGGCGTCCGCCGCGCCCACCTCAAGCACGTCAAGAACCGCCTCATCGGCATCGTCAGCCGGGGCGGCTCGCTCCTCGCGAAGTGGATGCTCGTCCACAACCAGGAGAACATCATGTACGAGCGGTGGGACGACATCTGCGACATCCTCCGCCAGTACGACGTGACATTCTCGATCGGTGACGGCCTGCGCCCCGGCGGCCTGGCAGACGCGACGGACGCCGCGCAGATCGCGGAGCTGGAAACCCTGGGCGAACTCACCGAACGCGCCTGGCGCCGCGGCGTGCAGGTCATGATCGAGGGGCCCGGCCACGTGCCCTTCGACCAGATCGAGTGGAACGCCAAGGTGCAGCGCACGCTCTGCCAC
>JBJXEW010000024.1:0-3532 GCA_046156035.1 Phycisphaerales bacterium | reverse complement strand
GCAGACGCTTGATCGCTCGAAAAACCTCGTGATCCATGGTGCCTCCTGAATCTTGGTCGATCCAGGATCATCATGCCACGAGGTTTTTATTCGCGCCAGTCAAATACCGAAAAGCGCATAAAGCTCTCTGGGAGGGGGTGTACGAGGCACGCCCTTAGATCGTCTCGACTTCCTTGGTCTTCGCCGCGACGGACGTGTCCACCTCGCCCTCGTACTTCTTGAGCAGGTCCTGCACCTCGGTCTTGAGTTGCTCGATCTCGTCCTCGGCGATGTGGCCCGCGGCCTTCAGGCCTTCGACGTGCTTGTTGCCGTCGCGGCGGGCGTTGCGGATGCTGACCTTGGCCTCCTCGGCCACCTTCTTGCAGTGGGCCACGAGTTGCTTGCGGCGGTCGCCGGAGAGGGCGGGGATGCTGACGCGCAGTTGCTTGCCCTCGGGCATGGGGTTGAGGCCCAGGCCCGCGGCCTCGATCGCCTTCTTGATCTCTGCGACGGCCCCGGCATCAAAGGGCTTGATGAGCAGTTGCGAGGGCTCGGGCACGCTGATGGAAGCGAGGCCCTTGAGGTCGGTCTGGGCGCCGTAGTAATCGACCTTGATGAACTCGATGAGCGAGGGGCTGGCGCGGCCCGTGCGAACAGCCCTCAGTTCACGCTTGAGGTGCTCGAGGGCCTTGGTCATGAGTTCTTCGGTTTCGAGCAGGATGGTGTCGGGGTCGGTCATGAAGAGAGGGTAGAGGGGACAGGTGCGAGGGGACAGCCGGAAGGCACTGGGCATCGGGCACTGGGGACTGGGGAAATACCAAAGCCGAAGGCATTCACCACAAAGGCACAAAGGACACAAAGGAAAGCATGAAGAAGGCACGAGGAAGGAACGAAGGCACGGAGAAGGCATAGAGCAAATCGCAGCCGTGAGCCGCGAGCGGGCGGGCCGCATCACTGCCACGGTCGGGCGTGCAGCACGGGCATGGCCTGCAGGTACTCGACCGCGACGGGGTTGTCAGAGCGTGTGAACTCTTCGTAGGTTCCGGCGAAGCAGATGCTGCCGCGCTCCAGCATGACGATGCGGGGGCGCATGCGGCGCAGCAGGTCTTTGTCGTGGGTCACCACAAGTGTGGTGCGGGTCTGTGCGGCCGCCCCGGCGCTGTGGAGCGGGCGATGGTGCACATCCCAGATGAGGTCGTGGATGCGACCGCCCACGACAGGGTCGAGGCCGGTGGTGGGCTCGTCGTAGAAGAGCATGCGCGGGTCGGTGGCGATGGCCCGGGCGATGGCGACGCGCTTGGCCATGCCGCCCGAGAGCGCATCGCGGTCCTTGTAGATCACGTCGTCCACATCAAGGGCCACCGCGGCCAGGCTCTCACGCACGCGCGCGGTGATGGCCTGCTCGTCCATCTCGGTGTGCTCCTCGAGCCAGAGGGCGATGTTGTCGAAGACGCTGCCGCTGAAGAGGGCGTTGCGTTGGAAGACGATCTGCCAGTGCAGGCGCACCACATCGAGTTCGTCGGAGTTGAGCGTGGTGAGGTCCACGAGCGGCGAATCGGACCGGGTGTGATCGGCGGCCAGCACGCGGCCCGCGTCCGGGGTCATCAGGCCCGTGAGGTGGTCGAGCAGCACGGTCTTGCCGCAGCCGGAGGACCCCACGATGCCGACGAGGTCGCCCGGGCTGACGGAGAGGGAGATGCCGCGCAGGACTTGTCGCTCGCCGAAACTGCGGCGCACGTCCTCGGCGACGATCTCGGGCGGGAGCGGGGGCGGGGGATTCACGGCGGAGCGTAGACGCGGGCCGGTTGTTTGCGGTAGACTGCCCGGTTCGAACGTCCCGGTCCCGCCCGCAAGTTCGGAGCCCCTTCATGCCCACGCACGCGCGCCGTTGGTTCTCGTTGCTTCCTGTGGCCCGCTTCGCCGCGTGCGCGGCGGGCGTACTCGTGGCGCTCGCGTGCGCGATGCCCGCGCACGCCCAACCGGCGGCGCCCGCGATCCCGCCCCCCCCCACGCCCGTCAAGTTCACGCTCATCCGCTGCGGCACGCTGCACGCCGTGCCCGGGCAGCCGCCCATCAAGGATGCGAGTGTGCTGTGCAAGGACGGCGTGGTGGTGCAGATCGCCGGGGGCGGAAAGGCCCTTGACATGGCCGCCGCGAACACGCCCGGCGCGGTGCTGGCGGAGGTGGATTGGCGCGACCGCACCGTGACGCCGGGCCTGATCGACTGCCACGTGCACCTTGCGGATGAGTGGAACGCCACGCTGCGGGCCCGCTTCACGACCGAGGGAGACAGTTTCGCGGCGGTGCGCGGGGCGAGTTACGCCAAGAAGACGATTGACGCGGGCTTCACCACGGTGCGAGACCTGGGGGCGCGCCGGCCGGATGTGATCTTCGGCCTGCGCGATGCGATCAACGCGGGCTTTGCGGTGGGCCCCCGCATCATCGCCGCGGGGCACCCCATCAGCATGACGGGTGGCCACGGCGACTTCACGCTCAACTTCCGCCCCGAGATCTTCGGCGTGCAGACGCCCGATGACGGCGTGGCGGATGGGCCCGAGGAGTGCATGAAGGCGGTGCGCAACCAGATCAAACTGGGAGCGGATGTGATCAAGGTGACGGCGACGGGCGGCGTGCTCTCGGCCAGCAGCGCGGGCCTGGCCCAGCACTACTTTGACGATGAACTGGCCGCGATCGTGCGGACGGCTCACTCGCTGGGCAAGAAGGTGGCGGCCCACGCGCACGGAACGGACGGCATCAACGCGGCGATCCGGGCGGGCGTGGACTCCATCGAGCACGGCACATACTTGGACGACTCATCTATCGCACTCTTCAAGGAGCGTGCGAGCGCGGCGGGCAAGGCGGGGGCGGCCGGGGGGGCCACAGGTGGTGCAGCAGGTGGCGCGCTGCCCACGGGCATCTGCTATCACGTCCCCACGCTGCTGGCCGCGGCGACGGTAGCCGAGAACGCCGAGAAGACCGGCTACTACCTGAAGATGGTCGCCGACAAGGCGCGGCTCGTGGGCCCCAAGGCCGTGGAGATGTTCCGCGCCAGTTACAAGGGGGGTGTGAAGATCGCCTTCGGCACCGACACGGGCGTGAGCGCCCATGGCGGCAACGCCCGCGAGTTCACGCTCATGATCGCGGCGGGGATGTCGCCGACGGAAGCCCTCGTGTCGGCCACCATCACGGCCTCGCAACTGCTGGGCCTCGAAGCGCAGATCGGCACGATCGAGGTGGGCAAAGCGGCCGACCTCGTGTCATTCCGGGCCGACCCGACGAGCGAGCCAGCGGAGTTCGAGCGTGCGGCGGGTGTCATCAAGGGGGGCGAGTTGGTGAGGTGACCGGAAGGCACTGGGCACTGGGCACTGGTGCCGTGCCACCGACTTCCGACGCTTGGGGAGGAAGTCGGTGCGGGGTGAAGACATTTCACCACGGAGCGACTGTGTTCGAAGTCAAGGGGCGTGAGGTGAGTTGGGAGTGGATTTCGTGCCCCAGAGCAGGTCATCGCGAACGAGGGCATTGAGGATGGTCAGGAGTTTGCGCATGCAGGCGG
>JBJXEW010000020.1:0-3223 GCA_046156035.1 Phycisphaerales bacterium | reverse complement strand
TGGAATCTGGCCGTTGAGTTGGCACCAACCAGCCGCCGAGGGGCGGTCTATGGCCCCGCATCGACATTCGACGATGAAGTGGGCCTGATTCTGGAGATCAAAGAGGGCCCTTGGGAATACGAATGGACGCCGCTGAATGCGGACACCTTTGCCACCACCGGCGGCGACGGCGAGCACTACAGCATCCTCCACGTCAACGACGGCCGAAGCATCGACGAGTGTCCGATTGTCATGACCGTGCCCATGGCATTTGAAGCGGCAAACCACATCGTGGGAGAAACGTTCCGTGAGTTCCTTTGCCTTGCCGGACACGTTGGCTTCACTGTCCCTCCGGGCTTGGCGTACGAGAGTGAACGGGCGAGGGCCCTGCGCACGCTCGCGCTGAGCAGGCGCGAAGACACCGATACTGAGGGCCGCGCGCGCCTGGAGTTGTTTTCGAAGCGGCTATCGCTCGCGCCTTGGCCCCATGTTGAGCAACGGCTGGAGGACTTGCGCCTGCAATACATGCCCATGCTGAAGCTGCGGTCGTAGCCGCTGCCGGACCCGCCCATCGAAGTGGGGAGGTGCTTGCCGGGGGAACCGCTGGTTCCCGGCAGGGGCAACGCAACCATCCACCTCACGAAGCACGAGCATCCGCTGCAAGGACTCTCGAAGGATGATTGTGAAGTCGGGCTCCATCACACCACCCGCTCCCTCTTCGCGACCCCGCGCGTGCCCCCACTACTCCACCCGATTCCGTTCGATCTGTTCCAGCCGCGCGGCAAGGTCGAGCGGCAACACGGCACGCACCTCAGCACTCAGCAAGCCCACGGACAGCATGTCCTCAACGTGCACCTGATCGATAGGCCGGAAACTGGTAAGTTTCATGCGGACCAGTGGCGCGAGGGCAACCACCCAGAACCCTTCGGGGTCGCGCTCCGCCTCTTCGACGCTGGGCGAGGGCACCGTGTACGAGGGCCGAATCTTCTCGCCTGCCCACACGAGGTGGACGCCGGATTTCTTGCTCGGCTCGTCGGGGTCGATGAACAGCACCAGGTCTCGCAGGTCCTCGCGCGCGAAACCCAGCGCGGTGATGGCGGCCGTGATCCGCGGCACATCCGCACGCCGCACCAGCAGGTCTACGTCTTTCGTGGCACGCGTGGCACCGGGGTCTACGCGGCCCACCCACGCCGCGACGGCGTTGCCACCGACCACGGCGTAACGGATGCCCGCCGCGTCGAGGGCGGCGGTGACCTTGCGGAGTCGTTGCTGGACGCGTTCAACGGCCATGACATGCGAAGAAAACGAAACCACGCGACATCGTAGAGCGCTCAGCGGTAGCCGCGGTCGGTTTGTATACGGGTGTCGCACGACTGACAAAGCACCCGAGTGTTTTCAGCCGTGTACCCCTTCATGGCCTCAAGTCGGTCCAAGATGCTGCCCTTCTCGGGTAACGGACCGCCGCAGTCAGCGCACAAGCCGCGTTGGGCCTTCCACTTCGCGTTCTTCAACTTCACGCGCTGAGCAGGCTTACTGCGCTCGTCATAGCCGAGTTCCTTGTACAACTTCCGACGCAGTGCCCATTCCAGCGACTCGTCCCCACCAGCCTGCGTCTTGATCTTCCCGCGAATCTCGGTCAGCAGCGCGTTGGCAACGTTCAACTCGCTCGGCGAAAGGGTTCGGTTGGCCATACCGGTCAGACTACCCGATCCTCTTTCGCAATGCCAAGCGCCGGGCGGACGTCCAGCGGCACCAGCACCTCACGCCCCGCTTTGGACTCGATCAACTGCTTGGCCGTGTCCGGGTCCACGTAGTCAGAGTGACAGGACAACTTGCCCTCTTCCGATTTGGCCATTTTGTCATTTGGCAATTTGGCAATTTCTCGCTTCGTCTTCGAAGCGAGCCTGTGGATCTCATCCGGCGAGAGCACGCCACGTTTGGAGAGGATTTCCTGCTGCTCGGGCGTGAGGGCCGCGCTGAGCGCCACGCCGCCCGCCTTGCCGTTGGTGCCGATGCGCTCGAAGCCCTCGGCCTTGCCGCTCATGAACTCCTGGATTTCCTTGCTGATGCGCACGCTGCACCAGTCGTGCCCGCACATGGCGCAGAAGTCGGTGTCCACATCCAAATCTTCATCGTGGTACGCGCGGGCCGTGTCGGGGTCGAAGGAGAGTTCGAAGTGCTTCTCCCAGTTGAGTGCCGCCCGGGCCTTGGTCAGTTCATCATCCCGGTCGCGCGTGCCGGGGATGCCCAGGGCGATGTCTGCCGCGTGGGCTGCGATTTTGTAGGCGATGCAGCCCTGCTTCACGTCGTCCTTCTTGGGCAGGCCCAGGTGCTCTTTGGGGGTTACGTAGCAGAGCATCGCCGCGCCGTGGTAGGCCATGCTGGTGGCGCCGATGCAACTGGTGATGTGGTCGTAGCCGGGGAACATGTCGGTGACGAGGGGGCCGAGGACGTAGAAGGGCGCGCCGTGGCAGAGCGTGCGCTGGAGTTTGGCGTTCCACTCGATCTGGTCGAAGGGGACGTGGCCGGGGCCCTCGATCATGACCTGCACGCCCTTGCGCCATGCCCGCTCGGTGAGTTCACCGAGGGTTTCCAGTTCGGCGAGTTGCGCATCATCCGTCGCATCCGCAAGGCCGCCGGGGCGCAGGCCGTCGCCAATGGAGAAGGTCACGTCGTACTGGCGGAGGATGTCGCACAGTCCATCCCAGCGCGTGTACATGATGTTCTCCTGGTTGTGGACGAGCATCCACTTGGCGAGGAGCGACCCGCCGCGGCTCACGATTCCGATCAGCCGCTGCGAGACGAAAGGCAGATGGGCGCGGCGCACGCCGGCGTGGATCGTGAAGTAGTCGACGCCCTGCTCGGCCTGGCGCTTCAGCGTCTCGAGGACGCAGGTCGCGTCGAGGTCCTCGATCTTCCGTCCGAGGATCATCGAGTAGATCGGCACCGTCCCGATCGGCACGGTCGCCGCCTGGCAGATCGCCTCGCGGGTCTTCTCGACGTCGCCGCCGGTCGAGAGATCCATGACGGTGTCCGCTTCCCAGCGCTCGGCCCAGCGCAGCTTCTCGACCTCTTCGTGGGTCCCGCTCGAGATCGGGCTTGCGCCCATGTTCGCATTGACCTTCGTCCGCGAGGCGCGCCCGATCGCCATCGGGTCGAGGCCGTGGAGGAGGTGGATCCGGTTGGCCGGGATCACCATTCGCCCGGCTGCCACCTCGTCCCGGATTTCCTCGGCGCTCAGATG
>JBJXEW010000029.1:0-67082 GCA_046156035.1 Phycisphaerales bacterium | reverse complement strand
ACCGACCGGTCGGTTCTGTCTAGGAAAATCGCATGAATCCGGCATATTCGTGTAAGCGTTTACATTTTGTGCGTATCCCTGCCCGATTTTGAGCGCGGTTCACACGCAAAACGTGCGAATCTGGAGGGTTGGGGGTGCATCCTGAGGATCAGGGGTTACACTTCCTTGACGGAAACAGAACGTGGTTTCCTCTTGTCATCCGGTCTCTGGGCCACACGCGCGCCCAGAGCCGGGATTTTCAGTGAACGCCCCGCGCAAGCGGGTTTTTTGGGAGTACGAGATGCGATACGTGAAGGCTTGTGTTTCGGCCGCGGCCTTGGCCGCTCTGGCGGGCACGTCGATGGCGCAGGTCGCCCTCGACGGCAAGAAGGGGACGGGCGAGCCCTACACCCTGCTGTTTACGCAGACCAACCCCACGAGCGCGGGCGACAACTTCCCGACCGCCGCGGCGGACGCGTCGGCCGTGACGACGGGCATGGAGTTTGCCATTCCCCTGGCCTCGATCGGCAACCCGGCTGGCGCGATCAAGATCAGTGGGTTTATCAACGGGCAGGGGCACGACTTTGCCAGCAATCAGTGGATCGGCCAGTTGCCAGCGAGCAGCCCCAACCTGGGCGAGCCGCGGAACATTGATCTGCAGGTGGCCCCGTTTGACGCCTTCCAGACGTTCATCGACGTGAACCCGATCGTGGTGGCCGATGGCACCATCGTGGTGAACGGCACGCGCGACGCGGCCTACGGCGTGAACGGCGACGCGGCGTTTGTGCAGGCGAACATCACGCAGTTCGGCAACTCGAACCTGGGCTTGGTGAACAACTCCAACGGCTCGGAACTGGACAACGTCTTCGTGGTGAAGGACTCGGTGAACCTCTACGTGTTCATCGGCGGCAACCTGCAGAGCAACTTCAACAAGATGGAACTCTTCCTGGACACCGAGGCGGGCGGCCAGAACCGCCTGCGCGGCGACAACCCCAACGTGGACTTCAACGGCCTGAACCGCATGGGCGACAACGGCAACGGCAACGGCGTGCGCTTCAGCGCGGGCTTCGAGGCCGATTACTGGCTGATGACCACGGGCAACACCGGGGCCCACTTCAACAACTACGCCAAACTCACCAGCGCCGACGGCACGGTGCCGGGCGTGGGCGGGTACATCGGCCAGGGCACCTACGGCGGCCCGGCGGGCGCCCTCACTGGGGGCACCAACGAGTTCGGCACGTTCCTGATCTCGCGCAACGAGAGCAACACGGCGGGCGTGAGCGGCCAGACGGGCCTTATCCCCAGCCGCGACGCGGCGGACGGCAGCGAGGTCGACGGCGTGTGGGCCTATGTCGAGACGCTGGTGGACCACAGCAAACTCCACCTGCTCATCACCGGCAACCTGAACACCGACTACACGAAACTGAACCTGTTCTTCGACTGCGGCCTGCCGGGGCAGAACCGCCTGCTGGGCACGAACCCGGACACCGACTTCAACGGCCTGAACCGGATGGGCGAAGACCCCAACAACCTGGGCAACGGCCTGCGGTTTGATGCGGACTTCAACGCCAATTACTGGCTCAGCCTCTCCAACGGCGGCAGCGCCGAAGGTCTTGCGTACGCCATCAACGCCGCGGTCCTCCGCAACGGCGGCGCGCTCCGCGACTTCGGCGGCGCGGCGTACGACTACGGCTGCTTCTTCTTCGGCACCAAGGCCACCAACGATCCCGTCGGCTTCAACGGCACGGCGTATCCCCTGTACGACGGCGTGAGCACCAACCTCACGGCCAACTACGCCCCGCGCCACCTGGTCGAGATCGACCCGGTGCCGGGCCTGACCCCGCCGATGGTGGGCCTGGTTGATGCGTCCGTTGACAACAACAACGTGGCCGGCGTCACGGCCACCGCCGTGGGCAACCCCGGCGCCGTGATGACGGGCGCCGAGTTCACGATCGACCTGCGCGAGTTGGGCTGGAACGGCGAGGGCTGCCTGAAACTGGCGGGCTTCATCAACAGCAGCGGCTACGACCTGGTCTCCAACCAGGTGATCGGCGGCCTGCCCGGCGGCTCGGGCCTGCTGGGCGAGCCGCGTAGCGTGGACTTCACGCAGATCGCCGGCGACCAGTTCGTGATTCTGGCCGGCACGTGCGCCCCCTCGGCGTGCACGCTGGACTACAACCTTGACACGGTGGTGAACCCCGACGACCTCGGCGACTTCATCACCGACTACTACACCTCACCCCCGATCCCCGGGCCCGAGGGCTACGCGATTCCGTGCCCTGCCAACGACCCGCCCTATGACCAGGGCTACAAGGCCGCGTTTGTCATCGGCGGCGGCGGCCAGTGCAACGAGCCGTTCCCCGACAACCTCGGCGACTGGATCACGCAGTACTTTGGCGACCAGACCTGCGGGTAAGGTGAGAGGTGGGAGGTGGCAGGTGCCAGCCTGAACCTGCACGGATTGCGTAAGTGGAAAACCCAAGCCCCCGGTCACATGGCCGGGGGCTTTTTCGTGGCCTGAGCGACGATGCGTTCCAGCGCCGCGAGCAGGCGCGGGTCGCCTGTCCGCCGCGCCGCGTTGCGGAGCACGATCAGCGCGTTGCGTTTGAGCATGTCGAGCGTGGCGCGTTTCATCGCACTGCCGGTGAGCCGCGCCGTGCGTTCCGCCGCGCTCCACTTCAAGACGTGGAGCACGTCCAGCGCGTGATGGCGCGGCGTGTACGCCGGGTGGAGTGGGTGGGGTGGGTGGGGTGACGGGGGTGTGGGCTCCGTCGCCGGGCGCGCCTGGTTGTATGGGCACACGTCCTGGCAGATGTCGCAGCCGAAGAGCCACTCGCCCATCTGGTCTGCGAGCGCGGGCACAATCTCGCCCTTGTGCTCGATGGTGAGGTACGAGATGCAGCGCGAAGCGTTCACGCTGTAGGGCGTGATGGCCTGCGTGGGGCACGCGTCGATGCAGCGCGTGCAGGTGCCGCAGCGGTCTGTCTGCGGCGGCGCGTGCGGGTCGGGTTGCAGGTCCAGCGTGGTGAGGATGCCCCCGAGCACGAAGTACGAGCCCTCGGTCGGGTGGATCATCAGCGTGTGCTTGCCGATCCACCCCAGCCCGGCCCGCGCGGCGTGCTCGCGCTCCAGCACCGGGGCCGTGTCGGCAAAGGAGCGGAAGAGTGCCCCGGGATGCAGCGGACGCAGCGAATCCGCCAGCGCGTGCAGGCGCTGCTTGATGACGCCGTGATAATCGCGGCCGCGGGCATACTTGGCAATGCGACCAGGAACGGTGCCGTCCGGGGCGGCGGGCGGGGGTTCGCCCGCCTCCGGCCGCTGCGCGTAGCGGTCCGCCACGATGATGAACGATCGCGCGCCGGGCAGCAGGCGTGCGGGGTCCAGCCGCGCATCAAGGAACTCTTCCAGAAAAGCCATGTCGCCGTGCTTGCCCGCGGCCAGCCAAGCGCGGAACTCCGGCTGGCGGGCGGATGGCAGGGCCGGGCAGACCGACGCGAGGGCGAAGCCCCTGGCCAGGCAGGCCCGCACAATGTCGCGGCCCGCGTTGACCGGATCGGCGTGCATGGGTCCCTTCCGGCGTGCGGATGGTTGCGGCGTGGTGCCGGTTCAGGCGGCGGCGTGCGCGGCGGCCGTGGCCGTGGCCGCGGCCTCGTGCAGGAAGCGTGCCGCGCGCGGCAGCACCGCCTGGGCGTGTGCAAGGTCGGGCATCCACGCGCGGTCCCACTCGAAGATCACGGGCCCGGTGAAGCGTGCTGCGCGGAGAGCGGCCATGGCGCTGGCCACGGGCACATCGCCCTCGCCCAAGGGGCAGGGGCGGCCGGCGCGAAGGTCTTTCACGCGCACGGCCATGAGCGCAGAACCCAGCGAGGCGATGCCGCCCGCGGGCGACTCGCCGGCGGCCCCCGCGCTGGCAGTGTTCAGGCACGCCCCCAGCAGCGGGCTGTTGATCGTGCGGATCAGCGGCATGAGCGACTGGCCGGTCGGGTACGAGCCACCGTTCTCGATCATGACCGACACGCCGGTGCGGTGGGCGTGGTCCACCACCTTGGCAAGGCGCTCGATGATGCGCGCATCGCCCGACTTTCGACCCTCGCTCGACGGGAACTCGAAGCCAAAGACGCGCACCAGCGGGCACTCGATCGTGGCCGCGAGCGTGACGGCGTGGCAGGCGATCCGCACGGTGCGGTCCACATCGGAAATCGCGCTGCCCACGATGGGCGGAAAGATCGGCTCATCGAAGCGGCACGACGTGCCCAAAGACGCGACCTTCACGCCGAACCGGCCGGACCACTCACGGATCTTCTCGGGGGCGGTGTGGGCGGGTTCGCACGCGAAGGCGCGTGAGGCATCGCCGAACGTGCGGAGTTCAACCGCACCGAAACCGAAGGTCGCCGCGTGCTCGAACACGGCCGACAGCGTCCATTCCGGGCAGGCGACAGTCGAGAAGGCCGGGGTCATGCGCAGAGCGTAGCCAGGAGCGTGGGGGGGGCGTGCGCACCGATCAGCCGGCATCGTGCAGGGGAAGGATGATGGTGAAGTCTGTGCCCTTGCCCGGCTCGGTGTGCACTTCAATGCGGCCGTGGTGGGCCTCGATGATGCGGCGCGAGGTGGGCAGCCCCAGGCCCGTGCCCCCGGCCTTGGTGGTGTAGTAGGGGTTGAAGATATTCTCCAGCACGTCGGCCGCCATGCCCGGGCCGGTGTCGATCACATGCACCTCGGCCACGCGCTGGCGCTGGTCGTCTCGGCCGATGCGTGTGCGCACGAACAGGTCGCCCACGCGCCGGCCCGGCACGGCGGAGGCGGGCCCTTCGCCGGTTGGCGCGGCGGTCGCGCCCATGGCCTGCGTGGCGTTGAGCAGCAGGTTGAGCAGGGCCTGCTTGAGCAGCCGCGCGTCCACGTGGGCGATCAGCGGCCTGTCGGTCAGGTCTGTGCGCAGTTCCACGGCCTGGCGCTGGGCCTCGGGCCGGAAGAACTCGGCGAGTTCTTCCACGAGGGCGTTGAGGTCGGTGGGGGCGGGAACCGGGCGGAGTTCACCGGCGAACTCGAGAAAATCGCTGAGGATGCCGCGCAGGCGTTCCGTCTCGCGGCGCAGAGCCTGCACGCGGTTGGTGAGGCGGGCCTTGGCTTCCGCATCGGTGCTCAGGTCGCCCACGCCCTCGGCCAGAAGTTGCGCGTTCAGGCTCACCGTCGAGAGCGGGTTCTTGATCTCGTGGGCCAGCCCGCTGGTCATGGCCCCCAGTTCCGCCAGGCGTTCGGCCGCCTGGGCGCGGCGTTCGGCCGCGCGCGTGCGGCGAACGTGGCGGTGCAGCAGCGCGGCCGCGGCAAGCGAGCCCGCGAGCAGACCAACCCCAAGGCCGATGAAGAAGGTGCCTGTCAAGTGAGGGCGATTGTTCGCCCGCCGCGTGCTTGGCGGCGGTCTATGCCTACCGGCGCGGCGTGCGGGCGTGCGAGTGCTTGATCGACGCGACGGACGGTGACGACGCGGAAGCGGGGTCGTCGGCGGTGGGGGCGCGGCAGACGCGGCTGGCGTGCCAGCCCTTGTCGGTTTTCTCCGCGTCGTAGACGACCAGGGTCGCGTCCTTCAAGACCCGGAAGCCCTCGCCTTCGATCTTGGTGTAGTGAACGAAGATGTCCTGCCCTTCGGGGCCGATCACGAATCCGAACCCCTTCTTCGGATCGAACCACTTCACCACCCCCTCGGCGTTGCTGATGCTGTCGGTGCCATGACTCATGAGTGCACGCCTCGGGAAGGGAACGGAGCGCGGCGGTGGGGGGGGACCGTGGGCGCAGAGAATAGACAAACGAGTATGTTTTTGTGAAGGAACGTTCACGGATCGCGCGGGTCGAGGCGGAATCCCTAGTAGAGACGGGCACAGGGGTGAGGGGACAGGCGACAGCCGGAAGGAATGTGGCGGAATCCAAGAGAAAACAGGGAGACGGGATGCAGGACATGATCGGAGTGTGTTCGGTATTTCGTCGATTTTCTCGCTGCTCGGGCCGAAATCTCCAGAAATGGCCGGAACCTCGACTCTGGAATCTGCGAACCTACAGTCGGCACCCCAACGTGTGGCCGCGTTCTGTGGCCGCAGAGTCTCGTACGCTCGGCAATCCGAGGAGCAACCCATGTCGAAGATTTCGCGGTATTCCATTGCCTCTCTCGCCCGCTCGCGCCAAGCGTGGGCGGCGGCTGCGGCTCGATCGGCCTTCACGCTGATCGAACTTCTGGTCGTCATCGCCATCGTGGCCCTGCTGGTGGCGATCTTGCTGCCCGGCCTGGCGGAGGCCCGGCGTGCCGGCAAGCAGGCCAAGAACGTGGCGAACATGAAGGGCATGGGCACCGGCGTGCAGACGTACGCGGCGGACTTCAAGGATTACATCCCGGCGTACAACCGGGCTTTCTCGACGAACGGTCTGCCCCTTTTGAAACTGAAGAACCCGCTCTCTTCGTGGGGTCGGAACCAGACCTTGTCGTCAGCCGACAACGGCGTCAACGTCCCGATGAGCATTGATGCGATCGATCGCATGGTGGCCGCCAGCGGTGGCCTGAGCGACAAGAACGCGACCGATTCAATCGGGCGGGCCGTCCGCGACCGGTACTACCCGGTGGCGATGCTGAACTACCTGTCGGGCAAGTTGCCTGATCCGTCGTTCGCCAACCCGCTGGATCGCGGCCTGACGCGCATCATCCAGGATGCGGGTGAGTACTTGCGTGTGGAAAACCCGGCAACGCTCGGCTACATCGGCACCAGTTCCATCTACGTCTTTTCGAGCAGTTACCAGTCGTCGCGAGCGCACCTGCAGCCCGATTTCAACCAGGGCGGCCTGCCAGACTTGGACCACGAGACGTCCGACCAGACGCAGTTCACGATTATGAATCCCGGCAAGTACTATGCGAATCGACGGGTTGGTGATGTGCAGTCGCCAGCGGACAAGGTGTTCATGTTCGACCGCATCGCCTGGCAGACGGGCAAGGTGGGTGTGCCGTTCCAGCATCCGTACGCGCAGGTGACAAACGTGTTCTGGGATTCCAGCGTGCGTGTCGTCCGGTCCATTGATGTCAACACGGGCGGCTGGTTGCACGGCACGCAGATCAACCAGAGGATTTCGAAGGCTGAGGATTGCCGCTACGACGAGTTCCCGGAGAGTGATTCTGCCTCACCTTTGTGGCCCACCGAGGTCACCCCGCCAGCGAGACGCTCCGGAGGGGGTCCCACGATCGGTTTCCTGTTCGGCTACCAGAAGTGGACGTTGGAGGGGTTGCGTGGCCGTGATGTGAACGGCAAGCAGCGGGAGAACTGAGTTCTCAACAACATCGGCAAGACCAAGGCCCCGCGCGAAGCGGGGCCTTTTTCATGGCCTCATGGCCGCAGTGCCGTGGGCGACGCTGGCGTGGCGCCCCGGCGGCGGCGCCGGCCGGCGCGTGGCCCTGCGACTGGCTCGCAATGCCCGGTCAGGGTGCTATCCTCCTCTCTAGAACCGTTCTAAGGCGGGCCCCGCCGTGTGCATGCCCTGCAGGCTGCGGTGGGGTCGGTACCAGTGCCGTTGCACGTTCCTGAGCCCCTCCCTTCTGCCATGTCCCCTTGCGGGGGCTGGCTCGCGTGTTGGAGACCCCGATCATGTCCCTCAAACTCCCCGTGTACTTCGACCACGCCGCGACAACCCCCTGCGACCCGCGCGTGGTGCAGGCCATGCTCCCGTTCTTCACCGAAAAGTTCGGCAACACCGGCTCGCGGAACCACCAGTTTGGCTGGCAGGCCGAGGAGGGCGTGGATGAAGCGCGGCAGAGCGCGGCGAAACTGATCGGTGCCAGCGAGAAGGAGATCATCTTCACCAGCGGCAGCACCGAGAGCAACAACCTGGCCATCAAGGGCGCAGCCTACTTGTACGAGAAGGCCCCGGCCGGCAGCAAGGCCCGCGGGCACATCATCTCCGCCACGCACGAGCACAAGGCCGTGCTCGACCCCGTGAAGCGCCTCGTGAAGGAGGGCTTTGATGCCACGTTCTTGGAGCCGGGTGAGGACGGCATCATCACGGCCGCGGCGGTGAAAGCGGCGATCCGGCCTGACACGATCCTGGTGACGATCATGTGGGCCAACAACGAGATCGGGAGCATCAACGAGGTGCCCGCGATCGGCAAACTGTGCAAGGAGAAGGGGATCATCTTCCACACCGACGCGACGCAGTGGGTGGGCAAGATGCCCACGAACGTGGATGCGGATGCGATTGACCTGCTGAGTTGGAGCAGCCACAAGATTTACGGGCCCAAGGGCGTGGGGGCGCTGTATGTGCGCAGGCACCGGCCGCGCGTGCGGTTGCAGGCGCTGGCGGATGGCGGCGGGCAGGAGCGCGGATTCCGCAGCGGCACGCTGAACGTGACGGGGATTGTGGGGTTCGGCAAGGCGTGCGAGATTGCGCTGGCGGAGATGGCGGCGGATGCGATCCGGCTGTCTCGCCTGCGGACGAAACTGGAGACGGAACTGACCAAGGCCCTGGACGTGTCGAAGATCAACGGGCACCTGGAGAAGCGCCTGCCGCACATCACGAACATCTCCTTCGGGTTTGTGGAGGGCGAGGGGCTGATGATGGCGGTGAAGAACATCGCCTGCTCCAGCGGGAGCGCCTGCACCAGCGCGAGTTTGGAGCCCAGTTACGTGCTCAAGGCCCTGGGCGTGGGCGATGAACTGGCCCACTCGTCCTTGCGGCTGAGTTTGGGCAAGTGGACCACAGAGGAGCAGATCGACTACGCCATTGCCGAGATCACCAAGGCGGTGAACAAACTGCGGGTGATGAGCCCGCTCTACGACATGCACAAGGAGGGGATTGACCTGAGCAAGGTGGAGTGGGCGCATCACTGATCGCCGCGGCGGCGATCAGAAATGGCCAAATGACCAAATGGACAAATGGCCAAATCGGAATCGGTGAATGTCGCGGGTTGGTTCATTGGGCGAGACATGGTGATGAGGGCGGATATGGGCAAGGGTCGGTTGAAACCCGAGTTTCTTGAGCGATCTGAGGCGTTCAGCGACCGAGCGGTGGCCGTTGCTGAGCAACTGGACAAGGACGGGCGGTTTCGGCGCATTGTGGAGCAAGTGGCCGCGGCTGGCTCGGCCGTGGGGGCCAACATCGCCGAGGCCGACGAGGCGATGAGCGACAAGGACTTTCGCAAGTGCATGACCATCGCGATCAAGGAGATGGCGGAAACACGGTTCTGGCTTCGGTTGGTGGTCCGACGCGCCTGGCTGCCCGCCGCGCGGCTCGACCCGCTGTTGATCGAACTCGCCGAGATGAAGAAGATCGTCGGTACCATCCTCGCTCGCACGGCCCCTGAGCGGCGAGCATCCGTTCGCGGCTGACCCCGCCTTCATTTGGCCATTTGGCCATTTGACCATTTGGAGATTTGCAATGGCTTACGGCCCCAAAATCATCGACCACTACGAGAACCCCCGCAACGTCGGCAACTTCGGCTCGCAGGAGCAGATGAAGACCGACAAGAAGATCGGCGTCGGCCTCGTCGGCGCGCCCGAGTGCGGCGACGTGATGCAGTTGTGCATCAAGGTGAACGAAACCACCGGCAAGATCGAGGACGCGAAGTTCAAGACCTTCGGCTGCGGCTCGGCCATTGCCAGTTCCTCGCTCGCCACGGAGTGGCTCAAGGGCAAGAGCGTGGATGAGGGCCTGGCGATCAAGAACACGCAGATCGTGGAGGAACTCAGCCTGCCGCCGGTGAAGATTCACTGCTCCGTCCTCGCCGAGGACGCCATCCGCGCGGCCATCGCCGACTACAAGCAGAAGAACGGTCTGCCCGTGGCGGATGCCCACGCCGCGCAGGCACACTGATCGGCCCTGCCGGGTTCGGCGGCAGGTGCTCCGGCACCCCGCCGCTTCCATCAGCGACCCTCCGCGATCCGTCGAACCGGCCCCGCATCGCGCCCGTACTATTCACGACTTCCCTCTCGACCGGAGATTCGCTCATGACCACCGACACCGCCAACCTCCCCTCCACAACGCCCTCAACCGATGTGCCGCTCAAACTCTCCGCCCGCGCCGCCGAAGAAATCCGCACCATCATCAAGGCCCAGGAACTTGACGTGGGCAAGGTCCGCCTGCGCGTGGGCGTGAAGGGCGGCGGCTGCTCGGGCTTCTCCTACTTGCTGGACCTGACGGAGACCCAGAAGGAGACGGACGAGGAGTTCGAGGTGCACGGCATCAAGGTGATCTGCGACCCCAAGAGCATGCTCTACCTCTCGGGCACCGAGGTGGATTTCAAGGACGAACTGATGGGCCGCGGCTTCGTGTTCAAGAACCCCAACGCCACGAGCAGTTGCGGGTGCGGGTCGAGTTTCAGCGCGTGAACATGCCGGTGGCTGGCGTGCCGAACAATGAAAAAGGCCCCGGAGCAGTCCGGGGCCTTTCGTGTTTCGTCGGAGTTGAAGGGATCACGGCCGCGTCAGAGGCTGTTGCTTCGCAGCAGCATCCGCTGCGTGTCGGGCTGGTCGGCGGGCACGTTCGTGAGCGCCAGCGATGAGCCGCTGGGGATGATGATCGAGTCCAGGTCTTTCACGACCTTGGTGCCCGTGGCCTTGAAGGTGAGCAGGGGCTGGCCCAACGAGCCGTCCGGGCGGAGCACGACGAGCGCGTACGTGCCGGAGTTCTCGGGCAGGTCCTTGCCATAAAACTGCGCGGCCTTGGTCTCGGTGTTCATGAGCAGCACGGCCATGCCGCTGGAACTGCGGCCGCTCGATGCGTTCACCACGGCGGGGTTGAACTGCACGAAACGCGTGGCGGGGGAGACAAGGGCCTGCTCGAACTTGGGGCCGAACTCCTTGATGAACACGTCGGTCGCGGCGTTGGTCATGAACGCGGCTTCCATCTCGCGATAGTCGGACCGCATCTGGAAGTTGGCCACACCGATGGCGACCGCGGCGGCCGCGCAGACCACCGAGAGCGTGCGCCACAGGGCGGGCACGCCGCGGCTGGGGAGGAGGGAGGGGCTCGTGCGGCCGGCCTCGTGCTGGCGGGCGGTGCCCACGGCGTGCATGACGGCGTCGATCACGCGCTGGCGGAGCGAGCCGGGCGCTTCGACACGCGGCAGGAGGTGCTCGATCTCCGAGGCGCGGGCCTGCTGCAGGCGGATCTGCAACTGCACGGCCGGCGTCGCGGCGAGCAGCGCGGCCTCGAAGGCCTTGCGCTCACCCTCGTCGAGCACGCCCATCGCGTCGAGCGACGCGAGTTCGTACAGATCGCTCGTGCGGAGCGGGTCGTTCATGGGCGAGCGGGGGTTGGGGTTGTGGGCGTTGTTCATGATGCAGTCTCTTCGCTGAGTTCACGCTCGCGGAGGCGGACAAGGGCGCGGCTGAGAGCCGATTTGACGGTGCCGAGCGGGGTGTTGAGTTCTTCGCCGATCTGCCGAAGCGTCTGGCCGTTGAGGTAGGCGCGGACCACCACGGTGCGCTGCAGGTCGGGGAGTTGATCGATGTGCTTCATGAGCGAGGCGACGCGCTCGTGGCGGTCGGAGAGGGCTTCGGTCTGTTCAGCAGCACGGTCGTTGCCGGCCTGCCGCTCATCGAGCGTGCCCGCCCGCAGCGACGACCGCGCGCGACGGAGGCGGTCGACGAGATAGCGGCGGGAAATGAGCATCACCCATGTCACCAGGGCGGCTCGGGCGGGATCGTACTTCGAGGCGGTGCGCCACAGGCGAACGAAGACTTCCTGAACGGCGTCTTCCGCTTCCGCTCGTGCTGGCAATGCCTGATACGCCATGCGATACACCAAAGACCCAAAGCGGTCGTACAACTTCGCCACTGATTCGGGCTTGCCCGCGGCAACGCCCTGCATGAGTTCCAAGTCCACGGCCTGACTGTCGAATGACGCGGCCATAGGTCCTCGGGGCAAACCCTCGGTTGAGCCGATCACAGTATGCCCGATGTTCGATACGCAATCCAGCCCACCGGGATGCTTCTCCAGCCCGTTCCTTCGACAGTTTCCGGTGGTTTTCCATATGCTCACCGTGTGCAAACGACACCGTCGCATAGCAAACGGTATATGTTTGGTTTATCGGTCGGACCTGACGGTGCAGCGCTGATTGGAATCTGAACGGGTGTATGGGGCGAAATCCCTACGGCAGTTGTCCCCAACCTTGGGTATTGGACTTGCCGATAGCCCCAGCAGCAAGTAGACTCATCGGTGCAGGAAGAGTTCAGGAGGCCTCCGTGCCGGGTGTGGCCGTCCATTTTGCTCACTCCGATAAGCGAGGCCATGGTGCGCGCGTGAGCCGGCGGGCAGGGTTCTCCCTGTTGGACATGCTGGTGACCATCAGCGTGATGGCCGTGCTGATGTCGCTGCTCATGCCCGGCTTGGCGGGCGTTCGAGAGGCAACACGCAAGGTTGTGTGCAGTTCCAACGTCCGTCAGATCGGCCTGGCGACGGTGCTGTACGCGGATCAGAACCGCGGGCAGATTCCCCCCTCGGTGTTCCGCATCGCCGCGACGCAGGACGAGACACCCCGGTTGCAGAACATGATGACGCTGCGGCTGGGAACCCGCGTCGGTCAGTGGGACGGGCTGGGCATTCTGTACGCGAAGGATTACGCGAATACGCCCGGCGTGTACTACTGCCCCTCGCACACGGGCGCACACCCCTTGGCCCGGTACACCCCCATTTTCGCCGAACCGACCGGGCTGATCATCGGGAACTATCAGTACCGCGGCGCGGCCGACATTTCGCCGTTCCTGGAAGACCTCGACTCGTCCGTTGCGATCACCGTGGATGGCCTCTGGACTCTTCAGGATTACAACCACAAGATCGGTGCCAACGTGCTCACGGCCGACATGAGCGTGAACTGGTTCCGCGACGACGGGCAGATCGCTGGCTTGTTGGCGATGGATTCTCGTGATACCACTGCTGCCAGCCGCGTGCTGGAGGCGTGGCGAACGCTCGACCGTGGCGGTCGCAGGGGCGGCACTCCCGTCGCACCGGGTGGCCCCGGCGGCAACGCCCAGTAGTTCCTTGCAAAAGCCTGATGAAGCGCTGCTCCCGCGCGGTCTTTGCGCGGCTCTACAAAGCAGGCTTTGGCCTGGCGCGTTTGCCTGTACTTCACCCGACCGGCGGCAGAGCGAGCAGACGCACCAGATGCGCATGCACCTGGGTATTGTCCAGGAAGCCCGGCCAGGTGTCGGCCGCGGCACCCAGCGCAAGTTGCTCGATGTGGTCGGCGGTGTGGTGGGGCGAGACGAACGCCACACCCAGATCGCTCGCCAGCAGGCTGCCCAGCACGGCGGCGGGGATGCCGCGCTCGGCGAATGGGTCGGCCTGTTCGCCGCGGAAGGCGCGTTCGAGGAAGGCCGTGCGGGAAGGGCCAAGGTCGATGTCGAGGTGCTCCTTCACGAGCACGCCGAGCCGCGCGGCCGCGGCGGCGGGGGTGAGTTTGGGCGGCGTGGCGCCGCTGCCGTCGGGTGATGTGCCCTGGGCGGGGGCGGCCTTGAGTTGGGAGAAGAGCCACTCGAAGGAACGCCGCCCGTTGCCCAGGCGGCGGAGCGACTCGAAGGTCTCCTTGCCGTACATGGTGAGGCCGGGGTTGGCGGTGCCGTGGTCGGTCGTGGCGATGAGCAGCGTGTCGCTGCGGGCGAGCGTGAACTCCGCCACGAGCGCCAGCGTGCGGTCGAACTCCAGTTGTTCCGCCAGGAGCGAGCAGGCATCGTTGTTGTGCGCGGCGTGGTCCACGCGCCCCGCCTCGATCTGCAGGACGAAGCCGTCGGGGCCGTCGGCCAAGGCCGCGATGGCGACGCGGGCCATCTCTTCCAGCGCGGGCTGCGTGGCCGGCCGGTCCAGCACCATGCGGAGGTGGTCCGCATCGAACGTGCCGATCAGTCGCTTGCCCGCGAGCGAGCCGGCATCCAAGGAGAGCAGTTCGGCCCGCGTCTGCACGCGCCGGATGCCCGCGTTGCCCGCCGTCAACTCCGCCTGGACAAACGCGCTCCCGCCCCCCAAGGCCACATCCACAGGCGACTCCACCAGAATCCGTCCGATGTCGGCCTGCAAATCGCGGCTCGGGCAGTTGGCGTAAAAGCCCGCCGGGGTGGCGTGCGTCACGGTCGTGGTGGTCACGACACCCACCCGCTTGCCCTGCGCCTTCGCACGCATCAGCAGCGGCTTGAGCACGCGCCCGTCAGGCCCGATGCACAACGCCCCGTTGTTGTGCTTCACCCCTGTGCTCCACGCGGCGGACGCGGCGGCGGAGTCGGTCACGATCGAGTCAGCCGCGTGCGTGGAGACCAGCGACCGGTGTGCCGCGGCGGTGGCGGCCAGTCGCGTCCAGTGGCTGGCGGTGCCGGTGGTGTGGCGCAGGAAGTGATCGGTGAGGGAGAGCGTGCCCGCGGACATGCCGTCGGAGACGAGGAAGATGAGATTCCGCACCGCTGCGGACCCGGAGCGCGTGACGGCCGCCGGGGCGTGCACCCCTGCACGGTCGAGCGTGGCACCCGTGCCCCCCGCCGCGGCCAGTGCGGCCAGCGCGGCCCCGGAGGCGAGCACCTTGCGGCGCGAGACGCCGGCGGGAACGTGCTCGCGTGGTTCAAGGTTCATGGTGGGCGCGGCGAGGGGAGAGGACGCCGCTTTAGAAGCGGATGGAGCCGCCGAAGGAAACGAAGCCGGTCGGCTCGGTGCGGACTTCGGTGATGTTGAGGCCCGTTGAAGTATCTGTGCGGAACTGCTGGTAGACGATCGCGCCGCCGCGAAGATTCAGTTCAGTTTGACCGGTGGGCCGCCAGGTGAAGCCGATGCCGACGGGTGCGCGGCGGTCGCGGACGACGCCGTCGATGTTGGGGCCGGTGTCGTCGAGGCGGTACTCGCGGGCCTCGTACTCGCCGAAGGCCTCGAAACTCCAGCGGTCGTTGATGGTGTAGGTGATGGCACCGCCCAGGCCGCGCGTGGCGAGGCGGACATTGTCGTTGATCTGCCACTCAAGGCCCAAGATGGGCGCGAAGAGGGCGTTCTTCTCCAGCCGGGTCTTGGCGAGGATGCCGAAGGAGAAGGCGAAGGTCTCGCTGACGGCGTACCGGGCCCCGATCAGCCCGCCTCCGGTGAACGAGTCGCCGAAATCGGCATCGCGCTCCGCGCCGAACTCGAAGAGGCCGCCGAAGAAGTACGACCACTCGGTGCTCAGTTGGTGTGAAGCGGTGGGGGCCAGGCGCACCTGGTGCATCTCGTGAAAGGGCCGATCCGTGCCGGGGATGATGGTGGTGGCCCCGCGGAAGTTGTACCAGGACGTCTCCCAGGCGACCTCCATGCCGATGCGCCAGTCCTCGCCAACGCTGGTGAAGAGGCCCAGGTTGGCCCCGGCCCGATAGACCGCGACGCTTCCCGGGCTGTCGCGCAGGTCGGCCTGCAGGGTGATCTCGCCGTTGGCCCTCAGCGAGAAATCGACCCCGTCGATCAGGCCCTGCTTGCTGATCTCGGCCTTGGGGCCCAACTGGGCCAGCGCGGGGGCCACGGCCAGCGTGAGCGGGAGCGCGGCAAGGGCGGTGCGGGTGCGGGGCAGCATGAAACCTCCGGGGCGAAACGGCGGCGTGAACACGGGGCCTGAGCGTAGCGAGGGGGGAGACGGACGGCGGACGTGCCGGAGATGTCGTGCGGCTCGTTGCCGCCGGGACCTCGCGGGCTTACCCCGGGTTGGCGGCGGGGGCCTGGGCCGGTGCATCGGCATCGGCCGGGTCCGGGGGTGGCTGCTGCGCTTCGAGTTTCTTCAAGGCGGCGAATTCGCGCCTGGTCAGGAAGTCTCGGGCGTTGCCCAAGGCTCCCAGGAACTCAAGGCCTGTGAGCGTCTGGTTGGCGGTGCCGCCGGGGGGGAAGATCTCGGCATCAACGAGTTCGCGCGTTGCGTTGCGGGGGTTGGGGCCGATCAACCGCATCACAAGCCCGCCGCGGATGCCCAGCACCTGCACAAGGGCCCGGGCGAGCGTGCCGCGCTGCATCGCCATGTTGGGTGGTTCGTCGAAGTCCTCGGCGAGCCAACCCTCCTGCTTGGCGAGGGCGACGCGTTGTTCGTAGCCGCCGGTGGTGTCCTGGCCGAGGGCGAAAACGATCAGGGCGTGCAGGCCCTCGTCGTTGGCGATGGCGCTCTTCACCGGCAGGCCGTGGGTGAACTCGAGGTCCGCGGCCACGTCGTCCGCGGCGTAGTTGGTCTCCAGGGTCTGCTCCACCATCGTGCGCTCGCAGCCGGGCAGGGCGAGAGCGACCGCGGCGGCGAGGGTGAGGAGCAGGGCGGCACAGTCGCGAGGTGAACGCACAACAGACCCCTTTAGAACGAGAGCGTGGCGCTGAGCAGAAAGAAGTGGCGGGCGTGCTTCGTGCTGGTGATGGCCTCGCCCGGGAAGAAGACGCCGTAGCGGGCGGCGACGGCGAAGTCGCTGGTGATGCGGTAACTGACGAACAGGTCGATCTCGCCGCCCAGAAAGGTGTCGGAGTTCGTGGGCTCGTCGATGCCGCCGCTGGTGGCCTTGCGGAACAGGTAGCCGTCGATGCCGACCTGCACGTCGTCGAAGTCTTCGTCGCTGCGGAAGGGGAAGGTGCTGGCCCCGAGGCGCAAACTGACAATGTTTGAGAGCGTCGGTGCGAACGCCAGGCCGGTGTTGGCGAAGCCCAGGCCGTTGAAGGCGTTGTCGCGTGTGCCGGCCTGGTTGCCGTTGACGGTGTCGCTGGTGTTCACGCGGTCCTGGTCGCCCGTGGCGTAGATGGCCTCGAACTGGGCGCGGGTTTCGTTCTCGTCGCGGAAGAGGTAGGTGATCAGGCCACGCCCGGCGTACGCCTCGACCTTCGAGCGGACCTGCGCGGCGGTGGTGGGGTCGGACATGGAGTGGCCGTCTTCCCACACCAGTTCGCCGGTGTAGATGAGGCTGGGCCCCCACGCCCCGCTCAGGCCCACGCCGTAGTACGTGGCCGAGTACTCGAAGTTTGCGGTGGTCACGGCGCCCGCGGGCACACGCAGGGCGGTGTCGGTGTTGTAGTCCACCATCTTCAGGCCGAAGGCGTAGAACTGGCTCCCGTTCTCCGCGGTGAAGCCGACCTTCAGGCCGAAGTAGCCGCGCTCGGTGTTGGTGTCGTACTGGGATCGCGACGCGTCAAAGTCAACCGTTGAACGGGCCGTGACGCCGGCGAGGCCCTCGATGGTGAAGTTGTTCTGGATCGTGACGGTGGGGCGGACGCTCAGCAGCACCTCGGAGAGCACGAGCGAACTGGCCCAGTCCACAAACTGGCGGCCGATCTTGACGTTGAAGTTGTTGTCGATCGCCTCGCCGTCGTACGCGGCGTAGGCCCGGGCAAGGTCGAACTCGTACACGTAGCGGTCGAGGAAGGGCTCGTCCCAACTGTCGCCGCGCCCGTCGAAACTGTCGCCGGGGGAGAAGTCGCGATAGGGGAAGCGGACGCGGACGAAGGCGTTGTGCACGCCGTCGATGCTGGCCCGGGCGTACAACTGCACCTCGTTCTGGAAGAGGCGGCGGCTGTTGCCGGTGGAGTCGTCGAGGAAGAGCGCCGTGAAGGTGTAGTTGCCGCCGACGTCGATCTGCGTGCGCTCGCCCAGCGTGAGCGCCGTGTCCACACGCAGGCGGTAGTCGTCGGCCGACTGGGCCGTGCGCAGGGCGCGTTCAAGGCGGCGCTGGTCCTGCTGGGCATCGGCCGTGGGGGCGAACGCCAGCACCGAACCGGCAAAGGCCGCGAGCGCGGCGAGGTGAGTGTGGCGGTTTGCAAGCCCCGGGCGCACGATCATGCGGCGAAACCCCTTTGCACCGGCCGCGGGTGATGGTGCACGAATGGGCCCGGCCGGTGAGAGCAGAGTGTACCGTGTCCGGCCGCGGGACGGGAGGGGGCCGATCTGGTGTGGAAAGCGGGCGGACGGGGAGCCTCGCCCGCGATAGGCTCAACGCCCGGCGCGGCGTGGGCGGAGGCCCCGGCGGGGCTGAGGCTCTGTGGCGGAACGGCAGACGCAGCGGACTTAAAATCCGCGGCCCGGAAACGGGCGTGTGGGTTCGACTCCCACCGGAGCCATTTGAGGAAGGCAGGGGGAGAGAAGGCACGAGGAAGGCACGGAGAAGGCACCCAGAAATGGGGAGAAGGCCGCGCCGACTTCGCCGAGCCGGAGTCGGTGGCACGAAACACATCCATGCCGTCAGAGCGGACGTTGGGTCGGAGCGTGTCGGCACGCCAGGCCCGCGCCCGCCGCGGCCGGGGGGTGGTCAGGGGGCAAGCGAGCCCGCGCCGGGAAGGCAGGGGTGGCCTGGGGGCAGTGAGTTTCGGAACGCCTGCACTGCCTGGCCCGCGCCCATCTGCTGGTTGGCGAGCGTGGAGACGATGCTGTCGAGGGTGGCAGACTGAAGTTCGCCGCTGTTGCGGCACGCGGCCGGGTTCATGGCGCGGGCGACGATCTGCTCGGCCACGAGGTTGCGGATCACGCCGCTGGCGGCGGCCTGCGTGCTGTAGGCCATGTTGCGGAAGACGGGGTTGATGTCGGGGTCGATCATCGTGATGGCCGGCGGGAGCAGCGTGAACTGACCCGCCGGCGCGATGCCCACCGGCTCGCTGGCGAGTTCGGTGACGAGGGGGCTGCCGGGGGCCAGAAACTCGACGCGCTCCAGGCGCGCATCCGAGGTGTTGTTGGCGTCGGGGTTGTAGGTGATGATGACGGACTGGCCGTTGGCGGTGAAGCCGCTGAGGATGAGTTTGTTGCCCACGTAGGCCATGCCGATGACCTCGTCGATCGTGCCGATCTGGGCAAGCGTGCCGCCCACGACCATGGTGCCGTTGGTGACGCCGCTGCCCGTGAGGGGCGCAAAGTCGCCGTTGGCGGCTTGATACGCGCTGCGCACGAACTGGTTTCGGGGGTCGAGTTCGAGCAGTGCGATCTGATCATCCAGCGCGCCGAACATGGTGTTGCTGGGTGCCTCCTGGCCGGTGAGGTTGTCGAGCAGGCCGATGCCCACGAACAACGAGCCGCGGCTGGGCGCGCCGGCCAGGGTGGCCGTTTCATCACCCGGGAAGAAGAAGCGCATCTCGGGGGCGTTGGTGGTGGTGGTGGCGCCGGGGGGCACGCGGAAGATGCCGTTGGCGGTGAAGTCCGGAACCAGATCGCCGGCCCGGATGCCTGAGGCGTAGACATCGTTGCCGAGCGTGCCCAGACCGGAGAAGGTGTAGGAGTCGAGGAGGATCGGGTTCATCGGGTCGGTGTTATCGACCGAGGGAACGAGGCTTGCGAACGACAGCGGCGGCTGGATGGTGCCGCCGGGATTCTGGTTCAGGTTGAACTGACTGATGTGGGTGGTGAAGAAACTGCCGCCGTTAAAGGAGACTTCGGTGGCCAGGAAGAACTTGCCGTTGTTGCCCGCGCCGCCGCTCCAGATGGCCGAGCCGAAGATGGGCAGGTCCACCGTCGGGCCGCCGTAGACAAAGTTCAGCGCGTTGACCTGGTTGCCGAAGAGGTCGCGCTCGATCAGGCGGCCGTCGGCGGCGTTGATAAAGAAGAACGTGGGGCCCATGAGCGTGCCGCCGACGACCGCGGGCGTGAGGAAGAGCGGGCTCATGGGGTCGAGGCTGGTGCGGAAGGCGTAACTTGCCTGGCCGAAGCCCGACTGCTGCCCGGCGAACTGCGTGAGGAAGGGTGCGAGGGTGCCAAAGTCCGGGTCGCCCGCGGTGGCGCCCAGGGCCACCTGCAGGATGGCCGAGCGCAACAGCGCCTCGGCCACGCCGGAGGTGACCACGTTCATGGAATAGCCGAGCGTGGCGAAGAGCGGATCGAGCGTGAGGTCGATGAGGCCCGTGACGCCGCCGAGGGCACCCGGAGGGGCCGATGTGGGGCCGCGCTCGGATGTGAGGTCGCGGAGGAGGGGGTCGGTGCCCATTTCGCGCACGACATCGGGCGCAGTGGCACTTCCGGGCTGGAGGGTGATGTAATACCGAGACTCGTTGATGCCCGGATTGCTCGCAAGGAAAAGATTGTTCGTGCTGTCGATGGTGGCGACCACGTGCAGGGTCAGTGTGTCGCCGGGCACAAAGACACCCACGCCGTTGGTGATGAACCCGTTGCTGTAACTGGTACCGATGAAGGTCGCATCCGGGATGGAGTTTGCGAACCCAAGGCCCATCCCTTGGTCGAAGTAGATCAGTGATGGATCGAGCTCGGGGAGTGAATCCAGACCGCCGCCCACAGCGGCGTTGCTGCCATTGAAGTCGTCCTGCAAGTCGCTCGCGGCGCTGCGCAGGAAGTGGGTGCGAGGGTCGTACTCAAGCACGAGGGCATCTGGACCCGCCACACCGCTGGCGCGTGTGCCGAAGGGGTCGAAGTTTTCCATGCTGCCGGGCAGGCGGCCGCCGAGAATGAGCGTGCCGCGCTCGGTGATGCCGTCGATGCTCTCGAGGCGTGCCCCGCCGAAATCGGCGATGGGTGTGACCGTGCTGGCAGCGCCAGCGGGGTTGAGGCGGACGACCGTGTCTTTGCCAGCGAACTGGTTGATGGAGTACAACTGGCGGTCAACCTGGCCCAGGCCGCGCAGGTGCGAACTGGGGCCGGTGAAGGTGGCGATGGTGGTGAAGGTGGTGTCCATCCCGTCGAGCGTGAGGGAGCGCAGGGTCGCGCCCATGCCCGCGCCGGTGCGTTCGAGGCGGAGGAACTCGGGGGCGCTCGAGCCAGCGGTCTGCGTGATGGCCTCGCCGACTGTGAAGGCGTTCAGGTTGGCATCGGTGGGGCCGGGCGTGGAGACCAGGCGCGGCGTGGTGATGGGGTTGACGGTGACGATCGCGCCCAGCGGGATCGGGTCGAACGACCCGAAGTGGGCCTGAAGGTTCACGGTGAAGTTGCCCGAAACGGGCGGCGGCACGCCCACGCCCGGATCGGTGATGTTGCCGAAGACGAGTTGGAAGACGGTGGGGAAACTGAAGACGAAGGCGAACTCATCGCCGGTGCGGGCGTTGCCGTCGTTGATCTCCACGAACCCGTCGCTGAAGGAGTTCAGCGCGGGATTGGGGTTGTCCACGTCCGTCTCTTCGTTGCCGGTGAGCGTCGCGAGCGTGCCGGCGCGGTTGCGGACATCGATGCGGCCCTTGTTGAGCGTGCCGCCGTAGGAACGCGTGGGGCGGCCCGCGCAGACCTCCATGCCGCCCTCGGTGCCGCTGATGGCGAGCGTGGCATCCGGGGCCATGATCTTCACGTCGTTGGCGAGGCGGGCGCTGGTGACATCAAAGTTCACGCGCCCGTAGGGCAGGTCGATCACGGTCTGCTCGAGGCCGGGCTTGGCGATGGCCTCCGTGATGATGACCTTGGTCACGCGGTCGATCGTGAAACGCTGCCCTGCGCCCACCTGGATCTGCACCATGCTGTTGGCCGCGGTGGCGATCTCGTAGCCCATGCGCAGCACGGCGCCGGCTTTGGCGGGCGTGTACTTGGTTTCGCCCTCGGCTTTGTAGCCCACGTTGCCCTTCAGGCCGACGATGAAGATGGGTGTTTCGGTCGCGGTCTGGTCGACCGCGTCGGCCGCGGGCGCAGGGGTGCTCGGTTGCGCGGCAGGCTGGTCTGGCTGCCAAGCCCAGGCGGAACCGGCGATGACCGCCAGCGCAAGGGGGCCTGTGGCAAGGGCCGAGGCTCGGGCCAGGTGCCGGGAGGCGCTGGCCGCGAGGGGGGATCGGGCGGAATGGGGCGAGCGGTCCATGCTGCGGGAAATCATGACGAGGCTCCTCAGGTAGAGGGCTATGCGGGGTACCGGCTCTATCGGTTCCCCCGTCCGAGAATGTACCACATGAACGGGTTTCTGGCGAGGGCCCGGGGGCCGAATGGGGACAGATATCCCAAACAAATGAGGAACGCGGCGGCGTGAGGCCGCAGCGGCTACTTCTCGGTGAGTTGGATCGCGCCATCAAACTCCGAGTCAAAGTCGGAGCGCCGCCGCCACAGGTTGATTGAGGCCTTGTAGAGGCCGGCGAGTTTCTTGTCGTCGAACTGCGTTTCGAGTTGCGCGAAGAGGTCTTCGGCCTTGTCCAGGCGGCCCTGGATGTACGCATCGACCGCGGCCTCGGTGGCCTCGATCCACGCGGCGGTCTGGTCGCCCTTGGGCGTGAGGTCGCCGATGAGTTCGTAGAGCCACTCCTCGTCCTTCTTGCCCTTCACCAGCACCTTGCCCAGGAAGCGCCAGCGCAGGTCTTTGCACACATCGCGCGTGGTGCTGCCGGCGAGAATGCGGCTGCCGAAGAACTTGTTGGCCCCTTCGAGCCGCGCGGCGAAGTTGGCGGTGTCTGCCAGCACGGTGTAGCCCTTCTTGCGTGCGGTGCCGTAGTCGCCCACCATGCAATCGCCGGTGGACATGCCGATGCGGACGTAGAGGGCCCCCGCCTCCTCGAAGGCGTTGCGGGCGTTGAGTTCGTCCAGCCGCTGAAGTTGCTCGATGGAGGCCAGGCAGCAGTTGCGTGCGTGGTCAAGGTCGGGCAGTGGGGCGTTCCAGAAGGCCATGATGCCGTCGCCCAGGAACTTGTCGATGGTGGCCTTGTGCTTGCTGAGCACGTCGGTCATCTCGGAGAGGTAGAGGCCCAGGGTCTTTTCCAGCACCACGGGGCCGATGCGCTCGGCGGTGGTGGTGAAGTCGGCCACGTCGGAGAACATGACGGTGAGTTCGCGCTTCTGCGGCTTCATGTCCGCCAGGTCCGGGTTCTCAACCAGCATGTCCACCACGCCGGGGGGCACGTAACTCTTGAAGCGGTCTTCGGTCTGGCGGCGGTCGCGGGTTTCGATGAACAGGCGGTGCGTGATGACGACGACCCACGCCGCCGCGGCGGCGAAGCAGGGGCCGGCCACGGCCGCGATGATGGAGTGCTCCATCCACAGCCACGCGCCGGCGATGAAGAACCAGCCCACCATGAGCGTGCCGATGACGATGGGCCCGATGAAGGCCGAGAAGGTGATGCCCACCAGTGTGCCCAGCACGCCCATGACGGCCAGCACCGCGAAGTCTGCCGACTTGTGCCAAGGGGCGAGGGCGTTCTCGGTGAGCAGGGCGTTGGCGACGGCGGCGTGGACGTGCACGCCCGGGGTGCGCGGGTCGATGGCGGAGTTCACGAAGTCGGCGGCGGCACCGGTGGCCGTCCACCCGACGAAGACAATGCGGCCGCGCAGGCGTTCGCGGAGGGTCTTGCGGACCACGGCGGTCTGGTCGCGTGCGAGGCGGACCTGGGCCATTGCGTGGGGTGAACCCGCGAGGAAGTTGCGGGCGAGGCTGATGGCGGTGCGGTCCTCCTCGGTGCGCTGTTCGTCGGGGGTGGAAGGGTCGATCCCGAAGTCGCCGTGCAGATACTCGTACACGTCGGTGAAGACGGGTTCGTACGCCGCTTCCACGGCCTTCCACGCGGCGGGCCACGCTTCGTCGTCGCCGTCGAGGCGTGCGAGGTTGCCCGCGGCCTTGGCGAGCGCGAGCCCACGCTCCGCCGGGGTGGCCCCGGTCTGGGCGATGTAGCCGGCGAAGGTGGCGAGGACGTTGAGGTTCTCGCGCACGCCCTCGGCCAATCGCATGGGCTCAAGGCAGTATCCGGCGGAGACCTCGTTGGGGCGGCCGTTGGCGAGGTCGTAGAACTGGAGTTCCCAGCCGCGCGGTTCTTCCGGGCTCTCGGCGTCGCTTTCGGGGGAAGGCTCGACGGCGGGCGTGCCTGGGGTGGGGGCCGCGTCTGGCTGCGCGGCTGCCTTGCCGGCGGGGGACGCGCTCTGGCGCACGGGAGCAAGGAGTTGCTCGTCGAGCCTGCGGCCGCGCGGCCAGGTGATGTAGTGCAGGCCGTCGACGATGGTCTGGCGGAGCAGGCGGTCTCGCAGCATGGGCAGCCGGAGCACGGCCCCGCCGGGCACCTTGATGATGGTCTGCGTGTCGGTGAAGGTGATGTCGCTGAGCGCGATGCCGCGGTGTTCGAGCATGGCGGCGAGGCCGAGGTTGGGCCAGAGGCGGCCCTGGTGCTCGATCCAGAGGGGGATGCGGCGGGTGAGGCCGTCGGGGTCGTAACTGTCGAAGGTGACGTTGGCGAGTTTGGCGGCGGATTCGGCGAGGACGGCGATGGGGGGGTTGGGCTCGATGGAACCGACCCAGGGGCGCGGCCCCGCGCCCGGGGCGGTGTCGGGGATCTTGGTCGAACTCTCCACGCCCTTGGTGAGGAGCGTTTTGGCGGCGCGGAGTTGATCGCGGAGGTCGGTGAACTCCTGCCCGCGGGTGATGCCTGTGAGCGCGCTACCGAGCACGGTGGCACCCAGCACGGGCACGGCCTCATCCTCGGGCATGGCCTGCAACGCCGGCGACGCGGCCAGTGCGGCGAGCACCTTGGAGAGGGGCACGCGCAGGCGCTCGCCGCCCGCCACGGCGTTGGTGCCCGCGGCGGCGGCTTCGCCGGCCGATTGTCCCTGGGCCTCCAGCGCGGCCCGGGCGCGGAACGTGAAGCCGCTGGCGAGGATGACGCGCCCGTGCGTGTAGATCGAGTCGGCGAGGAGTTGGTCGTCGTTGATCAGGCCGGTGCGTGCCGCGTCCGCGACGGGCGGATCGGATGCTCGATCGTCCCAGGTTACGTGAGCCTGGTTCACGTTCGCGGCCCGCTCGAGGTTGACCTCGCGCGGCTTCTGAGGGTCGGAGAGGAGAATATCGAGGGCCAGCACGCTCGCGTCGGCGCGGCGGAGTTCATCGATGAGCGCGGCCAGTTTCTCACGGTCCCACGGCCACCGGCCCACGGTCTCACGCGAACGGTCGTCGATCGCCACTACGGCGATCTCCTGCGAGGGCGGCTTGTCGCGCTTCCAGAAGTACCACTGCCGCCAGTCCTGGGTGCGGCTCTCGAACTCCTCGAGGCGGCCGAAAGACCAGAGGAGCGTGACGGCGAGCGCGCCGGTGAAGCCGAGCACGAGCCGCAGGCGCGTCATTCTCGCGGCCCGCTTGCCGCGCTTCACCTGGATGGTCCCCGAGCGCCACATGCGGTGAGGTTATCGGCTGTTTGTGGGTGGTGAGCGCGGGCCTGACGGTGCCGGGACCGCCCTAGCCCACGATGACCGGAGCCCGGCCCACCGAGTAGTGGCTGAAGCCCAGGTCCTTCATCTGCTGGGGGCGGTAAAGGTTGCGCCCGTCAAAGAGCACCTTGCTCTTCATGCTCTGGCCCACGCGGGCGAAGTCCGGGCTCTTGAAATCGTCCCAGTCGGTGGAGACGACCAGGGCATCGGCGCCGTCCGCGGCGGCGTACATGTCATCGAGAATCTCGTAGGCGGGGCCGAGGTCTCGCCGTGCGTTCTCGTTGGCGACGGGGTCGAACGCCTTGACGCGTGCGCCGTAGGAGAGGGCCTTGCGCATGAGGGTGATGGCGGGGGCCTCGCGGATGTCGTCTGTGCGGGGCTTGAAGGCGATGCCCCAGAAGGCGATGGTTTTGCCGGTGAGGCCGCCGGGGGCGTCTTTGGCCTTGAAGTGGGACATGATCTTGCCAAAGAAGCGGACGCGCTGGGCCTGGTTCAGGTCGTGCACGGCCTTGTTCACGGGCGTGGGCACGCCGCTCTTTTCGCCCATCATGATGCAGGCGAGCGTGTCTTTGGGGAAGCAGGAGCCGCCGTAGCCCAGGCCGGGGTAGAGGAACTGGTTGCCGATGCGCTTGTCGGCGCACATGCCCTCGCGGACGCGCGAGACGTTGGCGCCGTAAGCCTCGCACAGGTTGGCCATCTCGTTGATGAAACTGATCTTGCAGGCGAGCATGGCGTTGCTGGCGTACTTCACCATCTCGCTGGAGAGGATGTCCATGATGTGGATGGGGTGGCCGTTGCGGACGAAGGGGTCGTACAGGTCGCGCATGCGCTCGCCCACGGCCTCGTTCTCCACGCCGCAGACGACCCGGTCGGGCTTGTTGAAGTCCTCGATGGCCGCGCCCTCTTTGAGGAACTCGGGGTTGTTGGCGACCTCGAACTTGATGTTGGGGCCGACCTTCTCGCGGATGCGGTTCTTGACCATGAGCGTGGTGCCCACGGGCACGGTGCTCTTCACCACGATCACCTTGGGCTTGGCGGAGGGGCCGAGTTTGATGAGCACCTCGGCCACCTGGTCCGCGGCGGAGTGGATGTACTTCATGTCGGTGTGGCCGCGCTCATCGGAGGGCGTGCCTACGCAGATGAAGCACATGTCGGCGTCTTTATGGGAATCGAAGGCGTCGGTGCTGAAGCGCAGGCGGCCCGAGGCGATGTTGCGCTCCAGCAGGTCGTCGAGGCCGGGCTCGTAGATGGGGCTCTTGCCGCCCTTGAGCATCTCGATCTTGCGCGGATCGACATCCAGGCAGACCACATCGTTGCCGCAGTTGGCCAGGCAGACGCCGGTGACCAAGCCGACATACCCCGTCCCGATCATCGAGAGTTTCATGGGAGAGACCTTTGATTGAGCAGAGCCGAACACGTCCCTCCCGAGGCGTGAGCCGGGGAGTCCGGATTCTATCGGCGAGTTTGCCCTGGCAAAGCGGCGGCGCATCATGAGCGCGCAAAACGTGGCACGCGGCGGGGCGATTGCGGGTCGGCGCACCGAGTCGCAAGGCCCGAGAATGTGCACGCTCAACCCATGGAAACCCCTCGTGCCCGCCGCCTGTGCGCCGCCGAACGTGAGACCGCCCGCTTCTACACTGGGCTCATGCCCACGAAGCGCCCCAAGCCCTGCCCACTCACCGCCGCGTCTGCCGACAGGCATCTGCTCTACCGGCACGCCGTGCAGAACCCGGAGGCGGAGGTGGAGTTTGCGTCGCGCGTGTATCGCGACCTTCGCGGGCGACAGGCGCTGCACCTGCGCGAGGATTTCGCCGCCACGGCCGAGGTGGCCGCGGCATGGGTGGCTTCCGGCAAGGATCGAACGTGCGTGGGTGTGGACCTGCACAGGCCGACGCTGCGGTGGGCCGAAAAGCACGTGGCCTCGCGGCTCACACCCGATCAGCGTGCCCGTCTTTCGCTGGTCTGTGCCGATGTGCTGGACCTGCGGGCCGGCGGTGCCCCCCGCCCGGACCTGATCCTCGCGCTGAACTTCTCCTACTGGGTCTTCACGGATCGCCCCACGCTCGTCCGCTACTTCCGGCAGGCCCGTGCGGCACTGGCCGGGCGCGGCCTGCTGGTGCTCGACTTCATGGGGGGCGGGGATGCGCACCTGGAGGTCTCCGATCGCACACGCTGCTGGATGCCGCGCGACAGGCGCACGGGGATCGGCGGGCCCTACACCTACGTGTGGGAGCACGCGATGTTCGATCCCGTCAGCGCGCGCACGACCTGCCACATCCACTTCGAGTTTCCCGACGGCCCACCCATGAAGCGGGCGTTCACGTACCACTGGCGGCTGTGGGGCGTGGCTGAATTGCGAGACTGCCTGGTGGCGGCTGGCTTCGGCCGCACAAGGGTGTTCTGGGAGGGGGAGGATGCCAAGGGAGGCGGAGACGGCGTGTTCCGTGAGCGTGCCCGGGGCACGGCGGACCGTTCGTACGTGGGGTATTTCGTCTGCGAGCGGTAGGTGGCGTGAAGGCCGGTCGCGGGCGGTACGATGGAGTGGTATCCTGCGATCGCGGCTGGAGTCGCCGGCCGTCTGTCCTCCAACGTCTTTGGGAGCCCCGCACATGCCGCAGCGTTTCCGCACGATCCTGCTCTTCGGCGCGCCCGGCGCGGGCAAGGGGACGCAGGGCAAGATTCTCGGGCAGGTGCCGGGCTTCTACCACCTCTCCTGCGGCGAGGTCTTCCGCACGCTGGACATGTCCAGCCCCTTGGGCAAGGTCTTCAAGAAGTACTCGTCGGCGGGCCTCCTGGTGCCGGACCAGTACACCATTCAGATGTGGCACGAGAACATGCACGCCCGCACGGTGCTGAGTGATTACAAGCCGCACGTTGATCTGCTCGTGCTCGACGGCATCCCGCGCAACGTGCATCAGGCCAAACTGCTTGAGAAGCACCTGGAGGTGCTCAAGATCGTGCACTTGGTCTGTCCGGACAAGGAGAAGATGATCGAGCGGCTGCGCCGGCGTGCGATCAAGGAGAACCGGGCCGACGATGCGAAGGAGGACGTGATCCGCAAGCGCTGGGCCGTCTACGAGGCCGAGACGTATCCCGTGCTCGCCTCCTACCCGAAGCGGCTGGTGGCGCAGGTTGATGCGATGGGCAGCCCGGCCGAGGTGCTGGAGCACATCTTGGAGCAGGTGGTGCCGGTGCAAAACGCCCACTTTGCCAACCCCATCACCGCCGCCGAGCAGGCGGCCGCGGCCGCTTCCAACGGCCGGGCGACCGGCAAGGCCAGGCGACAGGCCAAGCCGAGCCGCGGCCGCGCGGGGTGAGCCGGGGCACCCGGCAGGCGGCCCGCCACTACACTTGCGTGGCCGCGTTGCCCACCATGCTCAACCCCCTCACAACCAGTTTCATCTCTCGCCTGCGGGCTCAGGATCAGGCCGCGTGGTTTGAGTTGTGGGAAACGTTTGGGCCGGTGCTGCGGATCCAACTGACCAAGTGGGGGCGGGGCCGGATCGGCGCCCAGACCGTGCAAGACCTTTCGCAGGAGACGCTTGCCGCGCTCTCGAACTGCATTGACCGCTACGACCCTGCGAAGGGTGCGCGTTTTTCCACGTGGCTCCTGGCCATCGCCAAGCATGTGCTGGGCGATGAGATGGACCGTCGCAACGCCCAGAAGCGCGGCGGGGGGCAACGCTCGGGCGAGTTTGACGAGACGTGGATGGTGGCTTCCGGCACGGCCCGGCCGGATCAGGAGTATGAGGCCGCGGTCTTCCGGGCCAAGGTGGAGGCGGCGATACGCCTGACGGAGCGCGACAGCGACTTCACCGACTTCGCGGTCTTCCGCATGCGCATCCTCGACGGCAAGCCGGGCAAGGACGTGGGCGAGGCGTTGGGCATGAGCGAGCCGACCGTGAGCCGCCGGCTGGCCAAGGTCCGCCAGGCGCTTGGCGCACGTCTGTGCGAGGTGATTTCGACCTATTCGTTCACGGGGGAAGAGGCCCAGGAAGGGAGCCGAAACGGCCTTGCCCTGAATCCGAACAAGATGGATGAGGCGATGTTCGACGAGGCCATCGCTGATATCTACCACCGGTCGCAGGAACTTCGTCGGTCGGAGCAGCCTCATTCCCCACCCACCGGTGGCTCACAGGCCTGAGGCCGGGGCTGTTCTGCCCGGCCAGGGCTGAAACGGAAGGCCGCCATGTCCGTCAACCTCCCGTCGTTGCCACTCACCATCCTCGGCGCCATTGCGGCGCTCGCGTTGGCGGTGGCGTTGGTGCTCTTTGTCATCGTGCCGCTCTTCAAGGGCATCTCGATGCTGGTGATGCACATCTTGCGTTTTGTGTTCGCCATGATCGGCGATGCGTTCCGCATGGTGGGGGGTGTGGCGACCGGGCTGGTGCTCTCGCCACTGGCGGTCTTCAACCTTGTCACGGGCAGATGGTCCGCGGCGCAGCACTACGGTCGGTCGATCCAGGGCGAGGTACGTGGCCTCGGTGCCACGCTCTACCGGTTGGCGATCGGCCACCCGGCGCGGCTGTTCTGCATGAAGAGCGCGGTGGAGGGAATCGAGCAGCGCGTGCCCGCGGCGATGGCGAGCGTGCCTCCCGCCACCGACGTGCGCGGCGCGGAACGCGCCCGGGTGTGGGAGTTCAACAAGGCCGGAGTGCACGCGACGGTCGTGGCGGGGCGTGGCTCTGGCGCGTCCCCGTTTCCCGGCTACGAGATTCTGGGAACGCTGCCCGGCGGCGGCTCGGGCAGCCGCCTGTACATCGCACGCCCGGACACCTCCAAACTCACGGCCTTCGAGCGCATGGGCTTCGGTGCCGTGGGTGATGTGGTCATCAAGTGCTTCCATATCACGGCCGGATCGCCCGCAAAGGGTGATGGTCCCGGCAGCACGCTCCCGCAGATCGTGCGTGAGAGCCGCGCCCTCGAGGCGGCCAAGCGGTTGGGCCTTGTGCTGGAGCACGACCTCACCACCGAGCGTTTCTTTTACGTGATGCGCTATGTGCCGGGTGATTCGTTCGCGCTGGTCACGCAGCGTCTGCACGCGGCCAGCCCGGCTGGCGGCCTGGCCGGCAACGCGCTGGCCGACGGCCTCTCGCACGTGGCGGACCTTGTAGCCACGCTGCAGGAGTATCACGCCGCGGGCCTGTGGCACAAGGACGTGAAGCCCGACAACATCATCGTGGCCGCGGGCCGCGCCCACCTGGTGGATTTCGGCCTCGTCACGCCCCTGCGTTCCAGCATGACGCTCACCACGCACGGGACCGAGTACTTCCGCGACCCCGAACTGGTCCGCATGGCCCTGCGCGGGGTCAAGGTTCACGAGGTGGACGGTGCGAAGTTTGACGTGTACGGCGCTGGCGCAGTGATGTACTCGCTGATCGAGAACAGTTTCCCGGCCCACGGCGGTCTCTCGCAGATCACCAAGGATTGCCCGGAGTCGGTCCGCTGGATCGTGCGTCGCGCCATGACCGACTACGACAAGCGCTACCCGACCGCCGCGGCGATGCTTGATGACCTCACGGTGGTAGTGCTGGCGGCGCGCCAGGGCCGGCTTGCCAGCCTTCGGCCGGCCGACCTGCCCAGCGTGCGCGACGGCGGCCTGGGAGCCGAGGTGTTCGCTGGTGCCGGTGGCGCGGTGCTGGGCACCGATGCCGTCTACGGACGGAACCCTCCGCCGATCACGCCGGGCGTGATGCCCCCTCCGCTGCCGGGTTCGCCCGTGCCTCCGCCCGTTGGACGTTTCTCGCAGGCCGGGCACGCAGAGGTTGCGGGTGCGGCACGCACGCCGCGGCCGCACGCTGGGGTCCGCAAGACCGCCGCGGAGCAGTTGGCGAGTGCGCGGGCGCGCGTGCAAGACCGGCAGCGCCGTGCGCAGAGCAGGCTCACGCGTGGCGCCAAGGCGCACACCGGCGTGAACTGGGGCGTGGGGTCAGCGTCGATCGCGGTGCTGGGCGCTGTGTTCGTGGGCACGATGATCATGGCCTTCGGGGGGCGCAGCGGAGGCGGCAGCACGGTGGAGGTGAGCGAAGCCAGCGGAATTGATGCGGTTGATGAGGCGTTGGCGAGCGCCATCGGCGCGCTGCCACGTGCACGCCTGGTGATCGACGGCGTGCCGGACCTGAGCGCGCCCACGCCGGGTGCGGTGCTCGCCACCGATCGGGCATCGCGCCGCCAGCGCGCCAAGGACAAGGCCACGCAGAGCGTGATCGCTCCGGATGCCGGGCTGGGCGTCTCGGTGCTGGTCGTGCAGGAGCCCGCGGCGTTTGACGAGGAGGTGCTGGCTGGCCTGCACGCCGGGTACACCAACCTCTCCAACCACGGCTTTGAGTTGCTCGGCTCCAGCGTGGACCAGCCCGCCCTCGCTCCGGCGGATGACGCGGGCGACAACTCTGCCGATGACCGGCGTGAACGCATGAACACCACAGACCGCCTCACCGCCGAACTGCGCAGCGCGGTGGGCCTGAACACGGTGCCCGGCGATGCCGCGCGAGACATTGTGGGTGCGTGGCTCGCCAAGCGGCCGGAGGTTGGCGCGGTGCTGTGGATCGCGCGTGATGCGAACGAAGATGCCGAGCCGGGCTCGTGCGTGCGGTGGCTGGTGGCATCGCCCACCCTTGGTGAGAGGGCCGCGGTTGCGCTGCCGCGCCTGCTCAAGGCCGTCGAACCGAGGCGCTGATGCGGTCGTGACGACGCGGGGCAACGCGTCACGCGGCACGAATACGATGTGGCCGCTATGTCAACGCCCGTGCCCCTGGCCGTCATCACGAAGGCGCGGCAGGCCCGAAGCCGCTTGGCGCTCGCACGCGGTGTGGATCGCGTGGGCTTGGGTGTTCTCGCCGGTTCGCTGCTGGGCCTGATCGCGGTGCTGGTGACCGGGGCGTGGGGCACCGGCGTAAACGCGTGGCTGGGTTTGGTTGTCGGGCTTGTTCTTGGCGTCCTTGCCGGTCTGGTCTGGTCGGCGGTCGGACGGCCGAGCCTGCTGAACGCGGCACATGCGCTCGATGCACGACTGCGCACGCACGACCGCCTCGCGAGCGCCCTCAGTTTGGGTGAGGGGTCAATCCACGGGGGAAACGACCCGGCCTTCATCGCCCTTGCGATGAACGACGCGGCACGCACTGCGTCCGGCTTGCGGCTCGAAGCCCTTGCGCCGGTGCGCTGGTTGCCGCGGTGGTGGGCGGCCTGCGCGTGCCTGCTCGCGGCCGGCGCTGTGTGCCTGTGGGCGCCGGCGGGACCGTGGCTGCCAGCGCGGGAGCAGGCCGTGCAACGCGCGGCCGTCGCCACGCGCGATCGGGTCCAAGCGATCAAGGAGATTGGGGCGGTGCGTGCCGCGGCAGCGCCCGGCGCGGCTGCCAACGCGCCCGCTGGAGCCACGCCGCCCGACCCCGCCCTGGAGCAGGCTGCGCAAGAACTCGCGGAGATTGAGCGGGAACTCAGCGAGGGCAAACTGAGCGCCCCCGCGGCCCAGAGCGCGGCGGGGAACATCGCCGCGAAGGCTTCGCTGGCGCTGCGAGCCAGCGCGGCCAGCGAGCGGGCCGATGTGGATGCGGCACGGGACCGTCTGCGTGAGGCCGCGGCTCGCGCGGGGGCGGACGCGGCGGACGGCAACCAATCGGCGCTGGCACGCGCGCTCGAACGCGGCGACCTTGATGCCGCCAAGGCCGCGACCGATGAACTGGCGCGCCAGATGGAGAGCATGTCGCCAGCGGACCGCGAGGTCGTGGCGAGCGAACTGGCGAATATGGCCAAGCGCCTGCGCGAAACGGCCAAGCCGGCGACGGCGGCCGATGCACGGGATGGAGCAGAGCCGGGCGCACAGCCTGATGCGCCCGCCGACGGAGCGAAGGCCGCGCCCGAGGGCGGGCAGACCGCACCCGATGGCGCGGTCGAGGGTCAACCGGCAACCCCGCCCGGCCAGAGCGACCCCGACGCCGACCCCGCGACCGCGCAGCAAAGCCAGCCTGAATCGGGGCAAGCCGCGCCGCGACCGCCAGCAGAATCGGACGATCAGCCGCGCCTGGCCGAGGCCTTGGAGAGCGCGGCACGCGAACTGCGAGAACCGCCCAAGCCCGAGGCGACGCGGCCACCGTCTTCCGCCGAACCGCCGTCACCTTCGCCCGCGCAACCGGCAGCGCCGAAACCGCCCGCAGCGGGGGCGAGTGAGCCCGGCACGCCGCGTGAGCCTGGGCCCTCGCAAGGGGTGGATGAGGAGCGCACCAAGCGACAGTTTGAGTCGAAGGAGTCGGGACAGGCACCGCCGCCACCCGCGAGCGACAAGTCTGACGCCTCAGCGCAGGACAAGCAGGGGGCTCCGGGAGCGGAAAGGCCCGCGAACATTGGCGAGCAGGAGAAGGGCGGGGCTGCCGCGCCCGCACCCAAGGATGCGCAGCGCGAGGCGACAGGTAACACGCCCGCTGGTAGGCAGGACTCGCCCGGGCAGCAGCCGCCCGGCGGGGAGCGCAAGCCCGGCGCGGCCGGGGAGCGCGGCGGCCGGCCGGACAACCAGCCCAAGCCCGCAGCGCAGCCGGGGGATAAGCCTGAGCCACGCGAGGGTGCCCAGCGCGATGCGCCGGGAGCGGATGCGCGTGGCGAGAAGCCCGAAGGCGTCCCAAAGGCGGGCGACCAACCCAACGCGGACGGCCCGCGGAAGGGCACGCCCGAGGTGGGTGAACGCTTGGGCGAGAAGGGCGATCCGTCAAACCTGCCCTCGCAACTCCCGTCCAACCTGCCGTCGGCGGAAACACTCAAGGCCCTGCGCGACCGGATGGGCGATCTGCAACGCCTCGGTGAGCAGGCGGCCAAGAACGAGCAGACCGCGAAGGACCTCGCCGAGCGCGCGAAGAAGATGTTCGAGCAGGCCTCGCCCGAGCAGCGTGAGCAACTCCGCAAACTCGCTGAGGAGTTTGCCAAGGGCATGCAAGGGCAGGATGATGACCAACGCCGTGGCCGCAAGGACACGGCCACGCCAGACGCCGACGATGCGCCGGGCGGGCCTGACACACCGCGGGGTCAGGACCAGAAGAGTGCCGATGCTCGTGCGGAGCGCGATGTGCCCCAGGGCCCCGATGAGCCCAGCGGTGCCAGCGGTGCGCCCGGCCCGAACACACAGCCCGCCGCTCCGCGCGGGGGCAGACCCAGCCGCAGCGGCGGCGGCGATGCGGGCACTCCGTCGCGAGACCAACGCGAACCCGGCACGGCCGGCGGGCCGCGCGCGTCGTCTACGGGTGAGAAGGCCATGCCCACGCTCCCTGCGAATGCTCCCGTCATGGATGCGCGCGGTAAGGTTGATCAGACTCGCACCGGCCGTGATCGCGTGGTGGCGGAGTGGCTGGGCGACCCCAACGCCAAGGGTGTCAAGGGCGAGGGCGCCGCGGGCGGTGCCGGTGAAGAGGCCGCGGGTATTCTCCGTGCCGCCGCGGCCAACGGGCAGAAGGCCATCGAGGAGCGGACCGTGCCGCCGCGCTTTGACGGCGTGCTCCGGCGGTACTTCAAGCGGTTGCCCGACGCGGTCGGGGTTCCGCCGCCAGTCGTGGCACCCGAGAAGAAGGCCGACGGCAAGTGAACGCCCGCGCGGCGTGGGGTGCCCCGCGCTCGCCCGATGCCCCGTTCGTGTTCAGGGTCTACGGTCCTGCCGATGTCGCTGCGGTTTGACCAGCCCGAACTGCTGTGGATCCTGGTGCTGATCGTTCCAATCGCGTGGTCGGGCCTTGCCTGGCTGCGCGGCATGAGCGGCCTGCGCCGCTGGACGAGTGTGATCGTGCGCACGGCCCTCATCGTCCTCATCGTGGCCATGCTCGCGGGGGCAACCGCCCATCGCACCACCAACCGCCTCGCGGTGGTCGCCGTGCTGGATGTGTCGGAGAGCGTGCGGGCGTTTGTGCCGCCGATCAGGAGCGCGGGGGCCAGCGGCGACGGTGCACCGGCAGAGTCGGTGATCGCGTCCGTGCGCTCGTGGGTGGAGCGGGCATCCGCGGGCGGGGCTGGCCGCGGCCAGCGCGGGCCCGATGACCTCTTGGGAATCGTGGCGTTCGACGGTGAGGGCACCGTCGTCTTGGCCCCCGCGCCGCCGCTGGGCGCGGCCGCGGGCGGGCCCACGGATGGCCTGCGTGATGTGATCGCCGAGCGTGCCCTGCCCACGCGCATGCGCGAGGGCACGGACATCGCCGGGGCTCTGCGCCTGGCGCTGGCGAGTTTTCCGCCAGATAGCCAGCGCCGTATCGTGCTCGTCTCCGACGGCAATCAGACGCGCGGCGATGCCCTTGCCGCCGCGCTCGAAATCGGGGGCGCACCGGGCACCGCCGGCGCACGGTCCGCCGGGGCCCCGCGTGGCGCGGGTGTGCCCATCGATGTGCTGCCCCTGCACTACGAGGTGAACGACGCGGTCGTGATCGAGTCGCTCGATGCCCCAGCCAAGGTGCCCAGCGGCACCATGGCCGCGCTGCGGGTTGCGCTGCGGGCGGCCGGGCCCACGCGGGGCACACTGCGCGTGCTGGTGGATGGTCAGGAGGCCCGTATAGGTGATGAGGCGGGGGGCGGGCGAGCCGTGGTCATGGACGCGGGCAGGCGCGTGGAGGTGGTGAGCGTGCCCGTTGGCGCGGGGCGTGTGCACCGGTTTGAGGCCCTGTTTGAGCCCGCGGAGACCGTGGCCCCTGTGCGAGTGGTGAACAACCGAGCGCAGGCCGTGGCGGTCTCGCCCGCGACCGGCGCGGTGTTGCTGGTGGATGGTGTGGACGGCGGTGCGCCGGGCCGCCCGGGCGAAACACTTGCCGCTGCGCTGCGAGAGAGCGGCCTGGCGGTGGAGGTGGTGGCCCCGGAGGGCGTGCCCGCCGACATGCTGCAACTCCAGAGTTACGACCTGGTGATTCTCCAGAACGTTGCCGCGCACGCCCTGGGGCAGGACGGGATGGAGCGCCTGGCGAGGTTCACCACCGAACTGGGCGGGGGTCTGGTCCTCATCGGCGGCCCCGACACGCTCGCCAGTGGCGGCTTCCGCGGCTCCCCGCTCGAACCGATCCTGCCAGTGAAACTGGAACTGCCCGAGAAACTCGTGGTGCCTGCCGCGGCGGTCATGATCGTGATGGACTGTTCCGGCTCCATGGGCTGGCGCATCGGCGGCACCGGTCGCACGCAGCAGGAGGTGGCCAACGAGGGCGCCGCGCTCGCTTCGCGGACGCTGGATTCGGGCGATCTGCTGGGCGTGATCGCGTTCAGCAGTTCGTACCGCGAGGTGGTTCCGCTGGCCCGCAACAAGGACGCGGAGAAGACGGCCAAGGCAATCCTCGCGATCGAGCCTGGTGGGGGCACCAACCTGCCCCCCGCGCTCGCCGAGGCCGGGCGGCAACTGGCCAAGGTGGAGGCGAAGGTGAAGCACGTGATCGTGCTTTCGGACGGACTCTCGCAGGGGCGATCTACCCTGCAGGGAATCGCCAAAGACCTGGCGGCGAAAGGGATCAAGGTTTCAACGATCGCCGTGGGCGATCAGGCCGACGCGGCCGGGATGGAGGAAGTCTCGGATGCGGGCGGCGGCACGTTTTACCCGGTGACCGACCCGCGCCTGCTGCCGCGCGTCTTCCTGCGGGCCGTGCAGGTGGTGCGTACGCCGCTCATCCGCGAGGAGCCGTTCGCGCCTGTCCTTGTGGACGCGAGCGACCCGCTGGTGCAAGCGCTGGAGCGGGAGGGCGCCATGCCGAACCTGCTGGGGCTTTCGCTCACGGCCCCGCGCGACGACAAGACGGTGCTCAACCCGATCGTGACGCCGCAGGGCGAGCCGGTGTTGGCCCATTGGCAGGCGGGTCTGGGGCGTGTGGCGGTGTTCACGAGCGATGCGCACAAGTGGGCCGCGCCGTGGCTGGATTGGCCCGGCTATCGCGCCCTGTGGACGGCGATCGCTCGCGGCATATCGCGCCAAGCCAGCCAGCGCCTGGCCGATGCCACCGCGGAGGTGGTTGGCGACCGCCTGACCCTGCGCGTTGAGGCCGTGGACCAAGCCGGCAAGCCGCTGGACGGGCTGGCACTGAGCGGCGGTGTGTACGGGCCCGACGGCAGGCGCGCCGACGTGCGCCTTGACCAGAGTGGTCCGGGCGTCTACGAGGCCAGCGTGCCCGCGCCCGAGCCGGGCACCTATGTCGCCACGATTTCCGGCAAGAGCGCTGTGCCAACAGCCCCGGCGATTGCGCCCATGATCACGGCCGCGACACGCTCCGCGGGGGACGAGTTCCGCTCGTTCCGCTCCGACGACCAACTGCTGACACAGATCGCCGCGGCGACGGGCGGGCGAGTGCTGAACGCCGACGGGGCACCGGGCGTGCTGTTTGATCGAACCGGCATGGCGGAGCGCCGCAGCCGCCTGCCGCTGTGGCCGTGGCTGTTGCCGTGGGTGGTTGCCGCGCTGCTGTTGGATGTCGCCGTGCGCCGCGTGGCGTGGGACCGGTTGCTCGACCCCACCGAGGATGCCGCACTCGACAGCGCCCTGCGGCGCGGCGGTGCCCGCGCAAGCGCCGCCCTGAGCACGCTCCGGCGAGCGGGCGACCGGACGGAGGCGAGCCTCGACTCCGCAACGACGGCGCTCTCGGACAAAGACGCGGAACAACTGGCGCAGGAGCAGTCGCTGCGCCGTCGCAAGGGGCGCGCCGATGTCAAGGCGCCGGGCACACCGCTGACACCGGCAACCACACCCGCGGGGCGACCGGAGGATGCTGCCGTGAGCGAGGCACCGCCCGCGCAGCCGGAGGAGGGCGGACTTCTGGCCGCGAAGCGACGGGCGCGGCAACGCTTCGACGAGGAGCAACCGGGGGGCGGGGGGGGCGCATGAGTGCCGCGAGCGAGTCGGGCGAGAGCACGCCTTCCCTTGCCGGCCATGAGCGAGACCCCACCGGCCGCTTTGCGGATCGGGCGCGAGACTACGCGGCGGCACGTCCGTCATACCCGCCCGCGATCATCGACGCGGTTCTTGAGGGCCTGGGCAAGCCGGGCTCGCTCATCGCAGCCGACGTTGGTGCTGGCACGGGCATCTCGTCGCGACTGCTCGCCCAGCGCGGCACGCGCGTGCTGGCGATCGAACCGAACGCGGCCATGCGCCAGGCCGCGGAGCCGCACGCCCTGGTGCGGTTCCTTGCAGCGACCGGGGAGGCCACCGCCCTGCCGCGCGGGAGCGTGGATGTGGTCGCGTGCTTTCAGGCGTTCCACTGGCTGCGGCGGTGGGAGGCCCTGGCGGAGTTTGCACGCGTGCTGCGACCGGGCGGCCGCGTGGCCCTGGTGTGGAATGACCGTGATGACCGAGACGTGTTCACGGCGGAGTACGGGCGGATTCTCAGCCGCGCATCAAAGGGCGAGTGCGACCGTATCGACGAACGCGTGCCGCCGGGTTTGGAGGCGACGGGGTTGTTCGTGAACGAACGCGTGGTGGAGGCGGCGTACGGGCAGCGGCTGGACCAGGGCGGGCTGATCGCGCGGGCCATGAGCGCGAGTTACACGCCCAAGCAAGGTGAGGCGGCGGCGGCGGTCGCGGCAGAACTGTGCGCGTTGCACGCCAAGCACGCTGATGGCACGGGTGGGGTGGTGATGCGCTATCGCACGCGGGCCCACCTGGCCGAGCGGGCTTGACTTCAGCGTGCTGGCGCCGCGGACTGGTTCTTGATCCGAGCCGCGGACCCCGCGCCGAAGGCGGCTTGGAGTCCGCGGCTCAGGCCGCGTGCGTCGGGGAACGAGGTTCGGTTCAGGCGCGGCGGCGGCGTGCGATGACGAGCGCGCCGGTGACCGCGAGCAGTGCGGAGCCGGGAGTGGGGACGATGCGGTTCTCGACCGCGGAGTTGCCAGAGAAACTGGCGTTGGCGGTGAAGGAGCGGAAGGAGCCGTCCTGATTCAGGAGCGGGCCGCCGCCGGTGACGCTGATGCCGGTGACCGTGAAGACGGCCTCCATCGGGTCGGTGATCACACGGTCGGGGGCGAGCAAGGCGGCCAGGCGCGGGCCGGCGGTGTAGCCAAAGCCCGTCTCCGTGCTGAACAGGATGGAACTGGTGCCGCCGATGCGGACGAACGCGCCATCCTGGGCAAAGCCGCTGACGATCACGCCCGCAGGGCCAGGCACCGTCGCGTCAGAGATGGCGAAGGAGCCCAAGATGGACGCGGTTGTGATGCCGCCGGAGGTGATGGCGGGGCCGAGCGTCAGATCAAGCGAAAGACGCGCGTCATCGAAGAGCGCCTCGAACGCCATCGGCTCGGTGGAACCATCCACGAGGAACTGCAGACGGGCCAGCGGGTCGTACGACACCAGCGCCAGGCCGGGGCCGCCGGCGTTGGCCGTGGTGACCAACTGCCGCCCGGGAATCGGGTCGGCGAAACTGAACGTGAGGTCGGCGTGGGCCACGGAGGCCAGGCCGGCGACGGTGGACAACACGATGGCAGCGATTCCGTTCTTCATACTCTCAACCCTCCATGCCGATGGTCGCGGTGGGCGCGACCGGCGGTGTCGCCGAAGGCAGGTGCGCCGTCGGCACGCTGAGTATGCGCATGAACGGTCGAACCGCCACGTCCGGCGTGGGTTACGCGGTGTGGCTGCGCGGCGTTGGAAGACTGGGCACGTCCGCATCCGCGTGCGTGCCGGTTATCGCGCCCAGCACGGTCCGGTAGCGCGGCGGGCTCGAGGCTGGCGGCAGGCCAACCTACGCTGACCGCCCATGCTCATTCTCTTCGATATCGACGGCACACTCCTCTCCACGGGCGGGGCGGGCCTGGTGGCTCTGGAGCAGGCGGGCCGTGAGTTGTTTCACCCGGCGTTCGACATCTCGGGCGTTGACTTCGCGGGGCGGCTGGATGTGCTCATCATGGCCGACCTTCTCGCGCGGCACCAGATCGAGCCGACACGCGAGGCGATGGCCCGGTTTCGTGCCGGTTACGCGGGCCATATGCCGCGCGTGATGGAGGAACACCGTGATGCGACCCGGGCCAAGCCCGGCACGCACGAACTTGTTCGCGCCGCGGCGGAGTTGCCGGGCACCACGATCGGCCTGCTCACGGGCAACTTTGCCGAGACGGGGACGATGAAAGTGGCCGCGGCGGGGTTTGACCCCGGTGTGTTCAGGGTGAACGCCTGGGGAGATGAATCCACCAGCACGCCACCGACCCGCGACGACCTGCCGCGAAGCGCGATGGCCAAGTACGCCGCCCTGCACGGGCGAGCGGTTGAGGCGGCCCGCGTCGTGGTGATCGGCGACACGCCCTTTGACGTGCGCTGCGCGCGCGTGAACGGGTGCCGGAGCCTGGCGGTGGCGACGGGGAAGTTCTCGGTGGCCGAGTTGCGCGAGGCGGGCGCGGACCTGGCGGTGGAGACACTGGCGGAGACGGAGCGGTTGGTGGAGTGGATGGCCTCCGGCCGCTGATCACGCCGCGACGGCCTTCATGTCGGCCATTGCGTCCACGATTGTCTCCACAATCTGCTCCAGCGAGTGCGTGAGTTTCCACTGCGGGTAGTGGCCCATGAACTTGCGCATGTCGGAGTAGTAGCAGATGTGGTCGCCCACGCGATTGGTGGGGTTGTAGGTCAGCACGGGGCGCTTGCCGGTGCACGCCGCGATCAGTTCCACGCACTCGTTCAGGCTCGCGGCGTTGGCCTTGCCGCCGCCGAGGTTGTAGACCTCGCCCGGCCGCGGGTCCTGCGCGAACTGCCAGAAGGCGTTCACCACGTCGTGGCAGTGGATCTGATCTCGCACCTGCTTGCCCTTGTAACCGAAGACCGTGTACGGGGCCTCGCGCAGAGCCGTGAGCACGAGGTAGTTGAGAAAGCCGTGCAGTTCAACCCCCGCGTGCTGCGGGCCGGTGAGGCACCCGCCGCGGAAGACGCCCGTCTTCATACCGAAGTAGCGGCCGTATTCCTGGGCCATGAGGTCGCCGGCGCATTTGCTGGCGCCGAAGAGCGAGTGCAGGTTCTGATCGATGGAGAAGGTCTCGGCGATGCCGTGCTCGAAGGCAGGGTCGGCGTAGTCGTATCGCGTCTCCAGTTCCTTGAGTTTGAGGCGGTTGGGCGCATCGCCGTACACCTTGTTCGTCGAAACGTGGATGAACACCGCGTCGGGTCGGTGGCGGCGCGTCGCCTCCAGCAGGTTCAGCGTGCCCATCGCGTTCACGTCAAAGTCGTCAAACGGCCGGCTCGCGGCCAGATCGTGGCTCGGCTGTGCCGCGGCGTGAATTACCAGATCAATCGGCTCGCGCTGCATCAACAGCACCACGGCCTCGCGATTGCGGATGTCGAGGGGAACGTGCGTGAAGTTCCGGCACGTGGCCTCCAGCCGCTGGCGGTTGGCGGTGGTGTCACCCTTGGGGCCGAAGAAATCGGCCCGCATGTTGTTGTCCACGCCCAGCACGCGGAAGCCGAGCGAATCGAAGAAGGCGACGGCTTCGGAGCCGATGAGGCCGGAGGAACCTGTGACCAGAACGTTCATGAAAGACTCCGTTGTTCGCACCGGGCAGACAGGGCATGGACGTGGTGAGAGCGGGGGTGGGGTGGGGCGGGCGAAATCAGACCGCTGCCAGTTGCGCCGCAGCCCGTGAGCAGACCGTCTGACGCTCGGGGATGCGTCCGATCAGGTTGACGTTGGCGATCGGCTCGCGGCTGGCGACAAAGACCGCGCGTGTGAGGCGGGCCGCATCGCCCCGCGATGCTGACGCGGCGCCGGCGGACCAATCCAGCGGAAACTCCTCGTGATCCGGCTGAGTTCGCGGCATGTATACGTGCGGGAAGGCCTCCCGCAGGCGTGCATACACCCACGCGCGCGTGGGGCGGCACCCGGTGCCGCTCAGCGCCTGCGAGGGCACGGCCCGATCCTCCGCCACGGGATTCAGCGATTCGCCTTCGCCGGGCGAGACGCACGTTTCCAGCAGAAGCGTGCCCCTGCACGCCGCGCTCATGTACGCGAGGCCCGCGACGGGGTCGTTCAGGTGGTAGAGCAGGCCGTAGGCGAAGACGATGTCGAAGGGTTCGCAGGTGAAGGGGAGCGGCGCATCTAGGTCCAGCCGCGCCAGCGAGAGGCCAGGCCGACCCGAGTGGGTGCGAGCGATGAGCCGCACATGGTCCGGGCGAGCATCGGTAGCGTGCACAGCGCAGCCGCGATCAAGCCAGAAACCGGTGAGGTCGCCCACACCCGCGCCGACTTCAAGCACGCGGCGACCGTCGAGCGGCAGGTCCAGGCTTGCCAGGTGATCGAGCCGGCGTTGGTTCAGCCGCAGGTAGTCGCGGTAGCGGAAGGCCCGCGCGGGGTCTGCGGGGGAGGGGCTTGCGGTGATCGTTGTTGGCTGTGGAACCCCAGCCGCAGACGGCGAGCGGTACAGCGGCATGACGAGAATCCCCTGCTGGCGTAGCGGTGCCGCGGCGTGCAACAGTTCCTCTTCATAGCACTCCGACGAGATGACCACGGCATCCACGCCGAGCGACGCCGCCTGATCCGGAGAGACGACCGGCCGGCCCGCGATGGGTGTCGCCTCCGCCGTGGCCGCGTCGTCGAGGATCGCGCACACCTTCACGGCGCACTCGTCGAAATGCTGAGCGAGCGCCCGCGTGTGCCGCCCCGCACCGTAGAGGGCAAGTGATTTCTTCCCTGCCGCCGCGGCGTGCCGGGCCGCCCGCAGCAATCGTGTGCGTGGCGTGGTGAGGGCGCACCGGTCGCGCAGCCGCGCCAGCGCGTCATTGCGCAGCCACAGGGCGTCGAGGCAGGATGTCTGCTCTTCAGCGCCGTGAGACCAGCACTCGTGAATCTGATGGAGCGTGTAGCCCAGCGCGGCGAGCGCGGCATCGATCTGCGAAAAGGTGGAAGCGCCCGCGTACTCGGGCAGCAGTTGGGCCTCGCAGTTCACGGCCAGCACATCGCCTCGCGTGAGCAGATTGCCGGCACCGGCAAGTACGGCGCATTCGAGTCCTTGCACGTCGATCTTGAGCATGTCCACGCGGGCGAGTTTGTGCGAGGCGACGAAATCGTCAACGGTGGTGGCGGGCACTCGCACGGTGCGCGTGGCTGTGATCTCGGGGCCGTAGAAGCGTGCGCCCAGGTCGCTCGGCGCGAGCGCGCTGGACATCAGGTCGTTGGCCGCGATGTGCAGGTCGAGCGTGCCGGTCCGGTCGCCCACGGCCGACTCGACGATATGCACTTCGGGAAGGTCGCGTGTGTTCTCCCGCAGCCGCGCGGCTGTGTCCGGCGCGGGCTCGAAGGCGTAGACCGTGGAGCGGAAGAACTCGTCGCAGATGCGGCGGCAGGTCTGCCCCGTGTTGGCCCCCACGTCAAGAAACACGGCGGGTTCGCCGGGGTCCAGCAGGCGGGTCATCATGGCGTACGCATCGCACTTGAACAGAGGCATGATCACTCCCGTGTGAAACTACGTGCTCGCGCCGGCATGAAGGGGGACCGGCTGCGCCGAAGCGGGCGAGTAGAGCCGAACCACCTCTACACCCCGCGCTCGCAGATCGGCCGTGCGGTTCCAGAGCGCGTCCTCCTGCGCATCCGACGACAGCACGACGGCGCGAAGGCCGAGGGCCGCGGCATCTTGACTGGAGACGATGCGAACACCGCCCAGGCGTGTGCCGCGCAGGGCCGGGTTGTCATCGATGATGCAGGCGACATTGGCGCTCGCGTCGCCGATGGCCGCCGCGGCGCGCCGTGTGTGCGCGCCCGCACCGTAGATGCCCACCGGGCCCACACCCCGCTCCGCCAGCGCCCGCAGCGCGGCGGTCATGCGGACCTGTGCCACGTTCTCGTGCCCGCGGCCGTACAGCGCCTCGTGGTGGCGTTCCGCCAGGCGCGCCGTGTCGGCCGGCAGCGGGCGCGGGTCGAACCGGCGCGGGTATGGCGGGTCTACCGGCTCGTGCCCGGGGAAGTGTGCACGCGAGCGGCTCAGGTAGAGTTCCACATCCGCCCGGTCGTGCCGCTCCACGTTGCTCAGCCACCAGTCGGGCGTGGCCGCAGCGTGCTCGCGGTGCGGATGGTCGTGAAAGTGTGAAAGGTCCGGGCGTTCCCAGAGCGAGCCCAGGCACTTGGCCACCCAGTAGAGTTCCAGGTCGCCCCAGTTGTGCCGGTAGCCGCCGAACATGGGGCCGCGGCCGCCGTACATCGAATCGATCCACGCGCGCCCGAGGAACGGGCTGCCGCAGTAGTGGCGGGCGTTGCGGAACGTGTCACCGTGCGGCTGCATCACGCCGAAGCCGTCGGGGAAGTGCTCGAAGAACTGTGCCGCGAGTTCCTGGGCCGTGTGGTCGGGATCGGGGAGCATGTCGCAGCCGCCCGAGACGACCAGATCAGCGGTTGCGGGCACGATGGCCTTGCTCAGGATGTTGATCGACTCGGCCCAGCCCGGATACGTGTCGGACCAAACGCAAAGGTCGGCCGGAATCTCCGCCCGCTCCACGTTCTGAAGCACAGCCACGCGATAGCCCCGCTCGCGCCAGCGCGGCAGCGTGCTGTGGCAGCGGGCCGGGCTGGCCGAGGGAATCGCGTACCAGACCTCAAAGGTTCGCATGACCGGGGGTTCCGTGGGCTCGGGCCGAATGGCTGGCCGGGACGGCGGACGGGGATAACGCCAGCGCCAGAGGGCACGCCAGCCCCGTGTTTATCGGCCGTGCCGGGGGGGGTGCTGAAGGCAGAGGGCCAGACTTCAGCGGGCGGGGCTGGCGACGCTCACCGGGCTTGCGCCGGGGGCGTACAGCCGCACCACCTCGACGCCTGCCGCGCTGAGGGGCATCGCCGCGGCCACCAACTCGTCTTCCATCGTCCGGCTGCTGAGGATCACCGCGTCTGGGGCCAACCTCATCGCATCCGCCACCGACACGATCGGGTAGTTCCAGAGCGACCGACCCTGCAGCGCGGCGTTCTCATCGATGATCGCGACAACGGCAACCGGGGGCTGCATCAGAGCCCCCGCCGCAGCCCGAGTGTGCGAGCCTGCCCCGAACACGGCCACGCGCCGCAGGCCCCTCCGCTGGCAATCGCTGAGCGCGGCCAGCAGCGTTGCTGCGGGGCCATCGGCGGCGGTACTGGGGCCGTAGCGGGCGATCCAGTACGCCTCCGCGGCGTGCGTGTATTCACGTGCGAAGCGCGCCACATCGAACGTGCGCGCCAGGCCCCGCGGCTCGTGCCCCGGGAAGTGACTCCAGGCGCGAGTGAGGAAGCGCTGCACATCTTCGCGGTCGTGGCCCTCGGCGTTCTCTCGCCAATAGCCGGGCTTCTCGCCGCCGCTGCGGGCGAAGTGGTCGTGGTACTGCGACAAGTCGGGCCGCTCCCAGAGCACCCCCAGGCATTTAGCGACCCAGTACAGTTCGTTGTCGGCCCAGTTGTGGCGGTAGCCCGTGGGGATGGGGCCGTGTCCGCCGTAGGCGTGATCGATCCACCCGCGCCCCAGCCAGGGGGAGCCGCAGTAAAAACGCGAGCCGTTGAAGGCATCGCCCTGCGGCTGCAAGACGCCGAAGCCGTCGGGGAATCGCTCGAAAAACTCCGCCGCGATGTCATGGGCGCGGCGCACCGGGTCCGGCAGCATGTCGTCTCCCCCGGCGACGACGATGCTTGCGCTGCGCGGCACCACGTGGGCGCACAGGTGGTTCACGGCGTGGGGCCAGCCTTCGTACGTGTCCGACCAGAGCGTGATGTCGGCGGGAATCTCGCCCCGCTCACGCCCTTGCAGCACCGCGATGCGGTAACCCATGTCGCGCCACGCGGGCAGGTTCTTGCGGCAGCGGGCCACACTGGCCGAGGGAAGCGCGAACCAGACTTCCTGACAGTGATGGGGGGGTGACGGTGGCATGAGACAGCGCGGGGGCGCCAACAGAGCGCGCCCGGGAGTATCGACGCTTGGTTATGGGGTGCTTGAGCCCCCCTGCGCAGGCTGAGCGCCCTTTGCACCCAACGACGACGCGATCAGGTTTAGAATGACCGGTGCAGCGCTCTCGTAGGTCAGGTGCGCTCTCACCCTGCTCCGTATGCCCGCGGCCAGGTTTGCACGCCGGGCGTCGGAGTGGACCGCCATGTCCAGCACTCGCTCGAGTTCGGCTGGATCGGCAAACGTGGTTTCCGCCATGTCGCCCATCAGCCATACCGCCTCGGGCGCGAGCGCTCCGCCCCAGCCGTGCGTGCCGTGCGCCAGCCAGTGGGCGGGGTCCCATGGAATCCGGCCGTCGTGGGGCAGGCCCAGGCGCTGGCACTGGGCCACGAGCATCATGGCGTGGGGGTGGTCTGCCGCGCAGCCCCAGTGCCTTCGATCGCCAAGGTCGCAGAGCCAGCCCGGCGGGGGGGTGTGCAGGCTGATCGACCGGGCCGCGCACCATTCGAGCAGCACCAGGTCGTCGCGCTTGCGCAGCGTGATGGGCAGGCCACCGGAGAGGGCGCACTCGAAGACGCGCTGGTGCAGGTTCCAGTTCACGGAGGCGTGCAGCGTGGCCCGCGCCCCCTGATACGCCGCTCGCAGGTGCTCACCGTGCTCCACCACGCCCTTGGCAAACCTGGCAAGCGTGGGGTGCCGATCCCAGCCCTGACCATAAATGTGCAGCCGCCAGGCGCGTGCGTCGCAGATCGCGGCCGCCCATTGGAGCACGCGGTGCCGCAGCATCCGGTCTGCAAGCGGGAGCGCAACGTGGTTGATGAGCACCGCAAGTGTGGCCGCGTCCGCCCCGCCAGTTGCAGCGCGCAACTCCTCCTCCGCCCCGCTCCGCAGTCGATCCATGCACAGGGCGTGCCCGGAGTTCGCAACGATCTGTTCGACGACCGGGTACAGGCGCTGCACGATTGCGCACACCTCCGGCCGCGCCGCGTTCGCCCGCAGCACCCGCTCGCGGAGCCGCTCGGGCGTTTCACTCTGGTTCGTGATGACGGCGACCTCGCACTCAAACGGCGCGGCAAGTTCTGGAGCCACCGGCCCGTCGTGAAACTTCTCGGCACTCGCCAGCACCGGGAGCGCCAGGGCCCGGGCCCGTGGGTACGCGAACCGGTCGAAAAACTCCGCGTGCAGGTGCCCCACCACAAAGTCCGTCGGCCCCAAGGCCGCGCCTTCCTCCTTGCTGAACAGGTGGCCCATCGCGTCCTGCACCCAGCACACATACGGGATATCCGGCGGGGCCATGGCCCCCAGGTTCCGACGGTGATAGTTGATGCACACGATCAGGTCCGGGTTCAGCCGCTCGATCGCCTGCCCCGCAGCCACGTTGGTGAGTTTGCTGGCGTCGTCCGGCTCGATCAGCACCTCCACGCGGCAGCCGTGGGCCTCGAACGCCGCGCCGATATCACGCGCGGAGTGCTGCACAAACGTGGAGAATCGCGTCGTGGAGACCAGCACACGCAGTGGTTCACCCCGGCCGGCCGCGGCCTTCGCGTAGCGCTCCGCCCACCACGCCCGGTCGCGCACACGCTCCGCCGACCGCACCACGGCAGAGACGCGCCCCGCCTCGCGCTCCTGCTCGCTGCAGGCCCGCCTCACCAGCGACTCGACCGCGGACGGACGCGCGGCCGCGGGTGGTTGGCCCGGCACCACCGGCCCCGCCAGCGCCAGGTGGATCCGGCCGCGCAGCCACGCACCCAGCCGCTCGAGGGCACCGTCGCCAACGAACCATTCGAAGCGCGGAGCGTTGATCACGGCGCGCAGGTCGCTGGCCGCCATGCAACGCAGGAACCCGTCTATGGCCGGTTCCACCACCACGATGCGGGGCCAGAAGCCATCGGCCTGCCGGGGCGAGATGGCCACCAGACGCGACAGCACCGCCGCGTGCGCAAGGCCGTCGAGATACGCCACCGCTTCGGGCGCGCGCAGCGGCAACGAACGTGCGAAGCCGGCCGCGTCGTCGAAGATCGTGAAGGCGCGCTCAAGCGACCCTTCGGCGGGCCGCGCCACGATGGTGCCGTCGCTGCAGCGCAGCCACTGCTCCGGCGCCGTGGTGGCAAGCCAACCCGGTATGAACGGCTCGATCTGCACCGCCGCGCTGCCGAGCATCGCCATGTTCTGGCGCAGGGTCTGCTCGCGCGCGGCCGGAGACACCTGATCGTGCGGGAGTTTGGCCGCGGCGTGCACGAGCGCGGCCCCGGTTGCTTGCGGGAGCCGCTGCGCGTGCTCCTTTGCCGGCGTGGTGAGGCCGAGTTGAAGAAAGTGGGTCACGAGCAGGCCGCGAATCTCCACGTCGTCGGGTGAGTCCTCGAGGGAGCGCAGCGCCATGGGCACCAGCGCCCAGGGCTTGCGTGCTTCGTGCAGGCGCACAATCGCGGCGCGATCGGGTGGGCCCGTGCGAGCGGCTTCGGCCTGAATGCTCACAGGTGCCTGCACCGCGTGAGTATCGGCGTTCGCACTCCACCGCGGCCCGCAGATGCGAGGCCGATCCGGCTGCGCCGTGTGCCGCGGCGATGCCGCAGAGGGCAGGCGTGGGCAATCTGTGGAAAACCCTTGGCCTGCCCGCCAAACTCCGGCCACTGACAGCACGTTGTCAGTACAAACGCCGAACTTATCCACAATCAAGCACCGTACATTGACAAGCCTGTTGCGGGCCTGTAAGGTCATGGTGTCAGGCTCACGCCCGGCGCGTCCCTGATGGATCGCTCAGCACCGTGTTGGTGCTGGGCATCGCCCCCGCCGGTCCCCGGTGCGCCCGCGTGTGGCACAGCATGGCTGTGTCCACCGCCGCGGCCACGCTCCGGTAAAGAAAGGTGGTTCGCATGTCTCGTGCTGCTGCTGTTGCCGTTTCGCCCGTGGCTCCTGTGCCTCCTGTGGCTCCTGTGGCTCCCGCTGCCGGTGGCTCGCTGAAGCCCAAGGCCCCCGTCGAAATCAAGGTGGATGACAAGGCTGGCAAGCCCGCGCTCGGCCTTGCTGGTGGTGTGCCCAAGCCCGGCCAGACCGCCGCTGCCGCGCCCGCCGCGCCGGTGCCGCCCGCCAAGCCCGTCATCAGCAAGGAAAAACTCCAGGCCCTGAGCACCACGGTGGCGCAGATCGAAAAGGCCTTCGGCAAAGGCTCGTTGATGAAACTCGATGAGCACGCCTACCTGGCAATCCCCGGGATCTCCACCGGCGCGCTCTCGCTCGATCTGGCCCTGGGTGGCAAGGGCATCCCGCGGGGTCGCATCGTGGAGGTCTTCGGCCCCGAGTCCAGCGGCAAAACCACCCTCGCCCTCACCGTGGCCAGCCACGCGCAGAAGGAGGGCGGCGTGGCCGCGTTTATTGATGCCGAGCACGCGCTCGACCCTTCCTGGGCTCGCAAGATCGGCGTGAACATTGACGACCTGCTCGTGAGCCAGCCCGATTCCGGCGAGCAGGCTCTCGAAATCTGCGAGATGCTGGTGCGCTCCAACGCGGTGGACATCATCGTGATCGACTCGGTCGCGGCCCTCATCCCCCGGGCCGAGATCGAGGGCGAGATGGGCGACGCGGTGATGGGCCTGCAGGCACGCCTCATGAGCCAGGCCATGCGCAAACTCACCGGCGTGATCGCCCGCTCCAACTGCACGGTGCTCTTCATCAACCAGATCCGCGAGAAGATCGGCGTGATGTTCGGCAGCCCCGAGACCACGCCCGGCGGCCGGGCCCTCAAGTTCTACTCCTCCGTCCGCATCGACGTGCGCCGCACCGGCGCCATCAAAGAGGGCGACATCACCATCGGCAGCCGCACACGCGCCCGCGTCGTGAAGAACAAGGTGGCCCCGCCCTTCCGCGACGCCGAGTTCGACATCATGTACGACGAGGGCATCTCCACCGCCGGCGATCTGCTCGACATGGCCGTGGCCGCCAACGTCATCGACAAGTCGGGCGCGTGGTTCACCATGGGCGACCTCAAACTCGGTCAGGGCCGAGAGAACTCCAAGAAGTTCCTCAAGGAGAACCCCGACCTCATGAAGGAGGTCCGCGCGTCAACACTCAAGGTTCGCCTGGCAGCCAAGCCCCAGTCCGCGGCCACCGTGGCCGCGGGTGGGGGGGGCGGCAAGAGCGACAGCGAGGAATAGCCCTCAGCGCTCGGTGTGCGTGGCAACCGGCCGCCTTGCGTCCAGCCCCACGATCAGCCCGCGCACCTGCGCATCGTCGGGCCGCAGGCTCAGCGCGCTCTCGAACGCTGCCCGAGCCTCCCGGGTCTGACCAAGGTCGCTCAGGATCAGCCCCTTGAGCACGAAACTCTGGGCATCGGGCGTGGGCAACTCTGTGGCCCCGTCCAGGGCCTTCAGGGCACCGGGCAGGTCGCCCTGCGCCTGCATGGCCATCGCCCGCATCTGGAAGCCCTCGGGCCGGTCCGGCGAGAGGGCGCACAGGCGTGTGCCCACCAGCCGCAGGCGGGCGTAGTCCTTCGTGCGGGCGGAGAGTTCGCCCAGCGCCACCCACGCCTTGATGTCGCGCTGGCCGCCTTCATCCGTCGTCAGTTCCAGCAGCAGCGAGCGGGCCTCGCTCACGCGGTTCAGTTTCTCCAGGCACGTGGCCCGCATGTGGATCAGGTCGCGCCGCGGCCCTTCGCCCTTCTGCTTGAGCAGACCGGAGATGTTGTACTCGGCCTCGGCGAACTGCCCCGCCGAGAACTGCGCCTGCACCAAACTTTCAAGAATCGCGGTATCGTCCGGGGCGAGCAGGCGTGCCTCCTCCAGCAACTGCGATGCCCTGGCGTAGTCTCCTCGCACCATGGCGAGTTGGCCTTGCGTGTGCCGGATCGCCGAGTTGTGCACGAGCGACTCGTGCGGCGTGGAAAGGAGCGCCTCGGCCTCGTCCAGCCGCTTCATCTGCACCAGCATCTCCGACGCGGCCACCACGTACTGCGCATTCGAAGGCGCGTTGGCGATCGCCTGCTTGTAGAACCCCAGCGCAGACTCGTGCTGCCGGAAGCGCTCATGAACGATGCCCAGGTAGTACGGCGCATCCGCACCCTTGGGGTCGAGCGCCGTCGATCGGACCAGGCTCTTGCGGGCTTCCTCCAGTTCGCCGCGCTCGATCATGATCCTGCCGCGCAGCAGATGGCTCTTGGCGACCTGGGGAGCGACCTCGATGGAGTTGTCGACACTCCGTAGCGCCTTGTCCAGTTCGCCGGCCAGGAACTGCTCCTGGCTCATCTGCCAATCCACGCCGGCCTTCATGCCGGCCATCTTGATTTTCGCCTCGCTGATGTACTCGCTGGTGTGGTCGCCGTGCCCGGCGCATCCGGTGAGCACGTGCAGACAGGAGACAAGGGCCAGACCGAGAACGTGGCGGGTGGTGATGCGAGGCATGCGTGCTCCCTTTCAAGACGTCTGACGTCAGACGTCAGACGCGAGGCTTCAGGCTTCAGACTTCGGGCACGACGCGGCCGCGGTCAGACACGTCGCTGATTCGTGCGATTACTTGTTCTCAACCGGCACGTTCGCCACGCTCGGGTCGGGCAACGTGCCAAACAGACCGCGCAGGAAGGCCCACGAGGCGGCGCTGTTCGCGCTGCCGCCCGCCCCGTTGGGCGTTCGCGCCATGGCCGCGAGCAACTGCTCCGCGCTGCCGAGCATCTGCGTCGCGCTCTGCGGTGCCATCATGCCCACGCCAGCCGGCGGCGCAGGAAACGCCGCGGCCATCGCTTCCGTGACCTCGGGCCCGTTCGCGAATGCGTTGCCCGGCGCGGCGACCGCGACCGCGGGCGTCTGCACGGGTTGTGCCGCGCTGGGGCTGAGTGAGATCGGCGTGCTCAGCGGCACCGGGTCGGCCGCCTGGTTCAAGGGCTCACGCGCGTCCACGGGTCGCTCGGGGAGCGGCACGCTGCCGTAGGGCGTCAGGTCCGGGGCGGGGGCGGGCGCGGGGGGCACGGCCTCCAGCCGCTTGCTCACCTGCTCGTCGAGCATCACGTCAAAGAATGAGCGGCTCGGCCAGTCTTCTCGCTGCCCCGTCAACTTCTCGCGCAACTGATAGGCCTCTGGCTGACGGGCGTTGAGCGAGAGCGAGCGCTGGAGCAGCCAGAGTGCCTTGTCGCTGTCCCCGGCGCGGGCCGCGGTCTCCGCCTCCACGTTGAGGGTGCTGGTCATCTTCTCACGGCTCCACGGAAGGAGGCCCTGGCGGGCGCCCGCCCGCACGCGGCTGACGGTCTCGATGCCGGTCTGCCCCTGGGCCGCGGCGGTGGCGTAGGTGATGATGCTGGGCTTGATCAGGAAGATGAACTCGTCGCGCGTGGTGCTGTCGTCATGCCCGCGGAAAGCGGTGCCGATGATCGGGATGTCGCCCAGCACCGGCACCTGCCGGCGGCTCGCTCGCGTGGTCTCCTTGAACAGGCCGCCGAGCACGATGGTCATGCCGTCGCGCACAAGCACGTTGGTGACGATCGATTGGGTGTCCTCGTCAACCACGCTGGTGGTGCCCGTGCCCACGCTCACGTTGCGGGGCGAACCCGACGAAACGCTCGGCTTGAGTTCCATGCGGATCTCGCCGTTGGCCGAGACGAACGGCCGGAAGAACAACTGCACGCCCGTGTCCAGGAACTGCACGGTCTGGGTGGTCGCCGTGTCGCTGGTGGTGGTGCTGAGGTACCCGATCCGCTGACCGACAATCACGCGCGAGGGCTGCCGGTTGAGCGCCATGATCTTCGGGTTGCTGATCACCGTGGTGTCCGTCACCTGGTCCAGCATGCGCACAAACGCCGCCACCGTGTCGGTGATGATGCCCACCTTGAACCCGCCCGCCTCGCCCGTCTGGCCGACGCTCGTGCTTATGGCCGAGCCCTCGTTGTCCGGGGGCGAGAAGCCCGCGGGCGTGCCGCTGGCACCCTTGATCAGGGCATCTGCCGCGGCACGCGGGCCGCCGATCGTGGCGAAGTCGAGGAAGCGCAGGTCGCCGATGATGGAGAAGTCCACGCCGAAGGCGTTGTCCTCGCGCAGCGTGCTCTGGAGAATGGTCGCCTCCACGAGCACCTGGGCCGGCCGCGTGTCCAACTCCAGCAGCAGCGCTTCCACGGCCGCGACGTTGTCTTCCAGATCGATCACCACGAGCGTGGCCCCGAGCGCAAAGTCGTCCTTGCCCACGGGCGCGTTCTCGGGGATCGTGAACTCCTCCGTCTTGGTGCTCGTCTTCACCTCGCCCTCCTTGGAGAGGAGGGGCTTGACGAACTCCGCCGCGTCGACCGCGTTGAGGTAGTTCAGCCGCATCACCTTCGCCACCCGCTTGGCCAGACTCTTCTGGATCTCCGCCAGTTCCTCGCGCGTGTAAACGTAGACGAAGTTGCCCTTCATCTGGTACGCCCAGCCGTTGGGGTGCAGGATCGAGTCCATCGCCTCGGTGAACGTCACCTTGTACAGGTCCGCGTTCACCTTGCCGCTCACGCTCTTGCTGGCGATGATGTTCTTCTGCGTCTGGATGCTCAGCAGTTCCAGCACGTTGCTGATGCTCTCGTCCTTCACGTGCAGGTCCACCGTCTGGTCCTCGCCCACCACCACGCGGGCACTCTCGTTGGCCGCGTCCTTGCCGTCCTGAGCGGCCTCCCTGATCGCGTCTCTCACCGGCGGCTCCGCGGGCGACTGCATTGCCCACGCGGGCACCGCGAGCGCCAGCCCGACAGCCGCGGCAGGGATCACACCGGCGAGTTGAGCGAGGCGAAGCGTGGACGGGTCGGCGCTGTTCATCGGAAGGCTCCAGAGATCGGCGCAGAACCGCGCGGGCGGGTGGTGGGGCGATCCGGGCGAAGCCCGGTTCAACCGCGCGGGGCCGTGAGAAGATGTTTCGTCTGTTCCGGCGGGGCACTTTGGGGCCACCGGCTCCGGTGGGGCAAGATCGCCCAAGACCCCGGCTGGGGCAAGGCCACTCACCCAGCGCGGCCGGAGGTTGCCGGCGGAACCGGGCCCGACGCGGGCGCCGCCGCTGGTTCAACGCCTTGCGGCTGCGGCTGGGCCGCGGGCACCGCTGGGCCGCGCGGCACGACCGTGTCCGTGATGCGGGGCGCAGGGATTATCGGCTGGGCCGTGGCGGTGCGGGGGTGGCCCGTCACCAGCATGAACCGCGCCCACAGCAGCAGGCCCAGGCACATGAAGGCCACAGACATCACCGTGAGTTGACGCTTGACGATGATCTTCACCGTCGTCTCATCGGCATGTGCGAGCCCCGACTGTGGCGGGCCGGCATCGCCCGCCCTACGAGGCGGGCTCGGGTTCCGGGGCGGGCGGCAGCGGGATGTTCACCACCCGGCGTGTGCTCACGCGCCCCGTGTACGGTTCCACAATGATGTCGAATGTCTGATTCGAGCCGCTCAGGCGGATGATCCCGCCCAGGCCGGGCTGGTCGCCCGTTGCTGCCGCGGCGGGGCTTCCCACGTCGTCGTAGATCAGCGTCGGCAGGCCGTTGACCTGCGCGAAACTCGCCGACACGATGCGTGCCCCCGCGAACGACTCCTCGTTGAGGTCCACCACGTAGAGCCCCCCGGGACCGTCAGACTTGAAGAGCGTGTTGTCGTCGCTCACCGCGCTGCCAGGGATATCCACGATGCGGTAGCGGTTGTTCGGCACGTCAAAGACGATCGCCCGTCGCCTCTGGAACGCGATCGCATCCGCCTGGGCAAACGTCAGGTCGCTGGCGATCGTCCGCAGCGCCGCCTGCACACGCAGCGAGTGTGCCGAGGCCATGTTGGGGATCACCAGCGCGCCAGCGATGCCCAGCAGCACGACCACGATCAGGAGTTCCACCAGGGTGAACGCACAGGGCAAACGCTTGCGCATAAGGCTGCTCCGTCCTCCGCGGCTTGTTCACACACTCGCGCGACGGTCGCACGCGTTCACCGCCCCCGGGCTCGATCACTCCGGCTTGGGCATGCTCGACACTCGCACGGGCGGCATCTCGGTGACCTTCACGGACAGGCCCTTGTCAAGTTTCGATTCAATCCCCGCCAGTTTCAGGTGGATCTGCGCCAGTTGATCGATCATGTGTTTGCGCTGGTCGCCCGCGTTGAAGGGGGGCTCGATCGTTTTGTTCGGCTCGGCGCGCGCCTCGTTGGGGCCCACGACGCCCAGAGCGCCCAGGAACAGGTTCGCGGCCAGCAGCGCCGCCACCACCGTCAGCATGGCGACCGGGCCGCGCACACGCGATGGGCGGGTGGCATGAGGCCGTGCTTCGACGCTCGACGCAGGGTGTGGGCGGACGAGTTGTGCGGGCTGGTTGCGGTCAGTGGTCATGGTTCGCTCCGGACTCTGGTGCGTCGCGGCCTGTGCGGTTGCTCGCGGGCCCAACGCCCGGTAAGCCGCGCACCTAGAGCATCGGCCGCGGTGGGGTGGCGCATGAGCCGCGGCCACAGGTGCCGCCTAGTTTCGTGGCAGCGGCACATCCTGCGCGTCGAATGATGCCGCCCAGACCTCGCCGGACGCGGGGTTGTAAATCCATCCGTAGGCGGTCTGGAAGGCCGTGTCCGGGCCGGTTCCGAACTTCACCACGCGCCCCGCTTCCGCACCGACCCAGGCGTTGGTGGGGGGAGAGAGAAAATGGTCGCGGCTCACGAGTTCGCCCCACGTGCCGTCGCCCTCGACCACGGCGGGCAGCGCGTCGCCGTTGCGGGCCTTGAACACGCCAACGTGCCGCCGGATCTTCTGCAGTTCGCTGAAGGTCGTCGTGGCGGACGTGTCGTTGGCAGCGTTGGCGAACTGCGGCATGACGATCGCGGCAAGGATGCCCAGGATCACGACCACGATGAGGATCTCGACGAGCGTGAACGCGCCCCGGGGCATCCTGCACCGGTGTGCGAGCCACGCCCGGGGGGCGGTCGGCTTCGGGGCGGGGTGGGTGGTGCGGGTCATGGGCACGTGGCTCGTGGGAGCGCTCCTGCGTTGGTCCCATTGAATCGGAAAGAAAGCCGGCCCCCTTTCGGAGGCCGGCTCTGAGAAGGTCAGGTTCAGGTCAGAGGGTGGTTCACGAACCCGAGGCCACGCGCCACGTGCCCGTGGCCTCATCAAAGCCGGCGCACGTCAGCGTGCCCGTGGCGGCGTCGTAGTACCAACCCACGGCGCCGCTGCCCGTGCCCGCCGCGCCACCCGGATCGGCCGAGGCCGAGACGACGGCGCTGCCGTTGCGGGGGTTCACCGGTGCCACGCGCAGGTACACGTCCTGGCCGGTGGGGGGCGTGATCAGTTCGTTGAAGTCGGGGCCGTCAAGGTCCGGCACGTTGCCGTTGTTCTTGACACGGAAGAGTTCGATCTGGCTGCGGATCGTCTGCAACTGGGTCCGCACGTTGCCGATCTGCGCGTCCTGGCTGGCGTTGGTGAACTGCGGGATCACGATCGCGGCGAGGATGCCGAGGATCACGACCACGATCAAGATTTCCACCAGCGTGAAGGCCTTCGTACGACGGTTCATCATGGGAGAGACTCCTTGCAAGTGCGTCCGGATGGCCCGGGGCTCCGGGCCCGGTGTCCGTGGGCGAGTGGTGCCGTCGCTGAACCCTCAACGGGCCCCGCGGCAGCGGGAACATCGACACACTCACATGCACGATCCACCCCGGCAAGCCGCGAGAGAGATCCCGGGTCGGCCTGTAACGCGCAGACAAACGCGCCGCCGTCAGCGTGTTGCGGGCGGGTCGTTGCGGGTGCAATAACCGGTGGCGTTACTGGCCGGTGATCAGGGGAACCAGGTTCTCGTTCGAGAGCCCCAGTGCCCCGATCAGGCCCGCCACGGCCGTGGCGAGTGCGTCATCACCCTTGCCGGCCCGTTCCAGCAGCGCCCTGATCTGGCGGTCGTCTAGCAGGTTCCCGGACCGCCTGGCGCTGCGGCGCATGTCGCCCAGCAGCACCAGTTGATCGTCGCCCTCCGCGGCCAGCGTCGCGTCCATGAGGGCCACCTGCACGCGCTTGTCGCTCACGTGGCTGAGCACTTCGGCGATGCGCATCTTGAGGCCGCCCTTGGCCGTGTTGAGCGCGGCCACCAGCGGGCCCGCCGCGTCGGCCACGTTGTAGACGGGGTTGGAAGCCATCGCCAGCCCGCGCAGCGCGTCCAGCGCGCGGTCCTGATACGACGCACCCTCGTCCGCCGAAACGTCGCCCCCGACCGCCGCGCTCAGCAGTTGAGTAGCCGCCTCGGCCTGCTGGGCCGGTTGCGTGCCCGAGCGCACCAGCCGCACGCCGGCATCGCGGTTGAAGCGCGTCCCCAGTTCGTTGAAATCGGCCTCCGGTAGCAGCGCAAGCACCGGTGTCGCGGCGAATCGGGCGTTGCCGCGAACGGCGGTGATGGTGGCATCGGTCCCCTTGGCCGGCAGGTCCAAGAGGACCAAGTCCACCCCCGGGGCATCGCCCAAGCCCGCCTCCACGGCCTCGAGCGTGGAGCCAGCGGGCAGCACCGTGTAACCCAGGCCGCGTGCCACGTTGGCGAGACTCTGCTGGTTCTCGACATCGGTCGCGATCACCGCGGCGAACTTGGTGCCCGCGTCACGGATGGCGCTGCCAAGCACCGGCACGACACGGTCGGAACCGTCAAACGTCGTCGCGGGCGACGCGCCGGCCAGGGCCAGGGCCGCCTCGGTCTGCACACGCCGGTTCGGGTAGCGCAGGGCCTCGATCAGCGCGTTGCGGGCGCTCGTGTCCACCATCGTTGCCGAGCCCGTGCTGCTTGTGAGCGCGGCAATGGCCTTGCGCGCCAGGGGCGTGTTCTTGTCGTCAAGCGCACGTGCGAGCACGCGCTGCATGGGGCGCGCGCCCGCCGACACGGCGTAGTACATGGCGCTGCGCTTGTCCTTGCCCCACGCCGGATTCTCGTAGCCCGCGGGCGTCTCCAGTTCGCGCTTCAGGTTCGCCGCGAGCCACAGCGCGAGCGCATCGCCGCTGGTGGCATCCGCGGCCAGAGCACGCTCGGCCAGGGTCATCGCCATCACCTCGTGGTACACGCGCGTGTCAATGGGTGTCGCGAAGAGCCCCGTGTTGGGGTCGTAGTTCCACGTGAGTTGGAACGCCTCCCCGGGGAAACTCGTCAGGCTTGACGGCTCGCCGTAGTACGCCTCGCCCAGTTCGCTGAACAGCCGCGCCGTGCCCGTCCCCTCGTTCGTTCCGCCCTCGATGGTGCGGATCGCCTTCTCGCACGCGGCCTTCACGCTGGCCGACGTGGTCCGGTTCATCGTGTCCGCCAGAAACGGCACCGACGCCCGGTACGGGATGTTCCCCAGCACCGCCGCGACCTGCTCCTGGCTCACCGGGTCCAACTTCGCCAGCGCGGCAGCCAGGGGCATCACCGCCTGCTTGCCCATGTCCGTCAGCAACTGGCGGGCTTCCGCCGAGAGCGTCGCGTTGGTGCGGTTGGTGAGGGCGGCCAGCAACTGCGGCGCGGCATACTCGCCCGCAAAAGCCAGCCGCTCGCGCGCGATCAGCCGGGCCCGCTGCTCGCCGGTCAGAAACCCGATGTTGCGCGTTACCTCATCGGGGTTGCGTGCCTGCTCCAGTTTGCCCGTCTCGAACGCCTTCAGGAGTTTCGCTGCCACGACCTCGAGGTCGCCGATCCGCTGCCCGCGTGCCGCGGCCTCCTCAAAGCGCTGCACCTCGCCGCCCTGCTCCACCACGGCCACAAAGTCGGCCAGGGTCATCGCCTCTTCCGCCGTCGCCGGGCCGAAGGGCGGCGCGAGCCGCCTGAGCAGGGCCTCGCCGTAACTCTTGGCTAGGTCGGTGCGGTCGATCCGCACATAGTGCACAAAGTCGCGGACGAGTTCGGCCTCTTTGGCGTCTTTGGCAGGCTGCATCGCCGCGAACGCGGCAGCCGCGGTCGAGCCGGCCAGCACGGCAACAAGAGCGGCAGAACGCAGAGAGAACAGGCCAGGCGACTTGAGCACGTTCGAACTCCTCAAAGTGAGGCCAAGGCAAGTGGCAATACCGCCACCGATGATACCCGTAACTGGTTGCGGGAGGGGAGGTTAGGCCCCCTTGTGGATGCTCTCTCCGGCCGGCGACGGCGTTGGTCGAGCATGCCCCTTAGCATCCCGTTCCACGCACCCCACGGAGTTCGTCATCATGCCCCATCCACAGACCAGAATCCTCGCTTTCGCGGGCAGCACGCGGAAGGACTCATTCAACAAGAAACTCGTCCGTGCCGCGGCCCAAGGGGCGACCGACGCGGGTGCGCTGGTCACCGTCATCGACCTCAAAGACTTGCCCCTGCCCCTGTTTGATGAGGATATGGAGAAGGCGCAAGGCCACCCGGAGGCGTGCAAGACGCTGAAGAAGTTGATGGTCGAGAGCGACGGCTTCCTGATCGCCTCGCCCGAGTACAACAGTTCCATCAGCGCGGTGCTGAAGAACGCCATCGACTGGGTGAGCCGGCCCGCGCCGGGCGAGGGCTCGCTGGCCGCGTTCAAGGGCAAGGTGGCCGGCATCATGGCCGCGTCGCCGGGCGGAACGGGCGGCCTGCGCGGGTTGGTTCACTTGCGGTCGATCCTGGGCAACATTGGCGTGATCGTGCTGCCCGATCAGGTGACGCTGCCCAGCGCGGGCGAGGCCTTTGGCCCCGACGGCACGCTCACAGACGCGAAGAAACGCGAACAGGTTGCGGCGCTGGGCAAGACCGTGGCGAGCGTGGCGGGCAAGTTGAAGGCTTGACGCCCGATCCGGCAGTCCCACGTCCGAAAAACTGGCAGCCGGTGTCCGTGCGGCTGCGTGCACGCCGGATTGGGTCATCTTGCCCGCCTTTGCGGTCAAGAGGGGCACTCTCTGCGCCGACAAATGGTGCTGAGTGCGCGGCGAGTGGGCTTGCGGCCGTTGGGCCGATCGCCGCGCGTGCACGAGAACCGCCCCTTGCCCCAGTGCCGCGTCATCGCGGTGCCCGCCGGGACACAACCAGAGGACACAGACCATGCCCTTCGAAAAAGACGTTCTCACGACCGGCGAAGTGGCGAAACTCTGCAACGTGGCACCGCGCACGGTCTCGAAGTGGTTCGACACCGGCAGCCTGAAGGGCTATCGGATTCCGGGGTCGAAGGACCGGCGCATCCCTGTGAGCCACCTGGTGCGCTTCATGAAGGCGCACGGAATCCCGCTCGACGGGATGGTGTCGGGCCGCACACGCGTGCTCGTGGTGGATGACGAGAAGGACATTGTTGAGGTGCTGCAGAAGGTGCTGACGGAGCAGGCGAACTACGAGGTGCGCACGGCCCTGAGCGGCTTTGGTGCGGGGCTGGAATGCGAGCGTTTCAAGCCGCATGTGCTGCTGCTGGACATCCACCTGGGCGAGGGCGACTCGCGGGCGGTGACGGACATGATCCGCGGGTCCGACGACCTGCAACTCACAAAGGTTGTCGCCATGTCCGGCAAACTCACCGACGGCCAACTCTCCGGCCTGCGCCAGCAGGGCTTTGACGGCGTGCTGAAGAAGCCCTTCCAGGTGAGGCAGGTGATCGAGGCCATCGAGCAGTGCACGAATCTGGTGCACTGACGGAAGGTGTCAGGGGACAGGTGGGAGTGGACAGCCGGAGGGGGCTCGCGGCTATCCTCTTCAGCCGTGCCTGCAACAGACGAACCAATCTCGCGTGACGAGCAGGAGCCGCTGGTCGCCGCGCTGCGGCGGGGCGACGACGCCGCGTATGAGCAACTGGTCCGCGTTCACATCGGCAGGCTCCTGGCGGTGGCCCGCCGGTTCCTGCGCCGCGAGGAGGATGCCCGCGACGCGGTGCAAGAGGCGTTTTTGAGCGCCTTCAAGGCCATGGACCGCTTCGATGGCCGCTCGCAACTGGGGACTTGGCTGCACCGGATCACGGTGAACGTCTGCCTCATGAAACTCCGCAGCCTCAAGCGGCGGCCGGAGGTGGCCTACGAGGACCTGCTGCCCAGGTTCCGCGACGACGGTCACCGCGAAGAACCGTGCGGGGCGTGGAACCAAACGCCGGCGGATGTCATCGAAAGCGCAGAGTTGCGGGCCCGTGTCCGGTCCGCCATCGACGAACTGCCCGAATCACTCCGCCTGGTGATCCTGATGCGAGATATCGAAGAGATCGACACCGAGCAGACGGCCAATCGGCTCGAGATCACGCCCAACGCCGTGAAGGTGCGGTTGCACCGTGCCCGCCAGGCGCTGAGGGAGATCCTCGCGAAGCGGCTCGCGGCGAGTGAGGGTCCGGCCACAGGCAGGGAGGAGCGGCGATGACGTGCCGTGAGTTGGTCGAGTTCGTGATGGCGTACCTCGACAAGGAGTTGCCGGCTTCGCAGCGCGCGGAGTTTGAGCGGCACCTGACGGTCTGCCCCAGTTGCGTGAACTACCTCGAAACGTACCGCACGACGATCGAGGTGAGCAAGGCGGCCTGCTGCGGTGGCGCCGATGCGCCGGTGCCCGCCAGCGTGCCCAAGGACCTAGTGGAGGCGATTCTTCGGGCGCGGAAGGCGTGAGGCGTGAGGCGTGAGGGGGTTACTCGCCCCGTTCGAGGGCGCGGAGTTTGGCGCGGTTCTTCAGCCGGTCGGCCTGCATCATGCGGTCGATGATGAGCACACCATCCAAGTGGTCGATCTCGTGCTGCCAGCAGCGAGACAGGAGGCCCGCGCCACGCTGCGTGAAGCGTTTGCCGTCAAGGTCCGTGGCGGTGATGGAGACGATGGGTGTGCGCAGCACGCTGCCGCGGATGTCGGGCAGGCTCAGGCACCCCTCGCTGAAGGGCTCGGCGGGGCCCTCGAAGCCCGACAGTTCGGGGTTGATGTAGACGATCGGAGCGAGCGTGGCGGTGGGGGGCGTGGCGGAGGCCGAGCGGCCTTCCTCCACATCCTCGGGCACGTGCGCCACAAACAGCCGCCACGACAGGCCCACCTGCGGCGCGGCAAGGCCGATGCCCTCCTCAATCGCCATCAGTTGGATCATGCGGCGGGCCACCGCACGCACCTCATCGGTGATCTCGCCTACGGGCGAGGCCTTCACCCGCAGGATCGGGTCCGGGTGGTGAACAACATGCAGCGCGGCGGCGTTGACCATGAGCGGGAGAATAGGGGAAGGCGGGCCGAAACGGCCAAATCGCCAAATCACCAAATGGCCAAATGAGGGCACGAAGGCACCCGACACGCGCAGCAGGCGAAGAGGTCGCCACCGCACGGCTCGTCACCACGCCAGTTTCGCCAGTCGCTCCATCGCCTCGGCGATACGGGCGGTCTCTCGCGTCAGGCTGATGCGCACGTGGCCCTTGGCGGTGTCGGCGAAGCCGGCTCCGGGCACCATCACCACCGCAGCCTCGTCGATGGCGCGGCCCACGAACTTCCACGAGTCCCACGGCTTGCCGGTGAGTGATTCGGCGGGGCACGGCGCCCAGACGAAGATGCCCGCGTCCGGCGGCGTGGCCTGCACACCCATGCGGGCGAGGCCTGAGATCACGATGTCGCGGCGGACGCGGTACTCGGCGCGCATCCCCGTGATCGCCGGGTCGTCGAAGCGGTCGAGGGCGATGGTGGCCGCGTCCTGGATCGCGTTGAAGGGGCCGCTGTCGTAGTTGTCCTTGGTCTGCTTGAGCGCGCCGATCACGTCCGGGTGGCCGACGGCAAAGCCGATGCGCCAGCCCGTCATGTTGAAGGTCTTGGAGAGTGAGTGGAACTCGATGGCGGGTGTCCGGTCTGGGTGAGCGCCGCGGGCCTGCCACAGGCTGCGGACGGGCTCGCCGAAGTAGACCTCGCTGTAGGCGAGGTCGGACGCACACACGATGTTGCGCGCGGCGCACCACGCAAGGGCTTCGCCGAAGAAGCCCTCGGGCGCGGTTGCGCCCGTGGGGTTGTTGGGGAAGTTCAGCCACAGCAGTTTGCAGCCCTTCGCGGCGGTGGGGGGGATGTTGTCGATGCGGGGCTGCCAGCTGTCGGCCGCGTGCGTGGGGACGCGGTGCGCGACACCGCCGGCGAGGATCGCGCCCGCCGCGTACACCGGGTAGGCCGGCGTGAAGCAGATCGCGCCGTCGCCGGGGTTGAGCAGGCCCAGGGGCAGGTGGCTGATGCCGTCCTTGCCGCCGATGGTGGCGAGGATGTGCCGTGCAGGGTCGACGCGCACGCCGAAGCGGCGCTCCATGAAGCGTGCCGCGGCTGCGAGGAAGGCCTTCGTGCCGTAACCGTCGGGGTACTGATGGTTCGGCGCGTGGCGGATGGCCTCGGCCATGCGCTCGACGATGAAGGCTGGCGTGGCCTTGTCCGGGTCACCCGTGCCGAGGTTGATCACATCCTTGCCCGCGGCAATCGCGGCCCGCTTCTTGTCGTCAATCTGGTTGAAGAGGAAGGGCGGGACCGCGGCGAGGCGGTCGGCGCGGGGAACTTGGAACCCGGGTGAGGCAGACGACGTGGGCGCGGCGGTCATGGCGCGATGGTAAGACACCAGACGCCAGACTTCAGACTCCAGCCCTCAGTGCCCGCTCGCTCGCGCTCGCGGCTCCAAGGCATCGCAGGCGTCTCGCGTCTCGCGTCTCGCGTCCGCCTTTACCCCGCCACCTTCGCCAGGCCCTTCTCCACGCACGCAAAGACGCGCGGCCAGTCGCTCTCGTTGAACACGCCCAGCGGCGGCAGCATGCGGATGTGATACGGCCCGTGCCCGCAGTAGAAGGTGATCACGCCCTCGTCAAACATCGCCTTGCAGGCGTTCATCACCTTGTCCTTCAGCCCGCCGAACGGCGTGAAGCGCATCATGCCGCCGCGCCCGCCGGAGATGTCGGCCACCTCGGCACTCTTGGGGAACCACGCGGGGTGCTTGGCGGCCAGAGCACGCACCTGCTCCACAAACGCGCGGTGGTTCTTCAGAATGACGCCGTTGTCGCCGTAGTAGTTGCTATCGCGGAGGCGTTCCACCACGCGCTTGCCCACGGCGAAGGGCACGCCGCCGCCGATGAACGTGCCCGAAAGCAGGCCGGGGCCGGGGTTGTAGTCCTTGGTGAAGAGCGTGGCGCACACCTGCGTCATCTTGCCGACGCAGAAGACGTCCACGTAGTTGCCCAGGTCCAGGTCTTCGTAGGCGAACATGCGGCCCGTGCGGCCCCAACTCTGGATCTCATCGTCCCACACCGCGATGCTGTTGGCCTTGCAGAACTCCATGAGTTCCTTGAAGTACTCGCGCGGGGCCACGTTGAAGCCGCCCTCGCCCTGCACCAGTTCGAAGATGAAGCAGGCGTGCTGCTTGGGGTAGCGTTCCACGTACTGCCGCAGGTGCATCACGCTCATGTCGATGTACTTGGTGCGCCCCATCCGCTCCGCCGCGAGGGCGTCGTAGAACGGCATGTAGTCCACCAGCGTCGTCAGCGGCAGGCCGATGCGGTTGGCCGCCGAGTCGCCGATCTGGCTCATGGTGACGCTGCGGCCCATGAAGCAGTCCTTGAACGCGATCACGCGGCTGGCGGGTGCGTGCTTCTGGTAGCAGACCTTCACCGCGTTCTCGTTGGCCATGCAGCCGCTCGTGGAGAGGTAGATGTACTCCAGGCGGCTGTTCTTCTTCGCCTCCTTCATGAACGTCTCGCAGAACTCGTACGCGTCGAGGTTTGATTGCAGGTTGCCCTGCATCACCGTGTCGCTCACGGCCCCGCGCACGGCCGCGGCGGTGAGGTCCGCGTCAGAGTGCCCGAAGAAGTGGACGCCGATGCCGCAGGTCATGTCCCACTTCACACTGCCGTCGGCCATCTCCACCAGTGCGCCGTTGCCGACGCCCGAGCCCATGTAGGGGAACCACAGGCCGCGGCCGCGCACGTCGGCGGCGCGCTTGAGGTACGCGTCGTAGGTTTCTTTGCTCCCCTCGCGAGGGGGCCGCACATCGGTGATCTGGGCGGAGCGAGCCTTCACCTCGCCGATGATCTGCTGGATCGCGGCGGAGACGGCGGGGCTGTCGGCCAGACCCGCGCCGATGCTGAAGGGGCCGCTTGCACCACCGCCCCCTGCGGCGGGCTTGCCCGGGCCGTTCGTGGCAGTGGGTGCGGACGTGGGAGCCGACGATTGGGAAGGAGCGGTCGAAGCCATGGGTGTCTCCTTGGCCTCTCGCGGCGAGCGTTACGCCGCAATGGCCTGGCTTGGGATGAGGGGCGACGCGCCCCTCGTATACATCATCGGCAAGGGTAGCGGGGGGGTGGAGGGGCGTGGGCGGGGATGGGGGGGCGGCAGCCGGCGAGGGTCCGCCGCGGGGCGAGAGCGTTTGGTGTTGGGCGGGTCGCCCTGGCAGCGTCATCGGGAGCCGACGTCGGGACCACCTGCCGTTGGTTCCGGGCTACGTGCCACCTATCCTCGGCCGGGAACTCGACGTTGCAAAGACGTCGTTTGTCTGTACACTCCCGCTGTTAAGGGGAACGAAATGACAATGATTTGCAAACGACGAGATGTGCGCGCAGCGTTCTGTCTGTGTGGGGGCGCGGCCATGATCCAAGTTGCTGGCTGCGCGACCACGGATGTGGCGAACGCCGGCCCGGTCGAATACGAATATGAGGTTTCGCTCAGAACCGCCTCGCAGTTCAGCGAGCGGGGGCCCACGCGAATCCGGTGGATTCACTTCTACAACTCAACTTCAGGCGTCAAGGACGCGGGCACCGATGAGGACTTCAATCTCTTCATTGTCTATCCCGGGAACACATGGCATGCGCGGTTTCCCGAGTTGGACCACGATGAACGCAAGAAGAATCAGACGGACGACTACTGGTTCGATGTTGGGGCACAGCAGTTTTACTCCGACGTGATCAGGCCGGAGCATTTCTTCATGGAGATACTCGGTGGGGATGCCTGGTTGCCGTCTGGATTCAGCATTGTGGCCCTGGATGAATCGGGGCGGATATGCTGGAATTTCGGGCGGGCGTGGCCGCAGCAGTTCTGGTTCAGCATGGAGGCCGATGACCACAACAACCCGCCTGCGCGTGCAAAGTGGAACATTGGTTCTCCATAACCGTGACGACGGGTAGGCGATCCACTTTCGCCCAGGACCGCCGCGAGGATGCGTCGCATTCGAGCAACCCTTCCTCCGGTGCCTCCATCCCTTGAAGGCGCGGCAGCGGAGGCGGTGGAGGCTGGTCGGCGATGGCCTTTCTCTGAGTTGTGGGGCGGGGGTGCCGGGGGCGGCAGCCCCGGCATGTGGGAATCCACGCGGCGCGGCCCCGCGATATAGTCGCGCCTTGCCATGACAAGACCTTCCAGATTCAAGCGGATAGCAAGTCGCTGGTTGGACGTGGTCGCGTACGCATTTTGCGGCAGCGCGATCTGGGTGCTCGCAGGGCCGTGGATCACGCGACGCTTCGAACCGGCTGCTGATGCAATTGGTGCACTCTCGCCCGTTGCAATCGTGTACGGGCTCTTGGGCGTGGTCGCGGCCGCATGGTTCCTAACGGGCAGGGGACGCAGCAGTGGTTGGCTGGGGGTACGCCATCCCGCGACATACCCGCCCGTGTGGTTTTCGGCGATCGTGGCAATCGCCGTGCGGCACACGCAGCTTGCGGGCAGCAATGGAGGCGCTTCGGCTCTCGTCGATGACTTTCGGCTCGTGTGGTGGTGGTGGATGCAACTTCAGCCTTGGGGGTGGCCTCTTGCCGTGGTGGCGGCAGGTGCTCTGGTTGCGCGGAGTCTCGCACGTGATGTTCGCCTCAGAGGATTCGACGCGCACGCAGCCATGCGGGCACCCGCCTCGGTTTCAGTCACGGGTGTACGCGACTTTGCCGACATTGAACGATGGGTGCGTGACGATTCGGAGATTGCGGCACCGTGCGACGACTACCTCGACCACTGCGCTGTGGCCAAGCGCATCGCAAGCCGCCTGCGGGCGGACGGCGAAGCACCGACCGTTGCTGTCGTTGGCCCGCTTGGGTCGGGCAAGTCGTCCATCCGCGGACTGACGCAGTTCTACCTCCGGAACGACCGCCGCGTGCGATTCGTGCACCTGTCATTGTGGCCCTTCGAGTCTCCCGAAGCGGCCGTTCGCGGTGTCCTTGGATCCTTACTCCACGAACTGGGGCTCCACGTGAATTCGTTGGCGCTCGCCGGGCTGCCGGAGGATTACGTACTTGCGGTCGAGCAAGCAGGAGGACTGTGGGCGGGCATCGGCCGCCTTGTACGCGGCTCCACTGACCCCGCAGCGGTCGTACGGCGTCTGGACGAAGTCGCCGGCGCGATTGGAATTCGGCTCGTCATCTGGGTTGAGGACCTAGGTTCTGTCTGACGGATGGTTTGTTCGGCGCATGTTTGGCGCGGGGTCGGCGGTGTGGAAGGTGGCGCTTTGGTTGAGGAGCGGTCAGCATGCGGCTTCCGGCAAGGAGGCCAGCGATGCGACG
>JBJXEW010000013.1:0-24284 GCA_046156035.1 Phycisphaerales bacterium | reverse complement strand
CTCGCATCAGCGTCAGGTACGGCAGCACAAAGGCCCATTCGTCATCCTTAACATCCGTCGGGTACGGCTTCCTTGCCATACCCCTTCATCGGAACCCCAGCCACAAAGTCCATAACACCCTCTAGGCCCAAACAGGGCATCAAGCAGCGGCGGCCACGGTCCGTCGGCCAGTGCCTGCGCACGCGGGCCAAACATCGCGGGCTCAGATTCCGCTGCACCGGGTTCCATCGGGCCACATGCTAGTGTGCCTAGGTTCTGTCCGACGGATCATCCGGGGCGAGCAGACGGAGGTATCGGGCGGGTGGCCCGGTGGCCGCTCGTCGGGCCATCCGTCGCGAATCAGGCCGTCAGGAGTTCACGGCATTGCGTGGCGCGGATTCACCTTCCGCTGATGCTCATGACGTAGGCATCCTTCACGACGATGCGGTAGTCGGGGACGGGCTTGTAGGTGCTCGCCGGGATCACCTCGACTTTGTCGATGCGGCCGCCGAAGGTGATGAAGTTGCGTGTCTCAGCCTCAAAGCCGTTGGAGTACTGCCAGCCCTCGGGCACCTCAGCCACCACCCACATCGCGTTGGTGAGCAGGCCGGTGGTGGTGAACGGAATCCGGAACGACTTGCCGCCGGATGTGTTTGTGATCGCCTCGACGGGGCCCATCCATCCGCTTTCGGGCAGCCAGTGGCCCACCCACTGCGCGGCCTGGGCGTCCTGATCCGCCTGCCTGCGGAGGCGGGCGACGGACACCATGACGCTCGCCGGGGTCTCTTCCTCGCTCAGTACGGGGTCGCCGGGGCCCGGGCCCTTGGTCGCCGCCGCCCCTGCGCTGGCCGACTTCTTCTGGACGGACGACTGGTAGGCGAGATACCCGCCGATTCCGGCCGCGGCGAGGATGACGAGGAGGATGCCCTTGTTCATGGGGGCAAAAGATACCAAAGGGAACCACCGGGTGTCAAGGGCTTTGCTGCGAGGGGAGTGGGGCGAGCGGATACAGCGGGGCGCACCTACGTGCCCGGAGTGGCCCGTCAGTGAGACGCCATCAGGGCACGGGTGGCCGCCGTGAGAGGGGGTGCGCCCCGTTGGGGCTCCCGCAACATGTGGTCGTGATCGTCACCCGGGGCGTTGCCGCGGGCTGGTGCTGAAACGCCCCGTCGCGGCTTGGGCCCGCCCGCCTTCACGCACCAACGGTGCGAACCAGCCACAGCCCAGGGCAACGCCCTGGGTCGAAGGATCGCGCGGGATCCATTTTCCTCCCAATACCCGCCCCCCGGAGCCCTGAAAGGGCGGCCCAACATGGGCGCGTCCAACATTCGCGCGCGGCGGCATCTCGCCCGTTGCGACCGGGCACTGCCGCGCGGTAGGCTCACGACATGCCACAGTCGCTTGCCAGAGTCCCGCTTCATCTCATCTTCAGCACCAAGAACCGCGCGCCGCTCATCGCCGACGAAGTCCGCGAGAGTCTGCATCGCTACATGGCCGTCGTGCTCACGAACCTCGGCTGCCGATGCGTACTCATCAACTCGGTGGAGGACCACGTGCACATCCTCTTCGAGTTGGCCCGAACCGTGTCGATCAGCGATGCGGTTCAGGATGTCAAGGCATCGTCCTCCAAGTGGATCAAGGGTCAGGGCCGGGCGGGCTCACCAAAGACCGCGGCGACACGCTTCGCTTGGCAGGCGGGTTACGGCATCTTCGCGGTGTCGCCGTCCAACGTGCCGCGTGTGCGGGCCTACATCGACAACCAGCGTGCCCATCACCGCCGCACGACGTTTCAGGACGAGTACCGAGCGTTCCTCCGGCGGCACGGGATTCCCTTTGACGAGGAGTACGTCTGGGACTGATGAATTGGGGGAAGTGGTGCGCCACGTTGGGGCTCCCGCAACGTGTGGTCGTGATCGTCACCCGGGGCGTTGCCCCGGGCTGCGGCTGAAGCGCCCCTTCGGGGCTCCGGGTCAATCGGCACGCGGCATCGAAGGCGGTGGCGCGGCCGATCCACAGTTGCGCGTGCCGTCGGCGCGGGAATTATGCGAACAGCCCCGGCCCTGCGTCCGTCGGCGGTGTGCGGCGTTTGCGTGTCGGCGGTGGGGGGGAAGGGGGCATCGGTGTGGGTGGCGGCACGGGTTCGCTGGTGCCGGCACGTCCCGCCACGACTGATTCAACACTGCCATCCGCCAGGCGCGTGGTGATGGGCTGGCCGGCGGTCACAGCGCGGGCGGAGCGGAGCACGCGGCCGTCGGGCCCGAGTGTGACGGAGTAGCCGCGTGCGAGCACGGCCTGCGGGCCGACGAGTTCGAGTTGGCGCTGCGTGGTGCGCAGGCGGTCGGCCGCGCTCGCAACGTGGTTCGCGAGCGCGAGAGAAGCCCTTGACACGCGGCCGTCGAGGTCGACAGCACCGACACGCGCCTGCATCGCTGCGGCGAGAGAACGCTCCAGGTCTGCCACGCGGGCCTTGCGACGCTCGTACACCCGGGCGGGTCGGTGTTGCTCCAGCCGTGCCCCGGCGCGATCGACGCGCGAGCGGGATTGCGCGCTCGCACCGCGCGTGACGGCCACCAGTTGCCGTGCGGCCGAGAGGCTCGCCCACGCCGCGGCCTTCATGCGTGCCACCAGCGCGGCGTGCAGGCGTTCCTTCAACGATTCGGCCTGCTCGCGCAGCGCGGCCGAATCTGGCACGCAGCGCATGGCCGCCTGCGTGGGTGTGGCGCAGCGCAGGTCGGCCACGAGTTCGGCCAGCGTGGTGTCGGTCTCGTGGCCGATGGCACAGGCGACGGGGATCGAGCAACTGACAATCTGCTCGGCCACCCGCCGGTCGTTGAAGGCCCAGAGGTCTTCCATGCTGCCGCCGCCGCGCGTAACGATGAGCGCATCGATGCCGAGCCGCGCGGCGTTCGCCGAGACCCAGCCGATCGCGCCCGCCACCATGCCCGCGGCCTCGGCGCCCTGCACGAGCGTGTCGATGAGGCAGAGTTCCACGCCGGGTGCGCGGCGGCGGGCGGTGTCGATCACGTCTTGCAGTGCCGCGCCGGTGCGGCTGGTGATGACGGCCACGCGACGCGGGAAGAGCGGCATGGGCCGCTTGCGGGCATCGGCCAGCCAGCCGAGAGCGCGGGCCTCCTCCACAAGGGCCTTGAGCGCGGCTTCGAGCGCACCCTGGCCGACGGCTTCGAGGCGGTCCACCCGCAGCGTCGTTCGCCCCTGGGGCTTGTAGAACTCCACGTGGCCTGTGGCGATGACTTCCTGCCCGACGGATGGGATGAAGCCGGCTTTGCGAGCCGCCGCGGCGAACATGACGCAGGAGATGACGGCCTCCGCATCTTTGAGTGAGAAGTACCAGTGCGTGCGGTCGGTGAACTGGCCGATCTCGCCGCGCACGCGCACGGGGCTGGCGACGCCGGTGCGCAGGGCGGTGTCGATCATGGAGGCGAGTTGGGAGACGCGCAGGGGTTCGGGGCCGGACGGTGCGCCGGGCACGGGCGCGGCGGAAGCGGGGGGGCCGGGTGGTTTGGCCCGCTTCATCTTCTCAGGATCGAACGGCAGGCGGCTCATGCGAGGCCGAAGGGTAACGAGGAGCGAGTCGGGCCGCGTACCGACGGTGAGCGCGCCGATCCCTACGCTTGGCCGGTGCCCGCATCGCCCTCCAACACACCAACTGCATCCCCCGCCCCACCCGCCCCCCCCGCGTGGACAGGCGAAACGCTCGCCACCGATCCGCACGCGCGGCAGGACAAGGCCGAGCGCGTCCGCCGCATGTTCGCGGCAATCGCGGGGAGTTACGACCTGAACAACCGGGTACACTCGCTGGGGCTTGACCAGCGGTGGCGGGCCTTCGCGGTGCGGCAGGCGGCGGTGCGGGCGGGCGACCACGTGCTGGATGTGGCCTGCGGCACGGGAGACCTTTCGCGGGCGTTCGCTCGTGCGCACCCGGCACCGGCCCGCGTGGTGGGGCTGGATTTCACGCGCGAGATGCTGGACATCGCCCGCGCCCGGCAGGTGCGCGACGCGGCACGGGCGCCTGTGGCCACTAATGGCTCCGACGCGACGTGCGGCCCGATCGAGTACATCGAGGGCGACGCGATGAAACTCCCCTTCCCGGATGCGAGTTTCGACATCGTGTCGATCGCCTTCGGCATTCGCAACGTGCAGGACCCCGCCGTGGCCCTGGCGGAGTTCTTTCGTGTGCTGCGTCCCGGCGGGCGGCTGGTGGTGCTGGAGTTTGACACGCCGCGCGTGCCGATCGTGGGGTGGCTGGCGCGGCTGTACACCAACCGCATCATGCCCATCACGGCCACGCTGATCAGCGGTGATCGGTCCGGGGCGTACCGCTACCTGCCCAAGTCGGTGGAGAGTTTTCTGGATCGCGAGCAACTGGGCGCGGCGATCAGCGGTGTGGGGTTTGCCAACTTGCGCCAGCACGCGCTCACGTTCGGCCAGTGCGTGTGCAGCGCGGCCTTGAAACCGTGAAGTCCATACCCGTGCCGCTGCGCGGCACACCCGTCCTTGGGTCTGTCTTCCGTGGGCGCGGCTGCGCCGCTGCCCACGGCTATTGACCCCCGCGGCTTCGCCGCGAAAGCCCGTCGCTCGGCGGGCCTCTCACCTAAGGCCCTGCCCCCCTCCCACCTACGGCCCCCCCCACCTTCGCGATGGCCTCTTTCAGCAGGGGCATGGTGCCTTCGGGCCAGCCGCGCGGGCCTTGGAGGCGGGCGAGGTTGACGGTGGCGCCCGAGCGGGCGAGCCAGTCTCGTGCGACTTCGGCGGCGCGGATGGGCGTGGTGGTGTCGCCCTCGGCGTGGATGAGGGCGATGCGCTTGCCCTTGGCGGCTTTGAGCGTGTCCACCTTGGCGATGGCAAAGTCGGACATCGCGATGACGCCGCCGGTGAAGGGCGAAGCGGGTCGCAACAGCGCGGCATAGCCCGCGGGCCCGGCGCTCGCCCACGCGAGGATGTAGATGTGCTTGGCATCGATCGCGGTGCGGCCGGCGACTTCCTTCACCACCGCATCGGCAAACGCCTCGGTGGTGAAGCGTGCGCCGTTCCAGGGACTTTTGCCGGTCGGCCACACGAGCGTGTCGAACTGGCCTGGGTCCCACTTGGGGGCCACGAGTTGGGCCACGAGCCACGAATCGTCAAGGGCTTGGGCGTGCAGGCGCTGCGCGAAGGGCTTGAGTGAAGGGCTGCCGTCGCCCCCTGGGATGATGATGAGGAGTTTGCGGCCGGCCCGAGCGGATGCCGGGGCGGGGCCCGGCTCCGCGGGATTCGTGCCAACAAGGAAGAAGCGCTGGTCGTTGTCGAACGAAGCGCTGAGTTGCATGGCGGGCGACATGGGGCCCACATCGCCACCTGCGCCCGTGGGCGGCATCATGCCTTCGTTGCTCGCCAAGGGCGCGGCGGGGCTGGTGCCGGCGGGGCGCAGGGGCGCGGGGATGTCCATCTGGGCCGCGCTGGGGAAGCGGGCGCGGTTCTTCTCCCACCAGGTTCGCCACCACGCGGCGGTCTGGTCCGTGGTAATACGCACGCCTGTGAGCGGCCCCAGCGCAAACACGCCCACCGTCTGGGCGCTGGCGCTCGTCCCCTCGGCCTCGATGGCGGCGATGAGGACGGGGACGGCCCGCGGGTCGCCGAGCGCGGCGAGGGCGCGGGAGACGGGCGGGAGGATGGCGCGGAGGTCGTCTGTCGAGGCGAGGCTTTCGCGGACGGCGTCGAGGATCGCGTCCACGGCCCATTCGGCGCGGGCATCGCCGAGTGTGGCGGCGGCCCAGCCGCGCAGGGCGGCGTGGTGATCGGGGGCGAGAAGGGGGATGACGTGCTTTTCGAGGTCCTCGCGCCGCACCAGCAGGCCGCTGGAGAGGCGCATCGCGGCCTGCATGCTCGCCTCGTCGCTCCGCAGCCACGCCCCCAGCACATCGGCCCAGCCCGCATCAAGCGCGGCGGCGCGTGCGGCGGGAATATCGCGCAGCATGGCCCCGTGCTCATCGAGAAAATCCGCAATCGTGCGGCAGCGCTCGGGCGGGGAATCCTTTGCGCGGGCCACGAACGCGCGGACGGATTCGGCCAGCACGTCGTTGGCATCGGTCTGCTGGGCCATGGCGGTGCGCCAGGCCTGATACTTGCCGAAGTCTTCGGCGAAGTCGTCGAGGGCCAGGCTCTTGAGGCAGCGCAGCGCGAAGGACTGGGTGGCGGCGTTGGGGTCTTTCACGCCCAGGTCGAGGACATCAACGAGGCGCGGGTGGAGCATGAAGAGGCGCGGCTGGTCGGGGTCTGGGCCGCGGAAGGAGAAGAAGGTGGAGAGGATGGACTCTTTGGTGCTGGTTTTTTTCAGGTCCGGCCAGGCGTCTTTGAGGGCCCAGATGCCTGCACGGTCGGGTGCCGCGGCGAGTTTGCGGGCCACGGAGTACGTCATGCCGGGGTCGGACTCGTCGAGTGTGGTGAAGAGGCGGGCGAGTTCCTCGGCCTCCTGGGCCTGCTTGCGGATGGATGTGGGTTCGACCGCGAGGGCACTGGCGGTGAGCGTTGGCAGGCACGCGCCGGCCAGAAGGAGCGTGCGGATGAGCGAGCGTGTGTCCATGCGTGCAGGATCGTACCGCGTGAAGGCGGGGCGACGGCGTGTGCACGGCTCGGACCGAGGGAAGCGGAGGGGCTTGGGGGCTCAAAAAGGGGGTGTTTCTTCCGGGCATTTTGGGGGCACGGTGGTATGCTGCAGAGGCCGCGTGCCCGCACGGCTCACCCGCGTGGCTCGCCTGTGGAGATTCATGATGATGCGTTGCCAGATGGGGATGTGGACCGCCGCGCTAGGTCTGGTATGTGCGGCGGCGGGCGCGAGCGGGCAGATCGTGCTCTCCAGCAGCGGGTCAATCGTACATCGTTCCAATCTGGGCACGACACCCGCCGTGCGGTCGACGGGTCCGTACGCGGACTGCCGCGTGGAGTACAACGGGGACGGCGTGCTGAACCCGGATGACCTGGGAGACTTCATCACGGAGTACTTCACCGAGCCGGCGATCGCGGGGCCGGGGGGGTACGCGACGTCTTGCCCTGAGGAGCCTCCTCCGTATGACGCTGGCTACCGGTGTAACTACACGACCGACGGGAGCGGGCAGTGCTCGCCCCCGTTTCCGGACAACCTGGGTGATTACATCACGGATTACTTTGCCGATTGCAGTCCGGTGCCGGTGATCTCACCGCTGCCGAACTACACGAGCGCGGGTTCGGCGCTGCCGCCGCTGCAGTTGCCGCTGGGGGCGCTGATCGCGTTTGCGGGGGGACCCAACACGACGGCGAAGGCGGGGCTGGGCACGCTGAGCACGCCCGGCGCGCTGGGGATTGTGTTCGCGACGGGCACGAGTTTGACGCAGGCGAAGAACTTGGACGCTGACAAGGACACGGCAAGCACCCTGGAGATTTCGTTCGAGGCCTCGTGGCAGTTGACCTCGGCGCTGGGCCCCACGGCCCAGGCCGGCGCGAGCCTGACGTTGCTCGGGTCGCTGCCGCCCAGCCCGGTGCCCATGGGGGGCTGCCCGCCCGGCGGCCGCTTCTCGCAGATGGACCTGACGGCGGAGTTTTTGTACGCGATCCCCGGGGGCGCGAGCGGCCTGCTGCGGCCGACGATCGAGAGTTCGCCCTTCGGCCCGCGGGTGACCGACTGCGGCCCGTACTCGATGACGGCGACGGACAACGCCGTGACCACGCCGACGAGTTTCCCGGCGGGCACGGTGATCACGATCACCGGCGTGCTCACGCTGGCGCTCCACAACGACCTTGACGAGGCGTTCATCGACAACGTGACGCCGGTGTTTGTGCTGACCATGCCGCTGATCTGTCGGGCGGATTATGACCGCAACGGTGTGGTGAACCTGCTGGATTCGATGCAGTTCCAGAACGCGTTCAACAACCAGACGCCCGGCCCGGGCAACTACGCCGTGCCCTGCCCGAGCCTGCCCGCGCCGTTCAACCAGGGTTACCGGGCCGACTTTGACCGCAACTGCGTGCTGAACGCGGCGGACCAGATGGGCTTCCAGCAGGCCTTCAACACGCCGTGCCCGCCGCCGACGTGCCGTGCCGATTTCAACCACGACCAGGTGGTGGACAGCGCCGACGTGGCTGGCTTCAACAACGCCTACTTCGGCATGACGCTGGGGCCGGGTGGCTTCGCGGGCCGGTGCGCCACCGCTGACCCGGGGTTCCAGGCAGACTTCAACGGCGACTGCGTGCTGGACCAGGCGGACCGGGACGGGTTCTTCGAGGCGTTCTACAACGGGAACCCGCCCGGTGGCTGCGCGAGTTGAACCGCCGACGGGCCGGGTCTGATGAGGGAGCCCGGCCGGAGAGCGGGCCCGCGAAATACAGCGGTTTCCCTACCTGTTTCCGCTGCCTATGTGGTATGCTCAGGTGTGCGCGGCCCAGCGCAGCGGATTCTCCGGCCGCCCTTTATGGAGTTTGGCCATGGTGTACCGTCGGATGTTGGCGTTGACCAGCGGGCTGGGTGTGCTTGCCGTGGCGGTGTCGGCGGGCGCCCAGACCGTGATCTACAGCACGGGTTCGATCCTGCACACCTCCAACCTGGGAACGACGCCGGCGGTGCGCTCGACGGGGCCGTATGCGGGCTGCCGCGTTGAGTACAACGGCGACAACACGTTGAACCCGGACGACCTGGGCGACTTCATCACCGATTACTTCACGTTCGCGCCGATCGCCGGCCCCGGCGGGTATGCGACACCGTGCCCCAGCGAGCCGGTCCCGTATAACAATGGTTACAAGTGCAACTACACGAGCGACGGGAGCCCGCAGTGCTCGCCGCCGTTTCCGGACAACCTGGGCGATTACATCACGGATTACTTCTCAGGGTGTGCGCCGCTGCCGGTGATCTCGCCGCCGAATTACACGAGCGACGTCCAGACACTGAACACGCCGTTGCAGTTGCCGTTTGACGCGATGATCGTTTCTCCCGGGGGGCCGAACACGACGGCCAAGGCCGGCCTGAGCACGCTGAGCAAGCCCGGCGCGCTCGGCATTGTGTTCGCTGCGGGCACGAGCCTGACGCAGGCCAGGAACCCGAGCACGAACGCGAGCACGGCGAGCACGCTGACCATCTCGTTCGAGACCGCGTGGCAACTCACGTCTACGCTCGGGCCAGCCGTGAAGGCGGGGGCGGCGCTCACGCTTCTGGGATCGCTCCCTCCCAACCCGGTGCCGATGGGCGGTTGCCCTCCCGGGGGTCGGTTTGCAAGGATGGACCTTGAGGCCGACTTTCACTACAGCATCCCCGGCGGGGCCAGCGGCTTCATGCGGCCGCCGATCGCGAGTTCGCCGTTCGGGTCGATCGTGACATCGTGCGGGCCGTACTCCCTCGCGGCGAGCGACTACGTTGGGGCATCGCCCATGAGTTTCCCGGCGGGCACGACCATCACGATCAAGGGCACGCTCACGCTCTCCTTGCACAACGACCCTCTGGGCGAAGCGGGGATCGACGCGGCGGTCTTCACGCTGGAGTTTGCTCCGCCCCCGCCAATCTGCCCGGCGGACTTCAACCGCAACGGCGTCGTCAACGACATGGACTCGCAGAACTTCCAGAACGCGTACATCAACCTGACTCCGGGCCCGGGCGGATACGCCGTGCCCTGCCCCGCGGAACTGCCGCCTTTTGATGCGGGCTACCAAGCGGACTTTGACGGGGATTGCAGCATCACGCCCGACGACCTAGGGGGGTTTCTGACCGCGTTCGGCACGCAGTGCGGACCGACGTACTGTCCGGCCGATTTCAATCTTGACGGTGCAGTGAACCCCGTGGATGAAGCGCTCTTTGAGAACGCGTTCCTGACCTCAATCCCCGGCCCGGGCGGATATGCCGTGCCCTGCCCCGGCCTAGCGCCGCCGTTCAATCAGGGCTATCAGGCGGACTTCAACGGCGACTGCGCCGCGGACTTGAATGACCTCGTCCAATTCGACTTCGCCTTCAACCAAGCATGCGATCCGATCTATTGCCGAGCCGATTTCAACCGCGACGGCGTGGTGAACGTGATGGACCTGGGTCTGTTTCACCACGCGTACACCTACGGGACTCTCGGACCCGGCGGCTACGCCGCCGACGAAACGGGCTACCAAGCCGATTTCAACCAAGACGGCTCGCTCGATCCCGATGATTTGAGCGACTTCTTGACGCAGTACAACGGCGGGTGCTGAAGGCTTGCCCGGCGGCAGTGTGGTTGCCCGGCCTCCCTGAGCCCGCGTGGATGGCTGTATGGGGCTTTTGAGCCCGAATTGGGCGGTTTTCTTACCGGCTTTCCGCGGGCACGGTGGTATGCTGAAGGGAGCGGGGCCCAAACGCCGTCCGGAGTTGGGCTGCCTGCGTGCGGAGTTTGGCCATGGTGCATCGTGGGCTTGGCGTGATGGCCGTGTGTGTGGCGTGGCTCGGTGCCGCGGCGGTGAGCGGGCAGACCGTTCTCTACAGCACCGGCTCCATCCTTCACCGGTCGAACCTGGGCACGACGCCGGGTGTGCGGTCGACGGGGCCGTACACGGATTGCCGCGTTGAGTACAACGGCGACAATGCGCTGAACCCGGATGATCTGGGTGACTTCATTACCGATTACTTCACGTTTGCGCCGATCGCGGGGCCGGGGGGCTACGCCACGCCGTGCCCGAGCGAGCCGATCCCTTACGACAACGGGTACAAGTGCAACTACACATCCGACGGCAGCGCGCAGTGCTCGCCGCCGTTTCCGGACAACCTGGGTGATTACATCACGGATTACTTCGCCGGGTGCACGCCGTTGCCGGTGATCTCGCCCTTGCCGAACTACACGAGCGCGGGCGCGGCCTTTCCGCCGTTGCAGTTGCCGCTGGGCGCCATGATTGTTTCTCCCGGGGGGCCGAACACGACGGCCAAGGCGGGGCTGGGCACGCTGAGCACGCCCAGCGCGCTGGGCATTGTCTTCGCCACGGGCACCAGCCTGACGCAGGCCAAAAACCCCAGTTTGTTGTCGAGCACGGCGAGCACGCTGACGATCTCCTTCGAGGCCGCGTGGGAACTGACATCGACGCTCGGCCCCACCGCCGTGGCCGGGGCAGGCCTGACGTTGCTCGGTTCGCTGCCGCCCAACCCGGTGCCGATGGGCGGGTGCCCGGTGGGAGCTCAGTTTGCGCGGATGGACCTCGCGGCTGAGTTCTACTACTCGATTCCCGCCGGGGCGAGCGGCTTTATGCGTCCGTCGATCGCGAGTTCGCCGTTCGGCTCCATCGTCACGTCGTGCGGGCCGTACTCGATCACAGCGAGCGACAACGTCCTGGCCTCGCCCACAAGTTTCCCTGCCGGGACGACGATCACCATCACGGGCACGCTCACGCTTTCCCTCCACAACGATCCGCTGGGTGAGGCCCGCATCGATGAGATCACGGCCTCCGACCCCGGGCAGGGCCCGACGATCTTCACGCTGAAGTTTCTCCCGCCCCCGCCAGCCCACCCAGCGGACTTCAATCACGACGGTGTGGTCAACAACTTGGATTCGCAGCAGTTCCACACCGCATTCTCCAACCAGACTCCGGGGCCCGGCGGATACGCGGTGCCCTGCCCCGGCGCACCGCCGCCGTTCAACCAGGGCTTCCGGGCAGACTTTAACGGCGACTGCGCCCTCACGCCCAACGATTTCTCGGGCTTCTACGCCGCGTTCGACGCGGCGTTCTGCCCCGCTGATTTCAACCGTGACGGCGTGGTGAACAACATGGATTCGCAGCAGTTTCAGAACGCCCTTTTCAGCCTGACTCCGGGGCCCGGCGGCTACTCGCACCGTTGCCCATTGACGCCAGGGTTCCCGGGGTTCCAAGCCGATTTCAACGGTGACTGCGCTGCCAGCCTCATTGACCTCGCCGCGTTCCAGCAGGCGTTCAACACGCCGTGCGGCCCGACGTTCTGCCCGGCTGATTTCAATCGCGACGGCCTGGTGAACGCGATGGATCTCAGTCTGTTCCAGAACGCCTTCGACAACCTCACGCCCGGCCCGGGAGGCTTCTCCGACCGTTGCCCAGTGACTCCCGGCTTCCAAGCCGATTTCAACGGCGATTGCGTGGTGACGCAGCAGGACCGGGACGCGTTCCTGATGGCGTACAACAACGGGTGCTAACCGGCGAACGCGGCGCAAACAAAGGCCAAATCCGGGTCCCCATTTTCCCACCGCCCGGGAAATACTGGGGCGTGGTTGGCCTTTTTGGGGGCGACCAGAGCGGGCGTGATGTAAACTCCAGCGTTCGCGGCAGACTTCTGGCCGCGGGACGCGGGCTTGGTGTGCTTTGGGGTGCCGGTGTTGGCTCAGTCTGGAGGCTTGGATGCTTCGTGTGTCGCTGTCGCGGCGCTGCGGATGTCGGTGCCTTCTCGTAGCCGCGCTGGCCGCGGGCGCGATGCCGTGGACTGTGCTGGGGCAGCCGGTGGCGTTCGAGGGCCTGGGATTCCTGGACGGCTTCCCGCAGATCAGTGTGGCGTGGGGCATCTCCGCGGATGGAAGCACGATTGTGGGCGAGAGCATCTCGGGCGTGTCGCAGCCGGGCACGGAGGCGTGGCGACGGGTGGGGAGCGGCACGATCTCGCCGCTGGGCACGCTGAACCCCACGTTCTTCTCGTCGGCGGTCTTTGGTGTGTCGGGTGATGGGCGGTATGCCGCGGGGCAGAGCTTGCAGGTGGATGGGGGGATCAATCTCTACAACGTGGGTGTGCGCTGCGACACGCAGGGGCTTCCCAACCCGAAGTGGCGGAGCCTGGGGGCGTTGCCGGGCGCGGTGAACAACTCGACGGCCTTTGCGATCAGCGCTGACGGCTCGCGGCTGGCGGGTGTCGCGAAGTCCATCGTGAACAACGAGGAAACGGACCAGGCCTTCCGCTACGTCGTGACCAGCGACTCGCCGTTTGCGGGGACCATGACGGGCCTGGGCTTTTTGCCCGGCACCACCACCAGCCAGGGCAGCGCGATCTCGGCAGACGGCAACATTGTGGTGGGCGCGTCGCTCAACCCGTTCACGGGCTTTGTTCACGCCTTTACGTGGACGGCTCCCGGACCCCTGCAGGCGCTGCCCGAACCGCCGGGGATGACGGGCCTGAGCGTGGCTTCGGGCATTTCGGGCGATGGGTCCACCATCGTGGGCGGATACGCGGCGGGTGGTGCGGGCCAGCGGGCGGTGCGGTGGACGAGCGCATACGGCGGCGAGCTGCTCCCCGAACTGGCGGGTGCGCCGGCAACGCCCAACTCCGGGGCGCGTGGCGCCAGCGGCGACGGACGGATCATCGTCGGTTACGCCACCTCCAACGACCCGACGGCGGATGGTGAGGCCGTTGCGTGGACGTATCGGGGCGTGATGCCCATCAAGGCCGCGCTCACCTCGGCGGGTGTCGACACCGCTGGCTGGTCGCTCTTCTGGGCCAACGCGGTGTCTGCGGACGGGCGGATCGTGGTGGGCTACGGGCGCGACCCGCAGGGCCGCACGCAGGCGTGGCGGGCCGTGCTGCCCGACGAACTCGATTTCAACATCGACGGGGTGGTGAACCCCGACGACTTGGGCGACTACATCACCGATTATTTCCAACTGGACGCGAAGAACGAGCCCGTGTGCGACCAGTGCGACTTCAACCTTGACCGTGTGCTGAACCCGGACGATCTGGGCGACTTCATCACCGCCTATTTCCAGTTCCCGTTCTAGACGAGGAAGAACCCTCCATGACCACCCACCAATTCACGGCCCGCATCGTTCCTGCACTCGCCCTGGCGCTGGCCGCGGGCCACGTGTGCGCGCAGGTGCGGATGTGCACGTGGAACGTGACGAACTACTCGTCGAGCAACCCCGATGCGCGGAACATCGACTTCCGCCGCAGCGTTTACGGCATCATCGATGCGGGTCTGGCGATGGGCGGGCAGAGCATGAACCCCGACGTGTTCGCGGCGACGGAGTTCCTGAGCCAGGCCGCCATCACCCAGTTTCTGGGCGTGCTCAACACCACCACGCCGGTGGCGGGCATCATGACCAGCCCGGCCGACTGGGCCGCCGCCACGTTCCTCGAAAGCCCCACCAACAACGATACCTACGCGGCGTTCTTCTATCGCACCGGGCGCGTGCAGTTTCTGGGTCAGACGATCACCGCCGCGGGCGTGACGGGCAACAACTGCGAGCAGCCCCGCGACACCATCCGCTACGACTTCCGGCCGCTGGGCTACACCGCCGCCGCGGCGACGTTCAGCGTGTACAGCATCCACCTCAAGGCCCAGGGATCGAACGCGGCCTGCCCCGTGGGCGAGAACGCGCAGGGCCGGCGCCTGCTGGAGTGCCAGCGGATGCGCGACAACGCCCAGGGTGTGAACACCAACGGCGTGGGCAGCGGCAAGCCAGCCGGCTACCACGCGGTGATGGCGGGCGACACGAACATTCAGAGTTCCACGGCTGTGGACTATGTGGAGTTGATCGGTTCGCAGGCGGACAACTCCGGCCGGTTCTTTGACCCCATCCGGACGACCGGCACGTGGAACAACAACGTGAACTTCCGGTGGGTGCACACGCAGGACCCGCGCGCGGCGATGGACGACCGGCACGATCAGATTCTGACCAACGCGGGCCTGATCGACCTGCACGGGCTGGAGTATCAGGGGGATCAGACCAGCGTCTTCAGCACGACCACCTGGAACGACCCCAAGCACACGTACCGCTCGTGGGGCAACGATGGATCGTCGTACGACACGTCGCTGATGCGCGCGGGTTCGCCCGGCAACACATTCGTGGGCAACGCCATCGCCACAAGCCTCTACAACACCGCCACCGGCGGCGGCCACCTGCCGATCGTGGCCCACTTCCTGGTGCCGCCGAAGGTCTTCACGTCCGTTGCCACGATCGACTTCGGCACCGTGGATGTGGGCTCGGTGGCCCAGCAGTCCATCACCATCAGCAACATCACCGCGAGCACCTCGCCGACGGATTTCACGCGCTGGGGCGCGGCGGGGATCAACGGGCTGTATTACACGCTGACACTTTCGAGCGGGTACACCACGCCGGGTTCGGGCACGATCCCCAGCCGCGGCGTGCCGTACCCGAACCGGCCGGCGGGCTTCTTCGGCACCGACCCCGGCACGGCGGGCAACACCCACGTCATCACGCTGAACACCAGCAGTGAGGGCACGTTCAACGGCACGCTGACGATCTCGGCTCCGGGCGCAACGGAGAGCCCGACGGTGGTGATCAACATCACGGGGACGGTGGCCAGCCCGAGCACGTGCGCGGTGGAGTACAACGGCGACGGCTCGCTGAACCCGGATGACATCGGCGATTTCATCACCGACTACTACACGATGCCGCACATTCCCGGGCCCGGAGGCTACGCGATTGCCTGCCCCGGCAACGACCCGCCGTATGACAACGGGTACAAGACGGCCTTCACGGCCGACGGCTCGGGCCAGTGCTTTGACCCCAACCCGGACAACCTGGGCGACTACATCACGGCGTACTACCAGGGCTGCTGAACGAGCCCGGAGCGTCAGCGACGCATCCCTGCACCCTGCTCACCCTCGCCGCAGAACGCGCCTGCGGATGATGCCGACGACAAAGCCCAAAATCTCCGCCAGGTCGCGCGGGGCCAGCAGCCGGTACAGCAGCAGGCACCCCACGCCCCCCGCGATGGACACGGCCACGGCCTGAAGGATCAGGTGCTGCTGGAAGAACGCGCTGTTGGAAATGAGCAGGTACGGCAGCGCGATGCCAAGGCCGCTCACCACCAGGGGCACCAGCGACATGCCCACCACATCTCGCAGCGTGCCGCCCACGGGCTTGAGGGCCACCCACGGGTCGATGATGCCGACGAGGAAGAAGGCGATGCAGACGCTGAGGCTGACGGCCAGGCCCTGACCCATGAGTGCCCCGAGCACCGCGGCCACCGTGTAAACCGCGGCGTGCAGAACCGACATCAGCAGGCACATGCGGAAGCGCCCTTGGGCCTGCATGAGGGCCCTGCTTGAGGGCCAGATCACCACGAACGCCATCGCCACACTCAGCACCTGAAGCATGGGCACGCTGCCGTGGTAGCGCTCGCCAGCCACGAGGCCGATGAAGGGACCCGCGAGAGCCCCCTGCATGAAGCAGAGCGGAACGGCGAGTACTTGCAGGAGGCGACCCGAGCGGATGAAACTGCGGCGCAGCGAGTCGGGGTCGTCCTGAAATCGCGTGAAGACGGGGAACATCACGGCGCCGATGTTCTGCGTGATGACAACGGCGGTGGTGAGAGAGAGGTTGTTGGCGAAGGCGTAGAGGCCCACCTCGAGTTCATCGAAGCGCCGGCCCATGATGAAGAAACTCGCCTGCGGGATGAACTGGCCGAAGAGCGAGGCGAGCGTGAGCAGGACCGAATCGCCGAAGAGGAAGCGCCAGCGCCTCGGGTGGGGCTGGCGTGTGATGCGGGGGCGGGCCAGCCACCACAGGAGCACGAGGCGGACGGCGACCATGGTGGGCAGGGGGAGGGCGAAGGCCATTGCACCGCCCGACCACCCGCCGCGCCACGCGAGGAAGAGGGTGAGGGCCAGCGTGCCGATGCCGCGCAGAAACTCGATGCTCGCGAGGGCCTTGAAGCGGAGTTGCGACTGGAGTTTGGCCTCCGGCACGCTGGAGATCGCCATGAGCGGCGCCGAGAAGGCGACGGTGAACAGGAGCGCCCGCACCTCTGGGGCACGAAAGGCCCACGCCGCCACCGGCGCGGCGAGCACCGTGAGCGCGAAGCCCACCAGACCCAGCGCCGCCGCGAGCCAGAGGGCCGTGCCGTCCCAGCGTTCGTGGCGGCTGCGCAGGCGCACCAGCACCTCGCGCAGCCCCTGCTGCTGGAGGAAGTTCGTGAAGACGGCCACGCCCAGTGCCAGGGTGATCAGGCCCGTGTCCTTGGGGCTGACCAGGTGCGTGAGGGCGATCTGCCCGAAAAAACTGACGGCCTTGTAGACGAGGCTCTGGAGCATGAGCCAACGCATGCCGCTGGCCGCTGCCCCGGCCATCGTCTGTTCTGGGGTGCCGTGGGCCGCCGCCCCGCTGTCATGTTGCGCTCCGGGCGCGCCCGCCGCGAGCGTGGGCGGGTGGGTTGCGTCTGGTTTGGCGGGAGTGGTCGGTGGCACGCGGCTGATCGATGCTGAAGAAACGAGGAGTGCGGGAACGGGCGACAGGCAACACGCGGGCCTACCCGCGTCCACCGCCGGGCCAAGCGCGCGGCTCCACACTCTCGAGAGGCTCCATGTGGTTGCGGTGAAGCCGACGGAACGCCCGCCAGAGCGCGAGCGGCACGGGCTTGCGGCGGGCCTTGCCGCGCACCACGTCGATGAGCCCGTTCACCACACCCCAGAACGAGCGGCCGATGCGCCCGGCGCGCAGGCCGGTGAGCACGCACTTGACCGCCGTGCCGGGGATTTGCAGCAGCACGAAGGGGAAGGGGCAGTTGATCCACGCCAGCAGGATGTGGTTACGGCCGTAGAGATACAGCAGTGCGGGCGAATCTCGACGGGGGGATTCGTAGTGGTCAACCGGATCGGCGCGGCCTGCGCGCACGGCGAAGCCCGCGCCCCACATGCGCAGGCAGAACTCGGGCTCCTCCACACCGTGGCCGAGGATTTCAGACTGCCCGCCGATCTGCTCGTGCAGGCTCCGCCGCCACGCCGCGGCACAGCCACGGAACGACGGGATGACCCACACGCGGCCGTCCGCCGGCGCCACCTGCAGCACGTCCTGCGAAGTGCGGACGTTCTTGTAAGGGATGCCCACGGCGCCGATGCGGGGCAGATCGAACTCGGCGAGGGTTTGCTCGATGGTGCGGGGCGAGGCGAGGATGCAGTCGTCGTCGATGGAGACGATGATGGGCGAGGTTGCCAGCGACGCGGCGTGGTTGCGGCTGGGGCAGGAGCCGCGCGAGCGCTCGTTGCGATGGATGGTGGCGAGCGGGAACTCGCCCCGGACCATCTCGAGCGTGCCGTCGGAGGAGCCGTCGTCGATGATGATCGCCTCAACGTTGGCCGTCTGGTTGCCCAGCGAGGCCAGAGCCTTGCGCAGGTCGTCGCGCCGGTCCTTGGTGGGGATGATGACCGAGGCCTGCGGCGAGTTGGTGGGTGCAACGAGTGGCATGAAGGCTCTCAGGCGACGGCAACTCCAACCGCCGCAGCGCCCGCGACGTGGGCGCCCGAACGGGCAAGTTGCTCAAGGGGCATCAGCGCGGGCAGGCGGCCTTCCACCACGGTCAGGGCCACGGGCTTGTGGGCGCGCAGCCAGCGGGTGAGAAAGTAGGCCCGCCTGCTCACGGGCCGCCGCGCGGCGCGCCCCAGGAGCACGTCCGCGAAGCCGCGAGCAACGCCGTGGATCATGGGGCCCAGCCGGCCCAGACGCACGCCCGCGCGCAGGCTCGCCAGCGCAGACCCGGTTAGGTGCGGCAAGAGCATGAGCAGGGGGGCGTTCATCCACCCCTGCAGAACGCCGTTGCGGGCGATCTGAAAGAAGACGGCGTCGCGGCTGCGAGCCGCGGATTCGTAGTGGTGCACCGCATCCGCCCGCCCGGCCAGCACCACATACCCCGCGTTGAGCGCTCGTAGCGCCAGGTCCGGCTCTTCGGCCATGTGCTTGAGCACGGGGCGGTAGCCGCCCAGCGCGAGGAAAAGGTCCTTGCGCCAGGCCGCGGCGCACCCGCGGAAGGTGTCGAGAATGAAGGGACCCGTGGTGCCGTCTGGCGCGGACTGTTGCACGCGCGGGGAGAGGAGGACATCCACGAAGGGGATGGCGACGATGCCGACGCGCGGATGGTCAAACTCACGGAGGGTCTGCTCGACGGTGCGGGGCGACTCGAAGGCGGCATCGTCGTCGATGGAGAAGATGATGGGCGAGCGTGCGGCGCTCACGGCGTCGTTGCGGTTGATGATCGAGCCGCGCGGCTCGGGGTGGCGCGCGTAGTTCACCGTGGGGAACTCGGCGTGCACCATCTCGTCGGTCCCGTCGGTGGAGCCGTCATCGCGCACGATCACCTCGACGGGTACGGACTGCATGAGGCACGAGCGGATGGCGCGGCGGAGTTCATCCTTGCGGTTGCGTGTGGCGAGCACCACCGACGCTACAGGACTCGGGCTGTTGGGCGGGTGCGGGGTCACGGCGGGGGAGGCGGGGTGAGGTGGGTTATCGCGGGAAAGATGAAGAGGAGGAGAGAGAGACACGCGGGCGCACCGGTGGGCCGCGGGGGGCGGGCAGGGCGTTCGCAACTTTATCGGTGCTTGCCGCGGCAAACATCGCCCGATCGTGGCGAAGCCGCGGCCGGTGCCCGCGTTGGGCGGCAGGGGCCGGATAACCTCCCGGGCGCGTGCCGGACCCTGTCAGGCTGCCGTCCCGGCGGCCCGATGAGGGGAGCCTCATGCCAATGGAGTCTGCCATCGTGGGGATGAACCCGTTTCTCAAAGCCGTGGCCCTGCCCTACGCGCGCCTGGAACTGCCGGGGTGGCAGCGGGTGATGAACCGCGTGGCCGGGCACGCACACCTGGCCGACTGCCCCACCGTCGAGATGCGCGGCAAACTGCACGGCTACCGCATGACGCTGCAGACCGCCGACTGGTGCGAGCGCTGGACCTTCATGCTCGGACGTTACTACGAGGCCCACACGCAGATGCTCTTTCAGAAGGCGCTGCGGAGCGGCGATGTGTTCGTGGACATCGGCGCCAACATCGGCATGACGGTGCTGATGGCGGCGCGGTGCGTGGGGCCGACGGGGCGCGTGATGGCCTTTGAGCCCAACCCGCGCGTGTACCAGCGGCTGGCGGACCATGTGGATCGCAACGGCCTGCGCTCGATGGTTGACCCGCGCAACTGCGCCCTGGGCGACATCGCCACCGAACTGGAACTGCACGTGCCCCTGCACCCGGGGCAGGCCACGTTCGCACCGATGGCCGCCGACAGCGAGGGCCGCGAGACCATGAGCGTGAAGGTGCCCGTGCGCGTGGGCGATGATGAACTGGCCGCGCTGCCGCGCGGGCCGCTCATGATCAAGATTGATACGGAAGGGTTTGAGTGCCGCGTGCTTGCGGGCCTGAAGCGCACGCTGGCGGAGCGTTCGCCAGCGGTGGTGTGCGAGGCGGTGCCGTCGCTCCTGAGCCGCGCGGGCGGGTCTATCGAGGCGCTGTTTGCGATGATGCACGATGCGGGGTTCGTGGGCCACGCCGTGCAGCACGAGGGCGGACTGGTGGGCTTTGCCAGCGGCACGCTGCGGCTGCTGGGCGTGAAAGACCCCGCGGCCCTCGCGGCGAGCGGGGCGGATGACTGCCTGTGGCTCAAACCCGGTGGTGAGCACGAGACACGCCTGCGCGGGATGATTGTGTGAACTCAACGCGGCCTCTCGTGCCATCGAAGTCGCCGTTCAGGGCGACTTCGATGTGTTTGTGCCGCGCGCCCTCACGCCGCAGGCGTGAACGAACGTAGCCGGGGGTCAAACGAGTCGCCATAGGCGACGAGTGCGACCCCCGGACAGCCTCCCCATTGGTCTCTTCGCCATCGGGGCTCAATGCCCCGATGGCGAACGCTCTGGCCCCCCTGACGCAGCCTCCGGCTTGGCTCACCGCCCGCGCCGAACGGCTCGCCGCCCTTTCCGTCTGCCCCCTGTCGCCTAACACCTTGCACGGGGATGGAGGTGCCGGAGGAAGGGGTCCTCCCCTTCCTCTGGCATCCGCGCCCGCCCGTGGTATCCTCGCTACCACCACATGGCGAAGTCCCTCTCCATCACACCCGCCTCCAAGCCCGTCAAGGCTTACTACACCGCCCTCCGCGGCTTCGCAGAGCAGAACGTCGAGCACGAGCAGGCCGTCCGCTCCGCCTTCCAAACCCTCCTCGCCGAACTCGCCCGCGCCCAGAAGTGGACCGCCATCCCCGAACTCGGCAAAAAGGTCCGTGTCTCCGGCAAACGCACTCGCATCATCCCCGACGGCACCATCAAAGACCGCTACCAACTCCCCCGCGGCTACTGGGAAGCCAAAGACTCCGCAGATGACCTCGACGCCGAAATCGCCGACAAGATCAGGAAAGGCTACCCCCTCGACAACTCCATCTTCTGGACTCCCACCCGGGCCGTCCTCTTTCAGGCGGGCCAGAAAAAGCTCGACGTCGCCATCGCGGAAGCCAATGGTCAGCCGGGGGCGTTCTGCGACCTCCTCACCGCCTTCTTCACATTCGTCGATCAGCCCATCGTCGATTTCGATGATGCGGTCGAAGAGTTCACCACCCGCGTCCCCGAGGTCGGCAAGAAACTCGCCGAGATCATCGCGGATGCCCACAAGTCCAACCGCACCTTTAAAGAACGGTTCGCCGCCTTCTTTGACCTCTGCCGCACCACGCTCAACCCCAACATTTCGCAGGTTGCCGTAGACGAGATGCTCGTCCAGCACCTCCTCACCGAGCGCCTCTTCCAGACCGTCTTCAGCAACCCGGACTTTGCCCGCAAGAACGTCATCGCCGCAGAGGTCGAAAAGGTCATCGACGCGCTCACGTCCCGCGCGTTCTCGCGCAAGGAGTTCCTCTCCTCCCTCGACCGCTTCTACATCGCCATCGAGAACGCGGCCTCGCGCGTGCCGGATTGGTCCTCTAAGCAGGCCTTCCTTAACTCCGTCTACGAGCGCTTCTTCCAGGGTTATTGCGTCAAGACCGCCGACACCCACGGCATCGTCTACACCCCCCAGCCCATCGTCGATTTCATGTGCGCCTCCGTCGAATGGGTCCTGAAGGAGGAGTTCGGCAAGGCCCTCGGCGATGACGGCGTCAACATCCTCGACCCCTGCACCGGCACCGGCAACTTCGTCGTGAACCTCATGCGCCGCGCCGCCGAACGCGGCCCCAAGCACCTCCGCCGCATGTACACCGATCAACTCTTCGCCAACGAAATCATGCTCATGCCGTACTACATCGCGGCACTGAACATCGAGCACGAGTTCTTCGATCTCGCCGGTGAATACGAGCCCTTCGAGGGCCTGTGCTTCGTGGACACGCTGGACCTCGCAGAGCCAAAGACTCTGGGCCTGTTCACCGAAGCCAACCTCGCGCGGGTTGACCGCCAGAAAAAGTCGCCAATCACCGTCGTGATCGGCAATCCGCCGTACAACGTCGGCCAAATGATCCACAACGAGCAGAACCAGAATCGGCCGTACTCGGTAATCGACGCTCGCGTAAGGAGCACCTATTCAGCCGCCTCAAACGCCACGAGTGTCAGCAAGCTCAATGACCCCTACGTCAAGTTTTTCCGCTGGGCGACGGACCGCCTCGGTGAGCGGCCGGGCATAGTGACGTTCGTCAGCAACAACGGGTTCGTCGAGGCACTAGCTTTCGACGGCTTTCGAAAGCACTTGGCTCGTGATTTTGGAGCCATTTACCACTTCAACCTGAGGGGCAACGCGAGAACAAGTGCCCTTCGCCGAAAGCTTGAAGGCGGAAACGTCTTTTCCGACCAGATTCGCGTTGGTATTGGGATCACGGTCTTGGTGCGCCACAAGACGCGCACGCCCACAAAAGTTCACTACCATGAGGTTCCAGACCGTACCACCGCAGTGGCGAAGCAGCGATACCTCACGCAGTTTGCGAGCATCGGTGAGGTGCCTTGGCGCAAACTGAAGCCGAATCAGGCGAATGTATGGCTCAATCAGGGCGAAGGCGAGGTGTTTCCTTCGTGCCCTGCACTCGTCAGCAAGGATGCTCGTGCGTCCAGCGGGCAAAATACCCGCGCCTTGTTCCAAGACTATTCCTTGGGGGTAGCAACGCATCGCGACACAACGGTTTACGACTGGTCCAGAGAATCGCTTGAACCGCGCGTGAAGAGTTTTATTGAAGAGTTTAATACCGAAGTGGATAGGTGGAAGCGTGCTCCGAAGGGCGCGGACGTTCACTCCTACGTGAGGTACGACAAGCTTGCGTGGGACCGCGACCTAAAGAACGACGTTGTGCGCGGGCGCTACGCCGCGTTCGACAAGTCCAAGACACGCTCGTGCCTCTACCGCCCGTACTGCCGCCAGAATCTCTTCTTTGATCGGGTCTTGAATGCTGAGGTCTACGGGTGGCCATCGCTCTCGCCCATCGCCGCAACCGAGCAGCACAACCGGATCATCGCGTTTACAGGGCCGGGTTCGGAAAAGCCCTTCATGGCAATGTGTGGCCGTGGCTTGTTCGACCTGCATCTCGTTGGCGCTGCGAGCGGATGTCAGTGCGTCTCATTCTTCGTCTACGACAGCGAGGGCGCCAACCCCAACGAGAACATGAGTAGTTGGGGCCTTGACCTGTTTGGTCGCGAGTACGCGCCAAACAAGGTTGCCAAGTGGGACATCTTCCACTACGTCTACGCCATCCTCCACCACAACGGCTACCGCGAGACCTTCGCCGACAACCTCAAGCGCGAACTTCCCCGCATCCCCCTCGCCAAAGCGTTCGATGAGTTTCGCGCTTTCGCGACAGCAGGAGAGGCCCTCGCCAAACTTCACCTCCACTACGACGATGAGAAGATCGTCAAGCCGCACAAACTCCGCGAAGTCTGGACCCTCACCGATGCCGAAGGCCGCAAGCGCTCCAAGTCGTGGCGAGTCGATGACAAAATGCGCCTGAGCAAAGACCAGACGACGCTCACGGTCAATAGCACGCTCTCGCTCCACGACATCCCGCCCGCCGTCTACCGCTACCGCCTCGGCAACCGCAGCGCGCTCGAGTGGGTCATCGACCAGTACCAGGTCTCCACCGACAAGCGCACCGGCATCGTCTCCGATGCCAACGCCTGGGGTGAAGAGCGTGATGATCCCGAATACATCGTCCGTCTCGTCAAGCAGGTCGTCACCGTCAGCCTTGAGACCATGAAACTCGTAGACAACTTGCCCAAAGACTTCGGCGGCCCTCCCAACGTGCAGGATGCAGACCGGGCCACGCCTCAGCCCGAAGACCCGCCGGCCAAGCCGGCCCGCCGATCCGGGAAGGACCGCTTCCAGCTCCGCGGCCAGCCCGACGGCAAACAGGGCCGCCTCCGCCCCTCAAACTGACACCATCCTGTCACTCCCCGCCTCCTAAATCACTCTCCTCACAAAATCCCCCTTGCCGCGCGGCGTTCCCTCGTGCATCATCGCCGCGTGACGCCGATGCACCAGCACACACCGCCGCAACCCGAGTCCTCTGGCTCTCATCCCCCTCCGCTCCCAGCGGAGGGTGTGGCCGCGTCCTCGCGGCCGGGGGAGGCGAGTTCCCCCCTCCGTGCCTTGTATGTTATTCATCAAGCGGACCGCCCCATCGACCCATCGCCGGAGGTTGTGGGTCGATGG